>NZ_JBALPP010000227.1:0-1642 GCF_036965425.1 Neobacillus drentensis | reverse complement strand
GAACTCATAAGTTCCTTAAGATCATTATCCTCATACCTTTTCTTAACTATCAAAAAACTGTCAATAAGTAGAGAACAGCAAATATAATTTTCTCCTTTTAATCTTAGTACACTATTCTCCAAATCCCTCTCAGTAAAATCTCCAGCAATTAATTTCCTAACTAGTTCATTTCTATTAACACTTTGATTTTTACTACCTTTTTTTCTTTTTTTGTCCTCTAAAGAAGCCATAACCATTTTAAGAATTTTATCCGGTTCCATTTCTGTTTTTAAAATATAATCATTTATTCCGAGCTTAAAGGCACTTCTTACAAGTGTATAATCATCATAAGCGCTTAACACTAAAAACTCAGTATTAATGCCAAGCCGTCTACTTTCCTCAATAAGCTCAATGCCATTCATAACAGGCATATTAATGTCAGTTATGACTATATCAATATCCCCTCTAGCTTTTATTATCTCTAAAGCTTTATTTCCATTAGATGCCTCTAAAACCTCATCGAAACCATAATTATTCCAATCTATCAAGGACTTTAAAGCAAGTCTTACAATAGGCTCATCTTCAACTAAAAGCATTTTATACATACTTAACTCTCCTTTTTCATTAGTATAGGAAGTATAAGTTTTACTTTTGTGAATTTATTCTTTTCACCTTCTATTTTTATTCCATACCCTTGTCCACAATTCAGTCTGATCCTGCTTTCAATATTTTTTATTCCAATATGATTAAAGCTTGTGTTGCTTTTTTCTTTACTTGTAAAAATACTTTCAATTTCTTCTTCTGTGATGCCTCTACCATTGTCTTCAACTTCAAAGATAAGATTTTCCTCTGATATATATCCAGTTATAATGATATTTTTTTCTCCATCAATTTCATTAATTCCATGAACGATTGCATTCTCAACTATAGGCTGTAATATCAATTTAATAATATAAAGATTTCTTACTTCTTCCTCCACCTTAACCACTAAATTGAAATCATCTCCAAACCGAACTTTCATTATTTCTGCATAATGATCAAGATATTCCAATTCTTCTCTTACAGTAATAAAGGTAGATTCACTTCTAAAGGTTGCAGATAAAAGCTTCATAAAGGAATCTGTTACTTTTCTTATGCTCTCTGCCTTTGAGATCATAGCCATTAATTTAATTACATTTAAGGTATTATAAATGAAGTGGGGATTTATTTGAGCTTGTAAGACCTTCATTTCTTCCTTAGAACGTTCTCTTTCCTTCAAATCCCTTTCTACCATAAGGTTCTTAATATCATTTATCATCTTATTATAGTTGCTTCCCAGCTCATTAATTTCTTCCAAACTAGTATTTATATTTGTGATTTCATCAAGCCTTCCATCTTTAATACCTTTCATTTTTTTGATAAGTTCTTTTATTGGCTTCAAAATATCTTTAAAGAAGGTTTTACTATATAAAATAAAAAACAAATTGAATACTACAAATATGGCAAATAGTATTTTCATAATGTTAGTTGTATCCTTTGTTAGTGCCTTATCCTCAATTATATTGATAACAGTCCATCCTGACTTTTCAGAGGTGTATTTTGATATATACTTAGTGTCTTTTTTATAATTATTCTTATAAAAATTATTGTCCTTATTGTTAATATCCTTAAGATATTCTACTTG
>NZ_JBALPP010000226.1:0-2342 GCF_036965425.1 Neobacillus drentensis | reverse complement strand
GAACCATATAGTTCAATTAATCAGCTAGAGAAGTTTTACAGATTAGTAGAAAATTAGTTAATGGTGGTTATTAAGTTGAAAAGAATCTTTGTGGATATTTATTTGGCATTTAATCTTGGAGATGATTTATTCTTAGATATTCTTTCAAAGAAATATCCCAATTGTGAGTTTACTATTAATTATGTTGGCAAGAATTATGACGAATTCATTTCACAATACGGGAATGTTAATAGGAGAAGATACACAATATTTAATAAAGTTGGACAACGTTTGAAAATTACAAACTACCTAACCAACTATGAAAAAGTTGCGGAAGAACATGATGGATTAATATTTATTGGTGGATCTATCTTTAGAGAGGAAGAATATCATCAATCCTTGTATAAAGATAGAATGGCAATGGTTAGAGAATTTAAAGATAGGAGCAAACCAGTGTTTGTCCTAGGGGCAAACTTCGGACCCTATCAAACAATTGAATTTTTTAATCATTATATGGAATTTTTTAAACAATGTGATGATGTTTGTTTTAGGGATTTATATTCTTATAAGTTGTTTGAAAATTTACCACAAGTTAGGTATGCCCCAGATATTGTATTTCAAATGAATATTGATGAATATAGAATTAAATCCAATAAAATGAAAATTGGGTTTTCAATTATTGATCTTAGACATAAACATGGGTTAACAAAGTTTTTTGATGATTATATTAATAGTACTGTAAAATCAATAGAATTACTAATAAACAAAGGGTATGAATGTTGCTTAATGTCATTTTGCGAAGAAGAAGGCGATTTACAAGTAGCTAATATTATAAAATCAAATCTCTCTATTGCATTTCAAAAGAATGTTTCTATATATGAATATAATGGAAACATAAAAGAAGCTATTAGTTTGATTTCAAATTTTGAGTTATTTATCGCAGCAAGGTTTCATGCAAATATTATCGGCTTGTTGCTAGGAATCGGGATTATGCCTTTAATATATAGCAAAAAAACTACTAACATGCTTAAGGATATTAAACTAGATAGAATCTTAGTAACTATGGAAGAACTTAATTTGCAATATGATGAGTCAACTTTAAAAAAATCATTGAATAATAAAACTAAATTAGGGCTTATAACTAAAGAGGCAGAGAATCAATTTTTGAAGCTAGATTTGTTTCTAGAGGAGTAGGTGTAAACTGGAGGAAATTATGAAAAAGAAAATCATATTTATGATTATAAATATGAACGTGGGCGGTACTGAAAAAGCCCTGCTTAACATGATAGATGAGATTCCAAAAGATAAATATGATATCACCCTATTAATGTTAGAAAACTATGGGGAATTTTTAAAATACGTCCCAAGTGAGGTTCAAATAGAGTATTTAAAGGGCTATGACAGTATAAAAAATTTGCTGAATGAACCACCACTAAGAATAGCATTAAATTTCATGAAAAAAGGTAATATAAGGAATGCTATTAAAATTGCCTATTTCTACTTAATATCTAAACTTACAAAAAATAGAGGTATCTATTTTCACCATGTTTTGAGATTTTCCCCTGTACTTGATAATGTGTATGATCTTGCTGTTGCTTATGCTGGACCTATGGACTTCATAAGTTTTTTTGTATTGAATAAAATAAAAGCGAATAAGAAAGTACAGTGGATTCACTTTGATATTACAAAAATAGGATTTGATCAACATTTTGTCTCTAAAGTATATAATAAGTTCGATAAGATTTTTGTAGTATCAAAAGAAGGGAAAAACAAATTAATTAAAGCTTTACCAATGCTTAAAGGTAAAGCGGAAACATTTCATAATATGATGTCTAAAGAATTAATAGTTAACAAGGCAAATAAAGGTATAGGATTTAATGATGATTTTAACGGTTTTAGAATTCTTACAGTGGGACGTTTAAGCAAGGAAAAGGGTCAAGACTTGACTATTAAGGTTTTAGCTAAATTAAAGGAAAATGGATATAATGTGAGATGGTATTGTATTGGGGAAGGTAATGCAAGGCAGGAATATGAACAACTTATTAAAAAGTATAAAGTCGAAAACGATTATATACTGTTAGGTGCCAATTCAAATCCATATCCTTTTATGAAGCAGTGTGATATATATGTTCAATCATCACGACATGAAGGCTTTTGTATAACACTTTCGGAAGCAAAATGTTTTAATAATCCAATTATTAGTACAAACTTCACTGGAGCAAGTGAACAGATCTTTCATGGGAGAACGGGTATCTTAGTGAATTTTGATGAAAGAGAAATGTTTTATGGTATAAAGCAATTGCTAGAGGATAATAAAATTAGAGAAAAAATTAGTGAAAATTTACAGAATGAAGTAGTTGACA
>NZ_JBALPP010000225.1:1084-1365 GCF_036965425.1 Neobacillus drentensis | reverse complement strand
TATGCAAATCGAGTTTGAGGATTTTATGTTTTATATTGAATGTAGAGATGTGTTCGATGAACAGATTCAAGGAATACATATCTTAGATTGTCTTAACTCTGTCGATACCCCAAGAACACTTAATGATTTGAGATTAGGGGCAATACTATATCCTTTATGTAAAAATACCGATGTGGTTTCTTTTCAAGAGGCACTTAAAAAATACAAAAAATCCTTAACTGAAATCCTTTCTAAAATGATGGCAATTGCAAAATCAGAAATGGATTTAAAAGAAGGGGATT
>NZ_JBALPP010000225.1:543-977 GCF_036965425.1 Neobacillus drentensis | reverse complement strand
GGTTTTAGGATGTGATAGCTATGTGTGGAATAGATTTTTCAATTGGAGTAACCGATAAAGAAGCATCAAAGGCAGAAAAATATGTTCATTTTAACGAAAGAATACACGCTTACTTAATTAAAATAGAAAAGGGCTATGGTAATGACTTTAAACTTCTCTTGAATCTTGACCCTTATCGGAAAACAATAATATATAGAGATAAGATTCTAGATTTATTAGTAATATGTGAAGCCTTAATTAATAATTACAATCTGACTGGTGAGAAAGAACAAGAAATAAGGACTTTTGCACAAGAATTAAAAGAACTATGTGAAGATGCGATAAAACAAAAGAAACACATATACGCTTTTGGAGATTAGGGAATTTTTCTTCGTAGACTCGGTTTTTCACCATATACAGCTAACGGGTAGCAAGCGTTAAAGATTGGGATGGCT
>NZ_JBALPP010000225.1:0-482 GCF_036965425.1 Neobacillus drentensis | reverse complement strand
ATGGAGAATAAATACCTTAACCCTTATATAAAAAGTAGGTGTTAGATATGATTGAAAACAAGAAAATGATTCAATTTTCACTAGTTGATATTATTGAAAGGAAAATACATTTTACTAATACAAATACCATATTTGATAAAATGGAGTTTCAATATAATGATGAAGGCGAACTTCAAGCTTATAATGAAATGCTGGTGGATGTTAAAGTTATGGACGAGAACGAATTTGTAAACAAGTACCTAAATATCATAAACACACTTGCGGTACAGTTTGAAAAAGAAGAATTTACAAATGAAACAGAGATAGAAAAAATGTCTGGATACAATAATGCAATAGTATCCATTTTGGAGTGTATAAACCCTATATTTAAGTATGATTTAAATGATTAGTTAATCTAAAGTGAATTAAGATTGTGAAGAAATATACTTAAAGTAACGGGTGCAAGAGTTAAGGGAACGGGATGGCTGAGGCGATCCTTTTTT
>NZ_JBALPP010000224.1:534-1041 GCF_036965425.1 Neobacillus drentensis | reverse complement strand
TCCATGTACTGATGATATTCCTTTATAAGTAAATTCACTAATGTTAGACTCAAACCATTTTTTATAAGTGTTATTTTAGACTTGTCATTAGTTCCATATTTGATTCGTTCATACAGGTCCTTATCGATTAACTTTAGGTCTTTAATTACTTCTATAAATTTAATAAAAATATTATCCAAAAAATCTTGTTCTTCTTTTATACGTACAATTGCTAAATTAACTCGTTCTTTATGTGTTTTTGATTTTATATCTGTCCACAACTGTTTATATCCATTATATTTTGTCTTATCTCCCCATCTTCCAACAAAGACATCTGTATCTTTCCCTTTCTCCACTAAGGACTTCCAATATCCTATAAAACTAGAAATCATTTCTCGATAAGAAGCACTTTTTATCCTCCAGTCAAGAAACATTTTGTAAAAATTTCTGGCTTCCTGATAAGAAAGTCTCCATAAATTTCCTTCTATCTGTTTTATAAATGGTAAAAAAAGGTCTGCAAAAATATCA
>NZ_JBALPP010000224.1:0-485 GCF_036965425.1 Neobacillus drentensis | reverse complement strand
ATCAGTTTGAGCATATGATTTATCATAGTTACTTATTACACCGGGTTCAAAATTCTCTATAAACTCATCTGCAAGCTTTTTTTGTTCATTATTTTCAGGAGTAATTTCAACATTTTTTAGTAATACATTAACGGGTACATCTTTTTCTTTTTTATCAACTTTCATTACATTTTTTAAGAAATCTTCTAAATTAGCATTACTTGATATATAATTTGAACCAATTAAATATACTGTTGGTTCGAGATACTTTAGATCACCTTCAACCGGTGAGAATACTTCACTAAATCTACAAATTCTACCTATTAAGTTTTTAAATTGTGCAGAGCTTAGATTCCTTGGCCCCTTTTTATTGTCTAATAGAAATAATGAATATGCTGGTATATTAACACCTTCTAATAAAGTTGAACTTGTAACAACATATTTCATTTCATCTAATTCAGAATATAAATGCTCTATATACAATTTTATATTATCTGGAACTGAAC
>NZ_JBALPP010000223.1:832-1130 GCF_036965425.1 Neobacillus drentensis | reverse complement strand
ATATTAAAATTATCCTCATTCCATTCAATTATTTCATAATTTGGCAACTTAATTTTCCAAGTATTTATACAGTTCTTTATAATTTCAGGCTTTTCCCTTTTTCCAAACCAGCAATAGTGTATCTTTCTCGGGATTTTTTCAATTTTATTCATTAATTAACTCATCCTTTTAAAAGTAATTACTTTGATAGCTTATATTTAATGTAATTACTTGTTCATACATATAAAAAATGAAATAACAAACTAAAATAATAAAATATATAATCCTTTGTTCCTTTTTATTAAATAGTTTTATAATC
>NZ_JBALPP010000223.1:0-760 GCF_036965425.1 Neobacillus drentensis | reverse complement strand
ATAAATTAAAATATATTGCCATTCTAGCGAATATCCAATTTTGTGTAGATATAACCATAAAAAATAAACCTATAAGAGACATATTAATTATTACATCACTAGACTCTGGGTTAATCCTTTCAAGCCTTTTCCGGCCCATAAATGAAATTAATAGTGGTGAAGCATAAACAAGTACTCGAAGGACACTGGCGCCACCCTCAGAGAAATTTTCATAATGTCCATATTGTGTTTCTTCCAATGCTCCAAAAATTAAAGCAGAAATCTGGTTGTACGCAATCATTACAAATATGCCAACAAGAAGTATCAGAAATGTTTGTGCCCTCCAAGCTTTTCTACAAACAATAAAATATGCCGGAATTAGGATTAAAGCTGACTTATGAATGGTAGAAGCTAATAATACAATCAAAAAATATTTCTTCCAATCTCTTTGAATTATATATTTAGTAGCCACAAAGCTAATAGAAGCCGCTAAATACTGTCTAATTCCATTCATTGTAACCAGGTATATTCCCGAGGTTATATATACAAATATAGAAACATCTATTAAAGTGGAATACTTGTAGATAGTCCATACAATCAAAACATTGGTAATTAATGCACAAAAAAAGATTAATATTTGTGGTTCATATGAAACTTTTTGAAGAAACGCTTGAATAATACTAAATCCAAAGTCTTTATTAATATCTATGTCAAAATTAAATTTTTGTATTGAATAGGAATGCATATAAAAGTAGGTATCACCAATATTATTCCTTAGACC
>NZ_JBALPP010000222.1:0-1227 GCF_036965425.1 Neobacillus drentensis | reverse complement strand
GTTCAATACTTATTTATGGAATATATATAAATATTCTAAGGAAACTTAAAGCCAAATTTACAAAGAGAAAGTAAGTGGGTCCATGAAAAAAAGACTATTATTTGTAATTGATTCACTAACCATTGGTGGTGCTGAAAAAAGCTTAGTTTCGTTATTAAATATGTTAAATTCATCAAACTATGAGATTGATTTATTGTTGTTTAAAAAAGGAGGGGACCTGGAAAAATATTTACCTAAGTTTGTGAATATTTTACCTCTCCCGGATTATTTTGTGTTTTTAAATGGAGGCAAATACTCTCTCCTAAAAACATTTATATACTTTAAATACAGAATTAAAACTTCAATACTATTAAGGATTAATAAGTTCGGGCGAAGATTTTTGCATGGTGAACAAGTAGTTTTTAAAAGCATAAAAAAGGTACTTAACCCGATTGAGAAAGACTACGATGTAGCTATAGCCTATAATCAAGGAATGCCTACTTATTTTGTTGCTAATAAAGTTAAAGCAACAAAAAAGTTAGCCTGGATTAATACAGACTATGTTAATGCATCATATAACAAAGATGTTGATTTTGAGTCATATAAAAAAATTGATCAAATTATTGCAGTTTCACATTATATTAAAGATTCAGTATCTAAGCTTAGAAAAGAATATAATAGTAAGGTTGAAGTAATTTTAGATATAGTAGATCCTGAAATGATATATAAAATGTCTTCAGAATTTAATGTAGATGAATTTAAACAACCATTGGTAAACATATTAACAGTTGGAAGATTAGTTAATGTAAAATCGTATGAAACTGCCATCGATGTGGCAAGGCAATTGAAAAACTCTGGTTATAAATTTAAGTGGTTTGGAATTGGTGAAGGCCCAGAGAGAAAAAAACTTCAAAGTTTGATTGATGAGTACGGCATAAATGACTGTTTTGAATTACTCGGCAAAAAAATTAATCCATACCCATACATGAAAAATTGCAATATCTATGTTCAAACATCCAAAAAAGAGGGATTTGGTCTTACTGTTTGTGAAGCTAAAATATTAAAAAGACCTATCGTATGCGCTAATTTTCCAACAGCAAAAGAAATAATTAATAATGAAGTCGATGGTTTATTAGTAGAGCATGGAATAGACAGTATTTATAAAGGTATAACAAAATACTTAGAAGATAATTCATTTTTAAACAAAATTACTAAAGAATTGAATGTTCAAGAACCATATAGTTCAAT
>NZ_JBALPP010000221.1:0-2308 GCF_036965425.1 Neobacillus drentensis | reverse complement strand
CAACTAAACTGCTCCGTTAATACAAAAAGCAAAAAAGACCGCCGCAGCGATCCATCTTGAGCTCTTGCACCCGTTAGTTCAATTAAGCCCCCATAATATAATTAAAATAACCTTCCTTCATTAGCTAAGGCACTTTAAAACAATTCTTTATAATATTTTACACCAAGTTTTTTTTGAAGAAAGTTTAATTGACTCCAAAATTCAGCTTCATTCATTCCTTCAAAATCTTTTATCATAAGGAGCGCTAGATTGTGGAATACGTGAGCAATATGGAAAGCCTCTTCATGAGTAGTATTATTTTTTATATCTACAAAAGCTTGATATATTAATACTTTATAAGCTTACTTCTTCTTATTTTCCATTCTACACCTCCAGTATTATGAAAACATTTCACTTCTTCTTTACAATAAGGGCAAGACATTATTACCTCCATTAAACTGAATATATTAACAATATTATTCGATACTTATTAGTATTTTCCTTGTTCAACTAAACTGCTTCGTTAGCATAACAAGTAAAAAAGACCGCCGCAGCCAACCTCTCTTTAACTCTTGCACCCGTTAGCTTATGTACATCTTCTCACAAATAGCTATATCTTTTCGATGCAATTGGTAGAAACGGTCAATATTTAATTAAAACTAATAACTACATAATCAAAAGTAAAAAATATATTATTTTGCTTTTAAAAAGGGCAATTTAAAAATATATACTACCTGGAGGCTAATTGCTTATGAATTCTGAACATAATATTCGTCTTACTTCTCCTGAAATAGCTCAGCTTTGGACTGGATACATGAATAATAGTATGTCTAAGTGTGTATTGAAGTATTTTAAAGAAAAGACTCAAGATGAGGAAATCCGAACAGTAATAAATTTTGCAATTTCCATAGCAGATAAAGTGTTACAAAACATTACAGAAATTTATGTTAAAGAAAATCATCCCATTCCCGTTGCTTTTAGTGAAAATGAGGATGTTAATCTAAATGCTCCAGCATTATATTCTGATACCTTCTTTTTAAATTTTGTTCACAATATGTCAAGACACGGTCTAACTGCATATGGTGCAGCTTTATCTGGTTGTGCACGCTCCGATGTATTAGAACTTTTTTCAAGTTCCGTAGACCTCACCAGGGAATTATATTTTAAATCCTTAAACGTCTCATTAGAAAAAGGATTATATTCTAGAGCTGCTTATATCCCAATTCCAGAAAAAGTTGAATTTATTGAGAAACAAGGATATTTAACTGGTTGGTTTGGAGAACGTCGCCCAATAAATTCCCTAGAAATCATGCACTTTTATGAAAATATGCAAAGGAATGCTGTTGGTAAAGCGTTACTATTGGGCTTTGCTCAAGTTGCTGGATTAAAAGATGTTCAAAATT
Organism: Neobacillus drentensis; assembly: GCF_036965425.1. Taxonomy (GTDB): domain Bacteria; phylum Bacillota; class Bacilli; order Bacillales; family Cytobacillaceae; genus Neobacillus; species Neobacillus drentensis_F. Next base: position 926 of record NZ_JBALPP010000221.1, on the reverse strand, counting down.
ATATGGTTAGAGGAGCAAATATCGCTAGTAAAGTTGTTGAATTTATGGCACATATTTTAGCTGAAGAAAATATATCTGAATCACCCACATATGATTCAGAAGTTTTAAAATCTACTACTCCGCCATTTTCAGATAAGTTAATGATGTTCCAAGTAACCATGCTTACAGGAATGTCACTTGGCTATTATGGAACTGCAGTAGGTACGGTTGCTAGACGTGATTTGAGTTCAAAGTTTCTACGTATATTTCTTGAAGCTGCTCATTATGCGGAAGATGGAGCGAACATTATGATTGAACATAGTTGGATGGAAAAACCCCCTGCATCTATTGATGAAATTGAAATAGCTAAAACCAAAAGGAAATAGGGATATGATTGAATAAGAATGCGATTGAGAAATTATTATGGTCCATTGCTTTGCCCGGTTTTGGACAACTGTTAAATCAAAAATATGTTAAAGGCATATTGTTCATTTTCCTTGAATTTCTTGTAAATATCCAATCAAATTTTAATAAAGCCATCATTTTAAGTTTTCATGGTAAAACTGATATTTCTATTGATCAAATCAATTTCAAGTGGTTAATGTTTTATCCCTGCCTGTATTTTTTTTCAATGTGGGATGCAGTAAAGGATGCAAATGAAGGAGGAGAGAATTCTCCCTTTTTATTTCTTCCTTTTGTATTTGCAGCGTATTTTGTCACTATTGGTTTGATTTATTCTACTGATATTAAAATTTTCGGTGTATTGTTTGGACCTATTTTTTTACCAATGTTATTTGTTATACCAGGTGTAATAATTGGATTATTTGTAAAAAAAATAATTACTTCATTCTTCAAATAAGAATGCCAAATTGTTTTTGTAAGATGAACTCTAGGCGTTCTTTTTTATGTGCTATTAAAAAAAATGTTCTTCAACTAAACTGATACGT
>NZ_JBALPP010000220.1:0-1888 GCF_036965425.1 Neobacillus drentensis | reverse complement strand
ATAAGCAGGAATTATTATACTTACTTTTGGGACCATTCTATTCTCCTTAAGGCATTTACCATTTACCCTTTAAATAAATCTATTAAATTAATATGTTAATTAAATAATCTATAAAGTTTTTTTATCTCACTGCTATTACTGTAGTCTTTTTTTCTGCAGTTTTCAGTTAGTCTTTTTCTAACCTCGGGATGCTTGTATAATTGCTCAATTTCATCTGCAATTCCTTCAATAGATAACTCACAAATATGTCCATCAAATTCATTATGAACTTGGCTTTTTGCAGTATTATAATTGGTTATAATAACAGGCTTTGAAAGTATTTGAGCTTCTCCTACTGTTACAGCTTTACCCTCATATCTAGATGGTTGAACATACAAATCTGCTTCTTTCATATATGGATACGGATTAGTTTTCTTACCTAACAAGATAAAACAATCTTCAAGATTATTTTCCTTTATTAAAGATCTTATTAAATATTCATCTCCACCATACCCAACTATATACCAGGCGATGTCATAAAATCCCTTATCTTTTAATCTCTTTAAGGCTAATACTGCATTATCTATACCTTTGGCATGGGATAATCTTGCCACAGTGACTATTTTAAATCTACTGTCATTAGTCATTGGGTTAATTATTTCCTCATCCGCCATATTTCTAACAAACTCAGGAGAAGATATATTTTCTATAACTACAACTTTTTCTTCTAACTCTTTATATTTTTTTATGAACGACAATTTACAATCCTCTGATACAGCAACAATATGGTCAAATTTATCCCACATTTTTAGATCCATTTTTATATTTGTTTCTATAGTCGAGTAGTCAGTATGAATCCAAGCTATTTTTTTCTTGGCTTTGACTTTATCTGCAATAAAATAATGTGGCCATAAAAAACTTATTGCTACATCGTATTCCTTTTCTATTTTTGGTAGGAATGGTAGTGCATATTTCCACATTAATTGCATTTGGTAATACCCTACTTCAGTAACTCCTTTGAATTTACCTAAAATGGCTGCGCACAATTTTGAACATACTCTAGAAAAGGTTATTCCAAGTTGTCTTTCTTTCAATATTTCGCTTGTTGCCTTTCTAAATGTTGTATACTCAGGTACCTCATCCAGTAAACAAGTACTAGTGGGAAGTAAATTCAAAAACTCTCCTTGTTGTCTATATAACATTAGGTCTACACGATGATTTTTATAATCGAATGTTTCGAGTAGGCTAATTAAACTTCTCTCTACCCCTCCGACCTCCATATCAAAAGAAGAAATTAAGATATTTTTCATTTTTCACCCAGACCTTTAATTTAAAATTCTCCTAATTCTAGCAATATTGTCTCCACCTATAATTCTAGATAGCATAAATTTTACTTTACTTTTGAATCGTGCTTTAGGTGGCAACCAACTTTTATAGAAAAGATGCATCGCATATGTGTTATTAGTTATAAATTTCCTACAATTAATATAATCATAAGGAGAAAAATAAGTTTGTGGATAAAAAATAGCAATCCCATCAATTTCCTGTAATTCACCATTTCTTACTAATCCAATATTTTTTAATATTTCAGTAATTATCGCCACATTAGTTAATTCATCAAGGCTTCCATCATTTTTAATGAATTTTTTACCTTCATATGAATCTAAAAACATTTTAATAAGTTGGTTTCCTTTTGCCGCACCTATCGTACTGGTAGCAATATAGTTCTCCTGCTCAAAACCCCAAAAAGAATCGTGATGTAAAAGATCATCGAAGGATTTAAATACCTCAACATCTGTATCTAAGTATATTCCACCAAAATGATATAAAGCATAAACTCTTACATAATCACTTACAAATGCAAACCTTTTTGCTTGATAAGCCTCTTCCACGAAGGAGTTAGCAGTAA
>NZ_JBALPP010000219.1:0-1499 GCF_036965425.1 Neobacillus drentensis | reverse complement strand
ATTTTACACAATTGCACCAAATATCACCGATATTATAAATATTTTCTATAAGGTCTACTTAAACAAACCTGCTTCGTTAGGTTAATAAAAAATGATCACCGCAGTTATCCTAATCTAACTATAACCAAAAATTACCATGTCGAACTATGAATAACTAAACCTATTCCAATCAAACTAGGAATGTAAGACCATTTCATTATCACCAAATAGGAGATGATACAACATGGCAAACAAAAATAACAACAGAAACCAACACTTGGTTTCTGCAGCAGAACAAGCCCTAGACCAAATGAAGTATGAAATTGCACTGGAATTTGGCGTCCAACTCGGAGCCGACACAACTTCAAGAGCCAATGGCTCCGTTGGTGGCGAAATTACAAAGAGGCTGGTTCGTATGGCTGAACAACAGTTTGGTGGAACCTTTCGTTAAAACTATATTGTCAATCCTTAATAAATAAGAATGGGACCTCTTTTGTAGTCCCATTTCTCTTTTACTAAACGAATCAATTCTAAACACAATCCATGATTTATATCTTAAATTAGTTGAACCAGAATTATCTTATCTCATCAAGAATATCGGTAAGTTTTTCTTCTGAAATTACTCTTAAACCGTTTCTTTTAAGTAAAGCAGTTGTGACACCATTTCCTACAACTTTCTTAGCTTTAAATTCACCATTATAGATCATGGTACTTCCACAGGATGGACTGTACTCCTTAAGAACAATAATAGTTGCATTAACTTCTTTAGCTTTTCTAAATGTATCGTACGCCCCTTTTATGTATAGTTCTGTTACGTCCCTACCCGATTTCTCTACTACTTTTGCTTTCCCGTCAAGAACATCTTCTCCGTCACCACCTATTATTTCAGCAGGCTCTCTTGGTGTTAAAAAACCTCCAAGTAATTCAGGGCATACAGTAATGACTTTATTTTCTTGTAACCATTTTCTAATCCTATTATCTACACTATGTGAACCGTTGTATCTTACCTCTAACCCAGCTAAACAAGAACTCACTAAAATCAATGATTCCACCTCATTCTAAATAAATACGTCTTAGTGTTGAAGATAATTATTTTACCTCTTTAACGTATTTAATTAAATTGCTAATTACTTTAAAAAAAAGTCGCATTAGTTGAATATGATTCTATTGTTTTTGTTCCCTCTATATCATTACTTTTCTTTTCAAAACATATGTTAACTGTACGTTCATTTGAGCGAGTTCGATGCATTGTATTAGCTGGAATGGTAAAAATTTCGCCTGGTTTTAAATAGATGGTTTCATTGTTTTCTAAGTCAATAAAAAGTTCGCCTTCTAATACATAAAATAATTCATCGCAATCCTCGTGTTTATGCCAGTGAAAATCACCATTTATCACAGCTATTCTAAGTGCGTGGTCATTTACTTCGCTCACGATAAAATTTGTATATTCCATTTGATCTTGTATTAATTTTTGCAGATTAATTACCTCTAATTGTCCTTTATTTTGCATACTCTATCTC
>NZ_JBALPP010000218.1:0-2977 GCF_036965425.1 Neobacillus drentensis | reverse complement strand
TCCGTCTTGAGTTTCTATTAAGCAAGGCAGTCTTCAAACACTTCCCATTAATTTCTATTAAAATAGTTCTAATATTAAAATGAGTAACTTGAGCTCATCTCACCTTTTTTAATTCCCATTTTAACATAGAATTCACTTTTCCAATTTGATTCATATTCAACTTTTCTAACACTTTAATGGATGAAAAATTATCATGTAGGCACTCAGCAACTACTTTATCTACATTATCATTTTTAAACGCCCAATTAATAATTTCATTTACTGCTTCTGTTGCATAACCTTTATTTTGTGCTGAAGGTATAATTCCATATCCTACTTCAACCGTATTTTCTGAATTAGGTTTACCTTTAAATCCAATATCACCTATAATCGTATTGTTTTCTTTTTTGATAACTAGCCATACACCCCAACCTAATTGAGTAGAATCCACTCTAAGTTTCTCCAAAAACATCTTTATATGAGGGCCTATTTTGTAATCTTTTGTTGAAATCGTTGATAATAATTCATCTGTACAAGGAACGATTTTAAGTCTTTCTGTTTGTAATTCCATCTTCTTACTCCTCGTATATTATAATAACTAAGGGATCAATCCACTTGATTTTCACCTTTATTGCTAAGAATAAATAATATTATACGTTGATTTAAGGACTCCGTTCGAATATTGTTTCATGTCAACTAATTCCAAATTCAAACAAAGTTTAACACTGCCAAATAGAGGTATCCCCGTTCCAATCATTACAGGGTTAACTTTTAAGACTAATTGATCAATAAGTTTATGTTGAATTAATGAACCCGCCAAATTACCTCCCCCACAGAGCCACAACTTTCCATCTTCCTTCATTTTGAGATCTTGTATAAAGTTTACCGCGTTATTTTTAATTAATTTCACTACATCGTTTGATTCAAACTGCATTGTGTTTGAGAAAATATAATGCTTCAACTTATATGGGCTAGGCTCACCCGGCTTAAGACCGAATTGAAAGCCGTATTCATATGTTTTTCCCCCCATTAATACCGCATCAAATTGTTGAATATCGGATATGAAATCTGAAACATGATCACCCTCATTTAAAAATATAGAATCGTCAGCTACTCCATTCAAATCTGCAATAAAATTGTCAAGGGTAATTGCAATATGATAAATCAATTTTGCCATTCAGAAAACCCTCCCTTTAAAAACGGACATTCTAAATATTTTCTATAAAATTTTTATAATTTCCTTTAAATTCTCGAGATTAAATTTCATTCTTCTTTCACTAAACTACCGCGGTATTTCATTAGAAAAAAGGGTCGCGTCTTTACGATCCTACCTAAACTCTTGCCCCCATTAGTTTAATGAAGTTCTTCACAATTCATCTTGTACACAAAAAAAAGAGTTATTTTAAAACTAAATAAAGACAAATCACAAGGATTTATTGGGTAACAGTCTATAAAATTAACACTAGCGCCGTTCCATTTTTCTGTTTTGTACATAATTTGTGATTACGAATGAAATGAAGGCACTTTACATGGCAGATGGTGCTTACTGAGATGATTTGCTCTAATCAATGTATGTTTATTTCTTATCATCGGTGGAGTAGCTTAATATAATAAGACTCTCGTAACGGCTAGAGGTGAGCAAAACAACACATCTGTCCAATCCACTATTTTGAAAATACATAATTCATTCCAAAAAAGACTATTAAAATGAAAAAAAGATAAATTTAAAGGGGTTAGCTACATGATCAACGTTTTATTTGTATGCTTTGGGAATATTTGCCGTTCACCTATGGCTGAAGCTCTGTTTCGACACTTAGTCAAAAAAGAAAAATTGACAAACAAAATCACAGTTGATTCCGCTGCAACCAGTTCATGGCAAATCGGCTTCCCTCCGCACGATGGAACTCTTAATATTCTGAAGAAATACAATATCTCTACTGATGGGCTGGTTGGACGCCGACTAAAAAAAGAAGACTTTTGGAGATTCGACTATATTATCGGTATGGACGAAAGCAACATAAAGAATATTTACAGGATAACTGGAAAGCCTAATCATCCAAAGATCATTAGACTGCTGGACCTGACCAAATACAGGAAAGATATCCCCGATCCATTTTTTACTGGTGACTTTGATGAAACCTATCGTCTTGTTTCAGCTGGCTGCCAGGTATTACTCAATAAAATACACAGGGAAAAAAACTTATAACAACTAGGCATCCATCTTTCATCATTAGAATTATCTCTATCAATATTAATATAAAAACTCTATGATTCTTTAGTCTTTGTACCTAACAACAGTTCGAGCGATAATGTCATAAACAGTCTGTTTATTTTTGTTCAATAAGGGGCTTACCAAATTGATGAATACAAGTCCGTATATCGTTATCAATAATAAATTAATCAAATAATCAGGGAAATCAGAAGGTATGACAATGTGCCAAATCGTAAAATGCGACAGCTCCCAAGGAGCAAATTTAAGCGCAGAACGGAAAAGCGAACGGCTCAGACCGATTGATGACCATCTACACCCATGACCACTATCCCCATTTTTCGTTTTCCCCATGTCGCATGCAATTTCCCACCTTCTTTTATGGAAAAATAAAGATAAACAGGTAGTGTAATCAATAGAAATCCGGTGATTTCCGCTGATATAGAATTTGCTGTGAACAATGGAATCAGCAACGGCCTTGCAAAAAAAGATAGTACGAAAAGCAGCAAGAGGTAGCCCAAGATAATAACGTCGTCCAATAAAAAAGCGATGATTCGTGTTCCGAGCGATACGTTTTTTAATTTTTCATCTCGGTCCTCCATTGAATCCCCCATCTTCATTTCCTAGACAGTAGTTTCATTTAAGACTATTGGGATATAAAGAATAATATGCAACTATTTGACCTAATTAAGAAAATAACGCCCTCTTCTTTAATTTAGCTACCGAACTAGCACCATAATAATCTTTTACTAATCAGGATATTTACTAATTTATACCTTATATTAGAAT
>NZ_JBALPP010000217.1:372-1748 GCF_036965425.1 Neobacillus drentensis | reverse complement strand
CTTCCACGGCTGCTGCTTCCACGACTGCTAGAGCCGCTGCTACCTGAGCTGCCACCTTTACCTTTACCAGGCCCTTTTTTACCTCTACTACTGCTTCCAGAGCCACTGCCGGAACCGCTGCCTGAACCGCTGCCAGAGCCACTTCCTGTACTTCTTTCTCTGCTGCTAGATGACCCCCTACTGGAGGAACTTGAAGAACTCATTTGAGCCCTGCAGTCATTATTACTTCTTTTACTTGTAGGATTGTTATCCATAAAGCCAACTACGTCGTTTTGTTTTGCTTGGGAAAGTAAGTCTGAAATATCAATTTTTAAAACCATTTTTCCACCACTTTCTAAATAATTTTATTTTCTATTCCAATTTATGTAGAATCAGCGCATTTGCCATAGACAAACATATAATTTTAACCCGATATTTTTTAAGTTTTTAAACACATACGGTGAGTAAACTGCATATATCTAAAAAAAATATTGTTTAGGAGAATTCGAGTGTTAAAATATGAACTTTTTATCAATCCTAAATGGTTAAGGAAATTGAATAAGGACATTTGGAATGATGACTTAGTCCCAGCAGAATTAAAAATAGGAGAAAATCGGTACTCAATAAAAATTTCCTATAGAGGTAATGTCATTAGAGATAAGAAAAAAAAATCTTATCGAATCCTATTTGAAAAGCCAACTATTGTCAATGGTGCACATGAAATTATCCTAAATGCCGAATACATTGATGTAACGATGAGCAGGAATAAACTTTCCTTTGATTTATTTGACCGCATAGGTGTTATTGCTCCACATTCAAAGCATGTGCTCCTTTATGTTAACGGATATTGTAAAGGCATATACTTAGAGATTGAATCGTTTGACCAATATCTCCTAGAAAAAAGGAAATTACCAGAAGGACCAATCATTTATGCAACCAATAATCGGGCCAATTTCTCCTTACTAACCAAAAAAAAGGAACTAAAAACCCGTTTGAGCCAGGGCTATACTATAAAATTTGGAACTACAGAAGATCTAGAGGAATTAGAACAATTTATTGCTATGATTAACACTTTAAGTAATGAGGAATTTGAAAAAGAAATCCCCAAAGTATTGGACATCAATCAATATCTAAAATGGGTTGCAGGAGTTGTTTGTACTCAAAACTATGATGGTTTTATCCATAATTATGCACTATATAAAAATAGTAAAACTCAATTATATGAAATTAGTCCATGGGATCATGATGGCACTTGGGGAAGAAATATTCGCGGACGCTTGATGGAATATGATTACGTTCCGTTTACTGGATATAACACCCTTACAGCTAGGCTCCTTCATCTTACACGATTTAAGAGACAATACAAGGATATCCTATCAAATATCTTGGAAAATGAT
>NZ_JBALPP010000217.1:0-326 GCF_036965425.1 Neobacillus drentensis | reverse complement strand
CATACATGAGCCTTGACCCATATATTACTTCAAATCCCGAAGCACTAGATGAAGAAAAGAAAGTCATTTTTGATTTTATACAAAAAAGAAGTTCCTACATTATGGATGAATTAACAACATTTAAGTAGAAGTATATGGTCCAGTACCATATACTTCTTTTGCTTTTTTCAAAAATAGTAAATCTATCTAGCAATTAAATATGTATGTATAACTTGTATGATAGAATTATTTAATAAAATAATTAATAGATTAAAAAGCCCTTAAATTATGCTGCCATAATTTAAGGGCTTTTAGAAAATATCATTTAAGAGAGCCTTTTACTTGAA
>NZ_JBALPP010000216.1:787-2668 GCF_036965425.1 Neobacillus drentensis | reverse complement strand
ACATAATTACTTATTTAAATGCTCACAAGTGGTCGTTGATAAATGCTGATCAAAAAGGATATATATTAGCAAGAACAAATTTAATATTCCAGGTCACTACCACTATGGCTAAAATTATTGTTCTTATGCTAACCCAAAACTACGTAATTTACTTGATAATCGATCTTATAATATTTATGGTTCAAAATATATTTAATGGTAAAATTGTAGATAAAAGATACTCTTATATTAAAACAAAAGGTAAGTTTAAGATTGATAATGAAACTAAACAAAATCTTATTAGTAATATTAAGGCTATGTTTTTGCATAATATAGGCGGCTATATAGTTTATGGAACGGATAATATACTAATTTCTTCTTTGATAGGCGTTGCAACTGTAGGTCTTTATTCTAACTATACAATGATAATAAATCAATTAGCAGCTTTAGTAAGTCCAATAATTACTGGAATTGGGGCCAGCATTGGGAATATGATGGCCACTGAAAGTAGTGAAAAAAGTTACAATATATTTAAAGTCACATATCTGATGACCTTTTGGATTTTTTCAGTTAGTTTAATATTTTTGTATAATCTTTTAGAACCATTTATTAGTTGGTGGCTAGGGGAGAAATATTTACTAGACCACGTTACGTTTATTGTAATTTTAATAAATTTTTATTTGGCAGGAATGCGCATAGCTATTGCAACTTATAAAAATACTGCAGGATTATTTGTTCAGGATAAATATGCCCCTTTAATAGAAGCAGTAATTAATTTAGTTTCATCAATATTTTTGGCGAAATATTTTGGTCTTGTGGGGATATTTCTTGGAACCACAATAAGTACGATTGCAACTATTTTTTGGACACAACCATGTATTGTTTATAAGAACTTATTTAAAAAGTCAGTTTCAACGTATTTTATAAAGTATATATTCTACGCAATTTTAACATTTATTACTTGTTTTATTACTAGTGAATTATGTAACTATTATGTGACAGGAATTAATTTTTATTCTTTAATTACTAGAGGAGGTATTTGTCTTATCCTTCCTAATATAATATATTTGACGTTGTTTTATAAAAGTGATGAGTTTGAATATATTAAAAGGGCATTAGCTTCTCTCCTCTCAGCGCTAAAATTCAGGTTTAATTTGTTTTAATAAAATTTTGAAAAAAGATCATGGATATTCCATTTAAATAGCATGATGCCGGGGACTTCAAGAAGTCCCTTTTTTGTTTTCAATGCTTAACTCTTTTTTAAAGAAGTTTCTTGCTTATTTGTTTATTTATTCATGTTTATAATTTTGCAACTAATTGCCTTTACTACATTTAGCGAAGAGGGATTTCAAATGAATTTTAATGAGTTAAAAAGGTTTTGGTTTTCGGACTTATTCCGATATGAAGAAAGTCAGTCTGTAAATATTAAGAAGCTTATTTTTCGTCAATACATTTCCCCAGGGTTTCGTTATACATTTTGGATGAGATTATGTAGATATCTAAAACATAAGAACAAATTAATGCTACCATTTTATGTATTAGCAATGGCAAATCTTCAAAGATATAAATACAAATTTGGAATTGAAATTTCTCCAAAGACAGAAATTGATACAGGGTTTTACATTGGTCATTTTGGTGGGATTGTTATTAATAGCGGCGCGAAAATAGGAAAAAACTGTAATATTAGTCAAGGGGTAACAATTGGGATGGCAAACAGAGGGAAGAGAAGAGGCGTTGCAACTATTGGGGACAATGTCTATATAGGTCCAGGTGCAAAAATTGTTGGTGCGGTAAAAATCGGTAATAATGCTGCAATTGGAGCCAATTGTGTTGTGACAAATGATGTGCCTGATAATGGAGTTGTGGTAGGTATACCAGGTAAAGTAATATCAATGAATGGTT
>NZ_JBALPP010000216.1:0-762 GCF_036965425.1 Neobacillus drentensis | reverse complement strand
GATATATAGGAAACACAAATTATCCTTTTTAAAAATATTTAAAGTTCTATTTCAAACCATTTTTTTAACTTACGAAATAGATGGAGTTTGTACCAGTTAAATTATTTACGGAAAAATAATTATTTTTTCATTAAAACTAAAGTGCAATATTAGATTGTAATATAAGGATTAAACATTGGAGAAAATAAGGATGGAAAATGGAAGTAGATTAAAAGAGTTAGATACGTTTCGAGGATTTGCAGCTATTTCGGTTGTGTTATATCACTTTACTATTTTTTATGATAATGCATTTGGACATGTCAATAATTATCCCTTCAAACTATATTATGGGTATTTTGGTGTACAATTATTCTTTATTATTAGTGGTTTTGTTATTTATATGACATTAATTAAAAGTGCTAACTTAAAGGAGTTCGCATTTAAAAGAGCAGCAAGGTTATATCCTGCTTACATTACATCCGTAATTATAACATTTTTTGTTACTAGAAGTTATTCTTTAGATGTGCTAAAAGTTAATTATGCGGATTTCATTTTTAATTTAACTATGATTCAAGGAGTTATACCGGGGGTAGGAATAGACTTAGTTGATGGTTCGTATTGGAGTTTAGGAATTGAGATCACTTTTTACATCATATGTGCTTTATTTCTATTATTTGGATTAATTAACCGACCTTTTCTTGTCTCAGTGATTTCGTTAATCTTCATATTTGTAATTAAATTACTATATATAAATAATTTAATTCATCCTTTAATTGGTGACTT
>NZ_JBALPP010000215.1:0-1571 GCF_036965425.1 Neobacillus drentensis | reverse complement strand
TAAAAAATTGCCGAGAAAAATACTTTTTCTCGACAATCTGAGTCAGCAATTTTGCTGACTTTTTATACTTGCCTAATTGAATTCAAGTTTACTAAGGTCCATCTTTTCTTAACAGCGAAGGAAAGAATAATTAAAACCGCTACCGTTACGAGAGAAACGGTTGATCCAATTACATTGTTAGGGTTTAAAAGAAATCCAATAAATATGATGCATAAGGACACAATTGCAAATATGGTTGTAAATGGATACCATTTTACTCGAAAAGCTGATTGCTTTTTATAAAGGGGTCGGAGTTTTAATTGGGCCGCACAAATACTAAGCCAAATTAACATTACCGTAAAACCTGGGATGGTCATAAGGTAGCTGATAACCTGACTAGGCGTTATATAAGCTAAATAAACTCCGCCTAAAATAAAGGCACTTGTAATCATAATTCCAGTTAAAGGAATGCCAGACTTCGAGGTTTTTAACAAGCTTTTTGGTGCGACACCGCTTTGTGCCATCGAGAATAACGTTCTCGATGTCGCATATATACCTGAATTGGCCGCTGATAGAACGGCTGTTAATAGGACGAAATTCATAATATGTGCTGCACCTGGGAGACCTGTGCTGCTAAAAACCTGAACAAATGGGCTTTCTGCGCCCGAAACTTTATTCCATGGCATAATTCCACAAATAATCAGGATCGGTAAAATGTAAAAAATAATGACGCGCCAAACAGCGCCTTTAATAATTTTCGGCAAAACTCGTTCAGCATCTTTAGTCTCAGTAACCGCAACGCCGATTAATTCAGCACCGCCATAAGAAAACATAACCACTAAAAAAGCACTAAACATACCGCCTGCACCGTGTGGAAAAAATCCTCCATGTGCTGTATAGTTGGCGATGGAATCGTGTGAGGAACCAGGAATGATTCCTAGTAGAAGGAAAAATCCCAGCACAATAAAAGCGATTAACGCCAAAATCTTAATTCCTGCAAACCAAAACTCCAGTTCACCATAATATTTCACTTGGGTTAAATTGATTCCTACAATAACAACTGCACAAAGGAAGCTTAATAGCCATAATGGGGCAGAAGGGAACCAATATTGCAGAAAACTTCCTGCTGCTAATAATTCCACTACAGTAACAAGAATCCAGTTAATCCAGTACAGCCAGCCGACAATAAACGAAACCTGAAAGCCGAATGCTTTATTGACTAAATGCTGCACATTGAAGTTCGGAAAGGCCAGCGCCATTTCCCCTAATGCGGCCATGATGATAAAGAGGATGAGCCCGCCAATTAAATAAGTTACGATGACGCTTGGCCCGGCGATATTCAATGTATCAGAGCTTCCTTTAAAAATCCCCGTACCAATCATGCCAGCTAGTGCAATAAACTGGACATGCCTCGGCAATAACCCCTTTTTTAAGTTCTGTTGATTATTCTCCATGTTGTTTCAACCCACTTTTCTCTTTTGCTTAGACGCTTTTAAGCATTAAAGTATTTTATACTAATATAGCATATTATGAAAAACTTTCAAACCGATTTATTTTTAACTTAAAGAATATTTTTTGCATTAAGGAAACTT
>NZ_JBALPP010000214.1:0-4246 GCF_036965425.1 Neobacillus drentensis | reverse complement strand
TAAATTTAATATATAAGAGGTGTATGAGATGTTTATAAAACAGCCATTTGACGAATTTTTAGGTTTGAAATACAAAAAGCTTGATGATAATAATTTGCAAATTATATTGCCAGTTCAGGACCTATTCATTAATAGTGCAGGGGTTATACATGGTGGTATCATTTCTTCATTGGCTGATGTAGCTGTATCAAACTTGTCACCAGCAAATGAAGATGGTATACAACAAGCTGTAACCGTTGATTTAAATGTTTCTTTTTTAAAACCCGCTACTGGTACATACTTGATGGCAAATGCCAAAATTGAAAAACAGGGCAAAACTTTAATTCATACGGAGTGTTCGATTTATAACGATAAACAAGAAATTGTAGCTAAATCTAATGCAATCCTATTTCGCACAAACCTAAAGTAAGCCCACAAGAATCCCAAGAGGGCTTTTATCGTTTCGAGGATAAATACACCCGCTAAACATTAAAAAGAGCAGGACAGGGGCTTTTTCTGCTATCGGGTGCAAGAGTTAAATAGGTAGGGTTGCTGCGATCCCTTTTTTGTTGTACTAACGGTGCAGGTTAATTCAAGAAGGAAATTCGTATATAAGAGGAGAATTATTTTAACAGTCTTTATCAACAGGGGTGAGAAAATAATGGCTGAGTACACAAAGGAAATACGAGAACTAATCGGAAACAGACCATTAATTTTGGTGGGTGCTACTATAATTGTTATGAATGATAAAAAAGAGATTTTATTTCAACACCGTTCCGACACAAAAGAATGGGGGTTGCCAGGTGGGGCAATGGAAATTGGAGAAACATTAGAGGAGACCGCTGAGCGTGAACTCTTTGAGGAAACGGGCTTGAAAGCAATAAGATTAAAGTTTATTGATATTTTGTCGGGAAGTAATCTATACTTTAAATATCCTAACGGTGATGAAGTCTACAATGTTATATGTGTTTATTTGGCAGAAGAAACTAGTGGTGAGTTAGCTATGAATGATGGTGAAAGTTTGGATTTAAAATATTTTTCCCTCAACGAGTTGCCTTCCCAAATTGATGAAAGAGCGAAGTTAATTATTGAAAAATATTTTAATTAGGATGTCTTGCTCACCTATTGGGTGCAATAGTACAAGATTGAGCTGCCATATCTGGCGGCTTTTTTGTTATTCAACTAAAGGTGCAGTTTAGTGAAAGAAGGTATTTCACTTCATACTGAAGAATTATAGATAAATGACTTTTGTAAATGCAGTAATCGGAGGAAAAAGGAATATGAATCAAAAAGAATTTGAGTCTCTCATAAAACAACCAGCAAAAATCAGATATGAATATTTTATTAAGAAGGTCGTTGATTATGAGGAAGTGTGGGGGTTATTTGACGGAGATTGGGCAACTGCACAGAATGATGATGGAAGTATGTTGATTCCTTTCTTTCCTAAAAAGGATTTTGCGGAATACTGTGCCGATAGTGAGTGGAGAAATTTCAAACCTAAATCGATTGACTTGAATGATTTTATTGACAAATGGCTTGTTGGAATGAAGAAGGATGGAGTTAAACCTTCCATTTTTCCTACAAATCAAGAAGCAGTAACGGTCGAGATAGATCCACTGTTAAGGGACTTAAATAACGAATTAGAAAATTATTAAGATAAGGTCTAGTGTTTCTCCATAAGGGGGGAATGCTTTTTTATTACCTACAAGATTGTGAAGAGTTGTACTTAAAGTAACGTAAGCAGTTTAGCTTAACAAGGCTAATGTCAGAATAAGTGTACCTTAATAGTGAAAAATAGTTAAAAAAGGACATAGAGATTATTTGATTATTTTTTCATAATTCACACGGATGTTTTTATATGATTTGTAAGAAAAAAAGGAACAGAAAAAGCTGATCCAGAAATTAAAAAATTATTTGGAGATGAAAAGGAATGAGTAATAAATTATTTTCACCTTTTGAACTGAAATCTTTAAAACTAAAGAACCGGGCTGTTATGGCTCCGATGTGCCAATACTCGGTTACTGAAAAGGACGGGAAGCCTAACGAGTGGCATTATGTTCATTACATCAGCCGAGCCATCGGAGGGACTGGTCTAATCATCATGGAAATGACTGATATAGATCCTGAAGGAAGAATTACGGACTATGACCTGGGTTTATGGTCAGATGACCAAATTCCAGCCTTTTCAAGAATTATTGACCAGGTACATGCCTATGGTACAAAAATAGGCATACAGATTGCCCATGCTGGACGAAAAGCCGAGGATGCTGCTAATCCAGTTGCCCCCTCGGCTATAAAATTCCCTGATGAGGGCTATAAAACTCCACGTGCTTTATCCAATGAGGAAGTAAAGGAAATGGTTCAGTTGTTTGCTGATACAGCAGGAAGGGCAGTTAAAGCGGGTGTAGACATGATTGAAATTCATGCCGCTCACGGGTATTTGATCCATCAGTTCCAATCACCGCTTACGAATAAACGTGAGGATCAATACGGCGAAGATCTTTCCCTTTTTGGAAGAGAGGTTATCCAAGCTGTTAAAAAAGAAATACCATCTGACATGCCCTTATCTGTCCGTATCACAGCAGTAGAATACGCTGATGGAGGCTATGATTTAGATCATGCCATTATGCTAAGTAAAGCCTATAAAGAAGCAGGTGCTGATATTCTTCATGTTAGTAGCGGTGGTGAAGCAATTCCAGGTGAAAGAAAGCCAGGAAATTACCCAGGCTACCAGGTTCCTTTTGCCCGTAAGATTCGTGAGGAAGTCGGCATTCCGGTAATTGCAGTAGGAATGCTCGAGAAACCTGCTGTAGCGGAGGCAGTGATTGGGAATGGAGATGCAGACTTGGTGGCAATTGCCCGTGGAATGCTAGTGGATCCATATTGGTCAACCCATGCAGCTATTGAACTACGTAGCAAGCAGTTAAATGTACCGAAACAATATGAACGAGGTTATCATATAAAAAGATAGCGTTTTGTATTGTGTGGTCAACTCTATCATAAGGACTTAGTTCATTATATATGTGAGTTATAAATAATACAATAAGAAGGCTATAGCTTTGTATCGTGCTATAGCCTTCTTTATTTGTCCCAATTTGGATCGCTGCGGCGGTCCTTTTGTGTTGTTGTACTAACGTGGCAGTTTACTTAAATAATAGTTTTAGAAAAACAAAATTGGAACTTCCATTTAAAAATTATGTAATAGAGGATCGGGACTTCCCAAATCCTCCTCAAATATTCAATCGCTTTTCTTTTAACAACAGTGTCCGTAATGGTGCCAAGGATGATGAAAACCGTAACCACCATAGAAAGGATAATGGTGATGATGAAAACCGTAACCATACGGATGATAGCCGTATCCCATCATCGGATAACCAAATGATCCATAGTAAGGAGGCATTTAGACACCTACTTTCATTCTATATTTTATTACACTTTAGACATATGTCTTTTGGATTGGATATGAGCTTATCTAATTGAAAATAGGCACAACTGAATCGGGTCTAATCTATTTTAATTAACAAGAAATGTTATTTGTAATTAGAAACATAGTGAGCTTTAACAAAGTGGAACATGAATTGATTTTCTTCAAGGAGGATGCCTTTTTAATAAAATTTAAAAAGACCACTCCAAGTAACTGAGCAGTCTTAGCATCGGGGAGGTGATTCCCATGGACAATAAATGACAGATACTAAATCTTAGAACAATTATTGTTGTCCTTCTTCAACTAAAGGGTCAGATTTGCTTAAGAAGGAATAAGTGCCTTTGAAATAGAATAAAGTACCGAATCATTGTTGAAATGAGGTGCTTTTGTGGATTTATGTTTTTATAGGAATTTGCCTGATTATTTGTCGGTTAAGGAAATAAAATCTCATTTCTGCGAATTAATTAATTATATTGAATTAAATTATGCTGCCAGTCCTTTAAACATATCTGAAGCCTTATACGAACTAGCGGAACGACAAAGTAATACATTGGAATATTTAGAAGATGGTTTAAAGCAACGTATTGATAATTGGGTAATTTGCAATTGGGACATAGACAATAATAAATTAATTGATAATTTATTGTCTTTAATCGCTTTATTGGGACTACAAAAAAGTTTTGAAAAAGCTAAAGCTTCATTAGCGAATATAAATTTGAATATCGATTTAAGGAAGGAAATTGAAGCTACCATTAAGGAGTTAAATGGGAACGTCGGTGACCCTTATTCAGGTATGAACTGAAATGTTATTGTGCTAACGGGTGCAAGAGTTAAAGATTGGGA
>NZ_JBALPP010000213.1:0-2850 GCF_036965425.1 Neobacillus drentensis | reverse complement strand
TTATTGAAGCATCGCCCCAGTTAGTTGAAACAAGACTATTATTTTTGTGTCAAATCCAACTTTTTTTCAATACGATTTAATTTTTCTTTTTTCTTTTCTCATTTTTCTTTTTCGTATAACGCCAAAATAAAAATAAAATTACTATAAAAAATAAGAGATCTCCAAAATAAAGTAATTGAAAAATAATATCCCCTACATTTAACCTGGAATTCATAGTCTTCTCCTTATATACCATCTTATTTCAATCATTTCGCTTTAATTTGTTCTTAGGCAAAAACATTTATTGTAGGAGACTTATTTATTAATTTGTATTTTTTCCTTCTGAGTATTTGATTTAAAAAACAATTTCATCATTGGTGGCGTAACGATTGTTGTCACAAGTACTACCACAACAATGACTGCGAACATATCTTGGCTAAGGAGAGTAGATTCTAAACCAATAGCTGCAATAATCAATGCCACTTCACCACGTGAAACCATGGCTGAACGATCCCCCACGAACTATTCCAACCAAAAACAGCCCTATGTGTTTGATTTAGGAATTAAAATTGAATAGACCTTTTTAATAATAAAAGTTGAATTAGTGCAACCACTTTAGTGACAATTCTAATGTACTGCAAGTAAAGTCTCCAAAGTACGGTTAGTAATAGAGACTTAATGGCAACCAATCGATTTAAAATTATTTAAAAAAGCCGATTTTCCTTATTGAGAAGATCGGCTTTCTATACTTTGTGAAGAAATGTACTTAAACTAACCTGCTACCGTTAGTTAAATAAGGATAAAAAAAGAGCGACTTCTCAGCCATTCTAAATTAGCCATTTTTTGATTTTTGTTTATTCTGTTTATAAATATAATCGATTCTGTTCATTGTCCTATATCCTAAAATACCAAGGATTATTGTATATATCGTTGTTAAAATTAAGCCAAATATAGCCATCCAAAATAACGATGTTATCTTCCGTTTTTTGTTAAACACAACAAATTACCTCCACGAATTAATCGTTATTATCTTGCACTTATTAAGGGAGATTATTATAAATTTCCCATCATTCTCTTAGTATTAATGTTTAGCAAAAGTCGTTGCGTCTTATTCTAAATATAATTCTTCACAACATTTGCATCAAAAGGATTCCTTTCCAGAAATTACCTCAATAAAAGTACAGCTGCAATTACATGAAATGGAGCTTTCAACTCAATAATTAGATTAGGGAGGTTTAAGCATATGAATTTAAGTTGGATACTTGGGCTAATAATTTTATCTCAACAAGTGAATATGCCAGGAAGTTTAGTGATTACTAACAACAGTCATCCTATTTCAGTTGTCAACCGTACTAACTTTTCGATGCACTTGCCTCAAATACCGATTGTAGATTATCAAAAGCTAAAAAAATTTATGGACCAAATAGACCAGCAGGTTACCCAAAATCCTAAAAATGCAATTATAGATAAAAACGGTCATATTATACCAGAACAAGTCGGTTACTCTTTAAACCGCCAAGTTTTCGCAGAAAATATTTTTTCTTATTATTTTAATAATGGTTCATCTGAATTAGAAGTCCCCTTACTTGCTATTTATCCAAGGATCGACAGTGAATTACTTGGAAATATTAGAGGCGAAAAAATCGGGGAATATATAACATTCTTCAGTTCCAATAACAAAGAAAGAAACAATAACATTTATCTTGCTGCAAAAGCCATTAATAATTATGTTCTTTTTCCAGGTGAAATATTTTCCTTTAATAAAGTGGTTGGAGAAAGAACACCAGGAAAAGGATATATGCCTGCTACTGTTATCGTTAAAGGGGAACTTTCAGAAGACTATGGTGGTGGAATTTGTCAAGTATCATCTACCCTTTTTAATGCAGTTGATAATGCAGGTTTAAAAGTTGTTCAGCGTAATTCACACAGTAGAGAGGTTTCGTACGTTCCACCAAAGCGGGATGCCACTGTTAGTTGGAATGGACCTGATTTCATTTTTAAAAATGAATACAATCAACCTATACTCATACTTGCAAAGCCGATTGAAAACAAATTAAAAATTGAAATCTATTCTTCTGATGTAGTTACATATACCCCTAAGAAAGTGCCATATCTTCCCTATGAAAGGCATAACCCCAAGTAAATATACTTTGGGGCTTTTTATTACTAGCCTGCTTCAATAGCTCAAGAAGAAAGCCGCCAAAAACGGCAGCCCTGGATATTAAACTCTTGCACCCGTTTGTTTAAGTACATTAATTAGACTGTTAACATCTTTGCTTCTGAAGCGTTTTTCAATCATTGTCAACTATGAGAATACTGCAATTTTACGTGCGATAGATTCTGTTAAACGAGATGCCACTTTGGGAACAGCCCATTTAATAATTGGTGTTAACACCGCACCCGATAATCCGCCTGCATGGACTTCCACCCTACAAGTCATTGTAGTTTTACCATTAACATCTTCTGAAGTAAAGTGACCGCTTCCTGTAAAATTATCTGATAAACCTTTTAGTAAAAACTTAATATTTGAAGGTTCATTCCATTCGGTAATATCTACCTTCGCTTGTATTGTTTTTTTAATACCTTTCACACTGCCTTCAAATGTCCAAATAGATTGCTTGTCATTAATAATTTCATGTTCTTTATAGGCTGGTACTGTCGTTGCCCATTTTTCAAGATCACTAACATAATCCCAAACTGCTTGTACATCTACTGGAATTTCTACTGTATGTGTTCCTGTTGCCATTATGATTCCCACTTTCACTACGTATGAATTGTAAATTTATATTTCTACAAAATATAATTATTACATAAAAGACATAAATTTACATCATTAATTACACAGCTTTCCTTCTTCTAATAATTTTATTA
>NZ_JBALPP010000212.1:0-3704 GCF_036965425.1 Neobacillus drentensis | reverse complement strand
TTTTAGAACACAGTTCTATATCATATTCAAACCAATCCATCTATCTTTTATCATAACTGCTAAATATGGCCTATTTATGAACAAATAAGAAATAAGGATAATTTTTAATAAAAAAACGCACTAAATCCATAGTGCGTTAATGTTCGATATTTTTATTTAATCCCTAGTGCTTTTTTCGTTGCTGGTCCAACAATCCCATCAACTGTCAGCGATCGGGCTTTTTGAAATTGTCTCAGTGCATTTTCTGTATTTACTCCAAAAATTCCATCTGTCCCTTTCGTATTATAGCCTAGGGAAGTCAGCTTTCGTTGAAGTTCCATAACGGCAGGACCCTGGCTTCCTTTCATAAGGATTCCTCCATTTGTAATTACTGGAACTGCCGGTGTACCAGCCCCTCCTGAAACCCTATAGCCATTGGCTGCAGCAATTGTATTAAAGGATTTTCCCGATGAGGTGATTACAACAGGAGTATTGATCGGCACTTGACTGAATAGCCACTCTACTTCATTATCATACATCCGAATACAGCCGCTGCTTACATACCCTCCAATGGAGCTTGGATTATTATTTCCATGAATGGCGTACGTTGTTCCCCATGTACCTCGTGCATTTAGTCCGAGCCAGCGGTTGCCAAGGGGATTACGTGGGTCTCCTCCAGGTATATGCCCCTTATAGTATGGCCGGTTCACAATCTTATTCACAATTTTAAATTTTCCTTCCGGCGTTAACGAATTGCTTCTTCCCGTCCCAACTTTAAACTCGCGGATAAATCGACCATTGTCATAGTAAGCAAGACGATTATTTGCCTTATTAATGATAATAAGCTTGCCCCCAGAAGCCGCATACCCCTTGGGAATTCCAAAAGTGAAACTTGCCAACAGCAAAAAAGCTAAAACGAACAGTAACCCCCATCTTCTTGGCACTTTTTCCCCTCCAATATGATGTTTAAATGACCAATCGGTGTATCATATGTTAGAGAGGCTTGTTTAGATTACAAAAATATTAAAATTATTACATTTATGAAAAATAAAAAAACACCCAAATATTAGACACTTATTTATTTCAGTGGCCAAAATTTGGGTTATAAAAAGTTATTTCACATTTAAGATACAGGTTTTTTTGAGAACTTTAGTTTAAACCCTTCATAACCATTTGCCGCAATTTCATCGCATTTTTGACGATATGCACCAACACCGCCAAGATAAATCAAAAATCTGCGCGGTTTTCCTGGAATATTCGCCCCCATATACCAAGAGTCAGTCTTTGTAAATAGCGTTGCTTCTGCAAGCTCTCTGCAATGTTGACTCCATGCTTCTTCAGCATCAACATTCGCCTCAATCGTTTCCATACCAATTTCCAGAAGATACTCGATGCAATCCCCAATCCATTCCACGTGTTGTTCAATTGAAACAGGCATGTTGCTTAGAACGGAAGGACTTTCTGGACCGGTAATCATAAAGAAATTAGGAAAGACGGAATTGGCTATTCCAAGGTAGGTTCTTGTCTGGGATCCTCCCATCCATTTTTCCTTAAGGGACATACCATCTTTACCCCTGATATCCATTTTTAACAATGGTCCTGTCATGCCATCGAACCCGGTTGCAAATACAATGGCATCCAGTTCATACTCTGCTTCAGTGGTTTTGATTCCCTTCTGTGTAATTTCTACAATCGGTGAACTTTTTACATCAACCAATGAAACGTTTTCACGGTTAAATGTTTCATAATAATTGGTATCAATGATTGGCCTTTTAGTACCGTAATAATATGAAGGATGCAGCTTTTGGGCCATTTCAGGCTTCTTTACAATTTCGCAAATTTTAGAGCGGATAAACTCAGCCGCAGTTTCGTTAGCAGCTTCATCTATGGTGATGTCATAATAGGAGCTAAAAATGCCTAAACCGCCATTTTTCCAGGCGTCGTTGTATACCTGCTCACGTTCTTCTTTGGAAACTTCAAGTGCCGACTTGGTTGGAGTCGGTACAGGCTGACCTCCTTGTGACTTACGCATTTGTTTTTTGATTTCTATAAAGTTCTCTTTTGATTGCCAGATGTATTCAGGGTCATAAGGGTGATTCCTCGCTGGTGCACTGTACTGTGGTGTCCGTTGAAAGACTGTAAGCTGACCCGCCTCCTCAGCAATTACTGGGATATCCTGAACCCCACTTGAGCCAGTACCAATGATTCCAACCCGTTTACCAGTGAAATCAACTTTCTCATGCGGCCAGTGCCCTGTATGGTACCACTCACCTTTAAAATTTGGCAGATTGGCAGCAGATAGACATCCCACGCCAGTGATAAAGTACTTAGCAGGCACAGTTGTTCCATCATCTAGCTGAATCCTCCAGTTATTTTGCCCCTCATCGTAATGGGCCTCCGTGATACGTGTTTTAAACTGGATATCGGGACGCAATTTGAATTTATCCGCAACGAAGTTAAGGAACTTGAGTATTTCCGGCTGTGCCAATCTGTAATCCACCGAAACCACAACTCTTCCTGTCCTATTAGCAATCATTCTGCAGCTGGCATCTGCTGTTTCGAGATCCCCCTATCACCCGCCTCCACCATGGTAATAAACAAAGAGAGAAAATGGTCCTTGGCCTTCAGGGGTATAAATTCTAACTTTAATCTCAGCATCATCGGCGACAGGAAACATTCTATCCTCCACCTTTGCAAGCGGAGCTAGTTCCACTTCAACTGGCGGTGCTAGAGCAAACATTTCTCTAACTGTCTGTGCGTCTAAAGACTGGAGTGCGGGCATTTGGCTAAACATTTCTAAGTATACTTTTGCTTGTGGGTCTAAATTGGCCAAAACACATCTTCCCTTCTTAATTGAATATTTTTCATACATTAAGAGATACGATTTCTCATAATGCCTATCTATAGGATATAATTATTTATATAATTAGAATATTCCCGATTTTACACGTACTGTATCCCCTAAAGAGTTGATAGCTTGACTTCTCAGTATACCTTACAGCAGCATATCCATAAGCTGGATCATGCTTCATGCCATGAAGAAAGGTTATATAAAATCCTGGAATCGTATATGGAGCTCTTTCCTGTCAAGAATGCATACTTATTTAGATTTTCACCCTTAGGCTACCTTGCAGAAGAAATCATTTTATTGACCCAAAATGGAATTGTTTCTAAGGATATAAGCGAATTAACGGTTAAACAATATGTGAAATCAGCCATCAAAAAGCTGGGAGCGCAAAATCGTTCACATGCTGTTGGTGAACAATTTCGAAAAGGGATTATATCTTAAAATATTGAAAGCGCTTTATTTCGTGTCAGGAGGAAAAAAATGAAGTGGATTTTTCCATTTATTTCATTTGTCGGCGGTGTCGCAATAGCAATTCAAGCTCAAATTAATGGAGGATTAGGTAAAAAAACAGGGGCCTTAGAAGGCGCATTTATCTCGTTTTCAATAGGATCACTCGCCCTATTCTTTCTTGTCTTGTTCTTTGGAAAAGGCAATCTAGGAGCTATTTTTTCTGTACCAAAATGGCAGCTGCTAGGAGGTTTTTTAGGTGCATTGTATGTATGCATCATGGTAATAGTTGTTCCAAAAATCGGGGTAGCCCCCACCATGGTTGCTGTAATAGCAGGGCAATTATTCATTGGAGCCTTAATCGATCATTTTGGCCTTTTCGGTGGAAAAACAATTCCAATCGATACCAAAAAGATAATAGCTATTATCC
>NZ_JBALPP010000211.1:0-2373 GCF_036965425.1 Neobacillus drentensis | reverse complement strand
AAAAAAAAAAAAAAAAAAACTCAGTTAATCTTAGCTGTTGATTTACACCCCAATCAATAGTGTTAAAAATCACCACTGTCCTATAACATAGCAAAAAAAAACCGACTATTTAAAGTCGGTTTTTTGTGTGTTTATTATTTTGTTGCCACATTTACAGCATCAATTACCTGACTGGTTGTTTGCATGTTTAAAACTTCGCTTGCAAGCTTTTCCATGTCAGTTTTCTTTAAATTCTTAATGAGAGAGCGAGCCTTTAATATGGAGGTCGCACTCATTGAGAATTCATCAAGACCAAGACCTAATAAAACAGGTATTGCTGTTTCGTCGCCTGCCATTTCGCCGCACATACCTGCCCATTTTCCTTCAGCGTGCGCTGCATCAATGACCATTTTTACTAAACGTAAAATTGATGGGCTATAGGGCTGATATAGGTAAGAAACCCGTTGGTTCATGCGGTCTGCAGCCATCGTATATTGAATTAAATCGTTTGTTCCGATACTGAAGAAGTCAACTTCCTTTGCAAATTGATCAGCTAGTACTGCAGTAGATGGAATCTCTACCATAATCCCAAGCTCAATCTTATCTGCTATTTTTTGACCTTCAGAAACAAGCTTTTGTTTCTCATCTTCAAGAATTGCCTTTGCTTCACGGAATTCATCCAATGTAGCAATCATTGGGAACATAATCTTGAGGTTTCCAAAGCTGCTTGCTCTTAAAAGAGCACGAAGCTGGGTACGGAAAATCCCTTGTTCCTCCAAACATAAACGAATCGCACGGAAGCCTAAGAAAGGATTCATTTCCTTTGGTAACTCTAAATAAGGCAGTTCTTTATCCCCGCCGATATCTAAGGTTCGAACAACTACAGGTTTTCCGGCCATACCTTCTAAAACTGCTTTATACGCTTCAAACTGCTCTTCCTCTGTTGGAAGCTGATCCCTGCCCATGTAAAGGAATTCGGTTCTGTATAATCCTACACCTTCGCCGCCATTTTCAATTACTCCTTTTAAATCATTTGGAGTTCCGATATTTGCAGCTAGTTCAACGTGCTGGTCATCAGCAGAAACGGTCGGCTCATTGACAAGTTTGGCCCATTCCGCTTTTTGAACTTCATAATCTTCATGTGTTTTTCGATATTCAGCAACAAGCTCAGGTGTTGGGTTAATATGTACTTCCCCTTTGAGTCCATCGACAATAACTAAGTCGCCATTATTAATTTCCTCAGTAGCAGTTTTTGTACCAACCACTGCAGGAATTTCCATCGACCGAGCCATAATCGCGGAATGGGATGTACGGCCGCCAATATTAGTTGTAAAACCTTTGACAAATTGTCGATTCAATTGTGCTGTATCCGACGGTGTTAAATCTTCTGCGACAATGATTACTTCTTCGGCAATCATGCTCGGATTCACCAATTGAACTCCTAGTAAATGCGCCAATACACGTTTTGTTACGTCCCGGATATCAGCGGCACGTTCCTTCATGTATTCATTCTCCATTTGCTCAAACATCATAACGAACATATCTGCCGTTTCTTTAAGAGCAGACTCTGCATTTACTTTTTCAGACTGAATTTTATCCTCGATTGGTGCATTAAGCTCAGGATCACTTAGGACAAGTAAATGCGCTTCAAAGATTGCGGCTTTATCTTCACCAAGATCTACCTTTGCCCGGTCCCGAATCGCTTCTAGTTCAGACTTAGATTTAGACATAGCCTGACGGAATCGTTCAACCTCAGCAGAAGGATCGTCAATTGTTTTGTTCTCAAAATTCAAATCCGGTTCAACCAGTCGGTATGCTTTTGCAATTGCAATACCGTTTGATGCTGCAATTCCATTTAAAAAAGTCATTATTCAGCCAATCCTTCTTTTTTCAATGTTTCTTCAAGGCTATTTAGAGCATCTGCAGCGTCTGAGCCCTCTGCTGAAATTTTAATATCTGACCCTTGACCAATTCCTAAGGACATTACGCCCATAATTGATTTTAAATTAACAGTTTTGCCTTTGTATTCTAAATTGATTTCTGAATCAAATCTGCTTGCAGTTTGCACTAAAAGTGTTGCCGGTCTTGCATGAATTCCTGTTTCTGCTGTAACTTTAAATTGTTTTTCTGCCATTTAATATCAAACTCCTTTAAGTTTAAATGTAGTAAAATGATGCTTATGATAGCCTTTACAATATAGTCCTTTTAGTCATTTTTCTTACAAATAGACTTGTAATATTTTCCCCTAAAAGGAACTTAAGTATGTAAGCTTTTAGCCTCATTTATAGTTAATAAATATTAATACAATTGCTAGAATAACATGTTCAAACAATACAGACAACTTATAAACTATAATGTAAGCGCATTAAAAAATGACAATTTATTTTTTTTTAC
>NZ_JBALPP010000210.1:0-1131 GCF_036965425.1 Neobacillus drentensis | reverse complement strand
ACCTTATCCTTATCATTTTCTGCAAGTGGTTTATATAAGTTATATACTATGCTTATCCCTATTCCACCCTCAACCAATGCAACCATGGATAAAACATTAGTTAACAGTCCATCAATACCAAGGTAATCTGCTCCTAGGTTGTCTATAAAGACTTTTCTAGAAATAAAACCTAATGATATTATTACTAATTGAGACAGTATACTTATAGAAATATTTTTCATTGAATGTGTTGTTCTCATCATTAATTCCCTTCACAACCACAATAAGTTACATAAAAAGGATTATTTTATTATAACAAAAATCTCCTTCTCGTATTTTTCATCTCTGATTTCATCAACATCACTTCCTCCAGAAACTTCGCCAATATACTTATTCCTAACTGGTTGTTTTTTTGTTGCCTTTTTTAAAAACCATTCATATTCTATATCAATATGACCAATATCTACTGCATGAAATCCATAACGTGATAAATCAAATGCTAACACTGTAGCAGTTGGGCCAAGCGCAATTAATATTAGCTTTGACTTGTCCTGTTTCTTCACTTCATTTAATATCTCACTATATCTTGAAAATGCATCCTTTGGCGGGCATATTATTCTCTGGATTGACCTTACATTTTTAAAAAGATCATTACCTACACCTAATCTACTCTGTTCTCCTTCTACTATAACAATATCTTTGTAATTCCAAAGTCTTTTAAGTTTCTCAAAACGTTCTTCAGCTTTATCCTTATCATTATGATCTATATATAATCTTGTAACCAATGAATCATGATATTCCTTTTTCATATCTAATAAGGTATAAATTTTCCTTCGATTTATGTTTAAATATTTTCTCCAATAATTACTTGGAGCTTCAGCACACCAATCTAAACTTTCAAAAACATTTGGAATACATACAATATGTTTTTCTCTACTAGTTTTAATAATTTCTTTAAGTCTTTCTCTTAATTCTCCATGGCATGGTTGAAAGATTAAATTTTCTCCTTTCATAAGTGAAAATTCACCGTCACCATATCGGCTTACTGATATATTCCCTTTGACAATTGTATTTAAAGTTTCATCAGTTGTTTTTACTTTTGGTATTATACGACTTGCAAAAATTACCTTATTATACTGGATTGTAATATAT
>NZ_JBALPP010000209.1:2486-3183 GCF_036965425.1 Neobacillus drentensis | reverse complement strand
GAGCGTTATAATAATCAATTTAATGTTACCAAAAATTGGAATGGTTCCTAATTTGCAAATATGGGCAACTTGGACAAAGGAAATTTCTATAACTGGATTAATTAACCATGTACTTTTCTTAGGAGAATATGATACTGATTCTTTGCTTATGGTAATTTGGTCTTTAGTACATGAGTTTAGAATATCCATCATTTTTCCCTTTGTGGTATTGTTTTTGTTTAGAGTTGGTTGGAAGTTATCCGTTGTGATGGCATCAATTACCTCCATAGGATCATTTTTGTTAATTAAAATTTTTCCAACCCAGTTTACTCTTGCGATATCAACAAATTATTTTATAACTTTGCATTACCTATCAATATTTATAATTGGTGCATTAATTGCTAAATATAGGATACCTCTTATTAGTAAGTTTCAAATTAAACAAATTAAATACCCACTTATTGTAATAAGTTTTACTTTTTACAATTATACCCAATTTCCGTATATGATTATAGGTAAATTATATAAAAACATTGATTACCTATTGTATCAAATTTTACTTGATTGGATTGTATGTATTGGTGGAGCTGGTATTTTATTATCCGTGTTAGGTTCGAAAGTCTTGTCAAATATATTACTAACAAAACCCGTTCACTTTTTGGGAAAAATGTCATATAGCATTTACTTAGTACATCCTGTTGTACTTATTACCTTGGTA
>NZ_JBALPP010000209.1:0-2389 GCF_036965425.1 Neobacillus drentensis | reverse complement strand
CTTACTTGTGTTATAGATTTATTGAAGTTCCATCAATTAATCTTGGCCATAAACTCACTAATTTTACAAAAGAAATGAAAATTGCAAAAAAAGTAGGATAACAATAAATACTTATATAAGAAAAGAACATGATAATGACAGGGTGGTTTTTAAAATATGAAAAGAGTTTTATTTATGGTCGGCAGTATGAATATAGGTGGTGTAGAAAAATCGCTCTTGTCTTTATTATCAGTTCTACCCAAAGGGAAATTTGATATTACAATATTGCTATTGGAAAAAAAAGGTGTTTTTTTGGAATATATTCCAGATTGGGTTAATGTAAAAGAGGTTAAATGGTTTAGAAATGTTATGCCAATAATAATGCAACCGCCCAATCAAACTGTTAAAGGTTACCTTAATTTTAGACAATGGTTTAAAATACCTTCATTTATCTTTTCTTACTTATTATCTAAAAAATTCAATGATAGATATTATTATTATAAGGAGGTATTTAAGGATGTCCCTTATAACACGAACCTCTATGATATTGCAATATCATATGCTGGGCCTACTGATATCATTGATTTCTATATAGCTAATAAAGTAAAAGCTACCAAAAAGATCTCTTGGGTTCATTTTGATGTTTCTAAACATCTCATAAATGAGAAATTATATAAAAAAATATACAATGTATTCGATAAAGTTTTTGTTGTTTCAAAAGAGGCCAAGAAACGCTTAATTGAAAAGGTACCTACAGTTGAAAACAAGGCCGAGATTTTTAATAACATCATTTCATTTGATTTAATAAATAAAATGTCAGCAGAAAATGTGTATTTTGATGAACGATTTAAAGGTACAAAAATATTAACAGTTGGAAGACTTTCAAAGGAGAAAGGTCAGGATCTTGCAATAAAAGCTTTAGCTAAGTTGCTTAAAGAGGGTTATGAAGTAAGATGGTATTGTGTTGGTGATGGTAATGATAGAAAGATTTATGAGAAATTAATAGAAGAATATAACTTAAAAAGTGATTTCATCTTATTAGGTTCAACTCCAAATCCGTATCCATATATCGCCAATGCAGACATCTATGTTCAAACATCTAGGCACGAAGGTTATTGTCTTACAATCGCAGAAGCAAAATGTTTAAAAAAGACCATTGTAACAACCAATTTTATTGGGGCATATGAACAAATTGTGGATGGAGAAACTGGATTTATTGTTGAATGTAATGAGGAGACATTATATAGAAAGATTAAATATCTTATCGATAACAAAGAAGAATGTATAAAAGTAAGTCAGAATTTATCAAAAGATAAAATTGATACAACTGAAGAAGTTCAAAAACTTATAAATTATATTATGTAGAAAGGAATTAAAAATTTGAAACCGAAGATTAGTATCATTGTTCCTGTATATAAAGTTGAGCAATATATACACAAATGTATTAATTCTATCCTGACCCAATCATTTACAGATTTTGAACTAATACTTGTAAACGATGGATCGCCTGATAATTGTGGGGTTATTTGCGAAGAGTATGCCAAGACAGATAGAAGAATAAAAGTAATTCATAAAGAAAATGGTGGTTTAGCATCTGCACGAAATGCAGGACTAGATATTGCAAAAGGTGATTTTGTAGGATTTGTCGATAGTGACGATTGGGTTGAATCAGACATGTATGAATTGTTATATAATTTGTGTATAGAGCATGAAGGTGATGTTGCTTGTTGCACTAGCATGATTCATTATAGTCATAAAACTTTAATTACCGGTAAACATCAATTAATTTTTCACAATAGAAATGAAGCTATGAAAGCAATGCTTGAAGGTGAATTATATGATGAAGTTGTATGGACGAAATTGATTAAAAGAAACTTAATTGGGGATATAAGATTCCCTGTTGGAATGACATATGAAGATACTGCATTTACTTATAAGATAATTCATAAGTGTAAAAAACTCTGTAGTATCGGAGAACCAAAGTATCATTATTTAAAACGTGATAACAGTATGATGGACAACGCTATTAAAAATATCAAAATTGATGCGATTCTAATATATGATGAAATGTTTTGCTTTATTAATCAAAATTACCAAGAACTAAGCGGCCTTGTTACATTAAAACTCGCAAATAGTGCACTAGTTATTCTAAATTTAATAGCATCTAGTGGACGCTTTAAAGAAAACGAACAAAAGTATTTTAAAGTAACTAATATTTTAAATAAGTATTTCAGTAGAACCATAAAATTGGATGAATATCCTAAAAATGTAAAAATTCTACTAATCGCTATAAAGATCTATCCATTACTGTATAAACTTATTATTAATAATCTTTTAAAATGGAGGTCAGCATGAAAGGAATTTTACTTAAAATTTATAATGCTGCCGTTAAAATAAGTGAATATATTAC
>NZ_JBALPP010000208.1:385-2847 GCF_036965425.1 Neobacillus drentensis | reverse complement strand
AAGGGGAAATAAAAATGAACAAAACGCTTATTTATTAACGCACATCCAAAACATAGATGATACTGCTTCAGTTAGCTTGCAGGTTTTTACCCACTTTTTGAAAGTTTATAAAGGATCAATTCATGATAGCGCCAAGAGCAAAAAATAACGGAGAGTATGTCCGAGATCTTACAACAATTTAAAAGTGCAAATACGTATGTCATCGTTTTACCTTTGCATAATTTTAATATTCCATCAAAGTTAAAAGATTATATGGACAATATCGTGAGCGCACGAGAAACTTTTAAATATACTGAAAATGGCTCAGTAGGTCTACTTAAAGACGGACAAAGGAATTCTTGTCATACAAGCAAGTGGATCAAAATATACCAATGTTCAATTTCCTTGGTATTGAAAATTATCAAATCAATCGAGCAGGAGCTTCTTTACTAGAACCAAATGAAGTATTTCAAAAAGAATCTAAAGAAGTTGAAGAAGCTGCTTCAAGACTAGCACCTAAATTAATACTAGCTTAAAGGAAAAGAAATATAAGGGGGTAATTAAATTGGAACAACGAGTTGATTATTACAATGTAGCACCAGAAGCACTTAAAATAATGATGGATATGGAGAAGTATACGAAAACAACAGGTATTGACCGTAAACTTCGTGAACTTATAAAAATTCGGGCTTCTCAAATAAATGGTTGTGCATATTGTATTAACATGCATACAACGGATGCTAGAAAAATGGGAGAAACGGAACAACGTTTATATTGTATTAGTGCTTGGAGAGAGTGCACATTTTACACAGATGCAGAGAAAGTAGCTCTTGAATTGACTGAATACGTAACTTTAATCCCTACAAAACGCGTGCCGGAAGAGCTTTATCAACGAGTACGTGAACATTTTGATGAGAGACAATATGTTGACCTTGTAATGATAATTAATCAAATCAACAGTTGGAATAGAATTTCTATTGCAATGGGGAATACAGCAACTGATAAATAATTACTCACAGCGAATTTCTAATAATATTCGTCTCAGTTTGTAAAAAAAAGCATCCAAATGAACCAGGTTTGGATGCTTTTCCGTTTTATGCTTATATTGAGAATAAAATTACCTATTGCCTATGAAAGATTGTGAAATTTACACTTAAACTGACGGTTGCAAGAGTTAAGAATGGGATGGCTGCGGCTGCGGCGATCCCTTTTTTATTCGACTAAAGGGACAGGTTTGTTAATGTATACTTTTATTCTTTCTCTTTAACATTAAATTTCCAAAATGAAAATACATAGATAATCTATGTATACTTATGATAAAATTATTATAAATCCTTAATAGGGAGTGTAATTAATGGGGAATTTGTTACGGACTGTTTTATATTTATTTATAACAACAATGGTTTTTGTAATATTTAATGAAGGAGCAATGTTCACTCTGAACCAAGGGACAGCATTCTCAGTTACAATTACAGTAATTTCTTTCCTTGCCTTTGGACCAATATGCTACTTAATAACGAGGTATTTCGAATTTGGCAGATGGAAATATGTTTTTTACATTCCATTTATTAATGAAATAATGTACATTTTAATAATTTACAAAACAAATCTCCGGACTTATTTTCCTTTGGAGGATGATAATTTTGGAGTTGGAATTATGATGTTGCCCTTAATAGTTATAATGTGCATTATTTTTATAGTAACAACATTTATGGGAACCCATATTAGAAAAAAGGCGATTCTAAGGGGTTCTTCACTATTTTAAATTATTTTGTAATATGCAACGGGCCGTTGATTCAGTTTTCAGTATTAGATTACAGTTTGTGAACAATATATTTAAAGTAACGGGTGCAAGAGTTGAAGATGGCGATTGCAGCGGCGATCCCTTTTTTATTGCACTAACGGATGCAGGATACTTGAAGAAGAAAAGGGGATATAATTAATTGAATTTATTTAAGGGGGAAGTAATTTATGAAACTTCCTGATGGAATAACTGGCTTTTATGAGAAACATAATAGACCTCCAATGATTGATGGAAAGCAGTTTAAACTTCTATGTTTCAATTCCATTAAAAGTAATGGAGGAAAGGTTTTAGAATTTAAGGAGCCAAAAGAAAAATCTAATTTTTTTGATGTGGAAGTTAATGCTTTTAATAAACATTTTCATATCTTGTTAAATGCACATTATCCTTTAATAGCTTTTGCTTCTGTTGTTAGTTTCGGAGAAATTGATTTTATTGATGAACCTCAATTAAATAGTGAGTTTAGCCCTTTTTATCGTGTACTGGGTACAGAAGAACTAAACGAACAAATAATAAATTCAGATTCAAAAAAAGGTACCATACAAAATGAAAATAAATTGAACGGTGCTGAATTAAAGCAACTAGCATATTGGAAACCAGAAAGAATTGGCGATGTAATTTTTAATAACTGGGATTGATTATCTCCCTTATTCAACTAACGGATGCAAGAGTTAAAGATTGG
>NZ_JBALPP010000208.1:0-341 GCF_036965425.1 Neobacillus drentensis | reverse complement strand
CAGCGGCGATCCCTTTTTTCTTGCACTTACGAAGCAGGTTAGTAACGTAGGAATAGTAAAACAAGAAATAATAATAAACAAAAACACCGTGCTAATTACGGTGTTTTTGTGTGCGAATTATTAATTATTTAACTTAGGTAAAAAAACATCTAATTCATCAGTTGATTGAAATTTATATGCATACCCAAAGCAAATCGGTCCATTACCAGTATGCTCTCTCTTAGGAAATTCCAGGAAAGCTGTATTATGAATTAACCCTGTAGATTTTTCCTCTAGTTCTTTATTTTCTGCAACTGTTTTTGGATTTAAAACAATAGTAATCTCTTTATTTGGAAGTAAAT
>NZ_JBALPP010000207.1:0-1173 GCF_036965425.1 Neobacillus drentensis | reverse complement strand
AGAGAAAATGCAGTTTTTCGGAGTTAGAGCAATCATGACAGGTAATTATTATTATTGGAAATTAAGATATAATGGACAAAATTTATTAGTAAGGGTTCCTGATCAACCCTATAGTAAGATAGACAAACATGAAACCTATTTAGTTAGTTTCAGTAACTTTTTTAAAATTTATTGGTATTTTTCACCAACAAGGGAATTAAGGGAAATCACGATAACTGTTAAGGATTAACCACTAAGTAAAGGAGAGATATTTTTTGAAAAACTTTATTTGTGAAACTTGTGGAGTTCAGTATGAGAGTTCAAACGACGCACCAAAACAATGTTTGATTTGTGAGGAAGAAAGACAATTTGTTAGTTCCAAAGGTCAGGTGTGGACCACATTAGAAGAGCTGATAGAAGTGGGTACATATAGTAATAGCATTAAGCTCCAGGAAGAAGGATTACATAGCATAAAGACTAATCCAAGTTTTGGAATCGGACAGACAGCTTATCTTGTACAAGATAAAAATTACAACTTATTGTGGGATTGTATTACATATATTGATCAATCAACCATTTCACATATTAATAAATTAGGTGGAATTGATGCTATTGCTCTATCACATCCACATTATTACTCTAGTCAAGTAGAATGGGCTGAAACATTCGATGCTCCAATTTACATACACGAAGATGATAAAGAATGGGTGACTAGAACTAGCGAGAAAATCATTTTTTGGTCTGGAGAATCTCTAGAATTACAGGAGGGTCTTATCCTTCAAAGAATTGGAGGACATTATAAAGGCGGTACTGTTTTAGAGTGGAAAAATGGAAGCAGTCAAAATGGAATTTTATTGAGTGGAGATATAGTACGTGTGGTGGCTGATCGTAAATGGGTTAGTTTTATGTATAGTTATCCTAACTTCATTCCTCTTCCCAGTGTAACAGTTGAAAGAATTGCAGATAGGGTAAATGATTTTACATTTAATCGATTATATGACGCATTTAATCTGATTATTAGAGATGATGCAAATTTGGTGGTTCAAAGGTCAGCAAAAAGGTATATTGAAGCACTAAATGGAACATTATTTAATACTTAATTTACTAAATTACTAGGAAAGCTTGAAGGACTTATGAATAAACTTTTTCCTCAAATTCAGTTACCTATACATACCTGAACATTTAATAGTAAAG
>NZ_JBALPP010000206.1:0-3243 GCF_036965425.1 Neobacillus drentensis | reverse complement strand
CAATAAAAAACCTGCAATTATCTAGAATTTTATTCTAATTTACTAAAGTTTAATCTTAATTCTTCTAAAATATCCTCAGCTTTCGTTACAAGTTTTGCCCCATGTTGGATTAATTCATTCGCACCTATTGAGTATGGATTAAAAATACTTCCTGGTAAGGAGAAAACATCTCTTCCTTCATTCACTGCATAATTGGCTGTAATTAAGGACCCGCTTTTTCTCTTTGCTTCTATTATAAATGTTCCATTTGAAAGTCCACTAATGATTCGATTACGTGCAGGAAAATGCCATCTTAGCGGCTTTGTATCCGGTGGGTATTCCGAAAGGACAAGCTGCGTTTTCATCATTTCTAATGCTAAATTCATATTATCCTTTGGATATATATGATACAATCCGCCTGCTATGACGGCAATTGTATTGCCCCCGTTTTTAATTGCATATTCATGCGCAAGTGCATCAATTCCTTTAGCTAGTCCACTAACAATGAGGACATCATTTTCAATTAATTCAGGGAATAAGAGTCTAATCGCATTTTTGCCATACTGTGTTGCTTGACGTGAACCTACTACTGCAAGCTTTGGTTCTTTTTTTAGCAGCGATAAATCCCCTTTTGCAAATAGTGCCCAAGGTGGCTGAAAAATTTCTTTTAAATTCGTAGGATATTCTTTATCAAAAATCGTGATGACTGAAATATCATTTGTTTTATATTGACGGATTTGTTCGTGAATAGTTTCAGAATGAAGGTTTAGGGTAGAAGAATTTGCAGAAGGTTCAGCAGGGCATGTCTGTGAGAATAAATACTTTTCAAATGAATGCAGCCCGGAATTTTCCAAAGTTTGAAGAGTGGGATCTTTTTTTAGTAATCGAAAAACAGTATTCCATGAAATATCCGGATAATGTAGTAATGCAACTAGTCTTTCTTTAAAATCATCCATAAACTTACCTCCACGTCATTTTTTTATAAAGAAATAGCCCCTCATTTTATGAGGGACTATCTGTTAATATCTTGGTGAATGAATATTAGTGTGTTTTACACTTTTCGTATAAACCTTGTTCTTTAAGAACTTCAATTAATGTTTCACCCATAACAGACGGAGTATCTGCTACTTTAATGCCGCATGCGTTCATAACACGGATTTTTTCGTCCGCAGTTCCTTTACCGCCAGAAATGATCGCACCAGCATGGCCCATACGTTTTCCTGGAGGTGCAGTACGTCCGCCAATGAAGCCTACAACTGGTTTCGTCATATTAGCTTTTACCCACTCAGCTGCTTCTTCTTCAGCAGTTCCACCGATTTCGCCAATCATGATAACGGCATATGTTTCTGGATCTTCATTAAATGCTTTTAAAACATCGATGAAGTTAGTTCCGTTAACAGGGTC
Source organism: Neobacillus drentensis (assembly GCF_036965425.1). Classification (GTDB taxonomy): domain Bacteria; phylum Bacillota; class Bacilli; order Bacillales; family Cytobacillaceae; genus Neobacillus; species Neobacillus drentensis_F. Next base: position 1,860 of record NZ_JBALPP010000206.1, on the reverse strand, counting down.
TCCACCAATACCAACAGCCGTTGTTTGTCCGATTCCAGCTTGTGTTAATTGGTGAACTGCTTCGTATGTTAATGTTCCAGAACGTGATACGACACCAACATGGCCTTTTGTATGAATGTAACCAGGCATAATACCGATTTTACACTCATCTGCCGTAATAACACCTGGGCAGTTAGGACCAACTAAACGAGTCTTTTTGCCTTCCATGTAACGTTTAACCTTAACCATATCTAAAACTGGGATATGCTCAGTGATACAAATAGCAAGATCTAGTCCAGCATCAACTGCTTCGATAATGGCATCTGCTGCAAATGGAGCAGGTACATAAATAACTGAAGCATTTGCGCCAGTTGCTTCAACTGCCTCTTTTACAGTATTAAATACAGGCACGCCTTCAACTTCCATGCCGCCCTTGCCTGGAGTTGTACCTCCAACGATTTGTGTACCATATTCAAGCATTTGTTTTGTATGGAATAGGGCTGTTGCACCTGTAATCCCTTGAACAATAACTTTCGTATCTTTATTAATAAAAACGCTCACGTTAATTCCCCTTTCTACGGATCCTATTTCACTAATGAAACGATTTTTTGTGCACCGTCAGCCATGGATTCTGCAGCAGTAATGTTAAGTCCTGACTCAGCCAAAATCTTCTTACCTAAGTCAACATTCGTTCCTTCTAAACGAACAACTAGAGGGATATTCAGTCCAACTTGCTTCGCAGCTTCTACAACACCCTCAGCAATAACATCACACTTCATGATTCCGCCGAAGATATTAACAAAAATACCTTTTACGTTTGGATCAGAAAGGATAATTTTAAATGCTTCTGTAACCTTTTCTGCTGTGGCGCCGCCTCCAACATCAAGGAAGTTTGCAGGGTCTCCGCCGTAGTGTTTTACGATATCCATTGTTGCCATGGCAAGTCCGGCACCGTTAACCATACAGCCGATATTTCCATCTAAAGCAATATAGCTTAAATCATATTTTGAAGCTTCGATCTCTTTTGGATCTTCTTCTTCAAGGTCACGATACTCTAATACGTCTTTTTGACGGAATAAAGCATTAGAGTCAAAGTTTAATTTTGCGTCAAGTGCCATAACTTTTCCGTCACCTGTTACAACAAGCGGATTAATTTCAGCAATTGAGCAATCTTTTTCAATATAAGCATTGTATAAGCCCATCATGAACTTAACAGCTTGATTGACTAGTTCCTTCGGAATGTTAATATTGAAGGCAATACGACGTGCTTGGAATGGCTGAAGGCCAATAACCGGGTCGATTTCTTCTTTGAAAATTTTCTCAGGTGTCTTTTCTGCAACTTCTTCAATTTCCGTTCCGCCTTCTTCAGAAGCCATTAACGTAACTCGAGAAGTGGCGCGGTCTAATACTAAACCTACATAGTATTCTTTTTTGATGTCGCAGCCTTCTTCAATTAGGAGGCGTTTAACTTCTTTTCCTTCAGGGCCTGTTTGGTGTGTTACCAATGTTTTACCTAAGATTTCATTAGCATATGTACGAACCTCATCAAGGTTTTTCGCAACTTTAACACCACCGGCTTTCCCCCGTCCGCCTGCATGGATTTGCGCCTTAACTACACATACTTGTGTTCCTAGTTCTTTTGCCGCTTCCACTGCCTCTTCAACAGTAAAGGCCACTTTTCCATTAGGAACCGCTACCCCGTACTTTCTGAGGATCTCTTTGCCTTGATACTCATGGATATTCATTTCCCATCCTCCTATCAAACTCTTCTAAAATTGACTCCGTTTTCATTTTATATAATGACACATACCTTGTCCACCATTATGCTGAAAAAATTATTTCCTCATTAAATAATTATATATTTAGCTGTTGATTTGCGCT
>NZ_JBALPP010000205.1:0-5783 GCF_036965425.1 Neobacillus drentensis | reverse complement strand
CAGTTTTAGTCACCAGTTATCCCTATTCCTCCTTGTAGTTCCATAGCTTCGCTTGTTATACGAGATCAAATGTCCCAACCAGCCTCAAACATCATTCCACAAGTAGGGGGCGAACAGTTCAGTTGACGAGATCAATCTCCCACGCACCCGTACGTTCTACCCTGACTACTGAAATAATAGGTCCTATATAAAAAAGGTCAACCAGTAAAAACTGGTTAACCCCATAATACGATCGCACCCGTTACTTTAAGTGTAATCCTTCATAAACTCCATTTTTTTCAAGCCAACTATACACCAATCTCACCAGTAATCCAACCTTCAATAAAATGTTTTAGTGAAGCTGCTATCCAGGTTCGACTATCATCCTCGTGATTCCAAACATAAATATCGTTTTTTCAATGGTCCCCGTTTTTTAATATTGCATAACAAAATAAATCGCCATTACCTGCGTCTGAAAAAAAGAAAAGATTCTCAAATGGCATATAAATATCTCTATAATCTTCAAAATTTCTATAAAATAGATTGCCCTTAATAATTTGGGAAGTCGACCAAATCAAAGGACAATTCCAGTTGTCGAACACACCATTTACTTAGACAGCAAGGAATATGAGAATACAGCATCGAATAAGAAAAATATGTTGGTGAAATCATGCCTGTTTTCTGTGACCGACACGAATGACAAACTTCGGCTTTCTGCTTATAATTGTTAATAGATTAGCAATCCAAATCCCTCATGAACAAAGGAGAACTAAAAATGAGAAAACTCGTTCTATTTCTGCACGCATCGCTTGACGGTTTTGTAGAAGGTCCGAAAGGTGAAATGGACATTGGCTGGGTTTCCTACGATGCTGACTTTGAGAAACACTCGAAAGATATTCTGAGTACTGCCGACACTGTCATATGGGGACGTGGGACTTATCAGATGATGCACAGTTACTGGACATCTGTGCCATCGGACCCTTCAGCTTCGCAGCATGAACGGAATCATGCCGAGTGGATCGAAAAGACAGCGAAAATCGTTTTTTCCACGACGCTGGAGAAAGTCGAATGGAACAATTCCAGACTGGTGAAAGAAGATGTCGAGGAAGAGTTCAAGAACCTCAAACAGCAGCCAGGCAAGGATATGGTCATCCTCGGCAGTCCTAGGTTAGCACACTACCTTATGCAGCTTGATTTAATAGATGAGTATAAAATTACAGTTTCTCCCGTCCTGATCGGCAGCGGGTTGCCGTTATTCCAAGGTCTCAAGGAGAAGGTCAATCTTAAACTTATTGAAAACAAGACATTTGATTCTGGAGCCATAGCCCTCGTTTACCAGACGGTTAGATGACCTTGTCTCCTAAAGCAGATTAAGACGGATACGATAGCTCAATAAGCCGCCTCTTCAACAAGGCGGTTTTCTTATCGTAAAGATCAACATCAGGATTTAACATAGCCTTTTTTAAATAAATTTGTCTTTATATTGAACTATTCTGCTTCGTTAGCGAAATAAGAAAAAGGATCGCCGCAGCCATCCCAATCTTTAACTCTTGCATCCGTTAGTTCGATTAGTCATTCTTTATTCTTTATTCTTTATCTCCTTTAACAATTCAACTATCATTTGGTTTGTTTTATTTAATTTCCTCAACTGAACTTCTATTGAAAAAATCGTTATAATTACACCTATTCCAATAATTATCTCCAAATTAATTTCCTCTCCCACTGTATTAACGGATGTAAATAGATTCTCTTTTCTTCTTAAACTATCCTGCCCCGTTAGCACAAAAAGAAAAAGCTACCTGTCTGGCAGCTGGACCTTCAACTCTTGCACCCGTTTGTTTAAGTGTATTATTTCACAATATAACTCTAACCAATTTAAAGCCTTATTTGGGCACAGTTGGACATGCAGTAGCGATTGATAAAGAAGTAACACAGTTCATGCATATTCATCCCATGTATGTCACGGGGAAAGGACCAGAAGTTATATTCATGACTTACTTCCCGACAAAGGGCGTTTACAAAGTTTGGGGACAATTTAACGTCAATGGGCATATATTGACCATACCTTTTGTTATTAATGTAGAATAGGATAAAATCTATTCGATTTTGAATTTGAACTTAAAAAAATGACCTATTCAACTGTTGAATAGGTCATTTTATGCTTTATTATTTCTTTTTACGGAATGCAAGCACAAGAGCAATTAATGATAATAGAACTGAAACCACTGATAAAATTAGTGGAAGAGAATTAGATTTATCAGTTGCAGTTGTTTTTACATCAGCTGTTTTTGCTTCTTCCTTTTTAGTTTCTTCCGTTTTAGCAGTATCATCATGATGATCATCTGTTGCTGCTCCCGCAACAATATCTGTGATTGAGTGAGGTGTGTCTGCACCTTCGTCTTTAGTCCATTCTACTACACTGCCATCTTTATAGTATTGAAAAGCATCCCACGCAGCTTTTGTGGCATTCTCTGGATTTTCACCAACAAAAGTAAATGATTGGAATTGTCCAGGTAAAATCCCTTCACCTGTTGCTTCAAATGTAAATGATTTTACGATTCCGTTTGCATCTTTTTCATCAGAATACTTCCATCCAGGAACTGGCTGATATGACTTAATTTCTACACCAGCAGGCGCTTTTATCGTAATCTTTGTTGTAGCAACTTCCTTTTCAACCGGAACTTTAACGGTATACGTTTCCCAAGCACCTGTTGTGGACGTTTTCGGTATGACTGTAACATGGGCACTTGCCACTGTTGATAATAAGAACAAACTTAAAAGTGTCGGCAAAAACACTTTAGAAATCTTTTTCATTGTACGTTTCATTAATACATTTCCCCCTCATTTGGTATTTTACTTAATACCTATGTAAGCGACCAGTTAAATTGAAATTCAATCGCTTTCATACAAAAGAATAATATACTAATAAAACATAAACAATATACAAATGTGAAAAATGTGTGAAGTTTTAACAACAAATCACATTTATTAACACATTAATATTAGTATGCAGTTACTTTTTTCAATATCATAAAAAATACCTATTAATATTGAAATCAAATATTGCCATACAATAAAAAACTGCCAATTTTATGGCAGTACGTTCTTCAACTAATCTCCATCCCTAAGCACAACAGGAAAAAAGAATCGCCGCAGCGGTTCCCTTCATTAACTCTTGCACCCGTCACATTAAGTACATTTCTCCACAAACTTACTTTTTCTCACATAAAAAGGACAAAGCGCTTCAACGATACCCCTGTGTGGAATAAGTAAAAATATTGTTACTAAATACTCTTAATTGTCAGGTTATTTGTTGGAAGAGCTAAATTTATATCTTACACTGGTGTCGTAATGGTCCATACAAAAGGATCATTCATTTCATTCCAATTTTGTGTGATCTCCTCATCGGTCAACAAACATTTGTCTAAAGAGGCTTTTACAAGATTTTTATCCATGTCGATTCCAATGAGGACAAGTTCATTTTTCCGATCTCCATACTTTTCATCCCAATCATCTCTTAATTCAGGATTTTCTTCAAAATACTGAGCTTGCTGTTCAGAAGGTAAAGAAGCTATCCAGTAAGAAACAGGCTCCAATTGTATCGATGGACCAGCTTGCGAGAATAATAAAGCTAAGTCATTTCTAGTTGCACACCATACAATTCCCTTTGCCCTCACAATGACTTCAGGCATTTCCTCTACCCATCGATTAAATCTTTCAGAATGAAATGGAACCGAACTTCTATAAACAAAGGAGCTTATCCCATACTCTTCCGTTTCAGGGTTATGCTCAGGTGCGGCTAATTCTTTTAACCATCCTGCCGACTGGCTTGCTGTTTCAAAATTAAATAAACCTGTATTCAATACCTCTTTAAGTGGAAGTTTTCCGTTTACGGTACGGTGGAATTTTGCTTCAGGCTGGAGCTTTCTTAAAAATACCTCCAGTTGTCTTAATTGCTCCTCTTCTAGTAAATCACATTTATTTAGGACTAACACATCACAAAACTCAATTTGGTCTATTAATAAGTCCGCAACAGATCGATCGTCAGCTTCACCTAATGCCTGATTTCTTTCTAATAGAAGGTCGCCAGACGCAAAATCGTGCCAAAACCTATTTGCATCTACCACCGTGACCATGGTATCTAGCCGACAATACTTGGTCAGGTCAATCCCCAATTCTTCATCAATATAAGAAAATGTTTGAGCAACTGGGACTGGCTCGCTAATACCAGTTGATTCAATCACAATGTAATCAATGTTTCCTTTTTGGACGAGCCGTTCCACTTCCTTTAAAAGATCTTCTCTTAAAGTACAACAAATACATCCATTCGTTAGTTCTACCAGTTTTTCCTCCGTCCTATTAAGCCCGCCTCCTTGTTTAACCAATTCGGCATCTACATTAATTTCGCTCATGTCATTGACGATAACCGCAACTCTTAATCCCTCACGGTTTTGAAGAATATAATTTAATAATGTTGTCTTACCTGCACCTAAATAGCCACTTAAAACGGTTACTGGAATTTTACTTTCTTTCATTTTATCCTTCCTTTCCTTTTTTTCAAATCAAAATCATTACGATTTAAACATTATACTTATCCATGAATCATTGGAACATTGTTAATGTCCGCAGATTTAACCATCAACTCTGCAAAATATCTACTTCGTTTCTCTATGTATTGTATAACGCTTCAATCTAGGAGAATATTTTCTTAATTCAAGCCTTTCAGGATTATTTCTTTTGTTCTTAATAGTGATGTAATTTCGATCCCCTGTTTCTGTACATTGCAAAGTTATTTTTACTCTCATATACTTTCCTCCTTTCAATAAATCGAAATCATTACGATTTGAATTTTACATTAGCTCTTTATATTTTGTCAATCTCGATATGTAAATTATGTTATTTGAAGCATTGTCACTTTAAAAAATTGACACTTTTAGTTTGAAATCCAACAAAACGCTGCCCTTTTAGATCAAAAAGAAAAAGCACTAAAAAGGTAGCGTGAACTAATTAATCTAAAATCGATAATTTCAATGCATCCAGATTTTTTTTCATAACACCAAAATAGTCTAATCCTTGTTGTTGCTCTTCTTTCGTTAATCCTTCTAAGGGATTGAATACTTCCGTTTTAGCACCTATTTCTTTAGCTAACGTTTCCGCCACTTTTGAAGATGTCATCTCCTCAAAATAAATAACTTTGATATTTTTCTTCTTTGTCAGCTCTGTTAATTCAGTTAATTTTCCTAATGTTGGTTCAACATCGGGTGACAATCCTGCGATAGGAATTTGTGTCAGTCCATATTGTTTTGCCAAGTATCCAAATGCAGCATGTTGTGTAACAAATTCTTTCCTCTTAGCTTTATCGATAGTCTCCTTATATAAGTGATCCAAATCTGCTAACTCAGAATTTAAAGCCGTTGCATTTTTTTGAAATTGGTCTTTATTACTAGGATCTGCCTGTTCCAAAGCCTTAGCAATTGTGTTAACTTCTTGCTGAGCTAACACAGGAGAAAGCCAGACATGTGGATCTTTAGAAGCAGTATGCTCCTCCCCTTCCTCGGATTCCAGTGCATCCATCAATTTAATCCCACTGGAAGCTTCAACAACCTTTAATTTAGAATCATTAATACTTTTCAATACCTTTTCAGTCCAAAGTTCAAAGTATTGGCTATTGTAAATAAAAACATCTGCGTCTTGAATTTTTGCCATATCCTTAGCTGTCGGTTCCCAATCATGTGGTTCTACACCATTTGGTATTAAAAGTTCCACGTTTGCTGAGTCGCCTGCCACCTTTTTTGCAAAATAGT
>NZ_JBALPP010000204.1:0-8120 GCF_036965425.1 Neobacillus drentensis | reverse complement strand
GCCAAATGGCATTTGCTTATTAGTTTCAAAATTTACTTGTGAAAAAGGAAAAAGCATGATAAAATGATTTTTGGTTTAATATGTAATGTGTTATTTATTGAATAAAATACCCTATAATAACATTAACATATTAGTTTGTGAAAGTCAAACAAAAGGACCAAAATTTTTTCTGGGGAGTGATTTCATGAACGAAAAACAGAATAAAGTTTGGCAAATGGAACAAGATCGGGTACTTGAGGTTGTCGAAGAAATTGAAAAAAAAGAAAATAAATTAATGCACAATACCGGCAAAGTTAGTTCAGACGTCTTAGAGCTTCGAAAAACCTTTTGGGAAGATGTTACCGTCAATTTGGATGATCCTGATGATGTTATCGAAACGGCAGCGAGTATTAAGCAGCAATCAGAATTACTTTCTGAGCGGGAACGGACCCATAAACAATTGGATAAACACCTTAAAACGCTGGATCGGCTTAAATACTCCCCGTACTTTGGAAGAATTGATTTTTTAGAGGATGGAGAAAAGGCAACAGAAAGTGTCTATTTGGGAATTGCTTCGTTTATGGACCAGGATGACGAAAATTTTTTAATTTATGATTGGCGAGCGCCTATTTCGAGCCTTTATTATGATTATTCTCCAGGACCAGCTCATTATAAAACCATGGATGGAAACATTGAAGGAGTAATGAAATTAAAGCGACAATTTATTATTCGCGCTTCAGAAATAAAAGGGATGTTCGACACCGGTGTAACAATTGGCGATGAAATGCTTCAGGAAGTGCTTGGGAATAACGCAAGCACACAAATGAAAAGCATTGTTGCGACAATTCAACGTGAGCAAAATCTGATCATCCGAAATGAAAAAAGTAAATTACTGATTGTCCAAGGAGTAGCGGGAAGCGGGAAAACATCAGCAGCCCTGCAGAGGGTAGCTTATTTATTATATCGATATCGTGATACCTTAAAGTCAGAAAATATTATGCTATTTTCTCCAAATCCTTTGTTTAATAGCTATGTGGCTACAGTGCTTCCTGAACTTGGAGAAGAAAATATGCAGCAAGCGACTTTTATGGAGTTCCTTAATCACCGTTTGGGTCATGAATTTGAAGTAGAAGACCCATTCAATCAGATGGAGTATTTGTTAAACGGACAAAATGACGAGGAATTTCATGGTAGAGTTTCAGGCATCCGATTTAAGGCAAGCCTCGAATTTAAACACATCATCGATCAGTATGCATCCAATTTATCAAATGATGGTTTGCTTTTTAGAGATTTAATCTTTAGAGGTGATGTGTTAATCTCGAAAAATGAAATCCATCGGTATTTTTATAATTTAGATAAGAATTACACCATGCCAAATCGGATTCAGCTTGTTAAAGAATGGTTAATAAAAGAATTGAAGCGTGCGATGAAACGTGAGCGTTCAAGAAGCTGGGTGGAGGAAGAAATTCAATTTCTTGAAAAAGAAGATTACATGGAGGCATACAAGCAGCTGTTAGAGAAGAAACATTTCACTGAGAATACGTTTGATGATTTTGAAAGAGAACAAAAACTTCTAGCTGAAATGGTAGTGAAAGAAAAATTTAAACCTTTATTTGCAAGGGTGAAAAATTTGAAATTTATCGACATGGCGGGGATTTATCGGCAAATTTTTGAATTGAGAGATGGAATAATGGAGACTTTGCCAGCCAACTGGGACAATTTTGGCAGGCAAACTGTCGATAAATTAACAAATGGGGAAATACCTTATGAAGATGCCACTCCATATGTCTATCTTCAGGATTTAATTCAAGGGCGAAGATCGAATACTTCTATCCGCCATATTTTTATTGATGAAGCGCAGGATTATACACCATTTCAATATGCTTTTATTCAAAAATTATTCCCGTATAGTAAGATGACGTTGCTAGGTGATTTCAATCAAGCCATCTTTTCAGGCGCGACGGGCTCCGAGACTGTGTTAACAGATTTAGACCTGAAAGGTGAGGACATTGAAACGTATGTTTTAACAAAAACGTATCGTTCTACTAGAGAAATAGTTGAATTTACGAGTGGGTTGATAGACGGCGGAGATAAAATTGAACCATTTAACAGGAGAGGCAGTAAGCCAATTCTAGAAAAGGCAGAACAATCACAGCTATTTTCTCTCATCACTGAGAAAATCAAGGGCTATGAGAAACAGGGGCATAAGACAATCGCCGTTATCTGCCGCACAGCAGAGGAAAGTAAAGGCGTGTTTGAGGCGCTAAAAAATAATGTCTCAATACATTTAATCGAGAAAGGTACGATTTCTTATGAAAAAGGCATTCTGGTGATTCCGTCTTATCTTGCAAAGGGGATAGAATTCGATGCGGTCATTTTGTACGATAGTTCAGCTTATAAAAGTGAAAATGAACGAAAGCTCTTTTATACGGTCTGCACTAGGGCCATGCACGAATTGCACCTATTTGCAGCAGGTCCGATTAATCCGTTATTAAATTCTGTTCCGAAAGATACCTATGTAATAATTTAATCAATGTGAAAAGCTGCAGGTTTTGAGAATCTTGCAGCTTTTTCGTAATTTGAAAGGAGGCAACTAACATGCTAAAGGAGCAACAATACTTAATCGTTTTTCTATTATTGTTCTCCATTGTGCTAATTTGGTCAGCAGTCCATCCCCATGACCGATTTACTTGGTGGCTGGAGGTAATACCAGCTTTAATTGGGGTATTAATATTATTATTTTCCTATCGTTTTTTCCAATTTACCTCTCTTGTTTATTTCTTAGTCCTTATTCATTCCTGTATTTTATTTATTGGAGGGCATTATACATACGCTGAAATGCCTTTATTTAACTGGTTTAAGGAAATTTGGGGCTTTGAACGAAATTATTATGACCGGCTCGGTCATTTTGCTCAAGGTTTTATTCCAGCCATCATTATTCGCGAATTATTGATTAGAACTTCTCCTTTAAAAAATACGAAATGGCTCCCGGTAACGGTAGTATGCATGTGCTTGGCTATTAGCGCTGCTTATGAATTAGTTGAATTTACCGTGGCGATTTTGACCGGGGAAGCAGCTGATGCATTCCTCGGTACACAGGGGGATGTGTGGGATACCCAATGGGATATGCTGTTAGCCTTGATTGGTTCAATTATTTCGTATTGGTCACTTAGTAAAATTCATTCCCATCAATTAAAAAAGTTAATTAAATAAGTAACACAGCAGCATTAGCACGCTGCTGTGTTTTTAGGGAGAGATTATTTTTTCCATTGCTTTTGAACTTGTTCAAAAGCAAGTCGCAGAATTTCTTCATCGGTAGTGTCTCGAGTAGTTATGACATTCGTTAAATAGCTTCTGCCTTCAAATGTAATTGTTACTTCAACTTGTACCATTGGAATCACCTTTCTTTTCTATATTGAATTTGAAAGTTTGCTAAAGTTAATAATGGTTTTTTGATATAATGGTTCCAAAAATGGATAGTTAGGTGATCAATTATGTCGATGTTTTTTGAAGAGATAAAGAAAGATACACTGTATATTGCTGTTGAAATAGTTAATTCAAACCCTGAGTATAATGTGTTTGAAAACGGTAAAGAAACAAGGAATCTAGAAGACCTTGAAGATGAATTTTTAAATCAAAACACAATTTGTTCTTTCATTAAACTCGATGACACCTATATTGGCGTTATTGATTTTATGCTGGAAAATCCAAATGATCATTATCCGTGGTTAGGTTTATTGATGATACATGGTGATTATCAAGGTTATGGTTTTGGTGCACAGGCCTATGCACTATTTGAAAAAGAGATGCTAAAACGAGGTTTGGACACTGTCCGAATTGGTGTGTTACAAGAAAATAAAAAAGCGCAGCATTTTTGGGAGTCGAAAGGATTTGTTTATTATAAAACGTCACTATCCAAAAATGGAAGTGGAATATTATGCTATCAAAAATCAATTGAATAGGAAACTTCCTAAAAGGAAGCCTTATACCTCAACAGTCATAAATTCCTCCACAAATAGCTGCACCTCATTCTTGTCAATTTGATTTTTCTTAAGTAAGGATTCAACAACGACAAGATGGGCTTGAATGGAAATATTTTTCTTTAACTCTCGCACTGATACATCGCCATTCAATAATTGGATGGCTTTTTCTCTGATGTCTTGATTCTTAGAAGACTTGTAAAGAAGATAGGCAATGCACGTAATCTTATCCACTGCAAACACTCCTCATTAATCAAGAATCGAACTTTTTTATATAATTCGACCCTCAATATTCATTTTCCTGCTAATTTTCTGAAAATTATTAAAAAATATTAGACTAAAGTCGTAGCTAGAATCAAGCTTCTTTACGAGGTGATTAAAATACAATTTCCATATGATAAAACCATAGAAAACAAATAAATTCGTAAGGGGTTTTGTAAAATGGAAAATAATCAAGTAGTGATGATTACTGGTGCATCAAAGGGATTAGGGAAAGCATTAACATTAGCATTTGCTCGAAAAGGAGCTAGCTTGGCAATTTGTGCAAGAGGTGAACGTGATTTAGAAAACGTCAAAAAAGAAGCTGAAGCCCTTGGCGCACCTAATGTAATTGCGGTAACGGCTGATATTTCTAAATCAAGAGATGTAGAAAGATTTGTGGCGGTTACAGAGAATGCCTATAGGAAAATTGATGTTTTGATAAATAACGCTTCGATCTTGGGACCCAGTCCGATACCATTACTATTGGATTTTCCAGAGAAAAATTTTGTTGAGGTATTAAGAGTCAATGCGGTGAGCCCGTTTTTAGTCACAAGAAGGGTGCTGCCTGGCATGCTGCTTAGAAATAACGGCTCAGTCATAAATGTAACATCAGAAGCGGGTAACACAGGATATGCTGGCTGGGGAGCCTACGGGATTTCAAAATTTGCGGTTGAAGGACTAACGGAAACATGGGCAGATGAGGTGGGCGATACGGGTGTCCGGGTAAATATGGTCGACCCTGGTGAAATGGATACAGAGATGCACCAATTAGCAGTACCCGATTGTGACTATGAATTAGCCAATCCCAATGATGTTGTCGAGGTATTTCTTTACCTTGCCTCTGATAAATCTAAGAGGGTAAACGGACAGCGATTCAAAGCACAGGAATTCCTCCAAGGGAGTGTTGAAGATGCTTCAAGAAACGCTTAAGTTTGAACTGCCTTCTGTTTTAAATGCCTCCATGCCGCCAGAAAGAAGAGGAGTCCGGAGGGACCAGGTTAAAATGATGGTCCTAGACCGCAATACAGGGCAAACATCACATGATCACTTTTTTAATCTTGATGACTATTTAAGAACCGGTGATGTCCTTGTTCTAAACAGCAGCAGAACAGTACCAGCAATATTAAAATCGGAATTGCTGCGCATTGGGAAATTAATCTATAGTGAAATTGAAATCCGCTTAGCTCGAAGGATAAATGAATGCACTTGGGAAGCGCTGGCTGTTACTGAGAGGGTAGAAAATGGAGATTCGCTTGTCTTTTCACCGAGTCTGACCGGGGAGGTGTTATCTGCACCTAATAATACCCCGTTTATTACTATCCAGTTTAATCAACGTGGTTCTGACTTATATAATGAAATCTATGCAATCGGGGAGCCGGTCCGATATGAATATATTAATATCCCTTGGGGACTCGATTATTATCAAACGGTTTTTGCCATTCATCCTGGATCTGTTGAAATGCCATCAGCAGGCCGTGCTTTCAGCTGGGAATTATTATTTAAACTACAGAAAAAGGGGATAAAGCTTGTTTTTATCCAGCTTCATACAGGGCTAAGTTATTTATTAGATGATAAGTGGGAACATTCACCAACTGAAAACAGTGAGGAATATAACATTCCAGCTGAGGCATGGGAGGATATTTTACAGGCAAAGATGAATGGTAAAAGGGTAATTGCAGTTGGTACGACAGTTGTCCGCGCAATGGAAACGGCTGCTGGAAACGGTTGTTTATCTGGATGGACAAATCTATATATAAAGCAGAATTACAAAGCAAAAATCGCTGATGGAATTATTACAGGAATGCATGAACCAGAAGCAAGCCATTTAGATATGCTCTCAGCCTTCATCAAACAGAAGGATTTATTCAATGCCTATCAAGAGGCGATCTCATTGGGCTATTTATGGCATGAATTTGGCGATATGAATCTTATTCTATAATGACAGGAGAATAGTATGTTAAAACTCCACCATTACGCAATAGAAGTTACTGACGTTCATATTGTTAAGGCTTTTTATATAAATTTATTGGGGTTTATTGAGGATGGAAAGGTAGAGTTTGATGGTGAAGAAATCCTATTTTTACGGAATGGAGATTTCCTTCTTGAACTTATTGAAGTAAATCAAGAGGAATCTCCTCCTGGAAATGTTCATCTATGTTTTGAAACAAAAAGTATAGATGATATTATAGAAAAGTTTTTAAAAGCTGGAATTACTCCTGATGAAGGTCCATATACCCTTAAAAATGGCTGGAAGACGGTTTTCTACAGAGGTAGTGAGAATGAAATATTAGAATTTCTTGAGCCTTAATTTGTTGTATATTGCTTATTGAGGTAAATTTTTTGTATAATATTGAAGGGATAAAAGAAAAACGATATTAATGCCAAATTCTACCTTTCGTCCCGCTTTGGGAGGAAGGGTTTTTATTTATCCATTAAGTAATACATAGGAGGATTTACTGATGAAACAAGCCTTGATTAAGGATTTGTACCGAAATACAGAAACTTATGTGGATCAGAAAGTTCAATTATCCGGCTGGGTTAGAACGATCCGTGATTCCAAAACCTTTGGTTTCATTGAATTAAATGATGGCAGCTTCTTTAAAGGTGTGCAAATCGTTTTCGATGATCAATTAGAGAACTTTAAAGAAATTGCCAAGCTGCCAATTAGCTCTACGATAAAAGTGGAAGGAGAATTCATCCACACTCCTCAAGCTAAGCAGCCTTTTGAAATTAAAGCAACAACCATTGTCGTTGAGGGAATCTCTACTGTAGATTATCCTTTACAGAAGAAAAAGCATACCTTTGAATACTTACGGACGATCGCTCACTTAAGACCAAGAACAAACACTTTCTCTGCGGTCTTCCGCGTTAGGTCTTTAGCGTCCTATGCAATTCATAAATTTTTCCAGGATAAAGGTTTTGTTTATGTTCACTCTCCGATTATCACAGGCAGTGATACTGAAGGGGCAGGGGAAATGTTCCGTGTAACCACACTTGATATGGACAACCTTCCAAAAAATGACGAAGGAAAAACGGATCTAACAAAGGATTTCTTTAACAAAGAGACCAATCTAACCGTTAGCGGACAGCTTTCTGCTGAAGCCTTTGCTTTGGCCTTCCGCAATGTCTATACTTTTGGGCCAACTTTTAGAGCAGAAAACTCAAACACTGCAAGGCATGCTGCTGAATTCTGGATGATTGAGCCCGAACTCGCATTCGCTGAACTTCCGGATATTATGGACCTTGCAGAAGAGATGGTTAAATATGTGATTGGTTACGTATTGGAACAAGCTCCAGAGGAAATGAACTTCTTTAACAGCTTCATTGAAAAAGGTTTATTAGACCGTTTAAATAATGCTCACACTGCTGAATTTGGCCGGGTAACCTATACGGAAGCCATTGATTTATTAAAAGAATCCAAAGAAACGTTTGCATATCCAGTTGAATGGGGATTGGATCTGCAAACAGAACACGAACGCTATTTGTGTGAAAAGGTATTTAAGCGTCCTGTTTTCGTTACGGATTATCCAAAGGAAATTAAAGCTTTCTATATGCGTTTAAATGAAGACGACAAAACAGTGGCCGCGACTGATTTGCTTGTTCCAGGAATTGGTGAGCTAATCGGCGGCAGCCAGCGTGAAGAACGCGAAGATGTACTTACAGGTAAAATTAACGAACTTGGTATGAATGAAGAAGATTATTGGTGGTATTTAGAATTAAGAAAATACGGCGGAACAAAGCATTCAGGCTACGGGCTTGGCTTTGAGCGCTTAATTATGTATCTAACAGGAATGTCAAACATTAGGGACGTCATTCCATTCCCAAGAACAACTGGTAATGCAGAATTTTAAACTTTATTAACAAAAAGAAGACCAATTCAGTGAATTGGTCTTCTTTTTG
>NZ_JBALPP010000203.1:0-6721 GCF_036965425.1 Neobacillus drentensis | reverse complement strand
ATTGACGAATCATGACCTATATGTGTAAAATACATATATGGTATTTTTGTAAAACATAATCGTGACCTAGTATTCTTGAACTCTACATACCTCTTTTTTCATTTAGAGGATAAAATAGAGAAATTTACAAAGTAAATGAGGAGGAATAAAGATGGCCCAAAAGGTAATTCAAAAAGAAGATGTCGTAAAAAATGAGGTTAAAAAGGTAGAGGCTCCAAAAGTAGAGGTTGCAAAAGTTGAAATTCAAAAGGTAGAGCAGCAAAAAGAAACAAGTTATGTTACAGAGTCATTTATTGAAACATTTTGGGATCAAATTGAAGGTGCAGTAACTCGTACAAGAGAATATAGAGCACAACGCCAAGAACTTTACTTAAAAGCTATTAAGGAAACAACTAAGTTCAATGGAGTTTACCGCAAAACGTTAAAGGGTCTCTATGAGCAAGCAACAAAATTTAAAAGCGATTTGCGTAATGGCTTATTCCAAAACTCTATTATTAAAACAAATGAAGCTACTCAAGAAGTGACTGAATCTTTAAAAGGACAAGTAAGTGAAGCAGCTAGTAAACTAGAGGAGCTTTATTTAACTCCAATTAACACAGCCTTTGATTTAATGGAAAGATCAGAAAAGCTTGTTGAACAAAATAGCGAGTCATTCATTAAATATACCAATGAAGCATTTAATGCTTGGGAAGCTGTCACAGACAACTATTTAACACAAGCTAGGAAAACTCATCACAATATTGCTGAACGATTAGAAGATAGCGTACGTATACTTGTTGCTCCAAGTAAATAAAATAAAAATCTAAAGAAACCACATTCATAATTGCACAAGTTTTTGAAAAATAAACAATGAGTTACAATGGCTGATGACATTTTACAACTTAGTATTCCTTTCTTATATTCTTAATTGAAAGAAGGTATTTGAGTAAAGTGGAGTGAGACACAAATGCAAAACCTAAGCAATGAACATTTGCTAGAAGCATTTAATTCTGCTATTAAGTTAAATCTTAGCAAGGACTTTATTCTGCTTTTGGCTAATGAGTTAAACACACGAATTATTATTCAATCACCCAAAAATGACTATTTATAAGCTAGTAAGGTGATTTAAGGGACGTTATCGAGATTAAGCTGCAGTTGGCGGGTTAATTATTGTAATTAATAGAATGGAACTGCTCAAAATGATGGGCAGTTTTTTTATTCCATAACACATACATACTAGATTCAGAGAGAGTATTTTTGGTAAATAGATTGACTTATCTGAACAAATTATGATATAAACACCATAAGTTATTTTAGTACTTAAAAGCATGAAAGTTAAAAATAATATTCTTAATTGATGGAAACAGGGGGAAAAACGATCATGGAACAACGCACCAAAATATTAGACTGTACCATTCGAGACGGAGGCTTGGTTAACAATTGGGACTTCAGTGTCGAATTTGTTCAAGATTTGTATAATGGCCTTAGTGAAGCCGGTGTTGAATACATGGAGATCGGCTACAAAAATTCTCCAAAGCTTCTTAAAGCGACTGAGCCAAATCCATGGAGATTTCTAGACGATAATTTCCTAAAAGAAATTATTCCTGAGAAAAAGTTTACCAAGCTTTCTGCTTTGGTTGATATTGGACGAGTTGATCCAAACGACATTCTTCCGAGAGAACAAAGCGTATTGGATATGATTCGAGTGGCGTGTTATATCCGGGAAGTGGATAAAGGATTAGAGTTAGTGCAAATGTTTCATGATTTGGGCTATGAAACATCCTTAAATATCATGGCTTTATCAAGTGTACCTGAACAACAGCTGATCAAAGCGTTTCAATTGGTGAAAGAGAGTCCTGTCGATGTTGTGTACATTGTTGATTCTTTCGGAAGCCTAGATCCTGTTGATATCGACCATCAAGTGAAAAAGTTCAAAGAGTTGATTCCTAACAAGCAGCTTGGTATCCACACCCATAACAACATGCAGCTTGCATTCGCTAATACTTTGACGGCAATTCGAAATGGCGTTACATTTTTGGATTCTTCCGTTTATGGCATGGGCCGTGCAGCTGGTAACTGCAACACAGAGCTTTTGGTCAGCTACATTCAAAAACCAAGCTATGAGCTTAAGCCAGTTCTTGGCATCATAGAGAAGCATATGCTGGAGATGCGACAACAGTGGGAGTGGGGGTATATCATTCCTTATATGATTTCTGGTGTACTGAATGAGCATCCACGTGTCGCAATGGCGTACCGCGATAGCGAGGACCGTGATAAATTTGTTGATTTTTATGACAAGGTAACATCACCCGAGGTTGCTCTGGCCCCAAATTTAAAATAGGTCGAAAATGAAAAACTCGCCAATCTTGAATTGCACCCTTCATTGTTGGACTCATTCTAACAATGAAGGGAGTAGTTCAAGAGAGCGAGTTTTGTTTGTTTATGTCTTGAATTGAATGCGCTTCCATGGTAATATAAAAACCATCAATTGTGAACAAGTTGTGAATATTAAGAAGATTTATCATTTACAAGTTTAACAGGAAGCATAGGAGTTTCGTGAATAAATTTAATTAATAACTTTTACCGAATGACAGTTTGTTGGTAGTTGGCAGCGAACCTGTATGAGGCTAACCACCTTGGAGAATTCATCCTCTTATGCGATGAATTCTTTCCCAGGTGGTTTTTTGTTGGTATTTAGAATATTTAGAGGAGGAGCGTATTATGGGGAAAACATTGCATCCGGGGCCGCAGAAAAAATCAATGGTGCCGGCACCAAAACACTGGGTAAGTCCCATTCCATTTGGGCTGGGTAAAATAAAACCAAAACATATTCGTGATACTATGAAAGTCGCTTGGGAGAATAAAGATAATTTGGGTTATGCAGCCAATATTATCACCAAAGGGGTTTGTGATGGCTGTGCCCTTGGTGTTTCCGGTTTATATGACCAGACATTAACAGGGCCGCATGTTTGTACAACCCGCTTAAATGTGTTAAGGCTCAATACGATGCCAGCGATTAAGCAGGAAATTCTTCATGCAGACATTGACGAATTAAGGAAATTTGACAGTTCTGAGCTTCGGAAGCTCGGACGTATCCCCTATCCGTTAATTCGAAGAAAAGGGGAACGGAAATTTTCGCGTCTCTCATGGGATCAAGCGATGGAAATGATTGCTCTGAAAATGCGGGACTTAAATCCAAAACAATATGCTTTTTATCTTACGGCACGCGGGATTACAAATGAAAGCTATTATGTGGCAGGGAAGGTGGCCCGTTTTCTCGGGACCAATCATATCGATAATGCATCCCGGATATGTCATGCACCAAGTAAAACCGCTTTAAAGCGTTCTATAGGAGTAGGGGCTTCCACCTGCAATTATTTAGATTGGATTGGCACTGATGTCTTGTTATTTTGGGGAAGTGTTGCATCGAATTCCTCACCTGTATCCTCCAAATATATGCTTGAGGCCAAGAAAAAAGGAACCAAAATCATTGTCGTAAACCCGTATCGGGAGCCAGCGATGAATCAATATTGGATCCCCTCAAACCCGGAATCGGCACTGTTTGGAACAAAAATCGCGGATGATTTCTATCAAGTCAACATTGGCGGTGATATCGCCTTCATGCATGGGATTATCAAACATTGGTTTTCAATGGAAGAGAACCAATATGGATCAGCGATTAATCATGAGTTTATTGAGGCACATGTACATGGCTATGAAGAGCTAAAGAAAAAGGTTCAAGAACAAAGGTGGGAATCCATCGTTGAATCCTCAGGTGTTCCAAAGGAACGAATTATAGAGCTGGCAGAGCTTTTAGCCAAAAGCAAGAATGCTGTGTATGCATGGGCACTTGGACTTACAATGCATTCCTTTGCAACAGACAATATCTCTCAAGTGGCAAACCTGGCCCTGCTTCGGGGACATCTTGGACGAAAGCATGCCGGTCTGATGCCGTTCCGTGGCCACTCTAGTGTACAAGGAAGCGGCGAAATGGGTGCAGACCCATTCGTATTACCTGGCGGGGGCTGGGATTTGACTAACGCAGAAAGAATCGAAAAGCTTTGGGGATTTGAACTTCCAAAGTGGCAGGGAGATATCGTGGGGGTAACACTGGAAAACATCGTGCTCCCGGATGATCACGAGCGAAAAATCAAAATGTATTACTTATCCGGTGGGAACTTTTTAGAAACGATGCCTGATCCTGATTTTATTGAAAAAGCATTATCTGAATTGGAGGTTCGTGTTCACCAGGACATTATTTTAAACACCTCGACCTTGGTTGATGCTAAAGAGGCGGTTATTGTATTGCCGGCAAAAACACGATACGAGCAGGAGGATGGCGGCACGAGTACTTCAACGGAACGGATGGTATATTTCTCGCCTGAGATTCCCGGAAATAAAAATAGAATCGAAGAAGCAAGAGCAGAATGGAAAATTTATATGGATCTTGCCAAGCGTGTCAAACCCGAATCGGCCCATTCGATTCATTTTGCCAATGGTTATGCCGTCCGGGAGGAAATCGCGAAAGCAAATCCTGATTATGAAGGCATCCAACACCTGAAAAACCAGGGAGACTCCTTCCAGTGGGGCGGCGCATGGTTATGTGAGGACGGGATTTGTCCGACCTCTGATGGAAAGGGAACATTGATTCCAGTTGAGATTCCAGATTTAAATAAAAAACCTGAACAATTTATCGTCACTTCCCGCCGCGGCAAGCAGTTTAATTCAATGGTTTATAACGAGGTGGATCCGTTAAACGGTGCTGGCCGGTATGACGTTCTTATGAATGCAGCTGATGCCAAAAAGCTGAGCATCACGGAAGGTGAAGGAATTGTTGTATATAACGGTTTTGGCGTATTCCAAGGCCAAGCAAAATTCGTTGAAATTGCACCAGGGAATATTGAAGTTCACTTCCCGGAAGGAAACTTCTTGCTTCCGCGCGGCCGGTATGAGAAATTTGCTGGAATTCCGGATTACAATATCACGGTTAATGTTGAAAAGGCAGAGAGATATAATGCTAGAAAAGATACAGTTTATCTGGAAAATCCAATTCCCGACCTGGAAACAGAAGTAGGTTAATACTAATAGAAAGGAGAAAGTGCTGTGATAAATGAAATCACTACCTCGCAAAACATTGTCAGGTATAATGGACATCGATTTGTTGAGGCTGAGGATGATATAGCTATCGAATCAGCCTTAACGATCATATTAGACGGTGACGAGTTTGCCACAATGGTATGTACCCCTTCTGAATTGCAGGAATTGGTGGTTGGGTTTTTAGCATCTGAGGGAGTGATTCGGAGCTATCAAGATATCAAATCGCTTCACATCGATGAGGATAAGGGATTCGCTTATGTGGATTTAATAAACCACCATTCAATACAAAAAGATTTTCATTCGAAGCGATTTATTGGATCCTGTTGTGGGAAAGGGCGTCAGTTTTACTTTCATAATGATGTCAAAACGGCAAAAACCGTCAGATCAAATTTGACGATTACACCTCTTCAATGCTGCAATCTAATGGAGAAGCTTCAGGAAAGCTCTCTACATTTTCAGCAAACAGGGGGCGTGCATAATGCCGCTTTATGCACCAAGGACGGAATCATCATTTCAAGATCCGATATTGGACGGCATAATGCTTTGGATAAACTTTTTGGCTATTGCATTATCCATAAAATTTCACTAAAGGATAAGATTATAGCCTTTAGCGGCCGAATCTCATCGGAGGTTTTGCTAAAAGCAGCTAAGATTGGAGTGGGCATAATCCTATCGAAATCTGCCCCAACGAATCTTGCCTTAAGTCTGGCGGATGACCTTGGAATTACCGCGGTTGGCTTTATTCGTGAAAACGGATTTAATGTGTACACCCATCAAGAACGTATTCAAGAATTAGTAACTCAAGACTAATGGTGAGGGAAATGGCAATGAAAAAGATACTAGTTACAGGTTTTGACCCGTTTGGCGGTGAGCCTGTCAATCCCGCGCTCGAAGCCGTAAAGCAATTAAATGGAAAAGTAATTAGAGGCTATGAAGTTATTACAAGTGAAATACCTACGGTTTTCGGCAAAGCCATTACCAGGCTTATTGAGGCAATTGATGAAATCAATCCAGACCTTGTCATTTGCGTGGGTCAGGCAGGAGGGAGGTCCACAATCACTCCGGAACGGGTAGCCATCAATGTGGATGATGCAAGAATCGCAGATAACGAGAATAATCTGCCAATCGACTTAGAGATTGTTCCAAGTGGGCCATCTGCATACTTTACCAATCTGCCAATCAAAGCAATGGTAAAAAATATGACCGAAAACGGAATTCCTGCTTCCGTTTCGAATACTGCCGGAACATTCGTCTGCAATCATATTTTCTATGGTTTAATGAATTATTTGGATATAAGCGGAAAGGGCATCCGTGGCGGTTTTATCCATATCCCATTTTTGCCGGAACAAATTGTCCGGAATCCCGGACAACCAAGTATGAGTCTGGATTTGATTGTAAAGGGACTTGAACTGTCTATTGAAGCAGCTATTTTAAATGAAAAAGATCTAACAGTGGTTGGCGGAGAAATTTGTTAATTAAAGGAATAGGATTATATAAATTTGTTTAGATATTATTTGTGATAAATGTATTATTATTATAAAATCCCATTATATACAAAATATTATATAAAGTAATGCATTGGAGATTTTATAATGGAATATTTATCGCTAAAAGACCATGTCTATAAATATATCGTAGAGCAAAT
>NZ_JBALPP010000202.1:0-3094 GCF_036965425.1 Neobacillus drentensis | reverse complement strand
TTAAAAATCTGTTTAAAATAACTTTCACCCAGTTCTCAAATTACACAGTTTTACTAGAGCAAACAATGTAAGCAATCTTTTTAAGTATTCAATCTTTTTATTAATGGTCTCATTTTTTTGTTGCAGCATGTAAAGCTTCTAAATATCTAAATCCATTTTTTTTATCGGGTTCTAAATATGTTCCCTCTGCCCATTCATTCCAAGCATTAATAAATAAAAAGTCATTATTAAGTTCCCTTGATTTTTTAGCTTGTTTACTTAAATAATTTTCAAATTTTTCAACAGTGAAATCCTGAAGTATAAGTCCTTCATTGCCCTTACGCGCAGTATTATCCCAGTTAACAAATGCACCTAAGAAATCCTTTTCTCTGCGTTTAATTGTTTCTCTATTTAATATAGATTGCCATACTACGTCATAATTAATGGTATCTAATAAAGTTCTTGGAACTTTCTCTATACTTCCCTTTTTAAGGAGATTCCGTGCAACTTTTCTAGCTCCCCTTTTAATAAATTCCTGTTTTGGTATGTGGTGTTTAATAGTGTACATAGGTTCAAATTGTATACTGGCATTAAAGCCTTCCACAAACCTATTATCAAAAGAAGTTAACATTTCTATAAAATAAATTCCTTTAAATCCACATTCTACAGCTCTTCTATTCCAATATGAAAGCATGTCTGTACATTGTTCAATGCTGCTAGGCCTGTAAATAATAAATAACGGTTTATTTTCGACCTTAATATATCTTTCATCTTTAAATAACTGTAAAAGATAAATAAAATGTTCTTCCCAATCAGATTGATCACCGTAATCTTGCGGCATCAATATTTCCTTAGATTTTCCATCCCACGACCTTGTCCATGGCTCGTTTGCCCAAGCAGTACAGAATGGAAAGTCAATATTTTTATGTTGTACGTAATTTAAAATTGGCTTTTCTAACAATAGTTTTCCTTTAAACCAATAATGATAAAAACAAAAACCATATAAACCATATTCTTTAGCTAATTTAACTTGCCACTCCAATGTGCTAGCATCAGCTAAATTATAATAATTATCATTATACGGTTCCTTTGGTTGTGAATGACCCTCAAATAACGGTTTAGCTTTTTTAGTGTTCACCCACTCTGTAAAACCATTTCCCCACCATTCATTATTTTCCGGAATAACATGGAATTGAGGTAGATAAAAACTAATTATTTTCATGATATAACAACACTTCCATACGATTATTTAATAATGATTATATCCTTCAAAGCAGACTTATACCCATTTGAATAAAAAGTATATTTTAGTGTAATAAGTTCAATAAATACTGGTACAATCCTTTTAACTAGACTTTTTGGAAGTCTTGTTCTTTTAAGAAAATGCAAATACTTTTGTTCTAATTTACTCTGAAAAAAAGGAGATAAATTCAAACCAGGTTTTTTATTGATAAATTCAATTAAATCAACCATTTGCTTAGCGCCTTTTTCTGATAAATCACCTGTAGATAGGGCTTTTTTTACCTTTTCCGATAGATTATTAGTAGTTCCTATTTGATTAAAGTCATGTTGTCTGTATTTTATTAAGTTCTGATCAAGAACTTTAACTTTAGATACCATTGAAACAATAAGTGAAATCCAGGCATCATGTACCCATTCAGCTGAAAAAGGGGTAACTAATTCGATTACTCTTTTTCTAATGGACATCGTTGCACCAGTGACAACATTTCTTTTTAAAAACTCTTGATATGCATTTCCACAATTTATATTACTTATTTTGCGCTTGTTCAAGCCTACACTTTCAAATAAACTATATCCCTTACTCTCCAAATTGCTATTAACTATGTCAGCATCAGTAAATATCAAATCTAAGGAAGAGTCATTTTTATATTCATGTTCAATTATTTCAAGCTTGTTTGAATACCAAAAATCATCCTGATCAGAAAATACAATAATGTCACCAGTTGTACGGAGCAAAGCATTTTCAAAGTTCTTTACATACCCTAACCGCTCTGTATTAAAATTCAAAACAACTGGTACCTTGGTAGTTTCCTTCCATTTAGAGAGAATTTCTCTTGTATTATCAGAAGACCCATCATCATTAATAACAATTTCATCTGGCATTCTTGTTTGATTTACAATGCTGGAAAGTTGTTCTTCAACATATTTAGCTCCATTATAACAACAGACAATAACACTAATTCTCAAAATATCACCTTTATCTTAGAAAAGTATACTTCTTTGTAGAAGTCTAATTTAATTTAATCCGTTTTCCTTTTAATTTATTTAATTGAGCAAAGATGATAGGATAAATAAACGTGAAACCAAATGCACTATAAGTAAACATGTTTTCAAATGTTCCTAAAAGTATTAATGAACATAAAATTGCTAACCCTGTAACAAAATAATCATTCTCTTTTGGTGAGAAAAATATGAGAACCAAGAATAAGAAAATAATATGTGCAAAGATGAGCAATGGACCAAACCAGCCAAGTGCAATATACGAATTTGTAAACATGGTAATTGTAGTTAAATCATCCCTTATTAAATCATGATTAATCTTTTCTTCTGTCCATAATCGTTTGCTAAGAAAATCATAAATTAATTCATTTTTAAAAAATTTCATAAAGGAATCCAATTGGATATTATTATTGCTATGCCTATCAATATTGTACTGGAAATTAGCAAGTGAAACCGTGCTATAAAGATATGTCCAAAAAAATGGTGAAAGCAGTTCGTGATCTCTTACGTTATCACTGGCTCTCCCTACATTTAAAATTACTTCACTATCGAAGGCAGATTTTCCGTTTTGGATTTGACTATTTACTCTTATGTTTCCTAAAATTCCAAAAAGATAAAAGAAAACAGTAACTAATAAAACTAATTGAATTTTAGTTTTATTCTTAATTCTCCTTTTCTCATTTGAAAATAAGAAAATAAATAGGCTGCCTATAAAGATAAAAACTGATAAACTTCTATAATACATCAAAATTGGGATAGTATTACAAATCAAATAATATATTAGTAACATTTTTTTTCGGGTAGATATAAATTTGTGAAATAAATTCAATGTATAAAAATTTAAGAAAGTGATAAACAAAATATGAAAAGTAGG
>NZ_JBALPP010000201.1:879-1021 GCF_036965425.1 Neobacillus drentensis | reverse complement strand
AACATAAAATGTACACATAAAATATTAAATTTTTATTTGTAAAAAAGCAAAATGGAGAAATCGAGAGGATTTTTATCCCTCAGATGGAAGTATTATGTAGTACATGGAGGTGCTTATCATTGTTAAACCCATTTGAAAACAA
>NZ_JBALPP010000201.1:0-686 GCF_036965425.1 Neobacillus drentensis | reverse complement strand
GGAGAAAGAAATTCCTTGGGTGATCATCGAAAAAAACAGCCGTGAAGTCATTGGCAAGTTTCGCCTTCATAAACTCCATATGTGGCATAGAAAAGCTGAAATGGGTGCCTATTTGCACCAAGACTATCACAAAAAAGGCGTTATGACCGAGGTCTTAAAGACAATTTTACCTTTCGTATTTAATGAATTGGGACTAAACCGCATTGTCGGAGATTTATTTGCAGAAAATCAAGGTTCAAAAAAGCTTCTTGAAAAATTCGGCTTTCATCAAGACGGGATCCTTAGGCAAACAGACTTTGATGGTTCCAAATTTCACAACACCATCGTCTATTCATTATTTTTACATCCCAACTTTATACTTAGGATTCAGCCTGTTGTAGCTTTTTTTTAAACACAAATCCCAACCCCCATAGTAATACCGGGATACCAAATGCAGTGGGAACGGAAATAGCCACCCACGGTCCTTCCAAATATCTCATTGCCCTAGTATGGTCAATAATAACCCAATAAGCTAATCCGTTTAAAATCAATCCAACCGGTATAATCATGTGCCGATAACTTTTTAAAGAGAATATGTTGGCAGCCGCCCTGCATGTGCAGAATAAACACATTGATATCTGAACAGGCAACGTGAAAGAAAAAATTGTTTTTTATTATATTACAAAAATTCATAGATATATATATTG
>NZ_JBALPP010000200.1:1665-2034 GCF_036965425.1 Neobacillus drentensis | reverse complement strand
ATTAAATTAAATGATTCTAATATTTATAGTCCAGCTGCCATTCTAGGCGGCTTTTTCTTATTGTGCTAACTGGGCAGGTTTAAGGAGGTAATATGGAAAATCAGGTTAGGAAGAAAATGGTTGGTTGGACAATAGCCTTAGCTACACCCTTGTTGGCAGTAGTTATTTATTATTTCATTTTGCTATCGCTATATGTAACAGCAGAAGATTTATATAACTTCCCAGTCCCTCGGAATGCGTCACCTTAACAGGTGGCGTTTTTCATTTGTTAGCCATATTATCTTCCTTGAAAGCACGGTATGCAAAAAAAATCAGGCTTAGAAACAGTAATCCAAGGACGAAGAAGATTGTATAAATGGTATTTATTAT
>NZ_JBALPP010000200.1:0-1649 GCF_036965425.1 Neobacillus drentensis | reverse complement strand
GTAATATATCCAATCGAGCATTTACATTCTCCTTAAACAAAGTGATGAAGAATAGTATTCCCTTTTTTTAAGAAAGTTTTCATTTACATATAGAACTCCTGTTCGCATATAGTATTATCGAGGTGATATTATGGCGATAAGAGATCGCGGTGTTAAGAAGTGGCAGTTTGCGTATGGAATGCTGGAGCTAATGAAGGCGCAGCGTGATATGTGGCACGATACTGAGTGCATACAGCGGCCTATAATCGACGAGCATGAGGCGGAGGAGTTTGACTTGCGCATTATGTACTTAATGGAATTTTCATTTCTCTCAAATTAATACCATTCGAAGCCCGAACTTGTGTTTTCTTCTAAGTTTTACTTACTCAGAGTGTTCCCCCCCTAATTTTAAAATTTTCATAATTATTCTAAAATTGATNNGATATTGTAAATTGGTAAAATAACACATATAATCAAAAATGAGCATAAAAAATCAAATTCATTCAAAAACGAGCTAAAAACGGTCAAATTTCGCATTTTAAATGATTGGGAGGGAAACGATTCTATGTACGGTATAGAAAGAAAGTCGGCCATATTAGAGTTACTAAACAAGAATGCTAGAGTGGATGTACAAGAATTAAGTCAACACTTCGACTTGTCTGAATCAACAATTCGTAGGGACTTAAAGGAACTAGAGGAAGCACAATTGCTAAAAAGAACACATGGAGGGGCTGTCTTGTTCAAAAGTGTGACCTTCGAACCGACTTACATTGAGAAAGAAGTGCAGTTTCAAAAAGAGAAAAGGGCTATTGCAAAGGAAGCGGCTAAGCTCATTGAGAACGGTGAAAGTATCTTGCTCGATTCGGGTACGACAACTTATTATCTTGCCCAAGAGCTAAGAAACTTTTCGAGCTTACAGGTGGTTACCAATTCAATTTTATGTGCTAATGAATTAAAGGATGTAACTGGAATTGAAGTCTTATTATGTGGTGGTTCTCTGCGTTCAGAAACACTAGCGTTGGTAGGTCCATTGGCTGAAAACAGCTTCAATCAAATTTGTGTAGACAAATCGTTTATTGCTACGAATGGCGTTGATGTAGAAAATGGCTTAACAACTCCAAATTTAATTGAGGCATCAACGAAAAAGAAAATGATTGATTGTGCGGAAAAGGTTATTCTCATTACTGATCATACAAAAATAGGTCAAGTAAGTTTTGCGAAGTTTGCGGATATTCATGAGATAAATTATTTAATAACCGATAGTGCTGCACAACAGACGGTACTTAACCGCATTGAGGAATCAGGGATTTCTGTTCGCGTAGTCTGACTTTTCTCCCATAGGTAAGGATCTAATATCAGATAAAAGCAAAAAATGAAGGCATTTAAATGAAAGCGTTTAAAAAGATATCCACAGCATTTTTAGGAGGTGATGCTTATAAAGTTGTGAAAATAGTAGAAGAAGATTTTAATCATTTTAATTAACTTCTTCTTTGAGGGAGAAAAATGAAAGAATCACAAAAAAGGTTACGATTCAGGGCAACCACGACCAAATGGAAAAACGCCCAAAATCATAACCCTGCCTGAGTATACCTAAAATTAGTATTAATTTTAGCACTCATTTTTATAGTACGATATTACAGATTTTTTTACAAGGATTGTGTTTTGCTAGA
>NZ_JBALPP010000199.1:0-1406 GCF_036965425.1 Neobacillus drentensis | reverse complement strand
TGTATAGTTAAGCCTTTATTATTAAGGTTTTTTTTGATTGAGAGTAAATTTACTGTCGTTAAAACAAATGTTAATTTCGACATAATCTTCCATATTATTCAAAAAGAAGTATAATACTATTGGGATAATTTTACTATATAGTGTGATTCTTCTTTTATTAAAAAAATAGATATGGAGTGATGATGTTTGGAAACTATTAAATTAATTTATTGGGTAATTCTTGGTATTCCATTAATTTGACTTTTCTTTAAATTATGGAAGGTGATGCCGACAAAATGGGCTGGATTTATCACGATGATTATGATCGTAATACTATACTATCTCCCTGCTTTTTCGATACTAGTTATGGCCATCATGCTAATGAAGGTTTATCCCGACAAAAAGAAAAAAATCCTTGCATATTCAATCCCCTTTTTCGCCATTGCTTTTCTTTTTAACTATTATTATTTAGATAAAGAAAATAAAGAAGCTTCCGCTAAAGAACCGAAACAAGAACAAGTAAGACAGGATAACGAAAATGAAAATACGACTGCTGAAGAAGCCCAAGTTAATGAAACTAGTACAAACGTAATTGAAACAGAGACTGCCGGCAGCGAAACTAATACAAATTCAGCGATTGAGGAAGCTGTAAAAAATTACGAAAATGCGTTACCAGAAGCCGTCAATCAAGGCGACTTTACTATCGTTGAATCATTTCTACTCTCAGACAGTCCACTATACCATGCTCAAATTGACTTAGTTAATAACCTTTATAGTAAAAATATAACTGAGAATCTATATAATTTTGAAATAGTTTCCATGAACCAAGAAACTGAGGACATTTATTCTGTGGAAACCAATGAAGAATATGGAATTGTTAAAAATGGAAAGGAAGAGCGTAAAACCTATAAATGGATTTATACAATCCAAAATGTTGATGGCCAATGGCTCTTAAGTGATATTCATAAATAATATTTTTTCATATATACATAGGTTTGGCGTCTTATATTTCTGCATAAAAACAAAGTGTCCCCTTGCGAATGCAAGGGGGACTAATAATAGAAAGCAACAGGATAGGTTCTCATGTTTTTTAATTTAAGACTACATGAACTGTTCCACATGTCTTTTAATTTTGATTTCCATAACCTCTTTCTTTTAATATCATAGCTGCTGCAAATTTTAAATCCCCAGAAGAATTTTTATAAGTTCTTATTACTTCTTCATCGCTTCTATATTGTAAGTGCTCCTTATGTTTATTTATTCTTTCTTGTTTCTCTTGAATACCATTAATAGCTGCTTTGGCAGTACTTTTTAAGAAGTCTCCGAATCCCATTTAGTAATTTCCCCTTTACACTAGTTTTCATGATTATTTTACCACTTTTTCATAAAAATGGAATAAAAATAGGAAAAACGATAGAAGAATCCTA
>NZ_JBALPP010000198.1:0-9812 GCF_036965425.1 Neobacillus drentensis | reverse complement strand
GTATTTGACTTAACAAGTTAACAAATGTGTTTAAATTTAAAAAATATATAGACACTTTTGTTCAGAATATTATAAAATTGCTTACAGATATAAAATAATAAACAATGATGTTCATTCTATTAAGGAGGTTTGAAGACTTTGGAATTATTAATGAGAAATATGTTTCAATCGCTTGGGAAGAATACCTCGGCTAACAAACTAGCAAAGAAATACGGTCTGCGTTTCGGAGCAGGTAGATTTGTGGCGGGGGAATCCATCAAAACAGCTATTGAGGCTGTGACAAAGTTGAATCGTGATGGAAAAATGGTCACCTTAGATCACCTTGGGGAGTTTGTTTATACTGAAGAAGAAGCACAGGAATCAGCAGCCATGTGTATACAAACACTTGATGCTATTGCTGAATCGGGGGTCAAGTCTAATCTGTCCCTTAAAATGACATCACTTGGCCTTGATATTAGCAGAGAACTATGTATGAAAAATATGCGTAAAATTCTGGACCGCGCTAAGCTCCATCAAAATTTTGTCAGAATTGATATGGAGGATTATGATCACTGCCAGGTATCATTGGATATTTACAAGGAGCTTCGGAAGGAATATGACAATGTAGGCCTTGTTATTCAAGCCTACCTTTTTAGAACGGAACAAGATATTGCTGACTTAAATCTATTAAAAGCTAACCTGCGTCTTGTAAAAGGGGCATACAAAGAATCTCCAAATGTTGCCTTTCCGGAGAAAAAAGATGTAGATGAAAATTTTAAAAAGATCATTAAGCAGCATCTATTAAACGGAAACTATACAGCAGTAGCAACCCATGATGAATCGATGATTGAATATACAAAATCTCTAGTAAGTGAACACCAAATATCGAATGAGCAATTTGAGTTTCAAATGCTATATGGAATTTGTGAGGATATCCAAGCAAAACTAGTAAAAGAAGGATATAGGGTCCGTGTATATGTGCCTTATGGGATAGACTGGTTTGGTTATTTTATGAGACGGCTGGCAGAAAGACCGGCCAATGTATGGTTTGTTCTTAAAAATCTATTAAAATAGCAATTTAACGTAAAAAGGAGTCGAAGATGATGATAACTGCAACAAAACCAACACCATTTAGAAATGAGCCTTTTACCAATTTTTCGCTTGAAGAAAATATGCAATCCATGTATGCAGCTCTTGCAAAAGTGAAAAAGGAGTTGGGCAGGAAGTATCCGATTGTAATCGGCAAGGAAAAGCTGTTCACCGAGGAACAAACCATTTCGATTAATCCGGGGAACGTCGATGAAGTAATCGGGTCTGTCAGCAAAGGGAACAAAGAATTAGCAGAAAAAGCGATGCAGGCAGCGTTAGAAACCTTTGAAACCTGGAAAAAGGTTGCGCCGGCTGAACGTGCAGAATATTTATTTAAAGCAGCAGATTTAATGAGACAGCGTAAGCATGAGTTCTCTTCTTACCTAGTCTATGAATCAGGGAAAAACTGGGCAGAAGCCGATGCTGATACGGCAGAGGCAATCGACTTTTTGGAATTTTATGCGCGAGAAATGATTCGCCTTAGCGAGACAAGCATTCATCAGCCGCTTACCAAAATTGAAGGAGAAGACAATCAAATTTCCTATATCCCTCTTGGTGTAGGGATTGTCATTTCTCCATTTAACTTCCCATTGGCTATCATGGCGGGAACAACTGTAGCAGCAATCGTATCAGGAAATACCGTTATTTTGAAGCCAGCTGATGCCACACCTGTGATTGCAGCCAAGTTTGTGGAATTAATGGAAGAGGCAGGTTTGCCTTCAGGTGTACTTAGCTTTATGCCAGGGGATGGAATCGAGGTTGGTGAGTATTTGGTAGAGCATCCAAAAACTCGATTTATCTCCTTCACAGGCTCACGTGCGGTAGGGTGCCGCATTTATGAAAGAGCATCAAAGGTTCAGCCTGGACAATTGTGGTTAAAGCGTGTCATCGCTGAGATGGGCGGCAAGGACGGGGTTGTTGTCGATGAAACAGCCGACTTAGATGCAGCAGCGGCGGCTATTGTAGCTTCAGCTTTTGGTTTCCAAGGACAAAAATGTTCCGCGGGCTCCAGAGCGATTATCGTTGCATCCGTTTATGAAGAAGTGGTTGAAAAAGTAACGGAGTTAACGAAAAACTTAACGGTTGGTCTTCCTGAAGAAAACCATGCGATTGGTCCAGTTATTGATCAAAAATCAGTTGATAAAATCATGAACTATATTGAAATTGGCAAAACAGAAGGCAGATTGCTTACTGGCGGCTCTAGAGCAAATGGCAACGGCTTCTATATTGAACCAACCGTCTTTGCAGATGTTGAACCAAAAGCACGGATCATGCAGGAGGAAATCTTTGGACCTGTCCTTGCCCTTGCGAAAGCTGCTGACTGGCAGGAAGCCATTGAAATCTATAATGATACTGACTATGGATTGACCGGTGCTTACCATTCCCAGAATGAGGAACGCATTCAGTATGCTCTTGAAAACATGTATTGCGGAAACCTTTATATTAATAAAAAATGTACAGGTGCATTAGTTGGTGCACACCCGTTTGGCGGATTCAACATGTCAGGCACTGATTCAAAAGCTGGCGGTTACGATTACCTGTTATTGTTTACTCAAGCAAAGCTGAAATCTAGAAAACTTTCATAACATAGTAGGCTGGGGAATCCTCTCTAAAGGAGAGGGGATTCCCCAGGATTTTAAACTCTTCTTGTAAGCGCTTTTATGATTTTTTGAAGTCTATTAAAAGAACGGGGATGAGGTATGAATACACAGATTCTAATTTCTATTGGTATATATATGATGGGGATGCTGGTAATTGGTTACTTTGCGTACAAGCGAACGTCTAATCTAACCGATTATATGCTTGGCGGAAGAGGACTTGGGCCAGCTGTTACAGCGCTTAGTGCAGGAGCATCTGATATGAGCGGCTGGCTGCTCATGGGGCTTCCAGGTGCGATGTTTTCTCAGGGTTTAAGTGCTTCATGGATTGCCATTGGTTTAACAATTGGGGCCTATTTCAACTGGCTTTATGTAGCGCCGCGGTTAAGAACTTATACAGAAAACGCCAACAATTCGATGACCATTCCTGCATTCCTGGAGAACCGTTTTGGTGATCGTTCGTCTATGCTGAGATTGACCTCTGGACTCGTTATTATTGTCTTTTTTACTTTCTATGTATCCTCGGGAATGGTTTCTGGCGGGGTTCTTTTTGAAACAACCTTTAATCTGCATTATCAGGTTGGACTTTGGATTATCGCTGCTGTAGTAATTGCCTATACTTTATTTGGCGGATTTTTAGCCGTGAGCTGGACCGATTTTGTACAGGGTTTGATTATGGTAACTGCTCTTATTTTAGTCCCAGTTGTGACCATCATGGAAGTAGGCGGATTTGGTCCTGCATTTCAGGAAATAAAGGGAATCGATCCTAAGTTATTTGACATTTTTAAAGGGACCACCGTATTGGGGATTGTTTCCTTAATGGCCTGGGGCCTAGGGTACTTTGGCCAGCCGCATATAATTGTCCGCTTTATGGCAATTTCGTCCGTGAAAGAAATAAAAAAAGCAAGACGTATTGGTATGGGCTGGATGATCTTCTCGGTCGGTGGTGCGATGTTTACTGGATTCATTGGCTTGGCCTTTTATTCTAAACAGGGTATCACACTTTCTGACCCTGAAACCGTCTTTATTGAACTAAGCCGAATTTTATTTCATCCATTGATAACTGGATTTTTACTGGCCGCATTATTAGCGGCGGTGATGAGTACTATTTCTTCACAGCTCCTTGTGACAGCAAGCTCACTGACAGAAGATGTTTATAAGACTTTCTTCCGCCGTTCTGCAACAGATAAAGAATTAATGTTTATTAGCAGACTTTCGGTGCTTGTCGTAGCCGTCATTTCCGTTGTCCTTGCCTTTGATAAAAATGGAACCATTTTATCGCTGGTGGGTTACGCTTGGGCTGGCTTTGGAGCCGCTTTTGGACCTGTCATTCTGCTGAGCCTTTATTGGAAACGGATGAATAGATGGGGCGCTCTTGCCGGCATGATCGGCGGCGCCGTAACGGTAATCATTTGGGCTAGTGTACCGGTATTAAAAAATAGTTTATACGAAATCATTCCCGGATTCGTGGTAGGTCTGGCAGCAATCTGGATTGTCAGCCTGATGACTCCCGCACCAAGTGAGCAATTACAAAAAGAATTTGACCAATATAAACAATCGGCCTAACATTTAGTCCCGGTGAAACTTAAAAAGCTGATACCCGTATAATATATGGGTTCAGCTTTTTTAATACTTATTATTAATTTTGAAGTTCATTTATCCTATTATCGTATAATATAGGTTAGGTAGAATAGCCTTTAATTATATGATACAGTGATAAAAAAGCTAGAAAGGATTTTAGTATGTACAAAAGTGTACAATTTACACTGGATGACTCCTTTACAATTGTAAATAATCATACAACATTAATAGAAATAAAAAAGAAGCTGCACGAGTACAATTTTGTTATTGTGGCGGGTGGAACGTACTTTATCATCAATAACTATGAAAACAGCTTGATGGCCTTAGGCAGCGACTCCATGCCCATAATTGATTGGCTCGAACATCTCAATTGGCTCCCATCAACTGTACTTTCTGACGTCTATGAAGTCGATTCTGACGTGGATTGGCGCAGACCGGTTCTTGTTAAAAAGGAAATGGAAATTATCGGTGTTGTTACAGCTGATAAGCGGATTGAAAAGCTGGAAGAAGAAAACCGCCAAATTTCTGCATATTTTCAAACCTTAGCCGAGACGATCAATGACTCCGTTACAGCGGTTGATCAAACGGGAAATGTCGTCTACTGGAATCTAACGGCGGAAGAAACCTACAAGATAAAAAAAGAGTACATCCTCGGAAAGAAAATTGGAGAGCACTTTAGTGATGAATCAATTGTCCTACACCGAATTTTAAATGAAGGACGTCCGGTAAGAGGGCAATATCATCGGCCTAATAAGGATACACACGTTCTAATTAACGCTTCACCTATCATGATTGAAAATAAGATCATCGGCGGCATCGCGACTGAACATAATATCACGAATATTATCCGGCTTAACGAAGAATTGGATTCAAACTCTTCGTTGTTTGTTCAAAAGTCAAATACCTTTTCAACAATGGTAAGTGGGAGTCCTAAATTCCAGGAAGCCTTGAAGATTGCGCAAAAAGTTGCCCATGCGGATATCTCGATTCATTTAACGGGGGAACCTGGTGCTGGAAAAGAAATGCTGGCTCAAGCGATTCATTATGGCGGCTCAAAAGCCGAAGGGCCATTTATTACCCTAAACTGTTCGGTCATCCCTGCTGCATTGTTAGAAATCGAACTTTTCGGTTTTCAAAAGGAAAACTTTACAGCGGAACAGGAAACATTACAAATCGGCCGGATCGAGCAAGCTTTAGACGGTACTTTATATATAGAAGATATTGATAAGATGCCGCTTTCGATCCAAGGCAAATTATTAAATTATTTGGTCGATCATAGTTTTTACCGGGTAGGCGGGGGAGAGAAAATTACCTCGTCAACAAGAATCATTACTTCCACTTCAGAATCGATGGATGTTCTCCTGCAACAAGGGAATTTTAACGAGCAGCTTTATTTTCATTTATCCGTCATTACCATTGATATCCCGCCACTAAGAACAAGAAAAGAGGATATCGTTTCCCTAGCTCAGAATTATATTCAAGAATTCAGCTCTAAGTATAAAAAGCAGGTACCAGAGATCTCTTCTGAGACAATGAAACAGTTAGTAAACTATGACTGGCCAGGAAATATCCGTGAACTACGAAACACGATTGAACGAATGGTCCTCCTAAATGAAAAACCGATTATTACCGAAGAACTTTTACCTGAAAATATCAAAAGTAAGGTAATTGTAAAACAAACCAACACCAAAAATGGGGAAATTGATCAACAGGAACCTGTTTTAAAAAATACGGAAGCCTTCGAGATTGAGGAAGCATTAAGAAAAACATATGGCAATAAAAGTGCAGCAGCAAATTTATTAGGTATTTCAAGAGGGACATTATATAACAAAATAAAAGAATATGGATTAAATTAAATGTGAAATACTGATGATTTTCCGATTAATATCCAATAAATGTCGTTAACCTCGAAAATTATGTAGTAAGTATCTGAAAATATGTCGTAAGTGACCTAAAATATGTAGTAAGTTTCTGAAGATACGATGACGCTCCAAATAATATCCAGTAAATGTTGTTATTTTCATAGAAAAGGACAAATCCCATCTGGAACACAGATGGGATTATTAAATGTCTTATTTCAGCCGATCATCGAACCAGCCAATTAAATGCTTTAGACGCTCTAAACGGTGCTTCGGCTTACCAGAGCGTGAAAGGTCATGGCTTTCATCCGGGAAGCGGACGAGCTTTGTTTCCACTCCCAACCGCTTAAGGGCAATATACCATTGCTCTGCCTGTTCCATTGGACAACGTAAATCCTGTTCACTGTGCAGGATTAATATCGGTGTTTTAACATTACGAGCATGGTGAAGAGGAGAAAGCTTTAATAACTTCTCGGCATTATCCCATAAATCAGCATGTCCGTGCTGCCATTCCGTGAAGAAAAATCCAATATCACTCGTACCATAGAAGCTGTGCCAATTACAAATACTGCGCTGCGTAACGGCTGCTTTGAAACGGTCTGTACGAGTGACGATAACGTTGGTCATATACCCGCCGTAACTGCCTCCCGTAACAAATAACTGGCTGTGATCGATATAATTAAAGTTTTCTAATGCATAATCTACACCAGCCATAATATCTTCATAATCCATTCCGCCGTAATCACCGATAACGGCATTGACAAAGTCATGACCGTAGCCATGGCTTCCTCTAGGATTCGTGTAAAGGACTACATAGCCTTTTGAAGCCATTACCTGCATCTCGTGGTGAAGACCATTTCCATATGCCGTTGCCGGCCCGCCGTGAATCTCAACGATCAGCGGATATGTTTTCCCTTCCTCAAACCCTAATGGCTTTAAGATCCAGCCTTCAATATCCCAGCCATCCGTGCTCTTGTAATGGAAATTTTCCGGAGTACTTAAATGAACCTGGTTATATAGCTCTTGGTTCCAATCCGTTAACTTATGAACGTTAGTCACATCTTTTAAATCTTGAATGACTAAATCTCCTGTAGAATGAGGAGTAGCAAGAACAAGGACCGCTTGATCATCACTTACGATATCATAAGAAGTAACGGTTGCTATAGAAGGGGAAAGGGCAGCGGAAACCTCCCCATTCAGAGTTACCTTAAATAACTGACAATCGCCGCCAACTGTAGCAGAAAAGTAAATGCTGGAACTAGTATAGTCCCATATTAATCGAAACTCCGCTGTGTCATACTTCGCATCAATACCTACCAGGTTTCCGATTGTGTAGTCAAAGCCCTCTGTTAAATTTGTTAATTTACCTGTTTCCAAGGAAAACAGGAGGACATTTGTATTTCCTTGACTTCGTTCACCACGTGTATGGCCAGCAATGGCCAGCCATTTACCGTCTGGTGATACCGAAGGTGAGCTAATATATCCATTCCCTTGATAGAAAAGGGCCTCTTTCTTAAGAACCAAATCGTATTTCCAAATAGCCGGGAGGTAACCCCACTCTGTATCTTCGGCCTTTGTTCCAATATAGAATAAGCTTTTTCCATCTGGAGAGAAACGAGGCTGAGAAAAATCATGCTCTCCCTCAGTAATTTTCGTATAAGACTTTGTCTCCATGTCAAATAGGTAAATATGCTTGCGGTCATCGTTATAAATACCGACTCCGTCTCCCTTATAACGAAGTCTTGTAATCACCTTCACATCACTTTTTTCTTCCTTCTTATCTTCGTCCTTGTCAAAGGTAGGCCCTATTTCCCCATTAATGGTAAGAGCAAGCTGCTTCCCATCTGGAGACCAGACAAATTCACCAATCCCTTGCTTTACGTCTGTTAATTGAACCGCTTCACCGCCATCCATATGTAAAAGCCAGACTTGATTTTTTTCGGTGCGGTTTGAACGGAAGGCAAGGATGCTGCCATCTGGTGACCACTTTGGAGAAGTATCTTTTACTAAGCTCTCCTTTGAATAGTGAGAGGTAAACTGTCTGCCTTCAACTTTTAAATCCGTTAGATAGATATTAGAATAGTAGCCATCTTTTTCTTTATCTACATGAGTCAGGACATAGGCAGCTTTGTCTTTGTTAGGTGAAACTTGAGGATCTCCGACAAACTTATATTTACATAAATCTTCCGCCGTAATCGGACGTTTCGTCATGTTTTATCCCTCCATTATGTACTTGCTATAAGTCTATCTTAACATTTCGATAATCGAAGTAAATGAATTTTTTGTATTTTCATAATAGTTATGCAAGAGGAGGGTTCCGCTTGCTTTTTTTGAACAAAAACATTATTTCTATCAAACTTGTACTTTATTCCCCAAGAAATGATTAGATTCTTATTAATTTTACATTCTTCGACTTGTCTATTGTCGGAATTGAAACAATATGCCAGACTTGAATTACTGGACTAAAATATTTATCTTTATAATTAGTTGTAAAAAATTGGAGTGAACATAAGTGGAAATACGAAATAGATGGAATATAAAAATCATATAATAATCTATTAGGGGATAGGAAGGAGTACAGAATGATAGAAAAGAAAGTTACATGGTTAGAGCTTTTTTATGATTTGTTATTTGTGGCGGCGGTTGCGTCTGCAACCCATGTTTTACTTCATGTTGAAGATGGATATATCCATTCAGAGTATTTATTTAAGTTTGTGTTAATTTTTATTCCTATCTGGTGGGCTTGGGTAGGGCAAACCCTGTTTGTAAACCGGTTTGGGGAGGATTTATTTCATCAACGACTATTTTTAATAGTACAAATGTTTTTTGTTCTAATTATGACATCAAGCTTATCAGTCGATTTTGATCAATATTATCTTTCTTTTTTAATTGGTTATATTGGCTTAAGAGCAGTGACAGCAATCCAATATCTTGTTGTCCAGCGTAAAGAAGAGGGATTCCGAAAAAATGCAGCACGATATTTGGGAAAGTATTTTTGGATTGGAATCATTATATCATTATTCTCCGTCCTTTTTGATTCTTGGCTTCGTTATGCTGTGTTATATGCGGGTATCATTATCGATATTATGGTTCCAATTTTTGGACGAAAGTATTTAGTAAAGGTGCCCACAAATACAGCACACTTATTAGAGCGATTTGGTCTATTTACCATTATTCTCTTTGGTGAAGCTCTAGTCAGCACCCTTGCGGTAATTCAGCCTAAACAAGGAAATTGGAATTCAATAGGTTTTTCGGCCATTTCATTTATCCTAATCATTTCGATGTGGTGGCAGTATTTCGATAATGTGGAGAAGAAAGTAGACAAGTCGCTCCAAACTATCGGCCAAACCATTATTTACGGTCATCTGTTTATTTTAATGTCTTTGAGCATGATTGCAGCATCCATCAGGCTAATGTTTTTAAATGAAATCCATTATTCATATATCCTGTATTTCGTTTTTTCTTCTGTATTGCTCTATTTCTTGTCAACTACTTTTGTTTTCCACCAATATAGACATGTGCACCACAGATTGAAAATTTATCATTTAGGGTTATTTTTAGGGATTTTAGCCGTCTTTTTTATTATTAATTTAATTGTAGTAGTACCATATATTGTGCTAATAGGGGAATTAACCCTGTTTTTTGTTATCTATGCTAAATTAACTACCACTTAAATTTTACAAAATAAAGACTTTGGGCTCGCTCC
>NZ_JBALPP010000197.1:1783-3398 GCF_036965425.1 Neobacillus drentensis | reverse complement strand
CTTTAGTTAAATTTATTTATAATCCTCCACAAGTAGGATTAATATTTTTTTGTTGAAGGT
Organism: Neobacillus drentensis; assembly: GCF_036965425.1. Classification (GTDB taxonomy): domain Bacteria; phylum Bacillota; class Bacilli; order Bacillales; family Cytobacillaceae; genus Neobacillus; species Neobacillus drentensis_F. The sequence goes on along the minus strand of NZ_JBALPP010000197.1, from coordinate 3,338 downwards.
TGTGCTTACCTTCTTCAGATTCTTCAGTTACTGATTCTAATCCATATCCTGTTGAGCTAATTTCTAAAGATTCTTTACTCCCTTTATTAATTATAGAAAAATTATCTTCTTCCTTATTTATAGTTGACATAGGATCACCTCATTGTAAATTTTCATTGGTATCATGTTTTTGTTACTGGGTATTTCATACTTGTCACTTTTCCCACATTTACCGCTAAAAGATCCAAGTGTATAATAGTTTACCTTTTTAAATAAAGACTATGTTAAAGGTAAATGTTTATTTTTGATACTTGCCAAATTCTTGATAAAATCAATGTAAGAACGAATGTTCGTTAGGATGTCAAGGTGAACAAAGTGTTTAGTAACTTGTTAAGGTATATCGACAAATTACCCCCATACCAAAATGAACAAGTTCTATCAATGGGGTAAACGCTATGATGAACCTTCCTCCTCTGCTGGTGTTCGTTTAATCAATGAAATGTACAATGGAAAAGTGCTTGTAACCGATGCTTGGAGGGCTTACAAAACCTATGCAAAAGAAAAGGGTTTGGAATTATCGGATAAAATCAGACGATTGTAAACACGTTATTAAGGGCTTGTATCACATTAAAAATGTCAATGGTCCCCATTCTCGTTTAAAACGATGGATAGGCCGCTTTAAAGGTGTATTAGTTGAATTGTGATATGCAGAATCGCATCCTAAATAATGACAAGTTTTTTAGTGTATAGGTTTGTTTATTAAGCCTGATTGGAGAGATAATAATGGGAAATACTGATAAGTTTGAAATGATAGCTAATAAATATGACACTCCTGAAAGAATCCAAATTGCAAAGATATCATCAGATGCCATCCGTAATTATTTAGTTGACGCTAAAAGTAAGAATGCAATTGATTTTGGGTGTGGAACTGGACTTGTCGGAATGAACTTGTTAAACGAGTTTAATTCTATGCTTTTTCTGGATACGTCACAAAACATGATTAATCAAATAAAGCAAAAAATAAATAATTTTAATATTCATAATGTAGATACATTATGCTTTGATATTGAAAAGGAAAGTCTATCGGATTTACATGCCGATTATATTTTTATGGCTCAGGTTCTTCTCCATATTCATGATGTTGAATTAGTTTTATCAAGATTATTTGATGTTCTTGATGAAGGAGGACATCTACTGGTCGTAGATTTTAATAAAAATGAAAAAATAATTTCTGATATTGTTCATAACGGATTTAATCCAGAAGAGCTAACCGACATTATGACTAAAATAGGGTATAGGGATATTCAATTCAAAACCTTTTATACAGGAAATAAAATATTCATGGGACAAGATGCGTCTATGTTTATTCTTGATTCAAAAAAGGGGCATAGGTAAAGGTATGAAATGGAAATTTCTTACACAAAAAAAAGCGCTAAACTCAAATAAAGATAGAGTATAGCGCTTTTCTTTCTGTCTATGTAATAATCCACACAATTTCACTAGTTATGGCTGCTGCATTCCTGCCCTGACCAAGTTCCTAGTGTCCTTGTTGGACTATGACTCCGCAGGTAGGACT
>NZ_JBALPP010000197.1:520-1748 GCF_036965425.1 Neobacillus drentensis | reverse complement strand
CTCTACCGCTGAGCTACTGCGGAATAATTATATTAATCCCTAATCCTTATCTTGTTAGAAGCATGTCCTCGCCTCAGTAAGTAACGCAAGGAGCGGCTCGGCGTGTACAACTCGGAGCCATTTCATGATGCATCGCTCGTCTCTACCGCTGAGCTACTGCGGAATAAATAAATAGTGAATGGAGCGGGTGATGAGAATCGAACTCACAACATCAGCTTGGAAGGCTGAGGTTTTACCACTAAACTACACCCGCATTATATGGGGCGGCTGATGGGAATCGAACCCACGAATGTCGGAACCACAATCCGATGCGTTAACCACTTCGCCACAGCCGCCATGATTATATTATTAATTAGTGGCGCGCCCGAAAGGAGTCGAACCCATAACCTTTTGATCCGTAGTCAAACGCTCTATCCAATTGAGCTACGGGCGCATAATATTGAATGTTATATTGCAATTGCAAAAACACTGGTGCCTAGGACCGGATTCGAACCGGTACGGTAGTCATATTTTTATGGAGGAGAGCAAGGGATTCGAACCCTTGAGACAGGGTTACCCGCCTACACGATTTCCAATCGTGCTCCTTCGACCACTCGGACAGCTCTCCATTAATAAAATCTTGCCTTTAGGAATTCCAACGACCGATTTCTACAGCAGAACAACAGCGAAAAAATAATTAATTGGTGCGGGTGAAGGGAGTCGAACCCCCACGCCCTAAGGCGCCAGATCCTAAGTCTGGTGCGTCTGCCAATTCCGCCACACCCGCAAATAAGTTGTTGTAAAACTGAAATGGCAGAGAAGAAGGGATTTGAACCCTCGCGCCGGTTACCCGACCTACACCCTTAGCAGGGGCGCCTCTTCAGCCTCTTGAGTACTTCTCTGTATTTAAAATCATGCGAAGTTCCGTAAGGAGCTTACGTAAGAAATATACCATCTATCCAAATTGGAAGATAGCTGTAAATTTTGGTAGTTCAAAAGTCCCGGTTTGTCCATTTTAAATTTCCGTTACAAATATTCGAAGAATACTTCTAAAACGATTACATGCACATGAAATGGCTGTAAGCCAGGTTCTGTCCTTCCGTACTCCAATCGGCAGCATGCCTCGTACAAGAAGTGTAGTCATCTATCTATCGACCAATGGCCGATTCATCCGTTAGGTTCATTTCCCGCAGGATGATGCCCCTACCTAAATTTGGGTTGCTCGCTCGTGGGGTTTACCCGTTCCACC
>NZ_JBALPP010000197.1:0-488 GCF_036965425.1 Neobacillus drentensis | reverse complement strand
ATCGTCACTGTGGCACTTTCAGGTTATTCTCAGCATATCCCGAAGGACTTAGCATGATTTCACCGCCGTCAGCCGAAACTATTGATCGACTGCCCACCCTTGCAGATGGCACGAACACTACAGGCGTCTCAGCACTGTGCGAGCCTGGACTTTCCTCAGCTCCTGTTAAGGAACCGCGACTACTCACCATTTCACGTTTATCTATTCGTTCAGAAGCGACAATGTCTACTATATCAGGATTAACAGGATAAATCTTTAGTAGTTTAATTCCAGCATTTCCAATCATGTGGTTAGGAGGTGAAACATAGAAATGTTCAGGAACGCAGCGGCCATTTAAAGGTGGATATATGGACTATTGCATAACAAGAAAACAAGGATGCTAAACTCTAAACGTAACAGAGTTTAGCTTTTTTCTTTGGTTCTAACAATTTGTTACAGCGCTTATAGATAATAGAAATTATTTAACGTACAAATAATATAGGTAAAAT
>NZ_JBALPP010000196.1:0-6158 GCF_036965425.1 Neobacillus drentensis | reverse complement strand
TATTATCCCTTTAAAGGAAGAGAATCAATTTCTTATTGATTTCTGGCTTATTTATTTAGAAACGAAAGGTTTAACAAAGATAGCAAAGCAATTTATTAATGAATTTTTATTTCATTTTAAGAAAATTATTTAAACAGCCTGAGTTCTTGTCAATGAATTCAGGCTGTTTAACACTATTATTTTAATTGAGATTAAATCGTATAAAACGTTAACGAAGATAGAAGAAAAGATGTAATGATAATGGCTATTAGAGGGCGAATTGCTTTGGCACGCAGTTCTTTTAAACTAATATTTAATCCTAAGCCGGTCATAGACATGGTTAAAAGAAATGACGTGACAGCTGCAATATCAGACATTAGCTTCTTAGATAGTAAAATTTCTTGGCCAATGATGTAGCTCCCCACAAAACTCATAATGATAAACCCAATTAAAAACCATGGAAACTCGAATTTTGCCTCTCCCTCTAATTTTCCTTTCTTTTTCATCCAAAGCATGAGAAAAAAACAAACAGGTATTAATAAGAATACGCGGGAGAGTTTGGCTAGCAATGCGTGAGCAAGCGCATCCTGGCCTGCGGGAGCAGCGGCTAAAGCAACATGGCCAATCTCATGAAGGCTGATTCCTACCCAATTACCGTAGTCTATAGGACTCATAGATAATAAAGGAAATAATACCGTATAGATAATTGAAAATACTGTGCCAACTAATGCGATGATGCCAACTCCCATGGCGGTATCATCTTCTTTTGCTTTAATTATTGGCGAAACAGCGGCAATCGCAGCAGCACCACAAATCCCTGTTCCAACACCTAATAATAAAGATAAATTTAAATCTGCTTTCAGCCATTTTGCAAGGATCATCATTACTACAATGGAAAAAATGATCGATCCGGTGCCTCTTAGCAGCAGCGGTAATCCCTGATGGAAAATGACGACCATGTTAAGCTTTAAGCCATATAGGATAATGGCCAAGCGTAATAGTTTTTTTGATGAAAATTGAATACCAGTTCTTAACCTTTCAGGATATCCAAAAACTTGTCGATAAACCACAGCAAGTAAAATGGCACACGCAAGTGGTCCAATATGATTTAAACCTGGCAGGACTGCCAAAATGAAACCAATCATGGCTATGGTAAATGTAAAACCAATTCCTAATATTATTGAAACGTATAGCTTCTTTTCAGCATTTTTATGCTCGTTAGGACTGGAATTGATTAAAGCTTTTTGTACCAATTTTTTTCATCCCCTCATTTGCATTATTTAATATTATCGTATCGAAGAATTTATAATAAGGGAAATAAATGATTATTATAGTTATAATAAGTAAATACGATATAAGGAGGGGAATAAAGTGGATCAACTATTAGCTGTATTTATCTCTGTAGCGGATAAAAGAAACTTTTCCAGAGCAGCGGAAGAACTTCATATGACTCAACCTGCCGTTAGCCAGCAAATTCAACAATTAGAAAAGAATATCGGGACAAAACTACTTCTTCGGACAAACAAGAGTGTGCAGCTGACTAAAGCGGGAGAAATAGTATATTTACATGCTAAAGAAATAACGGGTTTATATAACCGAATGTCTATTTTAGTAAATGAATTAAATAACGAGCCAATAGGACTGTTAAAAATCGGTGCAAGCTATACTTTTGGAGAATACGTATTGCCACATATCCTTGCTAAAATGAAAAACCTTTATCCTAATATCATTCCTTCGGTGCAGATTGGCAATACAAGGGATATTGCCAAAGCAATCACCAGTCATGAGATCGATGTAGGGATTGTCGAAGGGGATATATCTCAGCGAAATATAGCTATCAAAACAGTTTCAACAGACCAAATGTATATTGTGGCAGGGGGGAACTATCAAAATTTCTCCGATATGGAAATTTCACTAGAACTGTTGGAACAAGAAAATTGGATTGTCCGTGAAGAGGGTTCTGGTACAAGAGATGCAACAGAAAAATTATTTCAAACTTTACAAATAAGACCTCCAAAGTTGATGGAGTTTGGCAGCACTCAGCTTATTAAAGAAGCAGTTGAAGCAGGGCTTGGAGTTAGTTACTTATCTGAACTTACTTTTAAAAAAGAAAGAATACTGGATACCATTCGAGCATTAAAGGTTAAAGGGACACCAATAAAGAGAAATTTTTCGGTTATAACTAAATCTCCTGAATTGAGTACAAAATCTATGAATTTATTTATTGAGTTAATAGAAAATTATTTAAAAAATTAATAATAATCAAGGGGTAAAGCCTTTGTTTCTGGGGTTTGTCTTTTTATTTAGGCCAAAGGTAGATTTCGCATTTTGTTATAAAATGCTATACTCATTTTTGACAATTTTTTATGATATATGAACTCGATGAAAGAATGATGATGATTACATACAGGGGGGAATATTTAAATGAGAGATTATTTAGAGTTACTGGAAGATTTACTAGAAAACGGTGTGCAAAAAGGGGATCGTACAGGAACTGGTACTTTGTCTGTATTTGGCCGGCAAATCCGATTTGATTTAAGCAAAGGATTCCCGCTCTTAACAACGAAACGTGTGCCCTTTCGCTTGGTAGCAAGTGAACTATTGTGGTTTTTAAAAGGAGACACCAATATCCGTTATTTACTTGAACACAATAATAATATCTGGAATGAATGGCCGTTTAAGAAATGGGTTGAAAGCGACGATTACAATGGACCTGACATGACAGACTTTGGAATAAGAAGTCAAGCTGATGAGGAATTTAAAAAACTGTATGAACAAGAGATGGAAAATTTCAAGAAGCGAATCTTAGAGGATGATCAGTTTTCCGAAAAATATGGAGAGCTTGGCCCAGTATATGGTTCCCAATGGCGAAAATGGGAAAAGAAAAACGGAGAGTTTGTCGATCAAATTGAACAGGTCGTAAACGAGATTAAACAAAACCCAAATTCCAGACGACTGCTCGTCAATGCCTGGAATGCTGGTGAAGTGGATGATATGAAACTGCCTCCTTGTCATTATGCCTTTCAATTTTATGTAGCAGAAGGCAAGCTATCGTGTATGTGGCAGCAAAGGTCGGTCGATACCTTCCTAGGTCTTCCCTTCAACATTGCGAGTTACGCATTGTTAACACATATGGTAGCCCAGCAATGTGGCCTCGAAGTAGGGGAATTGATTTTTACTGGCGGAGATGTTCATTTGTATCTAAATCATATTGAACAGGCGAGATTACAATTATCCCGTGAAGTTCGCTCCTTGCCACAACTAAAGATACTAACTAGACCGTCATCGATTTTTGATTATCAACTTGATGATTTTGAAATCACAGGGTATAATCCGCATCCACATATTAAAGCAGAGGTTGCTGTTTAACGTGATTATAAAAACAAAGGAGGGGACAGCGTATGATTTCATTTATTGTCGCCATGGACGAAAATAGAGTAATTGGCAAAGACAATCAATTGCCTTGGCACCTGCCAGAGGATTTAAAGTTTTTTAAGCAGGTTACGATGGGGCATCCGATTGCCATGGGCAGGAAAACGCACGAATCCATTGCCAAGCCACTTCCCGGCAGGGAGAATATCATCATAACCCGTCAAAAAGGATACGAATCCGAAGGCTGTACTGTTTTTTATTCAGTCGAGGAGTTTGTTAAATACTGCCGCGAGCAAAAAGATGAAATTTTTGTTATTGGCGGGGCGGAAATTTTTAAAGAAACATTCCCATATGCAGACCGTCTATACATCACCCATATTTACGAAAATTTTGCAGGGGATACCTTTTTCCCTGAATTTGATCTTGAACAGTGGAAGCTTACATCCTGTGAAAAAGGGATTAAGGATGAAAAAAATCCTTACGATTATGAATTTCGGATTTATGACAGAAAAGAATAGCATAAAAATAAGCATCAGCTCATCGCTGGTGCTTTTCTTCAGAATATTATTTTAAAAATAGGATCCATTTACTTCATACTCTGTCATTTTTGCAAGCATACCCCTAAATTCATGTGGATGGCAAAATTCTTCTTCACGGAAATGTGCTTTAACCCAGGCGATTAATTCTTTTGGGCTATTAAAATATTCCCCACTCCGATCGCTTTTACGAATTGTGTATCTTCCATTGTCATCATCAATGGTGACTTCCACTGGCAGGGCTCCGTCAAAACTACAAAGTGAAAATTCCATCCAACTCACATCCATTCCCTTACAAATTTCCATTAGTATATGTTCCTACTACTCAAATTATATGCAAAATAAAGATAGTTGACAAAATATTTAAAAAATTCTATTAAATAAAATGCCATTGACTATAAAAGTGGTTATTGTTAAATTGTCTAAGAAGAGGTTTTTTACCTTGGTAAATGGTAATAATCTCAAATACTTTATTTTTTTAGATATTGTGAATTTAATATGAAATATTGCATAAAATTTACCCAAATCGATTTTTCAATACTATAATCGTATTAGAAATTACAAAAGTTAAAGGGGATGTAAATCCATGTTTTCGAATATCGGCGTTCCAGGACTAATTTTAATTTTGGTGTTAGCACTGATAATTTTCGGACCTAAGAAACTACCTGAGATTGGTCGTGCTTTTGGACAAACACTTAAAGAATTTAAAAAATCAACTCGTGAATTAACAGAAGATGTTATGGAAGATATTAAGGACGAAAAAGAAAAGTTGACTAAATAAGGTGTAAGATATGCGTCTTGCACCTTTTTCTTCTCGATATTTATAACTATATGAATGAGTGAAAACGTAATAAACCTCAATCATATTTACCATTGAAATTGGCAGGGGAAGTACATGGAAGATAAAGAATTACACTTAGTAGACCATTTAGAGGAATTGCGCAAAAGGATTATCATAACGGTAGTAGCCTTTGCTGTTTTTTTTATTGCTGCCTTTATTTATGTAGATGATATCTATAAATGGTTTGTCGGGGATCAAAAACTCCAGGTTCTTGGACCAAGTGACATCATGTGGATTTATTTTATGCTCGCAACAGTTGTGGCTGTGGCTGCGACGATTCCTGTTTTAGCATTACAAATTTGGTTATTTGTAAAGCCTGCGTTAAGACCGAATGAACAAAGAATTACATTATCTTATGTTCCCGCATTATTTTTCTTATTTATTAGTGGACTGGCCTTTGGCTATTTTGTCATCTACCCGATGGTGTTAGATTTCCTAGTGAATATGGGACAGGGCATGTTTGTCACGAATTTCACTGCTGAACGCTATTTTAGTTTTATTATGAATATGACTCTTCCTTTTGGAGTATTGTTCGAACTCCCAGTTGTGGTTATGTTCTTAACTTCATTAGGAATCATCAATCCGTTTGTGCTCTCAAAAATCCGAAAGTATGCGTATTTCGTTTTAATTATTATTGCGGTTGTCATCACACCGCCTGACTTTATGTCTGACTTTGTGGTAACACTGCCGCTATTATTGCTTTACGAAGTCAGTATCAATTTATCAAAGTTTGTTTACCGTAAACGGTTAAAAAAGCTGCAGGAAGAAGAATTAGTAGAAGCATAAATCAAAAGACCTTAAGAGAGTGGATTTCCTCTCTTAAGGTCTTTTTTACGTCTTTTTACTTGTTCAATTGTTCCTTCATCCAGGATTGAAATTTAATGTAATTTAGATATTCCCGGAAATCCTCTTTCTTTAGTCCATCCTCAACAGCACTTCTAATTAGCACAACCCATTCATCATCTAATTCAATGGGAGCATCATTTTCTGTTTGTTCCTTATCCAATAAATATTCAAGACTTGTCCCCAATGCTTTTGCGACCTTGTATAAGAATTGGAGCGAAGGATTGGACTGTAATCCTCGTTCGATATGACTTAAATACGATTTTGATACATCTGCTAAGTTTGCCAGCTCACTAATAGAATAACCTTTTTCCTGCCTCATCTCCTTAATCTTAATTCCGATCATTTTTTTATTCCCCTTTGGTTTTTAATCTAATTTTAATCTTGATGTATAAGAATATTATAAAGAACGTTATGTATTTTATAAAGAAATAATTTTGGGTTTCATGAAAGAATTTGATTATTTAAATATCTGTTCTTATGTTCGTTATAAATTAAAAATAACTTTAGAAATACGAAATAATTAGATATTTAAAGGAATTTAGAGGAAAATGAAGGAAAAACGTTCTTTATTAAGAAATTTAACC
>NZ_JBALPP010000195.1:0-11048 GCF_036965425.1 Neobacillus drentensis | reverse complement strand
TTATAAGGGGGGCAACCACCTGTCACCATCCGATATTTGTCGAAGATTGATAGAGTCATATTTTATTAGGGAATGATAGGATGGAGTTGCGGCTGGAATACATATTTAGAGTTCTGAGATTTCAGTTGACAAATACAGTCCCTGTGGGCAATTGATTAATCACTTTAGAAATGTAGGTAACATTCATCATCTGAAAACACACAAAACCTGTGTATGCTGACCATCCACAGGTTTTTGTGTTTTTTGATTCCTTCTATTAAAACTAGAAAACAAGTTTTTTCGACCGTCCCTGCAAAAGCGGGTAATACTTGTGTTCTAAGGATAAAAGACCTATTATGTTTGAGTAGGTTAATAATATGCGTCATATCATCGGGTAGAACAATATTCTGAAAGTTTATTTTTATTTTAATATTGACAACAATTCGAATATTAATTAATATTAAACCAACCTATCAGACAGGTGAGACATGTAAGACGCATAAGACAGGTGAAATGCTATAAGTAAAACGAATGGGGTGCTGAGCATGTCGAAAAAAGTCAGTAGTATTGTAACTGAATATATATTGGAAGAAATTAAGAAGGGTACGTTTAAAGTAGGGGATAAACTGCATTCGGAACGGGAGCTGATGGAAAATTTAAAGGTAGGCCGATCATCCGTGAGAGAAGCCTTAAATAGTCTGGTGGATATGCAGGTCTTGGAGAAGCGCATGGGGATTGGCGTATTTGTCAAAAAAACGGATTTTAGCGACATGGTTCACAAGCATGTTGTGTCCGCTCTGCTCGATCCGAAAAGTTCCCGAGAACTCATGGAGTTTCGTTTGATGCTTGAAGTGGAAATTTGTGGGAAAGCAGCGGAAGTGGCAAAAGAAGAGGACTTTGTTCAAATGGAGCAATCCCTGGAAATGATGAAGAGAGCGATCCAATTGAATTTACCAATTCTGGAGGCGGATCAAAAATTTCACCAGGCCATTGTCAAGGCAACAAGAAATCAGGTTTTGATGAAAGTCTATGAATCTATTACTGATTTTCTTACCACCGCCAAAAGAGAAATGCTTTTGATTTCGGATAAATTAACGACCATTCAATTCCACGAGAAAATTTATCAGGCTATCAAAGAACATAATGTCGAACTGGCGAGACAAATGATGAGGGAACATTTGTATGACGTAGCCATTCGTTATGAAAGGCTTTATGAAAAATGGGAGAATGAAGAACAGCAGCCAGAGAAAACGGAACAATAAAAAGAAACATAATGGCGATTATTTTTTTAAAATAAATTTTCAGAAAATAAATATTTTTCAGATTCGGCTAATCTTTTAACAATTAATATTAATCATAAATGGGGGTAGAAAGTATGTTTAGTAGAAAGGCACGCTTTACATTTGCAACAGCAATTATCGGATCAATGATCGCAATAACCGGATGCAGCGGCGGTAATCAATCTGCATCCACTGAAAAATCTGCTCAAAAGCCTGCGGCTTCCACACCTGCTGGCAAAAAAGTGATTAACATCAGTCTTAAAGCGGATCCGCCAAGCTTAGATCCCAGCCAATCCAATGCTCTAGTAGATCGTCAAGTTCAAAACAGCATCTATGATAAACTCTTTGACCTGGACAAGGATGGAAAAATTGTACCTGTCTTAGTTGATTCCTATGACGTCTCTTCAGATGGAAAGGTGTATACCTTTAAATTAAAGCAAGGAATTAAGTTTCACGACGGAACTGATTTCAATGCGGATGTTGTAAAATTCAACATCGAGCGTGATAAAGCAGACAATTCCCGTCGAAAGAATGAACTAAGCTTTGTACAAAAAGTAGATGTAGTAGATCCGCAAACGGTGAAGATTGAACTATCTGAACCATTCTCTCCTTTTATTTCAATTCTTACCGACCGATCAGGAATGATGGTGTCTCCTGAAGCGGTGAAGAAATATGGTGATGATTACTTGAACCATCCTGTTGGAACAGGTGCCTATGTTTTTGTGGAACATGTGAATGGCGACCATGTTACCTTGAAAAAGAATGAAAACTATTGGAATGGCAAAGTCAAAATTGATGAATTAAATTACAAAGTGTTTACGAACGGTACAGCAGCTGTTCAGAACTTAAAATCCGGTCAACTTGATTTCATTGACGAAGTTCCGACTAAGGAAATCAAAGGATTGGATAATAATCCGACTGGAAAAGTAGTTGCTGAATCCGGAATGGCCTACCAAGGGTTCTATCTGAACACACAACAAGAGCCATTCAACAATAAGTACCTTCGCCAAGCTGTAAATGCGGCCGTTGACCGTGAAGCTTTCATCAAAGTAGTACTAGACGGCTATGGAGCACCTGCAAACTCTCCGTTCGCACCAGGCAATCTGGCATATGGCGATTCGGATAAAGTGGGCAAGCCGGATAAACAAAAAGTTAAGGACTTGTTAGCCAAGGGCGGAAAGCCAAATGGGTTCAGCTTTAAATTTCAAATTGGCACCTCTCCTGTCAATGAACAGTTCGGGGCTGTTATTCAGAACATGTTAAAACCTTATGGAATTAACGTAGAACTAGAGAAGGTCGAGTTTGGTACGATGTTGGAAAACGGGGCTAATCATAAGTTCCAAGCCCTTCAACTCGGATGGTCAGGACGTCCCGACCCAGACCAAAGCTTCTTCGATTTCGTCGTAACTGGTCAGCCAAACAACTATGCAGCTGTATCAAACCCAGAATTGGACAAGCTGGCTATGCAAGCCCGAATCGAATTGGATTCGAATAAGCGTAAGGCAATCTATGATCAAGCGATGGATATTGTTCATGATGAAGCCGATTATGTGTATATTTACCATGATTTCAACCGCTTTGGTGTATCTAAGAAAGTTACTGGCTTTGAATATATTCCAGACGGCATCATCCATACACAAAAATTAGACAAGCAATAAGATGATTTTGAAATCACAGTAAGGAGGAGAAGGACATGAAATTTCTCGTAAGGCGTTTGCTGTTAACCATTCCGATTCTCTTCCTAGTGTCGATTCTGACCTTTTCTCTTATCCATATGATCCCGGGTGACCCAGCCCGGGTCATTCTTGGTCAAGAGGCGACACCAGAAGCCTATCAAGCACTTCGGGCACAATTAGGATTGGATAAACCAATAATTGTTCAGTACTTTACCTGGCTTGGGCATGTTATGACAGGAAATCTGGGAATATCGATCACGGATCGGGTTCCAGTTACCGAACTGATTTCCCAACGATTGCCCGCTACTGTTGAATTAACGATTGGCACCTTTGTGGTCGCTTTACTGATTGCTTTTCCTGCCGGTATCCTTGCCGCTGTTAGAAGAGGAACGGTACTCGACTATACTAGTACATTTGTTGCCTTGGGCGGGATGAGTATCCCAAGCTTTTGGCTGGCGATGATGTCTATTATTTATTTTTCCGTTAAGTTAGGCTGGCTTCCGGCCTCTGGGTTTGTTCCGTTTACCGATAATCCAGGACAGAATTTACTGGCGATGATCTTGCCATGTTTGGCCACAGGTCTTCGAGAATCGGCGGTTCTGATGAGAATGCTCCGCTCTTCCTTGCTCGAAGTAGTCAATATGGATTTTGTCCGCACAGCGAAAGCCAAAGGGCTAAATGAAGTGAAGACCATTTTAGGACATGTGCTCCGCAATGCCATGATCCCGGTTGTGACTACTTCCGGTTTGATGGTTGCCGGACTTCTTGGCGGATTGGTGATTACCGAATCGATTTTCTCCATTCCAGGCTTTGGCCGACTCATCGTAGAATCCGTTTTTAAACGTGATTATGTAACCGTGCAGGGAGCTATCTTAGTATCTGCCGTATTGGTTGTTGGTGTAAATCTAATTGTTGATCTGCTTTATGCCGTGATCGATCCTCGAATCAAAGCGGGTAAGGGGGCTTCCTAATGAAGACATTCAAAAAGTTTTTACGGACAGGATTAGGGGTTTTCGGTGGGGTTATTATTCTATGTTTGATTCTAATGGCTATTTTTGCCCATCAATTGGCCCCTTTTGATCCGAACGCCCAAGATTATAATGCTATTCTGCTGCCGCCAGGCGGGGAGCATCTCTTTGGAACGGATGATTTAGGAAGGGATATCTTCTCACGGGTCGTTTATGGAGCACAAATTTCGATTAAAGCAGCGTTATTATCTGTAGGAATTGCTATCCTCATTGGTGTTCCGATTGGACTTCTTGCCGGATACTTTGGCGGATTCTGGGATGAATGGGTGGTCATGCGTTCCGTTGATGCGATGCAGGCTTTCCCTTTCCTTATCTTGGCACTCGCAATTGCCGCCGTGCTGGGAAATGGATTCGGAAATGCGATGATCGCCATTGGGATTGGTTTTGCCCCGGCTTTTATCCGGATTACACGAGGACAGGTGCTGCAGCTTCGCAATATGGAATATATTCATGCGGCCAAAGCAACAGGTGTCAAAGATCTTCGCATTATTTTCAGTCATATTCTGCCTAATGCCCTTAATCCGATTATCATTCAATCTACTTTGGCTATGGCATCAGGAATTCTAGCGGAAGCCTCCTTATCTTATTTAGGATTAGGAGTGCAGCCTCCGACTCCATCATGGGGAAGTATGCTGAACCAGGCCCAGACAATCATGACCGAGTCTCCCTATGCTACGATTTTCCCTGGTATGGCTATCTTTTTGGTTGTTCTCGGGTTTAATCTGCTAGGTGATGGATTACAGCAAACCTTGGACCCAAGAATTCGTAAATAATGGAAAGGAGAGGTGAACATGAGTGCCATCTTGGAGGTTAAGAATCTAAAAACAAAATTTAAAACAGACAAGGGTACCGTTGCGGTTGTCGATGGTGTAGATTTCTCCATTAAGCCGGGTGAAACGCTCGGCGTCGTGGGGGAATCCGGATGCGGTAAAAGTGTAACCAGCCTTTCCGTTATGCGGCTTTTGCCTTCCAATGCCAGCAATGAAGGAAGCATAACCTTCCAAGGTCGTGAGCTGATATCCCTTCCGGAGAAGCAGATGCAGCACGTTCGGGGAAATGATATCGCAATGATCTTCCAGGAACCGATGACTTCTCTCAATCCCTTACACACGGTTGGGAAGCAGATTGAAGAAGCCATTATTCTCCATATGAAGATTTCCAAGCAAGAAGCCAAAGTACGAGCCATTCAGATGCTAAAGGCCGTCGGGATGCCAAGAGCGGAAGAGATTTATGGAGAACATCCCCATCAGCTGTCAGGTGGAATGCGCCAGCGGGTGATGATCGCCATGGCGATGGCGTGTGATCCCAAATTGATTATTGCTGATGAACCAACCACGGCCCTTGATGTAACCATTCAGGCGCAAATTTTAGACTTAATGAGAGATTTAAAAGAAAAAACAGGAACCTCCATCCTGCTCATTACCCATGATTTAGGGGTGGTTGCTGAAATGTGCGACCGCGTAATCGTCATGTACGCCGGTCAAGTCGTTGAGGAGACAGATGTCGACACTTTGTTTGAAAATCCAAAGCATCCCTATACGATGGGGCTGATGGATTCTATTCCATCCTTTGAGGATGAAAAGGAATATCTGAATACCATTCCGGGATCGGTTCCGCTTCCCTATGAAATGCCGCAAGGATGCCGATTTGCTCCCCGTTGCAGCTGGGCGAAGGAGATTTGTCATCAACAGGCACCAAAGCTGGTGGAAATCGAAAGCCAGCATAAATGCCGCTGTTGGCTCGTTACGGAGGAGGATGCATCATGAACGAAAAGATGCCAATTTTAGAAATCAAAGGGTTAAAAAAACACTTTCCGATCAAAACGGGTTTTTTCAATAAAGTAACGGGTCATGTACGTGCTGTCGATGGGGTAGATTTTAAAGTAATGCCTGGTGAAACCTTGGGAATTGTGGGGGAATCTGGCTGTGGAAAATCAACAACCGGACGTACGATTCTGCGTTTAATGGATCCTTCTGCCGGAGAAGTGCTGTTCAATGGCAAGGATCTGGCGAAACTGTCCAAGGAAGAAATGCGCCAGATGCGCAAGGATATTCAAATGGTCTTTCAGGATCCCTATGCTTCTCTCAATCCGCGCAAAACGATTAGGCAGATACTGCTTGAGCCGCTGAAAGTTCATGGGATCGGATCATCCCGTGAGGAACGGATGAAAAAAGTGGAAGAAATTATTGAAGTGGTAGGGCTTCGGAAAGAGCATTTAGATCGTCATCCGCATGACTTTTCGGGTGGCCAGCGCCAGCGGATTGGAATCGCTCGAGCCCTCATTCTTAAGCCGAAGGTGATTATTGCCGATGAGCCGGTTTCTGCACTTGATGTTTCCATCCAATCGCAGGTCTTGAATCTATTAAAGGATTTGAAGAAGGAGTTTAATCTTACACTCATCTTCATTTCTCACGATTTATCCGTGGTCCGGCACTTATGTGATCGTATTGCCGTGATGTATCTGGGGCGCGTGGTGGAGATTGCCGATAAAAAGCAGCTCTTCAACAACCCAAGCCATCCATATACCAGAGCTTTATTATCGGCTGTTCCTATTGCTAATCCGAAAGCCAAGCGGGAGCGGGTCATTCTTAAGGGTGATTTGCCTAGTCCGGCTGACCCGCCGTCTGGATGTACCTTCCATCCTCGCTGTCCGGTCGCAAACGAAAGCTGTAAAACGAAAATTCCCATTCTCCAAGACATTGATAGCGGACACCAGGTTTCCTGCCATCTCTTTACGGAGGGGAAGTTAAAAGAAACCAAAGAAGAAATGATCGGATAAATCATTCAAACGCTAGAGAATGGAGAGGAACATAACATGAATTTTGATGCATTGCATTATCCATATACATCACAGCGAAATGTCGCATATGCCAAGAATGGGATGGTGGCTACGTCTCAGCCTTTGGCAGCACAAGCAGGGTTAGATATTTTGAAAAAAGGCGGAAATGCCATTGACGCCGCCATTGCCACTGCTGCTTGTTTGACAGTAGTCGAGCCTACCTCGAACGGAATTGGAGGGGACGCATTTGCGCTTGTTTGGACAAAAGGACAATTACACGGTCTCAATTCAAGCGGTCCAGCACCCATGAATATCTCGATTGAGAAGGTAAAGGAAGACGGACATGAAAGGATGCCAAAGTACGGCTGGGTGCCTGTAACGGTTCCGGGTGCTCCGGCCGCTTGGGTAGAATTATCAAAACGTTTTGGCCGTCTGCCGCTATTAGAAGTGATGAAGCCGGCGATTGAATATGCTGCAAACGGCTTTCCTGTCTCACCTACACTTGGCCGCTTTTGGAAAAAGGCATTTGAAAAATACAAACAAGAATGTACAGGGACAGAGTTCGAAGCTTGGTTTGAGACGTTCGCACCAAAGGGAAGAGCACCAGAAATCGGGGAAATATGGTCGTCTCTTGACCACGCCGACACACTCGAGGAAATTGCAAGAACAGGCGGAGAAAGCTTTTACCAAGGGGCGATTGCAGAAAAAATCGCCGTAGCTTCTAAAGAATATGGAGGCTATTTAACAAAAGCTGACTTAGCAGCCTTTAAACCGGAGTGGGTTGATCCTATTAAGGTAAACTATCGCGGATATGATGTTTGGGAAATCCCGCCAAACGGGCAAGGGATTGTTGCTCTAATGGCGCTGAACATCCTAAAAGGCTTTGATTTCACAGTAAAAGAAGCAACTGACACCTACCACAAACAAATCGAAGCCATGAAGCTTGCTTTTACTTGCGGCAAGAATTACATTACAGATCCTAAGCATATGGGGGTAACGACAGAAGAGCTACTAAGTCCTTCGTATGGCCAGCAGCGTCAAGCACTGATCGGAAGTGAAGCATGTACGCCGGCTCCAGGTGTGCCGCCGCGGGGAGGAACGGTGTACCTTGCCACAGCAGACGGCGAAGGCAACATGGTATCGTTCATCCAGAGTAATTACATGGGCTTTGGTTCGGGTATTGTCGTTCCAGGAACAGGAATTGCCTTACAAAATCGGGGACATGATTTCAGCCTTGACCCGACTCATTACAACTGCCTTCAGGGTGGCAAGAAAACGTACCATACGATCATTCCAGGATTTTTAACGAAGGATGACCAGCCTGTTGGACCATTCGGTGTAATGGGAGGATATATGCAGCCGCAAGGTCATGTTCAAGTCATTATGAATACGATCGATTTTCACTTAAATCCGCAAGCAGCTTTAGATGCCCCAAGATGGCAATGGAAGAATCAAAAAACTGTAGAAGTAGAAAAATCCTTCCCATCCCATATTGCAGAAGAATTAGTGCGAAAAGGACACGACGTTGAAGTGGCGGTTGACTCAGGAGCGTTTGGCCGCGGCCAAATTATTTGGCGAAATCCTGAAACAGGCGTACTGATGGGCGGCACAGAATCAAGGACAGATGGGACCATTGCCAGTTGGTAATTCACGTTAAAGGATTGATTCTATGAAACAACGAGACATTTTTATCGCATTTTTTCGCAGCAGTATGCTTGGATATGGCGGGGGGCCTACCACGATTCCTCTCGTTCAAAAAGAGGTAGTGGAACGGTTTAAGTGGATGAACAATGAGGAATTTGGCGATGTGTTAGCCATAGCAAATACATTGCCGGGTCCCATTGCCACCAAGATGGCAGGCTATATCGGATTTCGCATTGGCGGTGTACCAGGAATGCTCAACGCCATTTTTGCTACCATTCTGCCTACGATCATTTTAATGGTTATATTGCTTAATACATTAATCCAGTTCAAAGATTTGAAATGGGTTCAAGGCATGACAAAGGCAGTTGTACCGGTAGTAGCAGTGATGCTTACAGTCTTAACGTGGGAATTCGTCCAAAGTTCGGTTAAAGGGCTCAAGTGGTTTTTTACCACCTTGCACATCCTTGTCGCCTTAGTCCTGATCGAATTCTTCGGCATTCATCCCGGCATCGTAATAATAGCTCTTTTAGTCATTGCTGTCGTAAAACCTGCCAAAACATCTGAAAAAAGGGCCAAGCAGAAGGGATTGTCCATATAATGATTTATTTGCATATTTTTTGGGCCTTTTTCCTTACGAATATTTTAGGGTATGGCGGAGGGCCAGCCACCATCCCTCTTATTCAAAAAGAAGTAGTAGACCACTATCATTGGGTCACTGCACAAGAGTTTAATGAAGCATTAGCGATGGGGAATGCCCTGCCCGGTCCGATTGCCACCAAGATGGGAGGCTACATCGGATATCAAGTAGGAGGCTACATTGGTTCGGGGCTGGCAGTCTTGGCAACAGTCGCTCCGTCTCTTATTTTGATGCTTACGCTAATGGGGCTACTCTATAAGTTTAGGAAGTCTCCACAAGTCAAACGCATGACGCTTTACGTCAAACCGACCATTGCAGTACTTCTTGGAGTGATGGCATTTGAATCATTCTATGATTCTTACTTTCAAATAGGGATCGGACACATTCTACTTTTAGGAATAGGCAGTTATTTATTAATGGAAAAAGTGAAGGTACACCCCGGATTAGTCGTATTTGCTTCACTCGTATACGGTGCATTCATTTTATAGAAATTTTGCTTTCGGTCATCGAATCACCTTATGTTGCAAAGTAATATTTAGCTTTTGGTTCTGTTACTGATGGACGACGGCAGGTTTTGGAGACCTCCAACGCAACCTAATGCAAGTGGAGATAATGGAGCAAATAGAAATTAAGTCCTGTTGCGTGATATTCCATTCAGGGAAGTTCAGCACTTTAACCGTTTTAAATAATATCTAGTAGGTGTCCAGTTTCAAGTAACTGGACACTTTTTTTGTTGTGGAAGAAAAACTCGCCAACTAGAAAGAAATTTCTGATATTATAATTTCATATTTGGAAGGATGTGTATGAGATTGAAGGACCACTATGATGTTGTCATTGTTGGCGCCGGGTCAATGGGCATGGCTGCAGGGTATTACTTATCAAAGCTTGGGAGAAGAACATTATTACTAGATTCGTATGATCCCCCTCATAGCTTAGGAAGCCATCATGGGGATACTAGAATTATTCGTCATGCCTATGGAGAAGGAAGGAATTATGTTCCTCTTGCACTCGGGGCTCAGGAATTATGGAGTGAATTGGAACAAGAATCAGGAATGAAATTGTTTTCTCGTACGGGAGTGTTGTGTGTTGGTGAAGAGGGTACCTCCTTTATCGAAGAAGTCATCAAAAGTGCAAAGGAATTTTCTTTACCACTAGAAATCCTATCAAGTGAAGAAATCAATGGCCGTTGGTCAGGCATCACTTTACCACCAGGATTAGTTGGCTGTTTAGAAACCAATTCAGGTGTCCTATATAGTGAAGAATGTATTCGTGCGTATCGCAGGCTAGGTTTAGCGAATGGGATGACCTTAATACCTTATACAAAGGTGGAGAAAATAGAAAAGTTTGCTGAAGGTGCCATTGTACATACAGAAAATGAACAATATGCGGCTGAGTATGTGGTTGTCTGTTCAGGAGCCTGGACAGGGAAAATCCTTGAGGGAACAGGAGTAGACCTTCCTCTTCAGCCGACACGTAAGACAGTCTCGTGGTTTGAATGTGAGGAGCATCTCTATGATTCTAACTGTTTTCCGGCTTTCTCTATAGATGTAGGAGATGAACATTATTATGGTTTTCCAAGTATCAATGGAAGCGGGGTAAAGATTGGAAGACATGATGGAGGTGAAAGGGTAGACCCGGATGGTTTCAACCGGGAATATGGTTCGTCTTCATCAGATGAGCATGAGGCTCGGAATTTTATTCAAAAGTACCTGCCAAAAGCCAATGGGCGCTTGATTAAAGGCAAAACATGTCTTTATACCCTTACTCCTGATGAGCATTTTATTATTGACCGGCACCCGGCATTTTCCAATGTCATGATAGCGGCTGGTTTTTCCGGACATGGCTTTAAATTTTCAAGTGTCATAGGAAAAATTATTTGTGATCTCGTTACGGAAGGGAAAACATCCTATGATATTTCCATGTTTTCACTTCATCGTTTTTCAAATGAATCTAAAAAATAAATAGATCAATAGTAATGTGCAGCTGAAAAAGAGGGAAAACCTATGTAATATGGTACCTGTAGGT
>NZ_JBALPP010000194.1:0-6257 GCF_036965425.1 Neobacillus drentensis | reverse complement strand
AAGAAATTTAACCAAATTTAATGTTTTTCTTTTTTATTTCAGTACATTATACTAATGATATGTTCTTGATAGAGAACGGAATGATTCTTAAAAAGAAAAATATCTAAGGTTATTCCGTGGAGGGGATTATGCGATATACCAGATTAAGAAAGTTTCGTGATAAAAATAAGCCACTTATCAATTTTGTAAAGATATTTCTAATTTTTTATTTTTCATTATTAAGTCTAAATAATTTAACCTCGGATACCAATGCTTTATTTAAAGATGAGGTGAAAAATTCCAGTAATTTAAAGGCAAATCTGAATTTTCCACAGGAAATTTGGGATAAAAGTTCTCTTAAATTAAGTAAGACAGACTTTTCTTGTGATGAAGGGGTAACCGCTGAAATTACCAATACAGGAAGCACGATGAAAGGGACGACCAAATTTTTTGTAAGATATGCTTCAAGTGACAGTATTAATAAAAATTACCCAGGAACTATCATTTTTGAAGGGGAAGTTCCAATTATAGAAAAAGAAAAAACAGTAAGACTAAAATTCCTCCCAAATTTTAAAGATGGGACGTTTAAACAAGGGTTTTATGAAATATCTGCCTTGCAAAGACCCAGCCATCCAGGCGGAACAGAAAATGAAAGTAAGGAATATAAAGGCCGTTTTGAAATCTGGGCTGATAAAAATGTTCAAGTAACAGATGGAAGGATAAATTCATGCAATCAAAAATGAGTGTCTATTAATAAAAATAAAAATTTTTTAGGATTAGGATGTGGAAAATGTGAAAAAAACTGCCAAATGGACTAGTACAATTCTTACTACAATCTTTACAATTGTTCTTTTGGTTTCCCTTTATTCAATCATTTCATCTAGATTATCTGGTGGTGAACCACAAATCTTCGGATACCAACTTAAAACAGTATTATCGGGTTCTATGGAGCCAGGTATTCATACTGGATCGATTATCGCCATTAAACCAACAGTTGATCCAACCAAGTATAAGACAGGTGATGTTATTACCTTTAAATCTATTGATAACCCCAATGTCCTGGTAACACACAGAGTGGTAAAAACAGAAAAAATTGATTCTCAAATACACTATACCACTAAAGGTGACAACAATGATGCAAATGATACCAAGCCAATCCCATCTACGAATGTAGTTGGAGAATATCATGGCTTTACGATACCATACATCGGTTATGCATTAAGTTTTTATGGCACGAAGGCTGGAAAGGTTGTTCTACTAATCATTCCTGGCATCCTATTACTAGGATATTCCATATTAAAAGCTTGGAAAACTATTGCTTCAATAGAAGAAGACGAAAAAAAAGAAAAATTAGAAACACCCAAATCTGTTTGATATTCCCGTGACATACATACTTTGTTTCTTCACGAGGATTTCAATAATAAAAAATTATTTTAAACAAAAAGAGGAGGAAAAAAGAATGGGTATCAAAAAACGTTTAGCAGGTGCAGCTTTAGCAGCAGGTATTGGGGTAGCAGCAATCAGTGGTGGGACATTTGCATTATTCACTGCTGGGGCAACAAACACAGATAACACTTTCGCAGCAGGTACTGTGAAGCTTGGAGACTTAACTGGTAATGGTAACGTATTTTCATCTGTCACTGACGTTGGAAATATGGCTCCTGGTGATGAAAGAACAGGTACTATTACTGTTAAGAATACAGGATCATTAGATGCTTGGGTAACACTTGACTCAGCAAAAGGAAATGGAGATGGAGCAATGAATGGCACAGGTGATTTATTTGATGGAACAACTCCAGTTACTTTCGAACTTGACTCATCTGTTGTAAAACTTGCCCCAGGTGGAGAAAAGACCTTTAATGTGAAATATCTCTTCTCAAAAGATGCTGATAACAGTTATCAAGGTGCGACCGGCACAGTAACTGTAAAGGTTAAGGCAGTTCAAGCACGTAATAATACGAATGGTACTAATGACGGACCAACTTCTTGGTAGGATTTAAATATATTAATTTAAAAGGATGGTGCATTAACACCATCCTTTTTTAAGAGTACTTGATTCATAGGAGGATTTACAATGAAAAAGAAAAATAAAGTTGCTTTAATTGGAATTTCAGGTCTATTAGCAACATCTTTAGCAGTGGGGGGAGCTACATTCGCACTATTTAAATCTGATGTAACAAATGGTTCAAACAATGTAAAAGCCGGGACATTAAAAATTACTGAAAAACGTGATGATATTCCTAATGCAGGACCAATGTTTTATACAGAGAACGTTTCTGGAAATTATGGTGCAATGCCAACAGGTCTTTGGGCACCAGGTGACAAACATACTAGGGGGCTCTTCCTGGAAAATACGGGAACATTAGAAGCGAAATTGAAAACACTTACTGTTGTCCCTGCAGATTCGAACGGAGTTAAAGTAACATCTGGAGCGCAATATGACGATAATATATTATTTGCAAGACAAGCAAAAGTTAAAATTTGGCAAATAAAGGAATATGATTCCACTGGGGGAGTAATTCCATTTACAAGGATGGATTCTACTCAAATGGACCTTGTCATGGATGTAATTAATGATGGATATAATGATTGGTTAACAGCAAATCCTACTGCAGATTTAGATGACCAAGTAACACTTGCAAGATTTTTGAATTCTTTAAACGCTCTATTATTAGAAAGATTAAACAATCAAGGTAACTCTGTTGATAATCGTCATTATGAGGTTGTTAGGATGTATAATCAATCACTAATTAATCTTGTTAATAACAATTTTGATGCTAGTAATTTCAATATAAAAGTAGCTCCAGATCAAGCTGCATTTTTAGGATTTACAGTAGAGTTTAATAAAAATGCTCCTAATGGAGTAGATAAAAATTCAATGCAAGGAAAATCGGTTTACTTCAACTTTGGTTCTGATTGGGAACAAACAAGAAATAATTAAATATTTTTGTTTTAGACCACGGCCTAAGCTGTGGTCTCTTGAGTGATTGTTATTATAGACAAGCTAAATCTTTGGAAGGAAATATCCATTTATATTTTGGGAGGAGTTAAGCTTGAGGACTTTAAAATCAAGGATAAGAAAACGCCTATCTCTATCATTAGTGATGGTATTAGCGTTTTTAACACTCTTTCAGAGTGCAGCCTTTGGAGAGGAACAAACAGGGAATGTTGTAGAAAAACCAAAACCTTTTCCATCACAATCTCAAGGCACTAGAGCTTTTACATTAGCTACACTTAATCCAGGAAACATTGGAAATGATTTCGTTCAAGCACAGGTTGGTTCAGATGGAAGGTTTAATGCAGGATTAAAAGAGTTGAATGCAGAAAATTGGTTCAATATCATTTACGCATGGCCTTCTGGCCCTGGAACCTCTTTTACAACTGTAAGGATTGATGGCGGGGATTATGTCTATGGTAATTATCCAGATGGACAATTTACCCAAACACCTATAAACAAAGATAGTAATACAGTTAATGAGTCTGCTTGGAAAACTGGGGATATCTCTGTAAAACAAGTTTTACAGCCTGGGATTAATCCCGCAACAGGCCAGCCAGATGCATTACAAATGAAATACATCATAACAAACACAGGTAATCAAAATCATGATGTTGGTTTAAGAATGATGTTTGATACAATGGTAAACTATAATGATGCCGCTCCATTTAAAGTACCTACTGAAAGTGGAGTAGAATCTATCAATTTTGAAAAAGACTACATTGGCGATAATGTTCCAGCGTTCTGGCAGGTTTTCAATAATTTTAATAATCCAGATATAAGTGCACAATACACTATGAGGGGGCGAGGCTTAACAGCTCCAGATCGTTTTACAATTGCAAGATGGGGTGGAATTGTTGGAACCAAATGGGATTACCAAATCACTCCTGGAGCAGGAACAGGTGATAGTGCTGTTGGAATGTGGTGGAATCCTAAAACGCTAGCTCCTGGAGAGCAAAAAATTATCACAACATATTATGGAAGACCTGGAGTTGGAGGAGACCAGGCGCTTGTATTAAGTGGAAGAAAAAGCTTAACTTACGATGAATGGTCCTCTTCACCATTCAATTTAATATCTTATTTCACAAATAATACCAGTTCAATATTAAACGATGTTAGATTAGAGCTTGAAGCTGATGCTGGAATTACTCTTGTAGATAATGATTCTGTTCATCAATTAGGAACTGTTAACAGCGGAGTAACAAATCAATCATCTTGGAAGCTTAAGCCAAATACACCTGGAAAGCACACGATAGTAGTTAAAGCGTTTGCAAATAGTGCTACTGAACCGTTTGCTACTGCTCAATATGAGGTGGAAGCACTTGAGCCTATCGTACCTCCAAACATCACCCTTGGTGGAAATAATGGTACTACGCCTGATGGAACACCAATGTCTGGACGTATGAGTCCATTAACCGTTAATGCTTCTTTTGATAATCCTAGAGCTATAGGAGTAACATTAATTGCAACTGATGGAAACGGTGACACATACCAGCATGATATGGAATCAACCGATGCTGTTGATTGGAAGCATACTTTTACTCCAAGTCAAGTTGGACTTTGGGAGTCACCAATGACTATTAAAGTAATTCCACGATATGCGGATGGAACAACTGGTACACCATTGGAGTTCCCAATCGTATTAATTGACCCAAGTGGATATATTTTTAATGGCGTTAAAGGTGAAGATTGGAGATTGCCAGGTGCTACAGTAATCCTACAATACTTTGACCCTGATCTTGAAACATGGGTTAATATGAGTGAAGAAGCATACCCTGGTAGGCTATCACCAATAACAAATCCATTAATCAGCGATAATGATGGAAGATATGCTTGGGATGTTGCAGCAGGTGATTATCGTGTAGTTGTAAGCCGTCCGGGTTTTAGTACTACCACAAGTCGGGAGGTTCCGGTTACTGAGGGTAACCCTGTAACAGATTTGCATGTTGCATTAACACCAACTGACATAGTTAAACCTACAATTACTTCAAATGATGTTTCCGATGGTGGAACCTATACTGATTCCGTCACAATTAACTTCTCAACTAGTGATGATGAAGCTGGTGTTCGTAACACTTCATATAAAATTGATGGGAACAGTGCAGTTAATATTAACGGAAGTAATGGTGTTCTTCCTGCTATTACAAGTTTTGGGAAACACACTGTTATTTTAACGGCTGTCGATCAGGCTGGAAATGAAGCTGTTAAAGTAATCAATTTTGAAATCAAAGATTCATCTCAACCAGTAGATAATATTTTAGATGTAGTTACAGCCGCAATAAATAAAAGTAAAGAAGCTCAATCTTCAATAGAAACTGTATTGTCTAAGATTAATAGTAATGTAGCTAATGGAGAGATTCAATCGAATATTTCACAAGCAAAACAAGCTAATGCTGATGCAAAAGTAAAAATTGCTCGCCTAAAGGAATTGTTAAGCACGTATAGTTCTCCAACAATGCCAGATAGCCAACTGGATTATATTCGAAAACAAGTTGAGGGAGCAGATATCCAAAACACAACAGCTAATAATAAATTAGCAAAAGCATTAGAATTTCTAGCTATTGATAATGATTATTCTAGAGTTAAGGCAAGAGTGAAGGAAGCACAAACCGCAAATAAATCCTCAATAGCATTAATAGAATATACGAAGGGGAATTTAATAATTTTTTCTCCTACAAACCCACCTGTGGCAAGTAATTAAAGTATTTTGAAAATGAGAAAGCTTCCTGATATAAAAAATGAATTTAATGTTTCATAAATGAGAAGCAAATAGCGAGGCCATATCTAAATGACTCCTGTATTTTGCCGGAGTCCTTTTTACTTTGGTCATTATGCTTGTTACCTTTTTTAGGAGGGTAATCAGATGTACAGTGTAAAAAAATGGGTTTATCGTTTATTATTTTTATTGCTATGCGTTTTATTAATTTGTGTAGNNAATTATGACAGTCCAATCAGGGTCAATGGAACCTACGATTAAAACTGGTTCAATAATATTAATAAAACATGTAGAAGAACATTTTGAGTACAAAAAGGGTGAGATTATCACTTTTAAAGCGAGCAAAAATTCGAATAAAATAATTACCCACAGAATTATTGAGGTACTAAAAAGTAAAACAACAGTTCAATATTTAACAAAGGGAGATAACAATTTTATTAGGGATCCTGCTCCTGTTACTGAGGGAAATATAATTGGAAAATATACTGGAATCACAATTACGCATCTGGGGAATCTAGTGAGTTTCATTCAAACAAATACAGGGCTATATATTCAATTACAGGATTA
>NZ_JBALPP010000193.1:0-1470 GCF_036965425.1 Neobacillus drentensis | reverse complement strand
TAAACTGGCACCTTTGTCAAGGACACTATAAAAAAAGAGATTAAGCAACTAGAAGATGATTCCTATATTGAATAGGGGTCATCTTTTTTAAGTTCCATTGATATCGATAATTGTTATAGTAAACCATATAATGATTTATTTTCGCCTTTAGTTCTTTTAATGTTTTACAGGATTTATAATCAACTTCATCCTTTAAATGACCAAAGAAGGACTCTTGAGGGGCATTATCCCAACAGTTCCCTCTTCGAGACATAGATTGACCTAGATCATATTTTTTTAATAATTTTTGATATCTTGGGCTTGTGTAATGGCTCCCTTGGTCCGAGTGGATGAAGGCATCTTTATGTAGTGTAAATTCCTTGTTGTTCATTAGTTTGTGAATCGTCTCTGTTGCGATGCCTAGAGTGATTCTATCAGAAACGTGGTAAGCTAGAATTTCGTTAGTGGATGCATCTTTTACGGTTGACAAATAAGCCATACAATTACCGTTATATGGCAAATAGGTGATATCCGTTAATAGCACCTTTCCAGGCACTCCTTGCTTAAAATCTCTATTCAGCTTGTTAGGAACAACCTGATGTTCCTGTGTTGCTTTAGCGATTTTTTTATAAGGATTTGGCCTTCTATGTGGGCAGACTATGCCGTATTTTCTCATGATTCTTTGAATTTTTTTACGACTAAAGATCAGGTTATAGTCATTCTCCAATATCATTTTTATGGAACGCGACCCTTTCTTATACCCACGACGATTAAATGCCTTTAAAATAACTTCTTTGGCTTCTAAGTCTAATTGCTCCCTTGCTTCACGGCTTGGAGATGCCTTTAGGTAGCTGTAATATCCCGAACGGGACACCTCAAGTAAGTCACAGAAATACTTGGTCATTCGCTTATATTGATGCTGTTCAACAGTCTCATAAATTAACTGGAACACTTTACTCGGATTTAGATTTTCTCTTTCGTTTAGCAGCCTCCTTTCTGTCGCTTCTAGCTTTTTTAGCAGTTCGACTTGTCCCTCTAGAAGCTTAATTCTTGCTTCCTGCTTTTCAATTACTTCGGCTGGTGTAAGTTCCCGTTTTAAAGGTCTACCAGAACTCGTTTTCCTCGAATCGGTTAAACCAATTAACCCATTTTTTTCGTACGCCTTTTTCCACCTGTAAGCTGATAGTTCAATTCGCTTCAGCCCAATAACGTCGATATCAAATCCGTTCTCAATAAAAATTTGACGAGGGAGTTTGCCTGCCAGATATTCATCCATAAATTTATTTTTAAAAGAATCCGAATATGTTATGGAACGCTCACTAACGCGTTGCACATTTGGATTTTTTTGAAGTATTTTTATTTCTCTAGGTGTAAATGTTATCTTACTCATAAAGTCCCCTAATTCCCCATATCTTGAAATTCTAGTATATAAAAAAATACCTGTAGGTAAAACACTCTTTTTCAAGTGTCCTACCTACAGGTACCATATTA
>NZ_JBALPP010000192.1:0-5313 GCF_036965425.1 Neobacillus drentensis | reverse complement strand
ATTTAATCCTTGCTAAAATGCCAAAACAAGAAGAGATTGCTAATAGTTTATGAGAGAAAAGAGAACGATATAGATATAACAACGAAGGTGGTGCACCTTGAAAAATCTTGATCCTCATTCTATTTTTGTCATGGCACTTATTCTTATTATGCTTGCTGCAGGGATTACAGCGATTGCAAAGAAACTTAAGCAGCCATATCCGATTGCATTGGTTATAGTGGGAGCGATTATTGGCATTGTAGATTTTCCGGTATTGGATCCTTTAAAATATTTTATAACAGAAGAAGAAGTTTTTCATTTTGTAATAGTTACAATCTTTCTCCCTGCACTTCTAGGGGAGGCATCGTTAAAGCTGCCATATTCTGAGCTGCTGTTAAATAAATTTCCCATTTTGTCCTTGTCACTAGCAGGGACGCTGATTTCCTATTTGATTGTAGGATTTTCAAGTTATTATTTTTTAGGTTTGTCCATTCAGGCCGCATTTGTATTTGCTGCCTTGATGAGTGCAACTGACCCGGTTAGTGTATTATCTATTTTCAAAAGTGTTGGCGTTAATAAACGGCTGGCCATTGTTGTAGAAGGAGAAAGCTTGTTTAATGATGGCATGGCTGTTGTTTTATTTCAAATTTCAGCATTTTCCTTATTATCCTATTTAGACTTGGGCTGGGAAGGTTTGGGTATAGGATTTTGGGTTTTAATAAAAGTTATTTTCCTTGGTCTGATCGTTGGCGGAGCCCTTGGTTATGGCTTTTCAATTCTAACAAAATTTTATGATGATTACCCTCTTGAAATTATTTTTAGCCTTATTTTATTCTATGGAGCTTATCTTTTAGCGGAAAGCATTCATGGATCGGGTGTGATTGCGGTTGTAACAGCAGCGATTATATTAGGTAATTATGGTTCCCGAATTGGAATGACTCCTACAACAAGACAAAATATTGGTACTTTTTGGGATGTAGCAGCTCTATTAGCTAATTCCATTGTCTTTCTGATGGTAGGACTTGAAATAACGCGAATCGGTATTGTTAATAAATGGGGTATCATTTTTTCTTCCATAATAATAGTCTTGATTGCCAGAAGCATCGCTGTATTTATAAGCCTTGCTTTTGAAAAAAATTTCCCTAGCTCTTGGAAACATATTATCAACTGGGGAGGATTAAAAGGGTCTCTCTCGATCGCACTGGCATTAAGCCTGCCAAGTGATTTTAAAGGGAGGGAAGTAATTCTTGTGCTTACATTTTTTATTGTACTCTTTTCTTTAGTTGGTCAGGGATTGACGGTCAAACCATTCATTTCACTTCTCGGTGTAAAGCCCTATGACAAGGACTCATAAAAAAAAGCGGGAATGATCCGCTTTTTTTTATGCCCAATGCGAAGTAAGTTTTTGATACGCGAACTCAACTTTTTCCTCTGTTGGCGGTTCTACATGTTTTAATGGATATTCATGTCCCAGGGCTTCCCATTTGTAAACACCAAGTTTATGATAGGGGAGAATTTCAATCTTTTGAACATTTTCCAGTGTACCGATGAATTCTCCTAGCTTTTGTAAATCTTCTTCGTCATCCGTAACTGTTGGAACTAGGACATGTCTTACCCAAATTGGTACATTGCGGCTGGATAAAAATGTGGCAAATTCAAGAATGTGATCATTTGCCATTCCAGTTAATTGGATATGTTTTTTTCGATTGATATGTTTTAAATCCAATAATATGAGATCCGTATATTGTAATAATTCTTTAAGTTGTTCAATAAAAAGCTTAGAATGAGAGAAACAGCCGCCAGAGGAATCGATGGTGGTGTGAATCCCTTTCTTTTTGCATTCCTTAAATAATTCGATTAGAAAAGGAATCTGTAACAATGGTTCACCGCCGCTAACTGTTATACCTCCTCCAGAGGCTTGAAGGAAGGGGAGATAACTCATTAAATCATCCATGATCTCGGAAACAGTCATTTGCTTCCCGGTACCGATTTCCCAAGTATCAGCGTTATGACAAAACTGGCACCGCAAAAGGCAGCCCTGTGTAAAAACAACATAACGTATCCCTGGTCCGTCGACTGTTCCAAGTGTTTCAATAGAATGAATATTTCCAATCATGAAGATGTTCCCCTTTCGTTTGAAAGCAGGAGCTCTACTAAAAAGAGCCCCCAATTATTTTTAATTATAAAGATTCGTGAAAAGTACGGTTAATAACATCCAGCTGTTGTTCTTTTGTCAATTTAATAAAGTTTACAGCATAACCTGACACACGGATGGTTAATTGCGGATATAGCTCTGGATGTTCCATTGCATCTAAAAGTGTTTCTCTATTAAAGACGTTCACGTTAAGATGGTGACCAGTTTTAATTGCATAGCCATCTAAGATGGAAACTAAATTACGAATCTGGTTATTTTCTTCTTTTCCTAATGCTTTTGGTACGATGGAGAAGGTATTAGATATCCCATCCATTGCATAGCTATATGGAAGTTTGGCAACGGAAGCCAGGGAAGCTAATGTACCTTTTGTATCACGTCCATGCATCGGGTTTGCGCCAGGTGCAAATGGTTCCCCCGCTCGGCGGCCATCAGGTGTATTTCCTGTTTTCTTGCCGTAAACCACGTTAGATGTAATCGTCAAAATAGACATGGTATGCACAGAATTGCGATAAGTTTGATGTTTTTGAAGCTTTTTCATAAATCGCTCCACGATTTCGACCGCAATACTATCTACCCGATCATCGTTGTTTCCGTATTTAGGGAAGTCACCGGAAGATTCAAAATCAATAGCAATCCCCTTTTCATCCCGGATCACCTTCACTTCGCCATATTTAATGGCGCTGAGGGAATCTGCCACTACACTCAACCCAGCGATACCAGTTGCCATTGTCCTTATTATTTCTGTATCATGCAAGGCCATTTCAATTCTTTCATAGCTGTATTTATCATGCATATAGTGGATAACATTCAAAGTATTTATATAAAGTCCTGCAAGCCATTCCATCATTAAGTCGAATTTTTCCATTACTTCATTATAGATTAATACATCTGATGTAATTGGCCGATACTCAGGCCCAACTTGAATTTTAAGCTTCTCATCGACACCGCCATTAATGGAGTAGAGAAGTGCTTTCGCCAGGTTTGCACGTGCTCCGAAGAACTGCATTTGTTTGCCGATTTCCATCGCAGATACACAGCAGGCAATTCCGTAGTCATCACCGTATTCCGGACGCATTATATCGTCATTTTCGTATTGAATGGAGCTGGTCTTAATCGACATTTTCGCGCAATACTGTTTAAAGTTTTCAGGGAGCTGCGGTGACCATAAAACTGTTAAGTTTGGTTCTGGTGCTGGTCCTAAATTGTCCAAGGTATGAAGGAAACGGAAAGAATTTTTCGTTACTAGTGAACGTCCGTCTTGAGCCATTCCCCCAATAGATTCGGTTACCCATGTTGGGTCCCCGCTAAATAATTCATTATAATCCGGAGTCCGGGCAAATTTAACAAGTCGAAGCTTCATAACAAAATGGTCAACTAGTTCTTGGGCATCTTCCTCTGTTAAGGTTCCATTTTGTAAATCTCTTTCAACATAAATATCTAAGAAGGAAGAAACACGGCCAAGGCTCATTGCTGCACCATTTTGTTCCTTAATGGCAGCTAAATATCCTAAATATAACCATTGAAAAGCCTCTTGTGCATTTTGGGCAGGGTTGGAAATATCAAATCCGTAGGTAGTTCCAAGCTCTTTTAATTCTTTGAGAGCACGAATTTGTTCCGCGATTTCTTCACGCAGCCGGATATTGTCTTCTGTCATTACCTTGCTGGTATTCTGTTGATCCATTTTCTTTTCCTCAATTAAGAAATCAACACCATATAAGGCAACACGGCGATAGTCACCAATAATGCGTCCTCGGCCATAAGCATCTGGCAGACCTGTGATAATGGCTGCTTTACGGGCAAGCATCATTTCATCTGTATAAGCATCAAATACACCTTGATTATGTGTTTTACGGAATTCAGTAAAGATTCTTTCAATTTCAGGATTTAATTGATATCCGTAAGCTTCGCAGGCTGCTTTTGCCATCCGAATCCCGCCAAAAGGCTGCATAGAACGATTGAATGGCTTATCTGTTTGAACACCAACTACCTTTTCAAGTTCTTCATCCAAGTAACCGGGGCCATGCGAGGTAATAGTAGAAACGGTTTCGGTATCCATCTCAAGAACGCCGCCGTTTTCCCGTTCCTGCTTAGTGAGTTCCATAACCTGGGCCCATAATTGCTTTGTTGATTCTGTTGCTCCAGCTAAAAAGGAATCATTTCCTTCATATTGAATGTAGTTCTTCAAAATGAAATCCCGAACATTTACTTCTTTTGTCCAAACTCCTTTTGTGAATCCTTTCCATTGTTTCATTTTCTTTCACCTCAAAATTTATTCGTAATTTTATATAACAGTTTGAATTGCTATTTATATATAAAGCATAACAGCGTAAATTTGTGTAACAATGAGCATATGTTAAGAAATTGTGAAATCTATATTATTAAGGGGTTTTCTGGACGAAATTTGAACAAATTTTGAACATCGGTTGATTCTGTACTATAAAAAAATCCCATGAATATTAAACTGTTATACATGAGGAAGTCAATATTACCAACATATTTATAGGGAAAATGAATAAAACAGCACAAAAAAACAGGAGAAAGACTCCTGTCCTAATCGACAACTATATAAGCAATCATCGGCCCATTATGTGCCCGGTCAGAGTGGGTTTGACAAATTAGCCTATAAGTCCCTTCTTTTTTAAATTGAAGGCTGACCACTGTTTCCTCACCTTTTTTCACCGTTCCCTTGATTTTTGTTCCTTCAATATAAAAGGGATGTGCTGCACCGTTTATTCCACTGATATATAATTTTACCTTTTCACCTTTTTCTAAAGAAATGGTGCCGGGATCCCAACGGTAAGCCTCGATTTCTTTGCCATTCTTCAACGTTGATTTAAATTCTGCCGTGACCATATGAATTTCTCGAATGTCTTTATTTGCATGTTGATTAAAAACAGTCACGTCGCCTGCTTTTAACATAAACCAAGCAGAGATGGTGGCTAGAACAACACCCACTGCTAGAAAAAATAGAAGTGTTTCTTTCTTTAGGACTAAAAATTTCATCTAAAAACCCCCTCGATAATTTGTCCTATTTAATACTTATGCCGAAGAGGTATGAAAACTTGTCTCTTTTTTTGCGGTATTAGATTGTTTTATTAACGATTGAACGCTAAATAAAATGTCAACAATGTAGGTAGTTAGAATTAATTTTCTTTTATTTTGCCTATCGAAAAGTTTAT
>NZ_JBALPP010000191.1:0-7203 GCF_036965425.1 Neobacillus drentensis | reverse complement strand
TTATTAAAGTTTAAGAATATTAATCATTTTCTGATTCGATTGCTAAGAAAAAACCAGGAGACCACTCTGCAAGAATAACAAGTTTTTTACAATTAATTGGTCTACTCTTGAAACCAGTCAATAGCATTTTTTAAGTCCCCTGGAAGAGATTGATTGTATTAAGGTATAACAATATTAGTGCACATTAAATTCCTCTAGTAACATTTTTTCTGTTTGAGGCATGGTTAGACCTAAGTGCCAGCACCCCATTCCACCTAGTCCATATTGTCGAACTAGTCGAAACTTAACCAGTAAGCTGCGTGGGTCTTCAAACCACACTTCATGTAGATTTCCTTTATTGTCAACATAACGGAACCAAGGTGCAGCAGCATTCTCATTATAATGAACCGGACTTTGATATCCTGTGTATAAATCAATGGCATGTTGAGTGGAATAAGCATAACCTGATCGCTTATTAGTTCCTATAACCCAATCATATGCGTATTGAGGAATTCCAAGCATTAACTTTGATTTATCTACAACAGAAACTGCATAATTCAGTGTAGATTTCACTCTGTCTATCGGAGCAATTGGCCCTGAAGGTCCTCCCGGCCAATGCCAATCATATGTCATCAAAAACATTCTATCCAGGTATTTCCCAAGCGTTCGATAATCATAACCTGTAGAATAAGATGGCATTTGATCGCCTTCTTTTGGCGGAACAGCCATCATAATTTCCATTCCTGCCGGATGAAGCTTTGAAGCTAATTCCTTAATAAACTGGTTAAGGTTAGCCCGATCTTTTGTTTTTACCTGTTCAAAGTCAATTACTACTCCTTTGTAATCGTGACTATCTAAAAGGGAATATATATTATTGACAAATTTTTGTCGTAACCATGGCGAACTTATTAACTGATGAGTAAGATTAGGATCAAACCCCTTTTCACTTAAATTTGTAAGTGTGGCAAAAGGTGGAAGATTTTCTTTCCAAGCAATCTGATGCGCCTCGTTTTCTGGTGTTTCAATGATATTTCCTTGTTCATCGGACCTATACTCAAACACGAAAATACTAGTAAGAGTCTTTTTATAGTTATTCAGCATCCAAGCATTTGAATTCTTATCTTTTGGAACAAAATAAGTTCCAGTCCAAATATTCATTTTAGGCGGCCTAGGGATACTTAATTTCTGACCAGGGACAAGTACTCGACTCTTTAAATGATTTTGTCTCATTAATGTTATTTCACTAATTGCGTGACGATTAGCGATCTCCCAAATACTTTCACCTTGCTGAACAATATAAGTCGAACCAGGTATCATCATTGCCTGTCCAAGGACTAGGTGAGTATTCTTAGCTAAACCGTTCAGCTTAGCTAGGCCCTCTTCGTCTATTTTGTATTGTTTTGATATTTTGGTAAGGCTATCACCAGGTTTCACTTCATGGATGACTTGAGCAAAAGCGAAAATGGGAGTCATTAAAACCACACTAGCTAAAATTAACAAAAACAAAAGTTTCTTTATCATAGGAATCCTCCAATAATAAATTTTCTATCATAGTAATAGCTAAAATTGTTTTGAAACAGGCAATTCTTTAGTTTATGACCTTAAAAAACAATGGGCTGTTTAGTATTAATAGGATATAGTTTTCCGTCTAAGGCAAATGAAATTTTGCCCGTTTCTTCGGATACCACTAATGCTAGGGCGTCGCTTTTTTCTGATATCCCAAGAGCTGCTCTGTGACGTGTCCCCAGTTTTTTACCCACTATATTCTTTGTTGTTAAAGGAAGGACATTAGCTGCAGAAACCACTTCGTTTCCCTTAATTAAAACAGCCCCATCATGCAACGGGTTCCCTGGGTAAAAGATGGATTCCAATAATTTAGGCGTTACTAATGCTCCTATTGTCGTTCCTTTTTGAATAATAGGCTCAACGGAATCAACACGTTGAACTACAATCAGGCCACCGTGCCTATGTTTCGAGAGATTCTGAACAGTAGTGGATATATCTTCATAAGTATCAGTAAAAGATGATAAATAACAATTTAAGTAAAAAGAAGCAGCCATTGTTTCAATTTCAATTAAATGTTGTTTAACATCCTCGAGACTTCCCAATACACAATAATTTTCTTTACCAAGTATGTCTAAATTAGATTGCAATAGGAGAATTAGTTGTTGAATACCTTCTTCTAAATGTTGTTTCATCGGTGAAAAGTCACAATTATTGCTATCCATGCACGGATCCCTCCAAATACATTTTTATCCTGTAGGACTATTGAAAATTAAATTCCTATAGTAATATCTCCTCAATTTGTTGCATAGTGGTACCTAAATGCCAGCAGCCTAACTCTTCTTATCCATATTCTTTAAATAGCCTGAATTTAGTAAGTAGATTACAAGGGTCTTCAAACCACACTTCATGCTAAGTTCATCTAAACCAGGGGGAATCTGCCATTTTATCATAATAAATTTGACTTTCATGATTTATAAACTGATCCATTATAGTATTAGTAAGATGTTCTGTTAATATAAAATAGTAAATTAATCCAATAAAGACATATAAAAAAAGGATCCCATACTGAGGATCCTTAATGATATTGATTTTATTAAAAATCTGGAAATGGTACCTTTAAAAGACAGTATGTAATCATAAAAAAATCTATAATCAATAAAAAATTAACGAACACTTTCAAGAGATTCTTTTATTTCCAAATTGGTTATAATCGAGCTCATCCTCACTTATTAATTTCTGAATTTTTGATTTTTTCTCCACTGAAGTAACTAGGTAATTAATTATTGAATAGCTTTTTTTACCCATTCTGCTATTGTAACTGTACGTTTTGCCTGATGCTTAACGGCAGCTTGAACGGCAGAATGCTCCTCAACCATTTTCCCATTCTGATCAACAGTAACACTTGTTCCATATGGGTTTCCTCCAGCACCAAATATCACTTGATCAGTATATCCTGGAGTTGCAATAATCGCTCCCCAGTGATGCATCGTTGTATATAGCGATAATATGGTTGCCTCCTGTCCACCATGTCTGTTTTGTGCGGATGTCATAGCACTAACCACTTTATTTACAAGTTTCCCATTAAACCATAAACCACCTGTTGTGTCTAAAAACTGTTTCATCTGTGATGGCATATTACCAAAACGAGTTGGAACACTGAAAATTATTGCGTCTGCCCATTCTAAATCATCTAGTGATACTGTTGGAATGCATACTCCAACTTCCTCATAATAGTGCTTCCATGCAGGGTTAGCTTCAATAACTGATTGAGGAGCTAATTCAGGCACTGCTAATATTTTAACCTCTACACCAGTTTCCTTCGCCCCCTCAGCAGCCCATTGTGCTAACTGATAATTTGTACCTGTTGAACTATATAAGATGATTGCAAGATTTACATTAGACATATTGCCAATCTCCCTTTCATTTATAAATAATAAAATGAAAACTTCATTAGAAATTCAAATTTATGTTGCCCTTGCTTTTAATTTCAATCCTAAGTTTTACACCTTTCCTCATATTTTTTACCACAAAAAAATAATCGAAAGATTTTACGATTCGTTAAAAATAAAAAAACTAATCGGAAGTCTATCCGATTAGTTTTTTTATTGCACCCCAATGTGAGCTGCTTTCGCTCAATCAACAGGCAAGTTTAACACTGCCTGTATTTTATTTAAATACTTTAACACGGTCTTCTATTGGCTGGAATTGTTTCTCTTTAGGTGAAGCTGTCGGCTTACCAAATGGCATTTGGGCTATCATTTTCCAACTACTTGGAATTCTCCATTTCTTTTTGACTTCTTCGTCAATAAGTGGATTATAGTGTTGTAATGAAGCACCGAACCCTTCAATTTCCAACGAGGTCCATACTACATATTGAAGCATTGCATTTGATTGTTGAGCCCAAACAGGGAAATTTTCGGCATATGACGAAAATTGTTTTTGATAAGATTCAATTACTGCCATTTCTTCAAAAAATAATACGGTGCCATATCCACTTCCAAAGGCATTCATTTTTTCTTCAGTAGGTGCAAACTTTTCAGCTTGAACGATTTTCCTCAATGTTTCAGTTGTAATACTCCAAAAGTTAGTGTGATGTTCTCCTAATAAAAGAACTACTCTTTGGGCTTGAGTATTAAATTCTGATGGGGTATGCTTTACAGCATGATTTATTACCTCTTGAATTCTTTCATCAGATACCACTGGTTCACTGCTAATTCCATAAACGGTACGTCGTTCCTCTACTGCGGTATAAAAATCCTTCGATCCTGTCATTTCATCATCTCCTGCTCATTCTATTAATGTTTAATTTCAATATTCAAAATTCAATTTTAATAATTCCTCTGTTTAAAATTCTTTATACCAAAGGGATTTACAAGAAGTTATTTAGGTCGTTCTATTTCAAAAATCTCTCCAATTTTCGCATAATTATTACCAGCCAATCGGCTTACAGCGGCTAAGCCCCTAGGGTTTATTCTTCCCTTTTCATAAATTTCATTATCAATATGAAATTGAACCACTTTTCCAATAATTAAATCACTGCCAGGTGATTCCGAACCACCTAATTCTACGGAATGTTCTAAAACACATTCCATTCGGATTTTTGCTTCCTCTACTCCAGGAACAGAAATTTTTATGCTGTCAATAGGAGTTAAATTTGCTAACTCAATCTCACTCTGATCTGGAGGCAGGATTGCCGCTGTTTTATTTACTTTTTCAACATTTTGTTCATCCACAATATGGACAACAAATTCCTTGGCCTCGATGATGTTTCTCGCTGTATCCTTCTGTCTTCCTTCTGGCCGTTGAATCGCTAAAGATATCATTGGCGGATTAGCTGTAACAATATTAAAATAACTGAATGGTGCACCATTCAAAATACCATCTTTCGAAATCGTTGTGACGAAAGCAATCGGTCTAGGTATAATGCTTCCTATTAAAAATTTATAATTTTCTCTTTCGGTATTTGTGGCTGGGTCTATGGAAAGCATAGCAATCATTCCTTTTCGTGAATTAGTCTAATTCTCTCACTTCAAACGGAAACAATGCGCGCTCAATTTGTCCTCTATGAGGTTCATATTGTGAAGGCACCATCAATTTTTCTCCCATTGTTGCGTGTGTTTCATCATGAGCGAACCCTGGTGGATCTGTTGCAATTTCAAATAGAATTTCCCCATGTTCTCTAAAGTAAATCGCATTAAAGTAGTTTCTGTCTCTAACCGGGGTTACTCCATATCCATTTCTCTCTACAAATACCTTCCAATCCAATTGATCCTGGTCATCTTTTGCCCGCCATGCAATGTGATGCACTGTTCCTACACCCATTTGACCGCGTCCAATAGGCGTTAATTTTAGATCAATGATATTTCCGATATCGGCTGAGGAACGATAACGGGCGAAATCTCCTTCTTTTCCGATAAATTCAAATCCCATTACTTTTTCTAACAATTCCCCCGTTTTGTTAGGTTGTGCAGAAAATAGAGTTGCGCCGCCAAAACCTTTAATAGCAACTTCAGGAGTTACCCCTCCAAAAGTCCAAGAATTAACTTCCCCTTCTTCTCTTTCCACAATTTCCAAGTGAAGTCCATGCGGATCATCAAATTCTAAATATTGCTCTCCAAAGCGTTCCATTTTTGTGTACGAAACATTGAATTTTTCAAGTCTATTTTCCCAGAATTCCATGGCGCCTTTTGGAACTACATAAGAAGTAACCCCCACTTGACCATCTCCAATGATTCCTTGACGAGCCCCTACCCAAGGGAAAAAGGTGATAATCGTCCCCGGTTTTCCACCTTCATTACCGAAATAAAGATGATAAGTGCCAGGATCATCAAAATTTACAGTTTGTTTGACTAAACGCAAACCTAGAACCCCTGCGTAAAAATCTACATTCTCCTGTGGATGACCTACAATTGCAGTAATATGATGAATACCCATCGTTTTCTTAGTCATTTTTGTCACTCCATTATCGGAAGATTTTTTATTCTATAAATGAACAGTTGATTGATCCTTTTATTAATCTAATACCTAATGATTGTTTTGAACATTTGATACGATTTAACTCTGTTAAATTATTTATTTTTAATTCAATAATCTACAATTCGAGATATTTTGGAAAAATAAAAGTCTAACGCATATTGCCCAGGGCCCATAAAAGCAATAATAATGGAACTCACAATTATATCTCCAATTAAAATATCTCAAATTCAAGATAACTTTATTATAATAAATTTAAACACTTTGTCAACAATGTATTAAAAACTTCCATACCATTAAACCTGAATCTTACTCGGCGTAAGATCGGAACGTAATTAACTCATCCCTTACTATTCAATCAAAAAAATAAGAGCCAACAATTTTGTTGACTCTTCATAAATTTGCTATGCTATTAATTTGCCAATCAATTAAAAAGTATGAGCTAAATCTTTTGCTCTTGCAATTGCATTTTCTTTAATTTCTTGTGCTTTATCTGGCATTGCGTTATGTCCTTCTACAAATAAACCTTCAAAAGAAGGGACTCCGAAGAATTGCATCATCACATTTAGATAGCGGTGTCCCATTTCCATTTGAGCTGCAGGACCTTCTGAATAAATACCGCCACGAGCTTGAATATGTAGCGCTTTTTTATCCGTCAATAATCCTACAGGACCTTGTTCTGAGTATTTAAAGGTTTTACCTGCAACGGAAACAGAATCAAGATATGCCTTCATAACTGGTGGAAATGAAAAGTTCCATAAAGGTGTTACAAATACATATTTATCAGCTGAAATAAATTGATCAGATAACTCTGAAAGCCGCCCAACTTTAGCTTGCTCTTCAGAAGAAAGTTCCTCGAATCCTTTCCCAGATTGGAGTTTCCCCCATCCGCTAAATACGTCAGCATCAATATGTGGAATATTTCCCTTATAAAGGTCAATCGAAACAATTTCATCATTCGGATTTACTTCTTTATAAGTTTCAATAAATGCTTTTCCTGCTGCCATACTGAAAGATTGATTGTGATCAAGGGGATGAGCAGTAATGTACAATACTTTTGTCATTTTTCTCTTTCCTTTCATTCCTAATAGTTTTAGTTTTAAACTAAAATCATGTTATATTTCGAATTAAGATAATTTTAATTCGAAATAATAGTAATATAATTTAGAAGTTAATTCAACAATCTTGTTTATGTTTAAAAAGAATTCTTTCGTATCTCCCTGTTGCTGGCTGGCAGATTATTAT
>NZ_JBALPP010000190.1:0-4148 GCF_036965425.1 Neobacillus drentensis | reverse complement strand
ATATAGAACTGTGTTCTAAAAATATGTAATACTGTTCTAGAAGGTAGGTGTTAATAAATGAATACTTTATTTCAAAAGGGTCAAGGTATTTTTAATAAATATATTGGCTTTTTCTTTTTGGCTGTATTATTCCTTTGGATTAAAACATATGTAGTTCAACTAACACAGTTTGACTTAGGGATAGAGAATTATTTACAAAAGTTTTTATTATTTATTAATCCGTTAGGATCATCACTGTTCTTTTTAGGGCTGGCATCTTTTTCTAAGGGCCGTAAAAAATATATTTGGTTAATTATTATCGACTTTTTCTTGTCGTTTCTTTTATATGCTAATGTCGTTTATTATCGTTTCTTTAATGATTTTATTACACTCCCGACATTAACCCAAACACAAAATTTTGGTGACGTAAGCAGCAGTGTCACTTCCTTATTAAGGCCTTATGATTATTTGTTTTTTGTGGATATCGTTGTTTTGATTGCTTTAATGGCTTTTCGTTTTGTAAAACTTGAGGTCAAAGATATGGGCCGCCATAAATTAGCTGCTTTATTTTCCATAACATTATTCATATCATGTACCAATCTTGCATTAGCTGAAGTTGATCGTCCTCAATTATTGACAAGAGGATTTGATCGTAACTATATTGTGAAGTATTTAGGGATGTATAATTATACGATTTACGATGCAATTAATAGTACAAAAGCATCTGCTCAAAGAGTTATGGCAAACAGTGATGACGTTACAGAAGTCCTCAATTATACGCAATCAAACTATGCTAGTCCGAATCCGAAGTACTTTGGTGCCGGTAAAGGTATGAATGTGATTTATTTACATCTTGAATCAATGCAAAACTTCCTAATTAATTACAAATTAAATGGTGAAGAAGTGACTCCATTTTTAAATTCATTAACAAAAGATAAGAATACTCAATATTTTGATAACTTTTTCCATCAGACTGCCCAAGGTAAAACATCTGATGCAGAATTTATGCTGGAAAACTCGTTATTCGGGTTACCACAAGGCTCGGCTTTTACTACTAAGGGTTTAAATACGTTCCAGGCTGCTCCAGCTATTTTAGGACAGAATGGATATACTTCAGCCGTTTTCCATGGGAATTCGGGAAGTTTTTGGAACCGAAATGAAATTTATAAATCGTTTGGGTATGACAAATTTTTTGATTCACAATACTATAAATTGGACTCAGGTAACTTGGCGGAATATGGACTAATGGACAAGCCTTTCTTTAATCAATCTATTCCATTATTAGAAACTTTGCCGCAGCCATTTTATACAAAATTTATTACTGTCTCAAATCATTATCCTTACCCTCTTGATGAAAAGGAAGCTACCATCGCACCAGCTACTACGGGGGATAAATCAGTTGATTCGTACTTCCAGACAGCCCGTTACGCAGACGAAGCGTTAAAGCAATTCTTTGATTACTTGAAGAAATCAGGTCTATATGATCATTCCATTATTATTATGTACGGTGACCACTACGGTATTTCAGAAAACCATAATAATGCTATGGAAAAAGTGCTTGGAAAAGAAATTACTCCTTTTGAAAGCACTGGATTACAACGTGTGCCTTTCTTCATTCGTGTACCGGGTATGGAAGGCGGAGTAAACCACGAATATGGTGGACAAGTTGATATTCTTCCTACACTGCTGCATTTGTTAGGTATTGATACAAAAAATTATATTCAATTTGGAACGGATTTATTGTCTGAACAGCACGATGATCTGATTCCATTCCGCAATGGAGATTTTGTTAGTCCAACGATTACCTCTGTTGGTGGCAAATTCTATAATTCCAATAACGGTATGAAATTAGATGATGATCAGGTAGAAGAGGCTAAGAAAGATCAAAAAATCGTAGAAGAAAAGTTGTTACTTTCGGATAAGGTTGTGAATGGGGATTTATTACGTTTCTACACCCCTCAAAACTTTACTCCAGTTGATCGTTCAAAATACGATTATAATAAAAAAGATAAAACGGATTCCAATAAATAATAAATAATAAATAATAAATAATAAATAATAAATAATAAATAATAAATAAGCCAGCTGCCCGAGGATTATCTTGGGCAGTTTATTTGTATTTCCCTTCCAGGGATTGACTAAGTAAAATATTTATGTTATTTAAAATAATGGTTAGCACTCAAAGTAACGGAGTGCTAACGAGTAAATAAAGGAATGGATTTTTCAAATTTGAAAGGGGATATCTTAAATGGTGGAAACAAAACAGTTTCAAGCAGAATCTAAACGGCTATTAGACATGATGATTAACTCCATTTATACTCATCGTGAGATTTTTCTAAGAGAGCTTATCTCCAATGCCAGCGATGCCATTGACAAACTCTATTATAAAGCTCTAACAGATGAATCTTTAACCTTTGATAAAGAAAGCTACTACATAAAGGTAAATGCGGATAAGGCAGGCAGGACTTTGACAATCACCGATACTGGAATTGGGATGACAAAGGAAGAGCTTGAAAATAATCTTGGAACCATTGCCAAGAGCGGCTCATTAGCCTTTAAAAGTGAAAATGAAGTGAAAGATGGCCATGAAATCATTGGTCAATTTGGTGTCGGGTTTTATTCGGCCTTTATGGTAGCTGACGTTGTTACTGTTACCAGCAAAGCATTAGGTAGTAATACGGCTTACAAATGGGAATCTCGTGGAGCGGAAGGCTATACGATCGTGCCATGTGAGAAAGATTCCGTAGGTACGGAAATAATTTTAAAAATTAAAGAGAATAGCGAAGACGAGAATTACGATGAGTATTTAGAGGAATATCGTTTAAAATCAATCATTAAAAAATACTCAGACTTTATTCGCTACCCAATTAAAATGGAGGTTTCTTCAAGAAGACTTAAAGAAGGCAGCGAAAATGAATACGAGGATTATCAAGAAGAACAAACCATCAA
Source organism: Neobacillus drentensis (assembly GCF_036965425.1). Taxonomy (GTDB): domain Bacteria; phylum Bacillota; class Bacilli; order Bacillales; family Cytobacillaceae; genus Neobacillus; species Neobacillus drentensis_F. The sequence continues at coordinate 1,220 of NZ_JBALPP010000190.1, read as the reverse complement.
TAGTATGGTTCCAATTTGGCGCAAGAACAAAAAGGACCTGACTGATGAAGATTATGCTAATTTCTATGCAGAAAAGCATTATGGTTTTGATAAGCCATTAAAGCATATCCATATCAGTGTTGATGGGGCAGTCAGATATAATGCCATCCTTTATATCCCGGAAAACATTCCGTTTGACTACTATTCTCCTGAATTTGAAAAGGGCTTAGAGCTTTATTCCAGTGGAGTATTAATCATGAACAAATGCTCTGATTTACTTCCGGATTACTTTAGCTTTGTTAAAGGTATGGTCGACTCGGAGGATTTATCACTGAATATTTCACGTGAAATGCTGCAGCATGATCGCCAGTTAAAGCTGATCGCGAAAAATATCAGCAAGAAAATCAAAAGCGAATTACAAACTTTAATGAAAAATGAACGCGAAAAATATGATGAATTTTACAAGTCATTTGGCAGACAACTAAAATACGGTGTATATAGTGATTTCGGAACACATAAAGAAGAATTGCAGGATCTATTGATGTTCTATTCATCTAAAGAAAAGAAAATGGTAACATTAGATGAATATGTTTCAAGAATGCCGGTGGACCAGAAATATATTTATTATGCTACCGGTGATTCTATTGAAAGAATTGAAAAATTGCCGCAGACGGAGCTCGTAGCAGACAAGGGTTATGAGATTCTATATTTCACCGATGATATTGACGAGTTTGCGATCAAAATGCTGATGAACTATAAGGAAAAAGAATTCAAATCTGTCTCTAGTGGTGATCTCGGAATTGAGGCAGATGATAAGCAGAATGATTCAGTAGAAGAGACTGAAAACAAGGACCTCTTTGATTATATGAAAAACATCTTATCCGGCAAAGTAACGGATGTTAGGGTTTCAAAAAGATTAAAAACCCATCCAGTATGTTTAACCACTGATGGTGAAGTAACGATTGAGATGGAGAAAGTTTTAAAAGCTATGCCTGGCAACCAAAACATAAAAGCAGACAAGGTATTAGAGATTAATACAAATCATGAAGTATTTAAATCGTTAAAGGATTCTTTTACGAATGATAAAGAAAAACTGTCTTTATACACCAGCCTGTTGTACAACCAAGCCTTGTTAATTGAAGGTCTGCCGATTAATGATCCGGTTGAGTTTACTAATGATATTTGCAAAATCATGGTTTAAATAAAAAGGATTGCAAGCGAGGCTTGCAATCCTTTTTATT
>NZ_JBALPP010000189.1:0-4521 GCF_036965425.1 Neobacillus drentensis | reverse complement strand
TTTTTTGATATGTACTATAGGTATATTACTATTAGTAGCAGCATTGGTAAGGTGGAAATTAGGTTCACCAGTTTTATTTAAGCAAAAACGTCCTGGGCTTAATGGAAAGCCTTTTTTTGTTTACAAGTTTCGAACAATGACAGATAAAAAGGATAACAAAGGAGAACTTCTTCCTGATCATATTCGTCTTACTACATTTGGAAAGTTATTAAGAAAAACCAGTTTAGATGAACTACCGCAACTTTTTAATGTTATAAAGGGAGAGGTTAGTCTAGTAGGGCCAAGACCATTACTAATTGAATATCTTCCTTTATATACTCCAGAACAAGCAAGAAGACATGAGGTCCGTCCAGGAATAACAGGTTGGGCACAGGTCAATGGGAGAAATGCGATATCGTGGGAAGAAAAGTTTAAGTTAGATGTTTGGTATGTAGATAACCGTTCATTTTGGTTAGATATTAAAATATTGTTTTTAACGATTACAAAGGTTTTTAAATCAGAAGGAATTAATCAACAAGGACATGTTACGATTGAAAAATTTCAGGGTAATAAGGATAAAGTAGGGATATCATGAAAAATATTGCCATTATTGGTGAAGGCGGACATTCAAAAGTTATTAAAGATATTATTCGAGCTGGTCAGCAGTATGAAGTAATTGCTATATTTGATGATAAGTACGAAAGGCTGACGGATGATGGAATGTTTTATGGTCCTATTCTTTCAGTACATGACCTGCTTGAGAAGGAATGTTTTAAAGTTGTAATTGCAATTGGAAATAATAAAGTTAGGCAAAGAATAGTAGATGTTTTAGGGTTGGATTCAAAGCAATATGCAACACTGATTCACCCATCTGCAATTATCAGTGAAAGTGCTACAATAGGTAATGGGACTGTTTTAATGCCTAATGTAGTAGTTAATGCAGACACAATAATAGGAAATCATGTAATTATAAATACGGCTGCTGTGGTTGAGCATGATAATAAAATTTCAGACTTTGTCCATGTTTCCCCAAATGCTACTTTGACAGGTTCAGTCAAAGTATTGGAAGGCTCACACGTAGGTGCTGGTGCGATAATTATTCCAGGAATAACAATAGGTGATTGGAGTACGATAGGCGCAGGATCTACTATTATTAATGATATCCCATCTTTCTCAACAGCAGTTGGATCTCCAGCTAGAACAATAAATAAAGTGACCCAGGAAGTGACAGTATAATGGAAAAGAGCAGAATTTTCCTATCTTCTCCTCATATGAGTGGAAATGAGCAACAATATATTAATGAAGCTTTCGAAACAAACTGGATCGCTCCACTTGGCCCGAATGTTGATAATTTTGAAAAAAACATTGCAGATTATGCTGGTTCTAAAGGAGCCGCTGCAGTAAGTGCAGGTACTGCTGCTATCCATTTAGCCTTAGAGTTATTAGGTGTCGGAAAAGGTGATAGAGTTTTTTGTTCTAGCTTTACGTTTATTGCTAGCGCTAATCCGATAATATATCAGGGAGCAGAACCGGTATTTATTGATTCTGAGCCAGAAACATGGAATATGTCTCCTTCTGCATTGGAACGTGCTTTTGATGGCGCACAAAAGGAAGGGAAAATACCTAAAGCAGTTATAGTTGTTAACTTATATGGTCAAAGTGCAAAAATGGATGAGATTATGGAAATTTGCAACAGATACAAAGTACCCGTTGTAGAGGACGCAGCAGAATCGCTGGGTTCTATTTATAAGGGGAAGAAAAGCGGGACATTCGGTAAGTTTGGTATTTATTCTTTTAATGGTAATAAAATTATTACCACTTCAGGTGGCGGTATGCTCATTTCTGATGATGAAGAAGCATTGAGGGAAGCACGCTTTCTTGCAACTCAGGCAAGAGATTCTGCACCACATTACCAGCATAGTCAAGTCGGATACAATTATCGAATGAGTAATATATTAGCTGGAATTGGACTTGCACAATTAGAAGTCTTAGATGAACGGGTAGCGGCACGTAGAACTATTTTCAATCGATATCTGGAGGCTTTAGGAAGTATTGAGGGCGTACACTTTATGCCAGAGCGAGAAGGAACAAAGTCGAATAGATGGTTGACCACCTTAACATTGGACCCTGGAATAATTAAAAAATCTCCATATGAAATAATTGATGATATGGCAGTGGAAAATATTGAGGCTCGTGCATTATGGAAACCATTGCATTTGCAGCCGGTTTTTGAGGGAGTTAAATTTTATTCACACGAAGATAATAAGGTTGTCAGCGAAAAACTTTTTGCAACAGGTTTATGTCTTCCATCGGGGTCTAATATGTTGAAAGAGGACCAGTATAGAGTAATTGATAAATTATTTACGGTATTAAAATAAAGGGCCTTTGAAAGGCCTTTTAATTTTACATTCAAGTATAAAGAATTTAGAAATCTTTTAATAAAAGATTTGAAGTAAGGAGATTTTGACCTATGGCAATATTAGTAACAGGAGGCACGGGATACATAGGTACCCATACTTGTGTAGAGCTATTAACTGCCGGATATGAAATTATCGTTGTAGATAATTTTTCTAACAGTAAACCCGAATCCTTAAATAGGATAAAAGAGATTACGGGTAAGGACTTTAAGTTTTATGAGATTGACTTGCTTAATCGAAATGGTTTAGAGGATGTTTTTGCAAGTAATCAAATTGATTCAGTCATCCATTTTGCTGGTTTAAAGGCTGTAGGGGAATCTGTATCTATGCCACTTCATTACTATCATAATAATATAACAGGAACGCTTATTCTTTGTGATGTGATGAAAAAATATAATGTTAAAAACCTAGTTTTTAGTTCCTCTGCAACTGTATATGGTATGCCAGAACGAGTGCCGATTTCTGAGGATTTCCCACTTACTGCAACAAACCCCTACGGTCGGACAAAGTTGATGATAGAGGAAATTTTAAGAGATTTATATATAGCGGATAATAGCTGGAGTATTGCCTTATTACGTTATTTTAACCCAATCGGTGCACATGAGAGCGGATTGATAGGTGAGGATCCTAATGGCATTCCGAACAACTTAATGCCATTTATTACACAAGTTGCAGTAGGGAAATTAAAGGAATTGCAAGTATTTGGATCTGATTACCCAACTGTTGATGGAACCGGTGTAAGGGATTATATCCATGTTATTGATCTTGCCAGTGGCCACCTAAAAGCATTAGAGAAGGTAATGACCTCTAATGGAGTAGAAGCCTATAATTTAGGTACCGGAACAGGTTACAGTGTTTTAGAGATTGTTTCAGCTTTTGAAAAAGCATCTGGAATGAAAGTCTCTTATAGAATTGTGGATAGAAGGCCTGGGGATGTGGCAGTTTGTTATGCAGATCCTTCAAAAGCCCAGAATGAGTTAGGATGGATTGCTAAAAAAGGAATTGAAGAGATGTGTAAGGATTCCTGGAGATGGCAGAAGAATAATCCGAATGGTTATTAGAATTATTAGTTAATTTTATTAATATTGCTTAGCTCTTAAATTACAGAAACATTTTCTTTAGTTTTTTAGACACCCTTTTCTATATTACTAGAAAAGGGTATATTAATTTATCATGTTGTATTGATTGGTGGCAAGGAGGATTAGGAAGAGAACTTGGTGGATGATTACTGCAATTATATGGGTGACCATGATTTATTTCTTTACTCAACTTCCATATTTCGCCGGGGATAATACATCTATCAGGAGAGAAAAAAGAAACCCTGTATTAGTTTCTTTATGTAATAGATTATTTTAGTCAGATTTGTAATTAAAGGATGAACAGTGATGCCAACAATGAAGGAAATAAAAACACCATTTAAACTACTAGGTGTACGATATTTTAAAGATGAAGATGGACAATATTATAAGAAATCTGGTAAAGACAGCCGCAAAAAAATAAAGCCTTTTTGGAAAAATAAGTGGTTAATGATAGGGATGCCGTTATTAATATTAATCATCATTGGTATTGGCGGCTACAAGTTTGGGATGAATATTGCTTCTCAAAAAATGATGAATGAAATAGCCGGACAATTAACTAACAAAGATGTTGAGATTTTACTAAAGGATCCTTCCATTCAGAAGATTATTGAAGATGAACTTGGTTCTGCTAAAAAAGAAGAATTACTTAAAAAATATTCATTGGATGCTTCTCTTAATGTAACTAATAGTAATAATAAGAATACTATAGCAGCAAAAAATGATTCCATTAAAGAAACTCCGGAAGCGAATCAACATTTGGATGATACTAATAAACCAAAATTAAAGTTTAGTTCAAGACAAGAAGTAATGAAGTTTTTGTTATCCAAATTTACCATGAATGAGCTAACTGAACTTGCTAAAAAGGCAGATGGCGGGCTTACTCCTGAAGAAAAAGAAGAAATTCAAACTTTAGTATTGGAAAGACTTTCAGACGAAGAATATGATGCTGTAAAAGTTTATGCTCTTATTGAATTAAGTAATATGAATAATTAACTACTAATAGTTTAGTGGGTGTTTTTAAAATCTATAAATAATCTAGATTTGAC
>NZ_JBALPP010000188.1:0-3895 GCF_036965425.1 Neobacillus drentensis | reverse complement strand
ATTAAAAGGAGTGTATTCACCAGTAAGCAATTTATTCTCAGGATTTGTGTTAATATATTTTTCTTCCACATATAAATCTAAATCTGAATATAAATTTGAATTTAACTCCATATTTTGGTGGTAATGCTTCATATTTTTGAACTGTTCTTTTATGAAACCGTTCCAATTACTTGGAAATTGTTTTAAACCGGTAATCGGAACTTCATGAAATTCTTTTATCGTTTTTCCTAAATCTTTACTTAGATTCTCTTGTTCCTCATTTGTTAATCGATCCCAAATATCAATTAACAGTTCCCCCTGCAGCTGGGTCATGATTAAAAAATTCCAGCCTTCAAATGAACTATATTTGACCAGTTTTGGTGTATCGACGATTTTTATTTTTCCTTCAAGAATTGTGAGAACTTCTAATTCTCGCGTATACTGTTCATTTAAGTGCTTAGGAAATAACTTTATGACAAATTGATTTCCTCCGAAACTGTAAACAATGTTGGCACCATAATGAAATCTACGAATGTCAGTTAACGGGAATTTTTCCTGGATCAGTATTTCCGCAATTTTTTGATCCCAAAAAGAACTTTCCTCTTTAAGTAATTCATATTGTTGACTATTAATAACTGATAATTTCATTATAAACTTCTATACCCATTCCAAAAATTCCATACGATTTCCGAAGGGGTCGTGGACATGAATCCGTGAAGCTCCAGGAAGATTATCGTCAGATGTAAAATCAACTTGTTTCTCCTGAAGGCGGGCTTTTAAGTCTTCAATATTTTCAACTACGAAAGCCGGGTGTGCTTTTTTAGCTGGTGCAAATGGTTCCTCCACTCCAATGTGGATTTGGAAGGTACTGAATTCAAACCAAACCCCGCCGCGTTTTTTTAATTCCTCTGGTTTCTCAACCTCAGCCAATCCAAGGATTTCACCAAAAAATTCTCTTGCAGCTTCTTCACAGCCTTTTGGTCCCGCAAGCTGAACATGATCGATTTTTTTAATGGTAAATGACATACTGACCCCTCCAGTTCTTTAACTATACACTTCTATTTTATAAAATTAATAATTTTCTATCAAATTTAAATTAGGCATAAAAAAACTATTTCCGCCGGCACGGAAATAGTCATTATTAATAAACATCTTTTTTTGTGAACACTATAAAGGAAACAAGAAGGGCTGCTGCCCACCAAACAAACAAAACCATCATTGAAAATGAAAGATTCATTCCTTCAATGGGTGGTGCCGTACCTTTCATGTAGTCGGTTAATCGTAAATTGACCATAAAAAAATATTTTGCTGATTCCCAAGATGAAACCATATTACTTAAAATTGCACCTGAAATTAATGCAGCGAGCATTACGCCCATACCAGCCGCCGTACTCCGAATCAAAACGGATAACATAAAAGATAAAGTACCAACTACGATAGAAACGAACCATACAAGCCCAAAATCCATTAGCAAGAACTTCCACAGACTTAAAAGCTTGACTTCTGACGTATTTAAACCTGTATCCGTCACATTAAATCCTGTTAAAATCGGGGCTCCCCACCCTTTATAGCCAAAAACAACCCCAGAAATGGCATAAGACAAAATACCAGCAATCGCAATCACTAATGACACTGCTAAACAGAGAGTTATGTATTTACTTAAGAGCACTTTCCACCGTTTCACAGGTCTTGTTAAAAGCAGCTTTATCGAGCCAAGACTATGTTCAGAAGAGACCAAATCACTGGCTATGACCATGACCATTAAAGGGATAAATAAATCAATCGAGCTTTCCAGGAAAATCCTCATGAACGTTGGGGCACCCGGCTCTGCTGGATTAATGTCATGGTCCAAATAATATTGCTGCTGCTGTAAAGAGATTTGAAGTTGTTTTTTCCATTCGTCTGAAATTCGGCTGCTGCTTAACCGATTAGTCGTATCGACAATCTGCTGCTGTAAAATTGTTCTCCAGTCACTGGTCCCTAATTTTTCCCGCTGAGTTTGAACCTGCTTATACTGTGCATATGTAAATAACATAACGAGAATACCGATTATGATGGCAATGACAATCAAGCGTTTTTTCGCTATCAGCTTCATCATTTCATTTTGAATCAGTTTATTCAATCGTATCACCCCCGGTTAATTCGAGGAATAAGTCTTCGAGTACAGGCATTTTTCGATTGATTTCAATGACAGACACTCCTGCTTCTACGAGCCGTTTATTCCATTCCGGTGTCTTCTTTTCATCGAATTCTGTTAAAATGGTTTGATCGTCTTTTTCCTCTATGGATGTTAAGGAGCTTAATACTTGTTTTCCTTTTTCAAATGGATCTATGTGCCAAACCACTCTTTCTCGATTCTCCAGAAGCTGTTGTACCGTATCAACACGGATAATGACTCCTTTAGAAATAATCGCCACTCGGTCACATAAAAGTTGGATTTCACTCAATAAATGGCTTGAAACGAGCACACTTAATCCTTCTTTTTCTGCCAAAAAACGGATAAACTGCCGCATCTCGCGTATTCCTGCCGGATCCAGCCCATTTGTGGGTTCATCTAAAATTAATACTTTAGGCTTTCCCAGGAGTGCCTGAGCAATTCCTAATCTCTGCCTCATTCCTAAGGAGTAGGTTTTCACCTTATCATGAATCCTTTCCGTCAATCCAACAAGTTCAGTAACTTCTCTTATTCTCTCATCGTCAACATTATCAAGCATTCGGGCAAAATGGAGCAAATTATTATACCCTGATAAGTATGGATACAATTCCGGATTTTCAACAATACAGCCAAGGCTGGTCATCGCTTCTTGAAAATGGTCTTCAATATTGTTTCCACAAATTTGAATACTGCCAGAAGTCGGCTTTATCAAGCCTACAAGCATACGAATGGTGGTTGTTTTGCCGGCCCCGTTTGGTCCAAGGAAGCCGAATACTTCCCCTTCATGCAAATCAAAAGTCAAGTCCTTAATTATCTCTCTTCTTCCGATTACTTTTTTTAAATTTTTAACTGATAATGTGATTTTTTTCTCCATATATTTCCCTCTCCTTACCAGGTGAGTAATGAAGCCACTCTTTCGGCAATTAAACGATACCCTTTTGAATTTGGATGAAACTTGTCAGAATAAAGATAATCATTAACTTTCAGTTCAAATAAATCAAATGTAGGAACAAATACGATTTTAGGAAAAGCTGCACTTACTTCTGCACTGTCGTAATTCCAGTGACGAACGACCTTTGACATTTCTTTTCCTTGATTCAATTCAATAAAGGGATTGTATAATCCAATAAAAAACACGTTTGCCTTGCTATTGCTTTTACGAATTTGTTCGAAAATAAATTTCAAATTATCAAGATATTTCTTCTCAATAGCAGCAATGTTTCCTGCTTGGAAGTCAACTAACCCTTGTCCGCCTCTAAATAAATCGTTTCCGCCAATTGTTACGAGCACCATGTCAGCTTTTTGGATTTGTCTTTGTACTTCCTTTTCTCCGATTTGCTTTCTTAGCTGGTCCGATCTTTGCCCATTGATCCCGAGATTTGTTAACTGAACAGGACGCTTTGTTTTTTCCTTAATTTCATCCATTAAAACGCCGACGTATCCTTTACCAGTCTCATCACCCGTTCCACGTGTGAGTGAATCGCCCAGTGCCAGGATGGTTAATCCTTTTTTGTTTTCCACTTTCGATACCGTGCTGGTTTCCGGAACCTTTTCCGGTTTTCCTGCATAATACTCACCCACTGCAAAGCCAAGACCGATCAGCCAGAGGAGGCAAAATAGGACTGATATAACAGTAATGGATCGTATGACATTTTTATTCAAAAAACTCATCCTTTCTGGCCTTTTCTCTTATTTAATCACAGATGATGAATGAATCAAACTTTCAGGACTTTCAAATTTATAATGTTGATTATTTATTAA
>NZ_JBALPP010000187.1:0-6185 GCF_036965425.1 Neobacillus drentensis | reverse complement strand
AAATCGTAATTATTACGAATTAAATCTTATAACGATTATTGATTTATGTCAATCATCAAATTTTAATGAAATGAATTAAGTATAAGTGCATATCCATATGATAGGATTGATAGATTTGAGGAGGTAGACTTGTAATGACCTTTATAAATAAGATGTTTAAAGATAGTCTCGTTTTTCTATTATTTTGTTTATTCCTTTTTCTATTTCTGTTTGCGGAGGAGCTAAAAAACATCACTTTTTTTACTAGAATCCCTAGTACGTTTTTTAATGTAAATACCATTTTTCTTAGTATTATTTTAGAAGCCATTCCATTTATTTTACTCGGTGTATTTGTATCCGCTATTATCCAATCATTTGTTTCCGAAAATGTACTCAGAAGGGTTTTGCCCCGAAATGCCTATTTTGCCCTGATACCTGCTGCTTTACTTGGAATAATGTTTCCAATATGTGAGTGTGCCATCGTTCCTGTCGTTCGCAGGTTAATAAAAAAAGGCATGCCTTCACATGTAGGTGTTGTATTTATGCTCAGTGCTCCAATCTTAAATCCTGTCGTTTATGCGTCTACTTATTTCGCATTTAAAAGCACACCTTATGTAGCCAATGCAAGGATGTTTGTAGGATTTATTAGTTCCATTATTATTGGATTAATCATTTATAGACGTTTTAAAAGTGAAAATATTCTTAAGGCTCCGAAGGAGGACCATCACCATCACCACCACCACCAAAGAGGAAGTAAACTATTAGAAACCCTCTATCATGCAAGTGATGAATTATTTGATACAGGGAAGTATTTATTCATAGGTGCATTTCTTGCCAGTTTATTTCAAGCTTTCTTAGACAGAAATGTTCTCTTATCAATAGGGACAAGCACACCCTTTGCGCCAATGGCTATGATGGGACTAGGATACGTTCTTTCTGTATGCTCCTCAGCAGATGCCTTTGTAGCTTCGTCATTTGGTTCCGCTTTTACAGAAGGTTCCATCCTTGCATTTCTTGTTTTCGGTCCTATGATTGATATAAAAAACACCTTAATGTTATTCGGTTATTTTAAGAAAAAGTTTGTCATTTATCTACTTTTGGTAACTCCTCTTGTCGTCTATTTTTCAGTTTATATTTTTCAGCTATTTCTTTTATAGGGGGTGTATCCAAAGATGAAGACTCATAAAGTCCAAGACTTTTCTTTTCATCATCTTATCAGGGGAATTATTTTGATTGGATTTATGCTGCTTTTATTTAAATTACTTCTAACGAATAATATATCTCTTTTAATCGCTCCAAAAATGATTCGATTTATTTACTTTACTCTCTTTATATGTCTTATTCTTGGAGTTCTTTTGATTATAAGAGGAACTTCAGGGAAAGAACATTCTTATCATTGTGATTGTGATGGGAATCATACCTATCCTTCCTCCTTCGGGAAAAGTGTGTTTCTTTATTTATTGTTTATAATTCCTATAACTACAGGATTTCTTTTCTCGAACAATGTGCTGGGCAGCTCTGTTGCAATGAATAGAACAATTAAATTGGGAGCTACCTCTCAACCGCCTCAACAAAATAAAACTTTAAATAACAGTTCAAAAGTACAATCATCATCTAATACCAATAAATCTAATAAATCAACTAACACACAAAGTATACTTGATAATCAACCTGAGCCTTTAACTCAAAAAGAATATGATGCATTAAAGAATAAATTATTGAAGGCTAATATCATTAATATAGACGATAACCAGTATGTAAACATAATGAACATTATTCAAGATAATCTGAATGCTATGCTTGGAAAAACGGTAACCACAAAAGGCTTTGTGTATCGGGAAAAAGAATTTATGCAAAACCAGATTATTGTTGCTCGATTTGGAATCACATGTTGTGTTGCCGATGCCTCGGTTTATGGAATGATGGCAAAAGGAGAGGTAGCTGCATTACCGATAGATAAATGGGTTCAAGTAACAGGAAAAATTGAGCAAACCCAATTCAATGGGGAGACAATTCCCGTTATAAAAATTAGCCAGCTGTCAAAAATTACTGCTCCACAACAGCCCTATGTGTTTGATTTAGGCATTAAAATTGAATAGTCCTTGAGTCTTTTTGACAACTAATCCATTTCAAATTACTAATAAAAAAAGCCGATTTTCCTAATTGAGAAGATCGGCTTTCTATAACTTTGTGAAGAAATGTACTTAAACTAACCTGCTTCGTTAGTTCAACAAGAAAAAAGAGCTGCCAATCACAGCTCCATCTTAAACTCAAGCACCCATTAGTGAAAAGTAGCGAGTATTTACTTATTTCATTTTACTTTAGTAAAAAAGAAACCTGTTCCATTTTCTTGTGGAACAAACCCTTGTTGAGCTGAACTATTTTCCACCATATTTTGCTCTTCTACCGAAATAATTGTGGTAACATTTTTCCCTTCAGCTACATTACCTTCTCTACGATTTTGCTCTTCTACTGATATAACTCTGTATTGATCTCCGTTATTAGTGGCAGTTTGTGCAAATACCTTTGTACTTTGTAGGTCCTTCGCAAAACCAATTGATAATGCTAAAGCACCAGCAAATCCTATGGTCAAAACTAATTTCCCTTTCATTTAAAAACCTCCTAATGGTTCGATCTTGTACTAATAACATATTTTACCACATTTAAAACTATGTTACTTTAAAAATTTGTTACTCACACTAAACTGCTCCGTTAGTACAACAAGCAAAAAAAGACCGCCGCAGCGATCTATCTTGAACTCTTGCACCCGTTAGTTCAAGAACGTTTTTCTGTTTTATTTATTCAAGCACATACTTATAGAACTTTTTATCAACATGTAAAACTGGGAAATTCTCAGGCAAATCATTAAGACCTATACTTATAAATCCATTTTTTTCATAAAATCTATGAGCTGCTAAAAATTGCGGAGTAGTTCCAAGAAACACTGCTTTGATTGGACGTTCCTTTGCCCATTTAATTGCAGTATCTAATAAAAGACTTGCAGTTTTATATGTAGCTCCTCGATATTTTTTATTTACAAACATTTTCCTTAATGCGACTTGATTATTCCCTATGTCCAAAAGACTGATTGTACCAACGACATTTTTATCATAAAGAGCAACCCAAAAGTTACCATTACCTGTCTGATAATACTCTTCAATGGTAAACAAATCGGGCTGGTCATCCTTTGTTATCGATATATTGTATTCCTGTTGTTGGATTTGAAGAATTAAATCTACAACTTGAGCTTGATTCGCGTATGAGTATTCTTTCACAATAGGACTGTTGTTCATAAATCACACCGCCAAAATAATATTTTTACTAACTGTTTTCATTGTACTACAAGAAACCTCTTTTTAATTTCGTTCTTTCACTAACCTACACGTTAGCATAACAAGCAAAAAGACCGCCGTAGCGATCCATCTTGAACTCTTGCACCCGTTAGTGAAAGAAACCAGTTGCTTATAATGGCAAACTCATAGAAACTGTTCTTATATTAAAGCCCATTTTTTCGTAAAGTTTAATAGCTTGATTCCCTGCAAATGCACTTAGACGGACTTCAGAGTATCCATCTTGTCTTAGATGGTCAATGGCTGTTCTCATTAACTGTTTAGAAATTCCGTTTCCTCTAAATTCTTCTCTAACAAATAGTTCATAAATAAATCCATTCATCCTATCAGTAAATTGGTCTTTACTTGCCCCTATAAGAATCCAGCCCATTAATTTATCGTTCTCAGTTGCTATTAAATAATAGCTTCCCTTCTCCAGCAGTGCTTCAACAAGATGTTTGATTTTTTCATTTGTAGGTTTTACTTCACCTAATGTGCCATCAAATACAGCTAGGGGCGATAGTAAAATAATATTTTTAAGTTCTGAATCATTAGGTTTCCTAATTTCCATTAATAAAATCAGTCCTTCATATCGTTTTATTAAGTTTAGCATAATATTCCAGTAATCTTCTCTAAAAATCTAAAATTAAATTGGTTCCTTGTTCAAGAAACCTGCCCCGATAGTTGAATAGACTCTCCTGTTTCAATTTCGAGAATCAAGTCAATAATTCCTCTAAAAAAGAAAATTTAGGGAGAGATGTATTTTGTTATTGTCAAAGGCATGGGAAACATATGAATCGTATAAACGAATTGAAGGATTTTCGCCACAAACATTAAAAGCATATAAACTTCAAGCCACATTACTTATTAGATATTTTAAGGATGTTAAACTTAATACTATAACCACAGTTCAACTTAAAGAATACCTTGCAAAGTCAAGCGAAACCTTAAAACCTTCAAGTCTGGCTCACCGAATACGTTTTATGAAATCATTATTTCGTTGGTCACATGAGGAGGGTTATATTTCAAAAAATCCCGCCGCGAAAATAAAGGAACCTAAAGCAGGGAAACGAATTCCAAAGTTCCTAACAGAATTTGAAATTGAACATTTACGTGAAGCCTGCACCAGCCCATTGGAGAAGGCTTTGTTTGAATTCATGTTTTCCACTGGGTGCCGTATAGGAGAAATTGTTTCCTTAGAGAAGAGTAGAATTAATTGGTCTAACCGTTCCGCTATTGTGAGAGGAAAAGGGGATAAGGAGAGGGAAGTGTATTTTAACATCCGCTGCGAAATTTGGCTTAAACGATACCTTGATCAACGCCAGGATGGCGATGCAGCCATTTTTGTTACAGAACGGTATCCTCATCGAATGAGTATTGCCCAGATGAGATATATCATCAAACGAATTTCGAATCGGGCACGGATCAATAAATCAATTCATCCGCAACAGCTAAGGCACAGTTATGCCACTCATATGCTGAATAATGGCGCACCTCTTGAAGTTATCCAGAGCTTACTAGGTCATGAGAAAAGTGAGACAACAAGGATATATGCACAGTTAAGTGGGAGTTTAAGGCGAGAGCTTTATTGCAAGTATTTTTAAATTGAACTCATAAAAGCAATGCATTAAAAAGCATTGCTCTTCTTTAATTCTCGCACCCGTTTGTTTAAGTACAATACTTCACAATCTATATTATTTTGAGAAAATAAATTTTTTCATTCAAGAAAATTCCCCCTAAATTACTCGAACTAGACCCTTTTTACATATGTTATTTTTACCAATATACCTGATACAAAAAAAACAAAGTAAAAAATTACAGATACCAACATATTTTTTTGAGATATTTTATCGTAGTCACCAGACAGTAGATAATTATCTAAAGCAGTAAAATATCCACCAATTGAAAGGGATAACACCACAAAAAATCCCCATAATCTCCTACTTGTTGAGACTATATTTTTCGACTTATAAAGAGAATAAAACGCTATAATTAGTAGAAAAGTGGCACCAAGTGTACTATATTTTGCGAAAAAATCAGCTCGTATGTTAGTTATTGAGAAAAATATCATTTCCACACTCTATTCCAAAGATTTTTATTGAGTTAATCTGCCCCTTTGTTGAATATGAAAAAAGACCGCCTCAGCGGACCTTCAACTTAAACTATGCTCCCCGTTTGTAAGAGGCGACCACTATTTCAAGCCTTTGATTTTAATTTTATCCCAATATTTTTCTGCTTCAGGGATACAATCCAAGAGCTCATTTGCTACAGCATCAAAAATATCTTCATCAGCATCAGGTGCATCATACCTAAACCATTCTCCGCCATTAAGTCTCGGTCTGTTGTTTAAGTCGTGAGCAGTAACTTTATGCGGCGGAACTTTCTTACCCCAATGTGTGGTAACTCCATCTGGAGGACAAACTGCCACTTCGATAACGAATCCCCCGCCATATCTGTCAAATTGAAATGTTAGAAGGTCAATTTTATTTTCTTTGATACGACGGAAATGAGGAATTGAACCTTTAAACCCATTCTCTCTAAGAAAAGGTATTACTATTTTCTTTAAAGATGAAACCATACTATCTCTTTCAACTGCCATCTTTTAAACCTCACTACTTAAAATTAACTCTTTAGTAAATATTCTCTCTCGTATAAACATATTCCTTCTTCAACAATCCTGCATCCGTTAGTGCAAAAAAAGGATCGCCGCAGCCATCCCAGTCTCTAACTCTAACAATTATTAGTTAAAGCGAGTATTTTTCACAGCCCTCTTGTTTTTGACTTGAAAGGCTTAAATTTCTTTTTAACATCTTTCTTAATAAGCATTTGAAGGAAATATTGATAATTAATTGCAAAAGGATGGATAAGAAAAAAATT
>NZ_JBALPP010000186.1:0-3007 GCF_036965425.1 Neobacillus drentensis | reverse complement strand
TTTTCCAATAGTATTTATACTTTAGTAATATATTAAACTTCATAAATAAATCCTCATCAAGCCGATGAGGTAGAGGTCGCGGTTTTTATTAGTAACACGGACGAGATGCAGAGACATTATTGACTCCGTTTGAAAGGAAAAACTGCCGAAGTTTGCTTGCTTCTCTGAACAAGTATGCTGGGGCTGTCTCCAAATAGGAACAGAACTGTCACGAATGGCCCTACCAAGCTGTTCGTGTTGAGCTATCTTTCGGAAGGTATGATGCGGGGTATTATAAATGCCATCGATGTCTATCTCGATGGTATTTTTTATTCCAAACTCCTTCCATAAACTAATTTAAAGGGAGTTATAATTATGCAAACTGCACGGGTATTAAAAGAAGATGTAAGCATAGATGTTAAACCTTCTAACAAAGATGGATTAAAACGGAGCCTAAAATCGAGGCACCTGACGATGATTTCACTTGGTGGTACAATTGGTACAGGGCTATTCCTGGCAAGTGGTGGAGCTATTCATACTGCCGGTCCTGGAGGTGCTATCCTTTCTTATCTAGTTATTGGCGTTATGGTGTACTTTTTAATGCAAAGCTTAGCTGAAATGGGTGCGTACATGCCGGTTGCTGGAAGCTTTAGCACCTATGCCACTAAATTTGTCGATCCTTCACTCGGCTTTGCACTTGGCTGGAATTACTGGTATAACTGGGCCATTACCATTGCGGCAGAATTAGCAGCCGTTACAATGATCATGAAATTCTGGTTCCCGCACACTCCTTCTATTATTTGGAGCGGAATCTTCTTAGTCGTTATGTTTTTATTAAATTTCCTTTCTGTAAAAGGATTCGGAGAAGCTGAATATTGGTTCTCCTTAGTGAAAGTGGTTACGGTAATTATCTTTATCGTTACTGGCACCTTAATGATTTTTGGCATTATGGGAGACGAAGCTGTTGGGTTCAAAAACTTCACTGTCGGCGATGCACCTTTCCACGGCGGTTTTATGGCGATGCTGGGTATCTTTATGGCAGCTGGATTCTCATTCCAAGGTACAGAACTGCTTGGAGTTGCAGCTGGTGAAACAGATAATCCAACAAAAGCCATTCCGCGTGCGGTTAAACAAGTATTCTGGCGTATTCTTTTATTTTATGTTTTAGCTATTTTAATTATCGGCCTTTTGATTCCTTATACAAATGGCGACTTAGCGAATGGTGATGTTACAGTCAGTCCTTTCACACTAGTTTTCCAAAAAGCAGGCATTGCTTTTGCTGCTTCAGTTATGAATGCCGTTATCTTAACAGCTGTACTGTCTGCAGGAAACTCAGGCATGTACGCTTCAACTCGTATGCTTTGGGATTTGGCCCGTGAAGGAAAAGCACCAAAATTCCTTGGTAAATTAAATAAAAATGGTGTTCCAGTAAATGCATTAATCGTAACAACACTAGTGGGTACACTTGCATTTCTTGCTTCTTTCTTTGGTGATGGAACTGTTTACGTTTGGTTGTTAAATGCTTCTGGTATGTCTGGCTTTATCGCCTGGCTTGGAATTGCAATTTGTCATTATCGCTTCCGTAGAGCCTATGTTGCTCAGGGTAGAGATTTAAACTTATTACCATATAAATCAAAGCTCTTCCCATTTGGACCAATCTTCGCCTTTGCAGTTTGTGGTTTCGTTGTCCTAGGACAAAACTATTCCGCATTTATGGGGGATCATATTGATTGGAACGGTGTTATGGTTTCCTATATCGGATTGCCGTTATTCTTAATCCTATGGCTTGGATATAAATTCATAAAGAAAACTAAGGTTATTCCTTTAGATAAATGTGATTTAAATAATTAATGTTAAAGGGCACGCATTCGAGCGTGCTCTTTATTATTTATAACTGAACGGTTACTTCAGTTCCATCTTTTAATTTAGTTTGCACCAAATTTAATCCCCTTTGCTCTATTAAGGCCTTTATTAGTGGCTTTACGTCTTTTCTATCTATTTGTGGAATCGTAAACTTTTTCCCGTCATTTTCGATTGCTTTATTTACAAAACTTGTTATTCTTTTTGAAGTAATCAATGTTAAAAGGAGGTTTAAGATCGGGTAAGGAACAGGTATGGTTACCTTTTTTTCTTTTAATTTCACTCGGACTTTAAGCATAGATTTATTCAATGACCACAAAAACTTTTTCACCTTTTGCCGAAGTGATATCGACAATCTGTCCGTCTACTTCATTTTCGATAGCTTCGATTAACATATCTACATTAACATGCTTTACATACTTCTCAGCCTCAGGTATTTTCTCCGCTATACTCGTGCCAACTTTTAAAACAGCTTTAATTAACTTAATCGGAAGGTTTACATTCACGTTGTCTCCTTCTTCTGAAGAAACGCGGATCTTTAATGTTTTATTTAAATACGAAGCATCTTTGTTAAGTGGAATGAATTGCTCCTTACCTTGAAGTACATTAATTAATTCTGTTGCTTTTTCTTTATCCAGCTTTCCTTCTTCAACCATCGTTAACACCCTTGAAATCTCTTCTTTCATTTATAGTTCCCCCTCTTTTAATAAATGAATGGCCTCTTCAGCAGTGATTTCTCCTTTTTCAAGCATCGAAACAATTTTTTTCTTATCTATTTCCATTTTTTTATTTGTGGTGTAACCAAGTGAATTAATAATATCGTCTAATTTTCCACGTACGGTTGGGTAGGAAATTCCAAGTTCTTTTTCAACTTCCTTAATATTTCCACGGCATTTTAAAAATGTTTCTATAAACTGAAGCTGATCCTGACCAAGAGCTGCAAATTTAGATAGTTGAAATTCATTTTCCACTGTCGTTTGGCAATGGCTACACTGAAGCTTCGTAATTTTTAATTGTTTACTGCAAACCGGGCAATTTGTTATGAGCGGATACGCCATTATGATCTCCTTTCCTTTATTAACCACATCATACAATAATTTATAAAATTTTTAAAGGTATTAATTTAATTTTTTGATAAAAAATAATAAAAAACTTAATTATGTTATAT
>NZ_JBALPP010000185.1:0-5290 GCF_036965425.1 Neobacillus drentensis | reverse complement strand
CTAAAGAACCGTAAAATAAAGAAATAATAAAAGTAAAAACAAAAAATATAACTGTATCAAAGCTAATCTTTGGATATAACTCAGAAAGTCTGAACGAATATAACAAAAAAACCAAAATAAAACTAAACAAATAAATAAAAAATGGATTTATAATATTCATCAACACCTTCAAATGTAAAATTTTAAACCTATTTACTGTATGCAGACCATTTCGATTTCAGTTTTCTAGGTAACAATGTATATCTTTTCCCTAAGTTATAAGAAATAAGTTTAACAGCATTCTCCATCACACAATATGGAATAAGATATGCTTTATTTTTACTTAGCAAATATTTTATCTGCATGGTAACCATTCTCATACCTTCTTTTTCGTTCGAAACATGCTCTAAAAGGAATGATGTTTCATTAAATGCCATACCAATATCAAAATATCTTTTGAACTGCTGTTTTAAATTATAATTATGTGAGTGATAAACTTCCGCATTAGGCTCATACACTACTTTTTTTCCATCAAAAATAACCTTTGAAGCAAGTATCATATCCTCATTAAGTATAATGTCATTAGGGAAACCATTATATGGACTTTTAAATAACTCTGCTTTATACATACTGCAAACATTTGAGTTAAAAAATGTCTTTATCCCTAGTTCCTTAATTTTATTTATATCCTTAACTACTTTCTTATGTGGATAATTGAAAGATCTTGCGAATTGTTCTAATATAGAGGCATCATTTCTAGGAACTTGCTTTGCATAACTTATCATACAGTCACTTGATTGTAGATTTTCCCATAAATTCATAATTAGCCTATTATTGCGTGGTATTGCATCCTGAGTCATAAATACTAAATATTCACCCGATGCAATACTAGCAAGGTAGTTCCTAGTCGTCCCATGGTTGAAATTTCTATTGTTAATGGTTTCGATATAAATTTCAGGGTATCTATTTTTAACTATATTCACTGTGTTATCAGTTGAAGACGAATCAATTATTATTATTTCTAACGAGTAATCATTCATTAATTCCTGTGCCTTCAATCTATCTATTAAGTCTATAATGTATGGTTCCGCATTATATGTTGGTACCAATACTGAAATAATCATTAATTTCACACCTTATTTTGAAATTCGCTTTAGCACAGTTTTTTTAAAATTAACAGATATTATGACAACTGTTAGTCTTTAAATTAATATGCGCCCTTTCTAGCGATGACTTGAAAGACGGTTTTGAAGAGAATTTTTATATCTAATGATAACTTTTTATTGTAAACATAATACAATTCAATATCTACACGTTCTGGATATCCCACATCACTTCGCCCGCATACTTGCCAATACCCGGTAATTCCAGGTTTTACTGATAAAAAGTCATTCTTCTTATTCTTATACTCATTTAACTCTTCAACAACAACTGGACGTGGTCCTACTAAACTCATATCACCTTTAAGTACATTAAAGAATTGAGGCAGTTCGTCTAAACTCGTTTTTCTAATAAACCTTCCAAATGGAGTAATTCTCGGGTCCTCATTCTGCTCTAATTTAAAATTATTTTGTATATATTTTTTATATAAATCTTCATTTTCTTTAAGCCTTTTTTCAGCATCTACAACCATAGATCTAAATTTATAGATATTAAACTTTTCACCATTTTTCCCTATTCTTATTTGTTTAAAAAAGATGGGTCCTTTATTAGGGCCATTTAGATAAAATCCCATGATTACCAATAAAACTGGCAAAGTTAATAAAATACCAGTTATGGCCCCGATAATATCTATTAATCTTTTAGATAAAGAATAAATAATAGAGTCATCTTGATAGTTTATTTCTGCAATTTCACTATTAGTATCTACCTTCATTTATTTCGCCCCTGCAAAGGAGAGGTCGAGTTCTAATATTTCGTTCATATACTTGATTAATTCCTCTCTCAAATCATTATTTTGAAGTGCAAATTCAATTGTTGTCTTTACGAAGCCAATCTTTTCCCCAACGTCATAACGTTTTCCCTCAAATTCATAAGCAAATACTCTTTGGATTTGATTTAATTTTTGAATTGCATCTGTTAGTTGAATTTCTCCTCCTGTTCCTGTTTCATGAGAATCAAGGAACATAAAAATCTCAGGTGTTAAAATATAACGCCCCATAATAGCCAAATTAGATGGGGATGTCCCTAATTTTGGCTTTTCCACAAAATTATTTACCCGATATAGTCTCCCTTCATTTGTAGAGGGATCAATTATTCCATAACGATGTGTTTCTTCGTCTGAAACAGACTGAACTCCAATTACAGAAGAAAAGGTTTGCTCATATTGATTAATTAATTGACGCAAGCAAGGTGTTTCGCTTTGTACAATGTCATCACCTAAAAGAACGGCAAAGGGCTCATTTCCAATAAAGTTTCTAGCACACCATACAGCGTGTCCAAGTCCTTTTGGCTCTTTTTGACGTATATAATGAATATCTGTTAAGTTAGAAGAATATTGAACTTGATCTAGCAAGTCATATTTCTCTTTCTCTATTAAATTTCTCTCTAATTCTGGAGCAAAGTCAAAATGATCTTCAATTGCCCTTTTCCCTTTACCGGTAACAATAATTATATCCTCAATTCCAGCTGCAACTGCTTCCTCTACTATATACTGAATGGTTGGTTTATCGACGATCGGCAGCATTTCTTTCGGCATTGCTTTAGTCGCTGGTAAAAACCTTGTTCCTAACCCAGCTGCTGGAATAATTGCTTTTCTTACTCTTTTCATAACAATATCCTTTCTTTAATTTACTTCGCATACCTAAACTTTACAGCAAAAAATAAATATCTAATTGAATTGCAAGTGTTTTACTGTTTCATTAGATATTTATTTTGCTTTATTCATAATGTTTTTATATAACCTATTATTTCTTAATAGATTAAAAGATTTTAAATAATCTTTTCTTCCTAACCCTTTCCGGTGCTTCTTTATATACATTGTTATCCCCAATTAAAAGTTCTACATTTTCTTTGAACAAATAAACCATATCAGTACCAAACTTATTTTCGACTATGTTAAATGCCTCACTCATTTTGAAAGAACGATTTTGTACATTATGTGCATCAGACGCTATAAAGTGAGTTAAGTTCGCTTCAATTAATTGGTGAGAGAAGTTCTTTATTTTTTTTCCAAAATAGCCTGATAGACTTGATGCTGTGACTTGAGATAAAGCCCCTTTTTCCACTAGATTATAAAGAACATCCGGTCTTTCAATTAATTCCTGATTTCTTTCCGGATGTACTATTATTGGAATTAAGCCTTTCATCTGAATATCAAAAAATAACCGCTCTGTGTACCTAGGAACATGCCCTGAGGGTAATTCAATAAATAAATACTTAGACTCCACTAATGTCAGAATATCCCCAATTTCAAGATCTTCTAAAATTTCTCCATAAATCCTTGTTTCTTGACCATGGAGAATTTTCAAGTCAATACCTTCTTTAACCAAAGCTTTATTTAAATCATTAACCTTATCTATTATTTGAGTTTTTGGGTTTTCATATTTACTATTTTTATGGTGGGGAGTTGCGATGATCGTCTTAATACCATCTTCAACTGCGTGTTTTGCCATTTCTATGCTTTCTGCTAAGCTTTTAGCACCATCATCAACACCTGGCAAGATATGACAATGTATATCAATCATCGCTAATTCCTCCTACTATTCCCAATTTTAAAACTAAATTATTCAATATCCTACCGAATTAGTTGGCACCATAATAATAATATTGATCTGACTGTCTCATTTTTTTATTATTTAATACAACACCAAGTATTTTCCCATTTGCTGCTGCCAAAAGTTCCTTAGCCCTTACCGAATTATCCCTATCCGTTTTACCACTTGATACTACTAAAATTGTACCATCACAACGATTCGATAGAATTTGCGCATCTGTAACTGCTAAAACAGGAGGTGTGTCGAATATTACCATGTCAAAGTTTTCTAAGACTTCTAGAAAAAATGCATTCATTGCCTTAGAACCAAGAAGTTCTGCAGGATTTGGGGGTATTGGTCCACTTGGTAATACGAATAAGTTCTTCTCATTTGTTTCGCAAATAACCTTGTCTAATGTCATTTGCTTAGTCAAAACATTAGTAAATCCAAATGTATTTGTTAAATTAAAAGTATAATGTACTGTGGGTTTTCGTAAATCAGAGTCAACCAAAAGTACTTTCTTTCCTTGTTGTGCAAAAACCACAGCCATGTTTGCAGCTGTTGTAGATTTCCCTTCTCCAGGACCTGACGATGTGACCATAAGTGATCGTATTTCTTGATCAATAGAGGAAAAAAGGATATTCGTACGAATAGTTCGATATTGTTCAGAAATTGGAGACTTAGGGTTAAAGAGGGTAATGAGATTTCTTTTTGTATTCATTACTTTCTTCTTTAAACTTGTTTTAGAAGCCAACTGTCTCACCTCTTAATCTAGATTCGCTTTTAGAATTCTTTTTTTCTGGCTTGGACTCATCCATTGCAGCGATTGTCCCTAAAACTGGTAACTCCAAAGTTTTTTCAATGTCTTGTTCAGTTTTAATTGAGTTATCCAAGTATTCTATTAAGAACGCAATTCCCACCCCAACCATCAAGCCAACAATAAGAGCAATTCCGATATTTATAAGTGGTTTGGGTTTAATTGGCGATTGCTTTTCTCCTAAATCTGCTTTTGCTAAGATACTTACATTTTTAACATTCATAATCTTTCCAATTTCACTTTCAAATACTTCTGCTGTTTTGTTTACAAT
Organism: Neobacillus drentensis; assembly: GCF_036965425.1. GTDB lineage: Bacteria > Bacillota > Bacilli > Bacillales > Cytobacillaceae > Neobacillus > Neobacillus drentensis_F. The sequence goes on along the minus strand of NZ_JBALPP010000185.1, from coordinate 528 downwards.
TTTAGCCGCCCGTCTCGGGTTCGAATCTAAAACTCCGATATTAATTACTTGTGAATCATTTTCACTTTGTATTGAAATTTTTTCATTAAGCTCACGTGTTGTCATCTTCAAATCTAGATCTTTAATAACTTTATCCAGGATAGCTGGGCTCTTAATAATAACAGTATATGTGTTAATTAACTGTAGGTTTGTTTGCACTTCATTATAATTGTATAGACTCTCTTCATTCTTTGCCTGATTTACCAATATTTGGGTCGACGATTGATAAACTGGAGTTAAAATAAAATAACTTAAAATACCACTAAATAGAATAAAAACTAGCGTTATTGCTAGAATTAAATTAAGTCTCTTTTTTAAGGTTTGAAGTAAGTCCATAATACTAATAGTTTCCTTCATGATTTCCTCCCAATATATTCTAATTACATAACAAAAAACAAAAATTATTATAACATAGGATGTTGTAAATTTTTGCTTTTCTTGTCATAATTTTTATAAATATGTTTCTTTTTGTCGTGCACTTATATAATT
>NZ_JBALPP010000184.1:0-2163 GCF_036965425.1 Neobacillus drentensis | reverse complement strand
AAACCTTTCACAGCTCTATCACAAAATAGAGCTGTGAAAGGTTTTTTATATTAACCCCAACCTAATAGCTTTGTTTATTTTTTTTTCTAATTTAGACGATATCTTACCTAGGTGTAAAGCATCATGCAATTCCTCTTTAGTTAGAGCTGTTTCTTCATCGTCAATCACTTCTGATATGACAACTTGAAAATCGTCCTGCAGTTCGATAATCGAGTCAAGTCCTAAGTACTGATTAATTTCCTGAAGATTATTTGCTTCTGCACTCATTTCTTGTGAAGCTTTACGAATCTCCTTCGTAGTTTTATTAAAATCTTTTTTGGCATGTTTTAATTGTTTAAAAAAATTATTCTTTGCATTGATTGTATCTTGAAGATAGTCATATTTGGCCTTCATTAACTGATATTTTAATTTTTTCTTCTCTTGCTCTAATTCATCGACATATTGCTTTTTTAAGTCATTAAGCTTTGCATGAGCGACTTCAAGACGCTTTGCCATAATCGTATTGATTTCATCAAGCTTTTGATTTAATTCATTCATTGTTTCTTCTACTAATTTTAGATCCCTTTTCGCTTGATCATATACTTCCTGTGTTGCTTCACCGCGATTAAATGCTTCTTCCGTTTTCAGAAAGCGAACCTTGACATCCTCAAAAACCATTTTTCTAACTTCAAATTCATCCAATAGCCCATTTTCAGCAGTATCAAAACTTTCTTTCAGTTTCATCGCTTCTTCAATATAGTTTTGCATCATTGAGGAGTAATTACTTTGATCCATCCCACAGTTCCCCCTTCACCCACTAAAATATTTTTTTATAGACGATTTCACCCGTTATTAATCAAAATATGCAACAAATCATATGTTGGTTTAATATTCAAGAATAAATGGGTTTACTTCCTTTAATAAAAAGACCAGCATCTTAAGGATGCTGGCCAGAGGTTAAAAAACTAAGGATTTCCTATTTAAATTGCTTTCTTAATAAGACTTTTATAAGCTTTTGAAGTTCTTACTTCAACTGTAAGAGAACCTTTTCTTACAATAGCTTTTAAGACAAACGGTACACCAGTGGTATTTTTAAATCGAAAATCTTTTCCTCCATAGGATACTGTAGCATCCCTTCCTTCAGGAACGTATCCTACATGAAGGGAATGATGATGCTTTTCAATATAGCTGACAGCTAGCTGATCAATGGCATTATACAGGGTTGAAGAAGTCTGACAAATCCCGCCGCCATAGCCATCGACTAATTTCCCATCCTGAATCTCAGGTGCTTTTTGATAGCCGTGGGCAGCATCACTAGGCCCAACGGTTGTATTATAAGAGAAGCTGTCTTGGACACCAACAATTACATTATTAATAGCCGCTGCGGATAAAGCAATGTTTTTTGACCTGCCAACAATTCCGCTATTAAAATGGGTCGTATAAGAAGCAACAACTGTCTCCCCTAAATCGGATACGTCTTCCACCTTATAACCACTGGCAGTTACATAGAGCGGGACTTCTACATTTCCGCCTGTTTCTGAAAGCTGGAGGATCTTTCCTGTTAGTTCATCCTCATCTAGAATGGTTTGTGGAGTCCCCTTGATCACCTGGCCATTTGCATCCAATTTATCAAGAATCATTCTTTTATCATATCCAGGGTTATCCTTTGTTCCCCGTGCAAAATCCTTCGCCATTTTTGCTATTTCGGCTTTATATTTTTCAACGTCGGTTTTAAATCCCATATCCTTTGGAGAAATTGTTTTTATTACCGTTTTAGTACTCGGGTCGATAATATTAACAATAACAAGTTTCTCTTCTTGTTGTTTTTTAGGTTCATCCTTCTTTACCATTTTCTTCTCTTGCTTTTCCGTTGCATGTGCTACCTTTTCTTTTGATGTTTGCACTGAACAGCCTGCCAAACCTATTAAACTGCCTGCTAATAAAAATGAAATTGCCCATTTTAATTTTTCCATTTCCCCCAGCTTTTCCCCTTCTGATTTACATCGTTTAAATCTTAGACGTTTTCACACTCAATTTTGTTTCAAAAAAATTCCAACTTGCTACTATGAAAAGATGAAACTTGTATCTTTAGTTTTTAATTCTATCACTTTACTAAAAATAAAATAATGACAAAAGTACTAAAAAGGAGAAAAAGTCATTATCTGTTTTTTCCTAGAATATTTA
>NZ_JBALPP010000183.1:0-8328 GCF_036965425.1 Neobacillus drentensis | reverse complement strand
AACGGGTGCAAGAGTTAAACAAGAGGTTGCTGCAGCAGCGTCTTGTTTTCTTATTGAACTTACGAAACAGGATAGTTAAATAAGGTATTTACAATTGCAAAGATGAATTATATATATCCCCAAAAAAGTATTCTTTTCTATTGATTTTAGAGGATTTTGAGTATTTTTTTAACTTGATGTGCATTTGATGCTACCTTAATATAAACAAGTGCAAAAGTTTCTAAATAAGAGGTGTAATTATGAAGTTTGATGAGTTTACAGTTGGACAAGTGTTTGAAACTAAGTCCTTCAAAATGACAAAAGCGGATATTATGAGATTTGCAGGAGAATTTGATCCTCAATATATGCATTTAGATGAGGAAAAAGCAAAGCAGGGGAGATTTGATGGAATCATCGCTTCCGGACTACATACATTAAGCATTTCAGTAAGGCTTTGGATTGAACAAGGTATCTATGGTGATGATATCATCGCTGGAACAGGGATGAATAATTTGAAATTTATAAAACCGGTGTATCCTGGTGATGAATTGTATACCATCGCCGAGGTTATCGATAAGAAAGAGACGAAGAATGAATCGGGAATCATTACTGTATTGTTATCTACTTACAACGATAAAGAAGATAAAGTATTAGAAGTAGACCTGTCGGGATTGATTAAGCGATGATGTGTTGTAATTGAAAATAAGTGAAATAATCTACACAAGTCAATTACGGCTTATGGGTTGAGTATTTTCGTAATTACATTTTTGGAAAGGGTTTTATTCCACTACCATGGAAGAACGGTTTAAAATTCCATCCTTTGTGGTGAAGCTGTGTCTTCATGGATGGCTAACGGGTGCTTTAACTCAATAACGAGTTATTTAATAAGCCGAGAATATGTGAGTTTTTATTCTTTACTTGTTTACTTTCGGCTTATTTGCTAGAAAGTGACATAAATTCACATAATGGATTGTAATCTTGCAAACACATTCAAAAAATGGTATTCTAAGGAAGAATTATTTTTGTTCGGTGTAAAGGATAGTATTAGTTGAACTTTTCATCTAAATGATCACTGGGAGCAAGGATAGTAATATATGTGTGCAAAAGCACACAGCAGGAGGAAACACACTTGGAACAAGGTAAAGTAAAATGGTTTAACGCAGAAAAAGGTTTTGGATTTATCGAACGCGAAGCTGGAGACGATGTATTCGTTCACTTCTCAGCAATCCAAAGCGAAGGTTTCAAATCTTTAGACGAAGGTCAAGCAGTTACTTTTGAAGTAGAGCAAGGTCAACGTGGACCCCAAGCTACTAACGTTCGTAAAGCTTAATAATAAATAATAATGTTGGATATAGACAGGCTCTATTTTAGAGTCTGTTTTTTATTTACCTTAAAAACAAGGAACCCCACTCACGAATGAGTGGGGAACATGTAAACAGTAAATCAAATGGTAAATAAAGTGTATCACATAAACACGAAATCTCCTAATTATCATAGGTCATATAGATTTCTGAACTGATTTAGTTAAGAGTGACTTAAATGGTCATTCATTTTTTGTATGCAACACTAATGATCATTATTTATTACTTTTCAGCTACTGCATCTTTAAGAGCTTTACCAGCCTTAAAAGCGGGAACTTTTCCAGCTGCTATCTGAATTTCTTCCCCAGTTTGTGGATTTCGACCTGTACGTGCAGCACGTTCACGAACCTCAAAATTACCGAAGCCAATCAATTGAACTTTATCACCATTTTTTAATGCTTCCAAAATAGTATCAAAAACTGCATCTACTGCTTTAGATGCTTCTTTCTGTGAAAGTTCTGCGGTTTTTGCTACTTGATTAATGAAATCTGTTTTATTCATTTTATAATCACTCCTTTAAAGACTTTACAATCCACAGGGGACGTACCTTAGTTGTAACATAGCGTACATTAGTTCGCAACTCTAACCTTATTTTTCTTGTTCAAGTAAAGGAGCAGTTAGCTGAAGAATATTCCCGAAGAAAAAGCAGCCTTCTTACAAAGGATGCGTGCATTTAGTTGATTCGTTTTGGCTTTAGCCTTCTTTTTTTGAAATCAATAGCCTGCCACTCTATGGTTTTTTCATTACTAAAAGTGATCGTAACTAAATCATTGGGAGGACCGTGAGCACTTTCAAATGTTGTTACCTGCACGGTGACATTAAATAAGTAACTGCCTATTGGCAGCTGCTTAATTTGTGTTATTTTACCACACATATTTTGTTTTATTTCGCCATATTGCTTCTTCAATTCCTGTTGAATTGAGGGATAAAGCATAATGAAAATCAAGTCATCACGCAACTGTACATCATTTTTAGTTACTGTTTCAGCTTTAACGGGTAAATAAGAGAAAAGGGTTAAGAAGGCAATCAATATTAAAAGACCCAATATTAAAAGATCCTTTTTCATAAAAACCCTCCATTCCAGTTTCTCTTTATAATGAACATTTTAAGAAATTCTTATTAAGCTATCGGGGCAGTTAGTGACAGAAGAGGTTGGAGAGGATATCAATATGTTTTTTGATGGACCATAATTGTTCTTTTAAACCCCTACTGATGCTTTTAGAATTTGTTCCCTGGAGTTAAAAAATAATATAATATCAACAAAGTCATCTGAGAAAGAAGGCTCAAGGAAGAATGAACTTTTTTACAGAAAGTAATGAAGTGTAATGGATTATGCATGGTTTTATGTTGAGGATGAATTGTTATTGAAAATTTATCGAACAGCAATTGATCAGCAGCTAGGAATGGAATTTATTGGATTTGTGTATAAAGAAATCTCTAGACGAAAGATTCCTCCAAGAGAATACCTAAAAAGGATTAAATGAAACATTTGGGAGAGAAATAATTGAAGTGTTTGACTGATGAACAAATGATTGATGCGTATGGATAAGAGTTTACGGGTGGTTTATTCTATTTAGCACAAAATTTATCTATATTATTTAAGTTACGAATGAATTTCTCATTAGGCACTTAACGTGAATTACTTTAATCAGAATATAAATTAAAAAGAGGAAAAATACTAAGCAAAGTTAAATTCCTGGATGAAGGTGAATTAGTCATGGATACGACGCTTAAACCAATCAATTTAAGTTCAGACAAACTTAACTCTGGAGCACCATTAACATCTGTAGAAATGGCGAAACTTTGGGCTACATATATGGGGAACAGCATGTCGAAACGGATTTTGACCTATTATCTGAAACATGTTGAGGATCAGGATATTAAAACGTTGCTTGAAAATGGATTGAAATTAGCAACCGAGTTTATGAAAGAGACGGAACGGATTTTCAATACGGAGAATTTCCCTATTCCTATCGGATTTACAGAAAAGGACGTGAATCTGGAATCTCCCCGGTTATATCAAGATGAATTTTATGTCCATTACTTGAAATATGCCGCCAAAGCGGGACTAAGCCTATATGCCGTTGCTGTTCCATTGGTTTTGCGAAAAGATATCAGGGAATTTTTTTATGAGTGTACTTCAGCTACCTCTAAATTTTTAGAACAGCTCAATATAACTTTAATCAGCAAAGGCTTTATTTTAAAACCTCCCGTCTTGCCCGTACCTGAAAAAGTGGATTTTATAGAAAAACAAAACTATTTAAAAGGTTTCATGGGGGATATCCGTCCACTGCATGGATTAGAAGTCACCCATCTTTTTGACAACATTGAAAATAATAGTACAAGCAAAGCTTTGTTATTGGGATTTCATCAAGTCGTAAGAAATAATAAGGTAAAGCAATTATTTAAAAAAGGCTTGGACATCACTGAAAAATCCCTTAAGCAATTCAGTGAGAAACTTACCGTTGATAATCTCCCAGCCCCAACACGCTTAGATCATTTGGTTACAGACTCGCTAATTTCACCTTTTTCAGACAAAATAATGTTATTTCACAAGGTGGATATGTTTTCGATGAAGATAAGAGCATTTGCAAACTCCATTGCCGTCAATGGAAGAAGAGATATTGCTTTAATGTATGGCAGAAATATCGTTAATGTTTTTGCATTTGTCGAAGATGGTGCCCAAATTTTGATCAAACATGGCTGGATGGAGCAGCCTCCAAAAACAATTGACCGAGTGCACTTAGCGGCTGAATAGAACTGCTTAAATGATTTTAAAACAGACGGATTGAGTGTTAGACAAATGTGAATTCCAATAGATTAATTTTTCAGCTTATTGTGTACATGTTGGTTGTATCTATTCATCAGAATTAACGATTTGCGGGGGATTATTCTAACGGGTGCAAGAGTTCAAGATGGATCGCTGCGGCGGTCTTTTTTTGCTTGTTGTGCTAACGAAGCAGGTTAGTTAAACAACAATATCATTAAATAGAGGATTTTTAACTTTCGTAAAGAAAGAGTAAATAACAAGTAGTGAGGGGTAAAGAAAGTTTGGAAGCAAGTAACCATATCATTCAGATAAAGCCTTGGCAGGATAATGACCTTGATTTACTTTTTCGTATAAACGCTCCAGAAATGATGCAGCATCTTGGAGGTCCAGAAAGTAAAGAGCAGATTTTGAAACGACATAAACGATATCTTGAGCTTGGTAATAGAGGGCGTATGTTCAGCATTATATTGTTACCAGAATTAGAACCAGTAGGTTCTGTGGGTTATTGGCAAACTACTTGGAATAATGAAAGTGTATATGAAACTGGATGGAGCATTCTACCCTCGTATCAAGGGAAAGGAATAGCTACAAAAGCAGTAAAGTTAGCAATGGAAGAAGCATTAAGTGAGAACAAAAATAAATTCATTCACGCATTCCCATCGATTGATAATCCTGCTTCTAATGCAATTTGTCGGAAGCTTAGCTTTCAGTTTATCTCTGAATGTGAATTTGAATATCCTCCAGGAAACTTTATGCGGTGCAAAAATTGGCGTTATAACTTAATTGGACAATAACTGATTTTTCAGTTCTAAATTTTTAAAAAAGTTTGTGAAGAAATGTACTTAAGCTAACGGGTGCAAGAGTTCAAGATGGGATCGCTGCGGCGGTCTTTTTCTTGTTTAGCTACCGGAGCAGGTTAGTTCAATAAGACCACGTCTTCGTTTACTTATTTACTAGGCAGGTAATTTGCATAAGATAACGAATTATATTCGATATTAAATTTTCTTAGGGGAGTTTTATGTTAATCAGAGAAATAAAGACTGACGATGCTGAAAGTTTTATAAAATTAATTAAGAAGGTTGAAAGTGAGTCCAAATTTTTGCTCCTTGAACCAGGAGAAAGAAAAATTGTAGAAGAGGAACAGAAAAAAAGAATAGAGATAGTGAATAAATCGTACAATTCGACCATACTTATCGCAGAAGAGGATGAGCAATTAATTGGGTATCTTATTGCGATGGGCAGTAATGCCAAAAGAAACAAACATTCTGTATATCTTGTTATTGGAGTTTTAGCCGAATATCGAAGGCGTGGAATAGGAACAAAACTATTTGAACAATTAGAGAAGTGGGCAAAAGAGCATAATATTCATCGTTTAGAACTAACCGTAGTAACTAAAAATCAAGCAGGTTTACAGCTATATAAAAAAATGAGATTTGAAATTGAAGGAACAAAAAGACAATCACTCTTCATAGACGGCAAATTTGTTGATGAATACTATATGTCTAAACTTTTATAATGAATCTTCTTTAACTAAGGGTTGCTTGAGTTGAACACGTCACTGCGACAACTCTTTTTTGCTTGTTAAGCTAACGGGGCAGTTTAGCACAATAAGGAGAATAAGTAGGAATATAAACATATACAAGGGAGAAACATAAAAATATCTTTGAAAATGGAGTGATTTTCTAAATGAGTTCTCCCGAAAGTGTCAAACTTACTTCGTCAGAAATGGCTTCCTTGTGGAGTGAATATATTAGTCACACTCATAATAGTTGTGTGTTGCAATACTTTATTGCAAAAGCAGAAGATATTGAAGTATTGGATGTATTGAAAAAGACCTTTCAAATTGTAGAAAATCTTAAGGACAATACTAAACAGATATTACAAGTAGAAAATGTACCAATTCCAATTGGGTTTGGTAGTCAGGATGTTGATGTTAATGCCCCACGACTATTTTCAGATTCCTTTTTTTTAAAGTACATAAAGAATTTATCAAGAATAATGGTAGTAACTTATGGTTTAATGTATACGTTGTCTACTCGTAAAGATATTAGAGAACATTTTAAGAAATGCTTATCAGAAGCAACCACAGTTTTTGATGATGTTAGTGACGTATTATTAGATAAAGGGTTATATACAAGACCCCCATTCATTGAACCGCCAAAGAAATCGGACTTTATTGAAGATAAAGATTATCTAAATGGGATAGATTTGTTCGGAAACCAAAGATATTTAAATGCAGTTGAAATATCTCATTTATATGGAAATATTGAAGCGAATGTAATAGGCATAGCGTTAACTAAAGGTTTCGCACAAACAGCAGATTTTAAAGAAGTTCGTGAATTCATGCAAAAAGCAGCAGATTTAGCCGAAAAAATAATTAATGAGCATACTCAATTTTTAACAGGTAGTGACCTTCCTGCCCCTATGCCATCAGACACACAAGTTTTTAGCTCCATGCACCCTCCGTTTTCCGATAAATTGATGATGTATCAAATTACTATTTTATCGGCAGCTGGACTTTCTGATTATGCTACGTCATTAGCTACTAGTCAGAGGAATGATTTAAAAAGACATTACTTGGATTTGTTAGGGGATACTGCAAAATTAGCAAAAAAGGCTGAATCTCTAATGGTTGAAAATAAATGGAAAGAGCAACCACCTCAACAAGATAAAATAAAATATTAAAGATTGACCACCAGTGTTATAACTTTAAACTTTCACTGTCTGTATAGCAGACAGTTTTTATTTTTAGCTGCCGTTTACTTCAGTTAGTTATGAACAAAAACAAGAGTTTGTAAAGAATTACACTTAACCTAACGGGTGCTTGAGTTCAATAAGGGTTAGGTTCTGCGGCAGCCTTTTTTTGTTGTTCCACTATTGGGCAAGTTAGCTGGAGAAGGAATAGACGGGATTGCATAGAATAATTGTCCATAGAAAAAGGACTACTTAATTAATAGTCCCACATGTGAAAAGTTTTATTGTTTTTAAAAAATTCTTCTATTAATTAGTGTGCATCGTCGTGCACCCCTGTTGATTAAAGCCCGTGCTTGTCCTAGTGAAATTCTGACAAGTACTGCTTGGTCCATGCCGCCGACTTCTACATCAAACACAGCAAATGCCTCTCCATCCACAATAAATACACATTCCACATCTCTAATATTAAATCCATCAAAGTTGTTTAAAACTGTACATTCCATAACTCCTGCATTTATTAAAGTAGTTGCCTCTCGTGCGGAAATCCGAATAAACACGAATTCCTCGATGTCAACATTACCTGCTTCCACTTCAATTTCGGCTAAAAGAAAGAAACCATTTCTTCTCGTGCGGAGTACACAATTTGCCCCTATTGAAACAATATCATCCATACTCATATTCAAAACCCCCTTTCTACTATTAAATTCCGTAGTGAAGGAAAGGTGTGGACAAAATATAAATTAATTTTGTTTATCTATTTAAATTATGTTAGGGACCCTACGAGATGAATTGGGAGCAGGAATTCTTATGTGAAAAGAAGGTTGAATTTTCTTTTTAAGCTAACGGGTGCAAGAGTTTAAGACGGATCGCTGCGGCGGTCTTTTTTGCTTGTTATGCTAACGGGGCAGTTTAGTGGAAGAAGGAATTATTTGGGTGAAAAGAGAATTAAAGAATTATGGTAATAAATTACACAAAATGTGATTCTTATATGTTTAAAGTAACGTTGCAATAGAATTGAAGAACGGATAAAGTTTCTATTTTATGGAGGTGTTGGAATGAAACTTAACAAAATAAACGTCTTAGGATGGTTAATTATTATATTTTTGGGTATAAGTGAATTCTTTTTTAAAGAAGAACTATCAATGATAACGACAGGTTTAGGTGGACTTATATGTGTAATTATTGGTTCAACTTTAGTTTTCTATAAAGGTAAAAAAGGAACAGCCAAACATTAGAAAATATGAATTTCGTTCTAAGTTTGTGAAAAAATGTACTTAAACTAACGGGTGCGTTCGTATTATGGGGTTAACCAGTTTTTACTGGTTGACCTTTTTTATATAGGACCTATTATTTCAGTAGCCAGGGTAGAACGTACGGGTGCGTGGGAGATTGATCTCGTCAACTAAACTGTTCGCCCCCTACTTGTGGAATGATGTTTGAGGCTGGTTGGGACATTTGATCTCGTATAACAAGCGAAGCTATGGAACTACAAGGAGGAATAGGGGTAACTGGTGACTAAAACTG
>NZ_JBALPP010000182.1:0-2932 GCF_036965425.1 Neobacillus drentensis | reverse complement strand
GTATTTATCCATTGGTATTATTTCCAAATAATTTTATTTTTCAAAAAATATTGCATTTTATAGAAAAAGATTATATTATTTGTATATAATTTTTTTGTGAGTTATTTTGTCAGAACATTACGACAATATAACAAGGAGGTTTACAAAATGGATTTATTTAGAAAGAAATCGATTCAGGCACTGATCCAAGAAATAGGAAAAAAAGATGTTAACTTAAAGAAGGATTTAGGTGCCTTTGACTTATCAATGCTGGGAATTGGTGCAATTATAGGAACAGGAATCTTTGTTGTAACAGGAGTTGCAGCAGCAGAACTTGCAGGTCCGGCACTTATTCTATCATTTATTATATCAGGGTTGGCTTGTGTGTTTGCCGCACTTTGCTATGCTGAGTTTGCTTCCACCGTCCCGGTATCCGGAAGTGCTTATACTTACAGCTATGCAACGTTTGGTGAGTTGATTGCTTGGATTTTAGGCTGGGATTTAATCCTGGAATACGGACTTGCTTCTTCAGCAGTTGCCAGCGGATGGTCTGGATATTTTCAAGGATTGCTTGCAGGATTTGGAATTCATTTTCCTAAAGCATTAACTAGTGCATATGATCCTGCAAATGGTACGTATATTGATGTACCAGCTATTCTTATCGTTTTATTGATTACCTTATTGTTAACACAAGGTGTTAAAAAATCAGCTCGTTTTAATACGATCATGGTTATTATTAAACTAGCAGTTGTTCTATTATTTATTGGTGTTGGGGTATGGTATGTAAAGCCTAGTAACTGGACACCATTTATGCCATTCGGTTTCTCTGGTGTAACTGCCGGTGCCGCTACCGTTTTCTTTGCTTATATCGGTTTTGATGCCGTTTCTTCGGCAGCAGAGGAAGTAAAAAATCCACAGCGCAATATGCCGATTGGGATTATGGCTTCACTTGCTGTTTGTACCGTTTTATATATTGCGGTTTCCGCAATTCTTACAGGGGTTGTTCCTTACACTAAGCTTGGCGTGAAAAATCCAGTTGCTTTTGCTCTTAACTATATTCATCAGGATTGGGTAGCTGGCTTCATTTCAATAGGTGCAATTATCGGTATTACAACAGTATTACTTGTTATGCTTTATGGACAAACTCGTTTATTCTACGCTATCAGTCGTGATGGCTTATTACCAAAAGTATTTTCAAAGGTAGATAAGAAGAAGCAGACTCCAATGTTCAATTCATGGATTACTTGTTTACTAGTCTCCATTTTTGCCGGTTTAGTACCATTAAATAAGCTTGCACATTTAGTAAACATGGGAACATTATTTGCCTTTATGACTGTTGCAGTGGGGATTCTGTTTCTTCGCAAGAATAATATGGCACCAAAATCTGGTTTCCGTGTTCCATTTGTTCCATATATTCCGATTCTTGCTTTCGTATTCTGCGGTTATTTAATCCTTCAGCTTCCAGCAGAATCATGGATTAGCTTCGGTATTTGGTTAGTAATTGGATTAGGAGTATACTTCGGATACGGCCGAAAACATTCTACATTGAATACTCAAGTGGAACAGTTGAAAAAAGTAAGTTAATAAAATTCGCAAAGGGCTTGCATCTGCAAGCCCTTTTTACATTTTTGCGAAAAATGTCGAAAATAATCATTAATACCCAATAATTGTCTGTTCTTATTAGAGAAAAATGATAAAATAGTAGCAAGATTAATTTACTTATTTCTTGCAAAGAACTTCATTAAGGGAGAAGCAAACATGAACGAAGGTATCAAGAGTTCGAAGCTCTTATTTGAAGAAAAAAAGGCGATAAAATTATTTTTATGGTTATTTTACTTCTTTTTTGTAACGTTTGATTTATTTTGGTATTTTGTTTTACCGAAATATACATCATATGGAAAAAACGATTTTCCTGAAAGCGGACTCGGATATTGGCTGTATTTTTGGGTTTTTAGCTTACTTCCCATATCTATTTATTTTATTAAGAAAGGTAACCCATATCTTGTAAAATACATATTCCTATTAGGCTACTTACTAATAGATATTATAGATAATCTGTTGATTTATTCTGGTAATTCACTTCCATTTGCTTCAGGAAATATTGTAGAACTATTATTTTTATTTTTCTCACCAATTTTTGTTAATAAAAAATACTTCTGGACCGTTTTTTTAGGTATTGTTGGAAAATATATTTTATTAGGTTTAGTCTTACAAGATGCCAATGTATTACCGCCAATAATAATGACGATCATATTATCCGCAATTGCATTTATACTGTTAATTCGATTTTATTCGTATATTAGTTCTTTAACTTCAGTTCATGAAAAACTTCGCCAAAAAGAGAAGTTAGCTGTTATTGGTAGAATGGCCGCTGCGATTGGACATGAAATTCGGAATCCATTGGCTTCATTAAAAGGTTTTACACAACTACAGCAGGAACGAAATCAAAGTACGAATGAGTTTTATCCTATTATGATTCAGGAAATCGACCGTATTAATTTAATAGTCAATGATTTGATGGATCTTGGAAAACCACGCGTTACTGAATTTGAAAAAGCGAGTATTGAAGAGGTTATTACCTATACACTTTCCATTATTCAACAACAAGCAGATAGACAAGGGGTAATTATTGAAACGATGATGCCAGGACCCATTCCGCCTATCGATTGTGATGAGAAGCAGTTAAAGCAGGTTTTTATTAATCTGATAAAAAATGCAATTGAATCCATGTCTGGTGGAGGAACGATTAAAATAAATACAAACGTCTTACATGGGCAAAAATTGCACATCATAATTCAGGATGATGGTATTGGAATAGACGAAAAAGACATTATAAATTTAGGAGAACCTTTTTTTACTACTAAAAAGGATGGAACTGGTTTGGGATTAATGGTTTCAAATCAAATTATTATGGATCATAATGGTGAAATTAATATTGAAAGTAATATTGGGA
>NZ_JBALPP010000181.1:0-4983 GCF_036965425.1 Neobacillus drentensis | reverse complement strand
CGGGTTCATAACGACTGATGCGTTAAAAAAATTAGGGGCTTCGGTCGTTTAGAGCAAAAGAGCGCCGAAAAGTGAAATAAGACGTTCCTTATTACTTGTTTATAGAAAAAATATATAAATTCCAACATAAAGAAAGAGTGCCTCTACATTTATTCAGGCACTCTTCTTAATATTGATTTCTTAGTCAAAAAGACTGTCATATACGCTGCCGAGAGGAGGTTATGCACCTCTTAAGTGAACCCTTTAGATTCACTTTCCGTCGCTTTTTTTGTTTCACCTACTATTAGAGCAGTGCACTTGTTAAAAAAGGCACAATCCTTAAAGAATCGTGCCTTGAACAACAAGCAATTGGAATGAAAAACAGTTGAAGGAAAATATGATCTGAACGGATTGTATCAGTTTAAGGATTCAATTTCGTGCTAATCGATAATCGGTAGGGCTGAACTGCATGTACTTTTTGAACATCCGGCTGAAATAATTGGCATCATGGAATCCTGTTCTGTCAGCGATCTCGCTGATGGGTAGATCCGTCATTTCTAAATACGACAAAGACTTGTCAATTCTCAAGCGATTCAAATAGTCAATCAAACTTAACCCTACTTCCTTTTTAAACAAATGACTAAAATGATACCGACTTAAGCAGCAATATTGTGCTATCTCATTTAGAGTAATATTCCTCTGATGGTTTTCTTTAATATAATCGATCGCTTGTTGAATTAAAGGAGTTACTTCCATTTGATTCGTGTTCAAGGCTTGCTCTGTAAGCCAAACCGCATATTCACAAACCTGATTAACAAATTTATCGTAACGAATGATATGATACAAGTTTTGAATAAAATTTGTATTGTTTGTAAGGATGGTTGTGGCATTGGCGCCTGATTCCATCACCCTTTTAGACATTAATAAAACAATGGACACTACTTCTGTTTTGAAAATATCCTCATTAAAATGACAAGCCTCTGCTATTTTTTCCATGAGGTGTTTCAAACGATGAATGCTCCCCTCTACATCCCCAATCTTTACAAGGGCGAGCAGCTCTGCCTTTTCTTCACTAAACGGATTAATGAATGACGCCTCTTGATTCCGTTCCATTTCGCAATGAAAGATTAATTGATTTCCTTGAAAAAAACGTCCCGACATTGATTTCCTTGCTTCCATAAAGGATTGGTAAAGGAGGTATGGATTTTCATAATATTTTCCGATTCCGATTGATACAGAAAGGTCAATCGAATGAATAGAAAGCTGAATTTCCTTTGCCATATGAAGCATTTTTCTATTAAACTCCTCTTCTGAGTCCTTTTCATCCAACTCCAAAAGGAGGGCAAGAACCCCTTCCTCAATCCAATTCCAGAGAAATGGAATACGGACTGTCTCTTCCATTTTTCCCACCAGCTGTTGACCAATCATTTTTCTCCACTCTAAAGAATTCCGGCTTGCTATATCAGGATAACGATCAATTGAAATAACCATCACTAAATGGGGTTGTATAAATATCCCGAACCTTTGTTGTATCTCTTCAAATGTCCCTTCATGAACAAGCGTTCCAGAGAGTAGAAGATGTGAAAAAACAGCGCTGTTTGAATCTTGCTTCATTTTCTCATTCCCCTCGTTCTTCCTATCTTCTATTTGAAAGAAAAAGAAGCCGCTTTTCTCTGAAGATAAAATGGCTTCCTCCTTAAATGTTTACTATTGTATTTCTCCAATTAATTCTTCGACTAGTAGAACGATTTCTCCTTCTTGGATGTGTTGGTAAATAATCTCTATATCAGGTTGGAAAAATCTGTCCTCTTGTACAGTTGGTACATTCTCCCGAATAAACTGATGAACCTTCCCTGTTACGGGGGATGGATTCAATGATTCATAGAAATCTAACGCCTGCGTGCCTAGCATCAATTCAATCGCTAAAATATATTGAAGTTTCTTAGAAATTTGATAGGCTTTCTTAGCCGCAAAATAGGCAAAACTCACCACATCCTCTTGATTCGCACAAGTGGAGACATTATCAATGGTAGCTGGATGAGAAAGAACTCTGATTTCATTTAATAAACCGGCAGCAGTATATTGGGGAATCATATATCCATTATTTAAACCAGGATTGACCACTAAGAAGTTTGGCAATTCACTTACATGATAATTCACCAACCGGTCAATCCGGCGTTCCGCAATCTTCGCTAAGTTCGCCATCGCGATACACATGGCATCTGCATCCATTCCTACATAGGAACTGTCGAAGTTACCTCCACTGAGGGCGATTCCATCATCACCTTCAGGCCAGATGATGGGATTATCACTAACGGACTGCATTTCATTCATTAGGTTTTCCAGCGCATTTTTCAATACCTTCTTTACGGCACCATGGACCTGCGGAATACAGCGCAGACTTAGCGCATCCTGCAACCGATATTCTTTGAACTGTTCGGCAATTTGACTTCCCTGAAGAATTCTAACTAAATTCCGGGCTGTTTTACTCTGTTCCTCGTGTTTTTTTACGGAAT
Organism: Neobacillus drentensis; assembly: GCF_036965425.1. Classification (GTDB taxonomy): domain Bacteria; phylum Bacillota; class Bacilli; order Bacillales; family Cytobacillaceae; genus Neobacillus; species Neobacillus drentensis_F. Next base: position 2,488 of record NZ_JBALPP010000181.1, on the reverse strand, counting down.
GTAGGCGAGGATCAAAAGCTTTAATGGTTCCTTTTAACGATTCGAACGACATGGCTCCGGAAATATCAGCCGTTTTGACAGCTTGAGTCGCATTATATAAGGCGAGCGCGGCAAACGCTGTAACAGAAGTCGTACCGTTTAGAAGTGCCAGTCCTTCTTTACAACCTAAAGTAACTGGCTTTAATCCTGCCTTCTCTAAAGCCTCGCACCCTGAAAGGAGTTCGCCTTTATACCAGGCTCTACCCTCCCCCATTAAAACTAAAGCAATATGTGCTTCAGGAGAAAGATAGGCCACTGAACCATCACCGGGTACAACCGGCAAAATATCATGATTCAATAATCCGGCCATAAGCTCTAAAACTTCTAAACTGACTCCTGAAAATCCATGCCCTAAATGGTTGAGGATCGTGAACTGAATCGCTCTAACCACTTCTTTTTCCAGTGGCTCCCCTACTGAAACAGCATGGGATCGAACAATATTCCGTTGGAGGATTTCGGCATCGTCCTTCGAAATCACTTTTGTGACATTACTGCCAAATCCAGTTGTCACTCCATATATCGGGCGTTCTTCCTGTAAAAACTTTTCGATTAACCCGCGTGATGTTTTCACCCTGCTGCGGTATGATTCTGAAAAGGAAATTTTTGCGGAATACCTTGCAACAGCGACCACCTCATCAATCGAAAGCTCATGATCTCCAAGAATAACTTCTTTTATATCTCTTGGATGTAAGGATTCATTATTGGTCATCTAACACACCTCTTTAAATAAAGCCTATGATAAATTTCTTTTTCCTGAAAGCGAAGTATCGATGGTTGGAGAGGTCCCCGTTTCAAGTTCTGGCTTATTGACATCGCTCATCGACAGATACTTTGTTTCTGGTGCCCATGCGATCGAGACAATGGTTCCAATCAATAGAATCACACTCATCGCAATCATCGATGGGCCCATTCCCCATGAACTAACGCTAACAGGCAGCAAAAAGGTTCCAATAGCAGAACCAATTCGGCTGACAGCAGTGGTGACACCTACACCTGTTCCGCGAATTTCTGTCGGGAAAAGTTCGGCAGGATAAATTAACGTAAGATTGGAAGCAGCAGACATCACAAATGTGAAGGTGGCAAAAATAATGATCGCAATGGTATGTGAATCCTTAGGCAATACACTTAAAAGAAATAATGAGACGGTAAGAATGATAAATGTATAAATGGTGAAACCTCTGCGCGTAAGCTTTTCTGTACACCAAACCCCAACGATGGCTCCAGCTAAAAGGAAAAGGTTAAGCTGCATATCCACACTGAAGGTCTCTTCAAATCCCATTTTACTTAAGATTGTAGGAAGAAAGGTATAAATGGCGAAATACGGAACAACCTGACATACATAAAATAATGATCCAAATGTTGTACGTTTCCAAAGCTGTTTGCTGAAAAGGTCGACCATACGGAAGGGCTTTTCAGAATGAGACTTAATGGTTTCATCCATTATGGCATTCGGTCCAATATATTTTCTTACAATGGCACGGGCCTCTTCTACACGCCCCATTTTAATTAACCAAAGTGGCGATTCTGGAGTACCGATACGTAATATTAATAAAATAAAAGCGGGAATAGCAGCACTCATCAGCATCCATCGCCAAGATTCCGGGCCTGCTTTTTGTAAGTAAAAACCGACAATATTCGAAACAACATAACCGACTGTCCAGAGGACATTTAAAGAAGAAAGCAATAATCCTCGATACTTTCTAGGGGCAAACTCAGCGAGTAAAGTCGATCCAACCGCGTAGTCTCCACCTAAGGCAATCCCTATCAATAAGCGTAAAATGAACAGCGTCCATGGATCATTCACAAAGAACTGTAAAGCAGAGGCAATCCCGATAATCAGAAAATTAGCTAAGTAGATTTTCTGTCTGCCAATCCGGTCGGATAGCCCTCCCAGTAACAGACTCCCGAAAAAGAGGCCAATTAAAGCGGAGCTTCCGATTAATCCTTCCCATATGCTGCCTAGTTTCATTTGTGGCCCTAACAAGGAAAGCGCCATTCCAATAATCCCTAAAGCATAACCATCCGAAAAATTAGAACCGAACGTAAGGGCGGTAATCCGAAGATGAAATTTATTAAGCGGGGCATCATCGATTAAATATTTTTGATTGCTCATAAAAGTCTCCTTTTCTGCTTTTATTTGACTTTTCAGATTTATCACGATAAAAAAATAACTCTCTTTTCACTCCCTTTCATGTATGCGTTTTCACTTTAGTATACTAAATTATAATATGTTAATAGAAAGAAGGCTCTAGAGGATAATTCGATTTATTAGCACAATATTGCTATATTAATGTGCTGATCGGCCAAACAAAAAAAGAGGGAAACCACATTAAACTGGCACCTTTGTCAAGGACACTATAAAAAAAGAGATTAAGCAACTAGAAGATGATTCCTATATTGAATAGGGGTCATCTTTTTTAAGTTCCATTGATATCGATAATTGTTATAG
>NZ_JBALPP010000180.1:0-8813 GCF_036965425.1 Neobacillus drentensis | reverse complement strand
ACTATATAGGTTGAAAATAATATATCATTAACCACCCGGAATGCGCAACAATATTTTGAAAATTTAGACGTTTAATTATATTCTAAATTTTACCCTTGATTTTAATCTTTTAATCCGTTAAAATGTAGAAATTAAATGGTATATAGTATACCAAATATTCATTATTGAGGAGAATCAAAAATGCTGAGTGCTGGGATCATTGGCTATGGAACACTTGGAAAAAGTATTGCTGAATTTATCCATTCAGGACAGGCCGGAGATGTCAACCTGAAGTCTATTCTAGTTAGGAAACAGCCTAATCCTTTAGACAATTTGCCAGAACACTGTACCATGACAACGGATCAAGAAGCATTTTTTAATCAAAATTTAGATATTATTATTGAAGCGGCCGGCCATAATGCGGTGAAACAATACGGTGAAAAAACTCTATCTTCAGGCAGTGATCTAATTCTTCTGTCTGTAGGGGTTTTAGCAGATAATGAATTCTATGAATCATTACAGGAAACAGCGTTAAAAAGTAAAAAACAAATAATTATTCCATCTGCCGCTATCGCTGGTTTAGATCGAATTGCTGCCGGAGTATTAGGCGAGATTGATGAAATCAAACTCATTACGAGGAAGCATCCAAGAAGTTGGTATGGAACGATTGCAGAGGAAAAGGTGGATCTCGCCACCATCACTGAGCCATATTGTATCTTTGAAGGAAATGCCCGAAATGCAGCAAAATTATTCCCTGAAAATGTAAATGTTTCAGCGGCCTTAAGTATTGCGGGAATTGGTTTCGAAAAAACAAAGGTCCAAGTATACGTGGATCCAACTATTCAATTGAATACTCACACGATCCTTGCGAAAGGCGAATTTGGACAAGTTGAAATATCCGTCCAAAACAAACCATTTACTCAAAATCCAAAATCAAGTCCAATCGTCGCAATGAGTGTGGCTAAAGTGTTAAAAAACATGACAGCACCTGCAGTTATCGGATTATAAGGAATCTTCATAACTAAAATAAAAAGAAACTCCACCAGCAGATGGAGTTTCTTTTTACCCTTTTCGCTTTTCTTTTGCTTGCTGGACTGCCTCGATATAGGCCTTTTTTGAATTTTCTATATGGATCTTTGTCAAAAATTCAGCCATTTCTATTTCTTGATTAACGATGGCCTCCATTATTTTTAAGTGCTCTTCCATTGACTGTACGGCGCGGCCAGGATTTTTAAATCCTGTTTTTGCAAAAGCACTAATATAATCAGACAATCCACTTAATATTTCATAAAGCTTTGTATTTTTAGCGGAACTGTATAAAAGATGGTTCAATTCCCCGTGTAAATGTGAAAAATCAGCCTCATTTTCACTTGCTAAACCTGCTTCAATCTTTTTTATAAGGGCATTAAATTTACTTTTTGTTTCATCATCTAATTTTTGTGCAGCTAATTTTGCAGCTAAGACTTCTAAAGAAGAGAGGATCGTAAATACTTCAATAATTTCCTTCTCAGAAATATCAGCGACAATAACCCCTTTTCTCGGCACAGTTTTCACAAAACCCTGTGATTCTAATCTAAATAAGGCTTCCCGAATTGGCGTGCGGCTAATATTGAGTCTTTCTGCCAATTCACGTTCCACAAGTCGGTCTCCCGTTTTAAATTCACCCTCTAGGATAAGGTCTTTGATGTGGATATAGACCCGTTCCCGCAATGAGATTAGATTTTCCTCTGTCCAATTGTTCCCCAATGTTTATCACGCTTTCTCTCTATTATAAATTGTAATAATTATATCCTACTACCTTTAGTTATTTCAAATAATTTGGATTAATCTTCCACCATTAATAAATTCTTAATTGACACAGATTCTTCTAAAACGGCTCGTGAAATAATCTTAGAGATAATTTCAGCAAGCTTTATTACCGTAAAAAGTCTCGTGCTATTTAAGGATTGGACAGGCGAATAGGAATCGAGACTATTTACGACTGCTTTTAGATGGTAATCCCCTACCCCTGGCAATACTTTATTTAATGCGGAACCCGGTATAAGCGGACCTTGTTTCAAAATAATAGAACCAATTTGTTTTTTATCACCTAAACAGGCATCAATCCCTAAGATAAAAGAGGCAGGATGGGTCTGATTGATTTTATTTAGAATTTTATGAATATTTAACGCGTGTACTGGCTCTTCCAATGTACCGTATACAATTATAGGGAGTTTGCTTTCTTTCAACATGGATCCGACAAAGGGGCCAAGCGAGTCTCCTGTTGAACGGTCTGAACCAACGCATAAAATAATAATATCATTAGACGTGTTGTTTAGAACTTCTTTCAGTTTAATGGCTATTTTTTCAATTTCCTTTTCTTCAGTTACTTCTCCTACTGCTAAATAACTGGGGTTATCTTCTTCGTCCATTATTTTTTTCTTATTTACAAAAGGCCACATCACCATCAACCTCTTTCTGGCTGTTATTTGGATTCTGTTCTAAGAATCATGATGACTAACCTTGCTTTAGTCGATATACCTTTATTTTATTATAGATAGTGTTTATCCTTCTATATATCTGGAAAAAAAACAGCTGCAAACTCTCTAGTTCACAACTCTGTAACATTTAAAAAAGCACCTTAGACACCATACTAGGATGTTTAAGATGCTTCATGTTATACCCAATTATCATCACCGTTATCCCAATTTCCAAAATCATCATTATCTTGGAGATCATCTTGATCATTGTTATCGAAATCGTCATCTCGGCCGTCTCCATCCCTATCTGACGGCTCATCCCCTCTGCCCTGTCCAATTTCCTCCTGCAGCTGGTCAATTTCATGTTCCTGAATGATATTTTGATCCATAAGTTCTTGCATGATTTCATGATCTTGTAATTGCTGTAACGCATGATATTGATCAAAACCAATTCTTCCCTGATTAAACAAATAAGTCAGTAATGCCCCCGCTGCCATTCCTCCGGCAAATGACCCTATTCCGCCAAATCCACTATGCCCTGGACCAAAATTTCCACGCGGTTCATAATAGTCCCTTCTAGGTTCATAATAATTCCTTCTTGGCTCATAAACCTGTGGACGATTCCGGTGGGTAAGCGGGCGAATAATTAGAAAATATACCAACACTATAATAATAACAATCCCGATAAAAGCCATTCTTATTCCATCCTTTTATAATTAATTACCTTAATAAACTTTACATAAAAGGAGAATTTCATTCAAGAACCCGATATTAAACGACTGCTGGCTTTAACAAAACCTCTACTAAGCGATCCATGCCAAGCTTAATTTTTTCAGGAGCTGAGTGACTGAAATTTAAGCGGAACGTGTTGTGTTTAGGCTGGTCAACATAGAACGGAGCACCAGGGACAAAGGCTACACCTTTTTCAACAGCTTGGGAAAGTAAACGAGTTGTATTTAATTCTTCATTCCCTTCCACCCACAAAAACATACCGCCTTTTGGCTCTTTCCATGTAAACAAGCCGGGCTCAAGCTTATTCAAATAATCTCTCATAATTGTCATTCGATAATAATACTCATTTCGAATATGCTTGATATGCCCATCAAGATTGAAATCGCGCAGTAAATAATATAATGCTTGTTGATCAAGGCTGCTGGAATGCAAATCATTCATTTGCTTCGCCTTTGTCATCATTTGCACTACTTCTGTTGGTCCAGTTACCCACCCTGTTCTAAGAGCTGGGACGACCGACTTTGAGAAGGTACTCGTATATATAACGTGACTTTGCTGCTTATCAAAAGCTGCTACAGATGGATAGTGCTCCTCTTCATGAAATTGGATATCTCCGTATGGATCGTCCTCAAGTACTAGTACATTATATTTATAGCAAAGATTTAATAGTTTTTGCCGTCTACCACTACTCCATACCTTCCCATCCGGATTAGAGAAAGTTGGTATAATATAAACGAATTTTGGGTGGTATTGGTTCATTTTTGTTTCTAAATCCTCCGGTACCATTCCATGCTCATCACTGCTGACGGCGATAACATTTGCCCCGTAAGACCTAAAAACCTGCAAGGCTGATAGATAAGTAGGATCCTCCGTAAAGACAATATCACCTGGGCTTAGCATAATCCTGGAAAACAAGTCGATAACCTGCTGGGAACCCGTAGTAACCAAAATGTTTTCAGGTGTAGATGCAATCCCTTTTTGGGCCATTTTGGCTTGAATGGCCTCGCGAAGTGGTGTGTAGCCCTCTGTTAAACCATATTGCAAGGAAGATTTTCCCGATGCGAACACCTTTTCATAGGCAATTTTTACTTCATCAATCGGAAAAATGTCTTCAGCTGGCAACCCTCCTGCAAAAGAAATAACGTGCCCTTGCTGGGTCACTTTTAAAATGTCTCTTACCGCAGAAGATTCATAGGTTTTGGTTTGAGATGCAAATGGATAATTCAAAGTAAGTCGCTTCCTTCTTATTAGTTTAGATTAGTAATATTGTTAATAGTATAATATAGCAATCAGATAAGCAAGCATAATATTCTAAATATTTAGAAAAAACGCTTACATGATGACAAATTCTCGCTTTGAAAAAGAAATGTGTTTTAAAAACATCAGACACTTTTTTCTGAATCCTCGCTACAACTACAAAAATCATTATTATGGTATCATTAATATAGTATCTAAATTAATTATCCAAATAGTTCAAACCAAAAATGAAAGGATGCTATTGATGATAAATAAAATTCAATCTGTCTATATATTAGAAAATCCCGAGCAGAAAATGATTAAATTTACTACTGACTATCAGCTTCGATACGGAAATATTATTAAAGAGGTATTCGGAGTAGCATGCATAGAGGATTTATCTTTGATGATTCAATTTAACAGGAGTTTTCAAGAAAGCATTTGTAAAAGAAATGGAATTAGTGAAAAGAATATTACAATAGATAAAATTATTCGAATTGCAACTAAGAAGGAATTACTCCTATTAAAAACAGAGTTGATTGAGAAATTGGGCCGTCTTTCCCAAGGGAATGATTTTTCAATTTCACGCCCTTTCGACACAGAAATAAAATTGCAAGATGGAATTTTTAAATGGGATGAAAAAAACTCTTCCTATATCCCTGTAACACAAAGCGCTTAAGTGATCATTACCAAGCGCTTTTAACCTTGTCCTAAAAAAACAGACAGAGATACATGTCCCTGTCTGTTACATAACTTCATCATTCGTGAAAACTTGTTCCGTCTGTGGTAGCTTTTATGATACCTGCACGAATCACAAAATCGCCGAAGTGCTCACCATCTTCACGTTCCTTCGCATAACGTGAAAGAAGTACACGAAGTTCACTTAATATCTCTTCTTCGCCAATGTTTTCACGGTACATTTTGTTTAAACGACTTCCGTCAAAGGCAGCGCCGAGGTACATATTATACTTCCCTACTGCTTTACCAATAAAGGCAATTTCACCAAGAGCAGGACGTGCACATCCATTTGGACACCCCGTCATGCGAATCGTGATTTCTTGGTCGCGCAGGCCGTATTCATCGACTATCTCTTCGATTTTATCCATCAGGACAGGCAGGTAACGTTCTGCTTCCGCCATGGCAAGTCCACAAGTTGGAAGAGCCACGCATGCCATCGAGCTGCGGCGTAGTGCTGAATGATATTTCCCATCAGTCAAGCCATATTGCTCAATCAATTCGTTAATCTTTTTCTTTTTCTGGCTTGATACATTGGCAATAATCAAATTTTGATTCGTTGTTAAACGGAATTCACCATTATGGATTTTAGCAATTTCACGTAAGCCCGTCTTTAGCTTATAATCAGCGAAATCTTTAACGCGTCCACCCTCGATAAACAAGGTTAGATGCCACTTACCACCCACACCTTTGACCCATCCGTAACGGTCGCCGTTACTGTCAAAATGGTATGGCTTTGCTTCATCCAAACTCCAGCCTAAACGGTGTTCCAGTTCTTCCTTGACTGTTTCCAGACCAAGACGATCAATGGTATATTTGAAGCGTGCATTTTTACGTTCAGAACGGTTTCCGTAGTCGCGCTGAATCGTAATCGTCTTTTCAGCCACATCATAAAGCTGTTCCGGCTTACAGAAGCCGATTACTTTTGCCAGCTGAGGATAGGTCGCTTTGTCTCCATGAGAGCTGCCCATTCCGCCGCCAATTGCCACGTTAAAGCCGATTAGTTTCCCATCTTCCACTATCGCAATGAAACCAAGGTCATTTGAAAATACATCGATATCATTGGTTGGGGGAACTGCAATTGCAATCTTAAATTTTCGCGGTAAATAAAGAGGACCGTACATCGGTTCAACTTCCTCTACATCCGGCGTACCAGCCACCCTTTCCTCATCGAGCCATACTTCATGATAGGCTCTTGTCCGCGGCAGTAAATCGTCACTCAGCTTTTTCGACCATTCGTATACTTCTGTATGGATTTCAGATTGATATGGATTAGAACTGCACAATACGTTCCGGTTTACATCACCGCAGGCAGCAATTGTATCCAAAAGTGTTGAATGAATCGTTTGGATTGTATTTTTCATATTCCATTTTAAAATACCATGCATTTGAAAAGTCTGACGTGTAGTGATCTTTAATGTGCCGTTTGCATTTTTATCTGCCAGCTCATCCATCACTAGCCATTGGGCCGGTGTCGCAACACCGCCCGGCAATCGGACACGCAGCATAAACTGATACGCTGGTTCAAGTTTCTGTTTTGCACGTTCATTACGCAGATCCCGGTCATCCTGCAAATAGCTTCCGTGATGCTTCATCAAACGATTATCATCATCAGGAATTCCAGCGCTTAAACGGTCAAGCATTACTTCTGTTAACGTTCCGCGCAAATAATTGCTTTCTTCTTTAATGCGCTCAACATCACTGGGCTTTCCTGCTGGCGCTGTTAAAGTTTTGTTCACCATGTTGAAAAACTCCCTTCAATCCAAATCAGTATACATCACGCTGATAACGTTTTTGCTGCTGGAGCTCGGCAAGATAAGCTTCAGCGTTTTCACGACTCATAGCGCCTTCTTTTTCAATAATGTCAAGAAGAGTGTTATGAACATCGTGCGCCATATGTTTCTCGTCACCGCAAATATAAACCACTGCACCCTCTTCCAGCCAAGCAAACAATTCTTTACTTTGTTCAAGCATACGGTGTTGTACATACACCTTTTTATCTGTATCACGAGAAAAAGCAACATCCATTTTTGTCAGGACACCGTTTTTCAACCACTTTTGCCATTCAGTCTGATAAAGGAAATCGGTTACGAAATGCTGGTCTCCGAAGAACATCCAAGCTTTCCCTTCCGCTCCTGCTTCTTCACGCTCCTGCATAAAGGAACGGAATGGAGCTACACCTGTACCTGGACCGACCATGATAATCGGGGTATCCGAGGTAGCAGGAAGCTTAAAGTTTTCATTATGCTGAATAAACACAGGCAGTGTATCACCAGGCTGAAGACGTTCAGCTGTTAAAATTGAGCAAACACCTTTTCGTTCACGGCCGTGGGCATCATATCGAACGGCACCGATTGTTAAGTGTACTTCATCTGGGCTCGCAGATAAACTGCTTGCAATTGAATATAAACGAGCTGGGATTTTCCGAAGAATCGAAACAAATTCTTGGGCTGAGGTACCCCATGCACCAAAATCACGAACGAAATCCACTAAATCACGTCCATGAATATAGGCTTTTAATTTTTCCTCATTTCCTTGAGCTAATATCTCCTGTAGGGTTTCATTACCAGTTAACTCCAAAACCTTTTGTAGAAGAGGTTTCGTTAGAGTCGTAATTTCATAGTACGATTTCAAGGCTTCTTTTAGGGAGAGAATGTCCCCTTGTTTATTAAGAGTTACCCCTGCCTCAGAATCCCATTTCAATTCTGCCAATAGAAGTTCAACCAGTGCAGGATCGTTTTCAGGGTAAATTCCGAGGCTGTCCCCTGGTTCATACGAAAGTCCAGAACCTTCAAGAGAGATTTCAAGGTGGCGAGTTTCTTTATTTGAACCGCGGCCATTCAAATTAATATTTTCAAGAACTTCTGCTCTAAACGGGTTTGATCTGGAGTATACAGATTCTACCTGTGTTGCCGCGGCCGCAACAGGTGCCGCATTACTGCCTTCAGCTTCACTTAAGCTGCCAAGTACTCCTTGAAGCCATTCGGATGCAGGTTCATCGTAATCAACATCGCAGTCAAAACGAGGATATAACCTTGTTCCGCCGAGCTCCTCCAACCGGGAATCAAATTCTTTACCTGTTTGACAGAAAAACTCATAAGAACTATCTCCAAGTGCCAAAACTGAAAAATGGAGGTCATCAAGCTTGGGTGCTCTTTTACTATGCAGAAACTCATGAAATGATAGGGCATTGTCAGGCGGATCCCCTTCACCATGTGTACTTACTATAATAAGAAGATTCTGGACCTTTTTAATGTTATTGGCTTTAAAATCGCTCATCGAAGAAATGGTTACTTTAAATCCGTTCCCTTCAAGCTGCTTGCCCGTCTTATTGGCAAGGCCTTTGGCATTCCCAGTCTGTGAACCATAAAGGATGGTCACATCTTTTGAAATATTCTTTCCAGTACTTTGATTCGAAAGAACGGATGTTTGTGCATTTAATGCACCAAAAGCTAATGTTGTTGATGAAGCAGCAAGATACCCGCTTAGCCAAACTTTTTGAGATTCTGTTAATGTTGGCAATATTCGGTTAAGGAGTTCTGCCTGCTCTTGATTAAACGGACTGTTCAATACTTGAAGTTGCAACAAAATCACCCCACAAAGGTAAATATCATTTTTTGAAATTTAAAATTCATCTGACAAAAAATTGATTAATATTATAATAGTTTTACT
>NZ_JBALPP010000179.1:2290-9582 GCF_036965425.1 Neobacillus drentensis | reverse complement strand
AGTGTAAATTATATATATAATAAATTAGTGCAATTCTTAATTTTCTGGAAATAAATAAAATGTGGATCTGGAATTAATGAGATTGAAATTGAAAGAAAATTTAAAATTATTGCACCAAAATTTCAAATTTATATCTCACTTTATGTAAGGAAGGTACGATAAAATGAAAACAATAAGGAAGTTTTTTAAGAAATATGAAAAATTCATCAAATACTGTAGTATTGGTGTAACAGGAATCAGTTTAGATATTAGTACATTTTGGCTTCTTACTATGGTTGCTGGAATCAATATCCAACTTGCTAACTTTATTAGCATTAGCTTAAGTCAAACAAACAACTTTATTTTAAACGCGATTTTTAATTTTAAGGTGAAAGACAATTTATTTTCACGGTATTTAAAATATTACTCAGTAGCTTTGGTTGGTTATGCGATTACTGCTTTAATACTGTTTATATTTGTACAACTGCTTCATTATAATCAGATTTTAGTTAAAATATTGGCGATATTAATTGTTACAGTAATACAGTTTTCATTACACCAATCAATAACTTTCAAAACTTCAAATGCTCAAATTTCGTATAAGATTTAGCATACACGTTTAATGAAAGTTGTGAAATTTCTTAAAAAGTCTGTTTGAAGCTAAACCAGATGACAATATTCGCATATAAGAATTGGAATTCTCATAAATTTTGTAAATTGTTTCACTTAAACTATCGGGTGCAAGAGTTGAAGATGAAGTTCGCTACTGCGGCCTTTTTTTGCTTGTTGCACTAACGGATGCAGGTAAGTTGAAAAAGAGCAGTCTATGAAAGTATTGAATACCACCAATATTAAAACTTAGGATATTATTATTGAAAAAAATGAAAGATGGGGCTTTGGCAGGCGCTTTTCCTGACAGTGCCCCATCTTTCAACTCCTCAGTGAACCCTGGAACGTGAGGATCTTAAAAAAACTTAATTTTGGCTGGTTTAAGAATAATTTCGTAAAAACTCTTCCATTGTGGATTAGAGATCTGTTAGATCACTTTCATCAACTTCAACAGATCTTTATTGCGAAGTTACCTTTTCCTAATTTTTGCTCTTATTTTTTTTATTTCGACTGTAATCGTTTGATCTTACAACTTTTTGACGTGACTGTTGTTTTTCGGATTCAGCCATTTTTGATTGGTTAGTTGATCGGCTTTCAGCTTTGTTACTAGTTTGGTTATAAGAGTTTACTTCTTCAGCCTTTTCAATTTTTACTCCATAACTAATATTTTTAATGTGGAATATAGAAAAGCGAACGATTTCCTCTTTATTGATCAAAGAAACAAAATCTTTAGTTATATCACTGAGTACCCCCTCTAACTTCTCAGGACCTCCACGATTAATTTTTACCCATTGAAATTTCATTACGTCAAGCAGTTCTTGGAAATTGGCCGCTTTTTTAAATTCGAAATCTTTAGGAACTTCAATGTTGAATTCCATCTGCCCCTTCATATTTTCTGTTAAACTTTTAATATGTTGAGTGTTGTAATAAACGACCCCATCATCTTCTGTGAGAAGGGCGATATAATCGTCACTTACATCCATTAACTTCCCAATTCTGGATTCTGGTCCGCCTCGATCAACCCTGATTACACTACCTATAAAATTTTTAATGATGTCCTTATCCATAAAAAATTCTCCTCCTAAAATTAATTAGATATATTTACACTGCAAGATATGTATCATTGCATGAAGTTGTCCTAATGAAATAGCCTGTTTATTCTTACTTAAGTAAAAAATAGGCAATATAAATGATATGATACAAGACTATCTACCTAGTAATGCTATCCTGGTATTCATGTTTACTTATTCCGTTCATTTAAGATTTAAATCTTAATTTTCCAATAAAAAAAGAGAGGTATTCTTTGGTGGAAAGTGAAGAAAAACCAGATGCATAATGGCTTTAATAGAACAATTTTCCTGCATCGGTGAAGGAAGTACGCCTGTGGGAGAGTGCTAGAATTGATATCTAAAGGAGAGATTGGGAGTAGGTCATCGTTTTTGGCAGGGTTAATGGAATGGGTTGGGGAAAATCCTCCTGTTGCAGAAGATTTGATTGGATGTAATGTCGTTGAACAAGGCTTAGTTCATATTAAAACAATTCACAAAACAGGGATAGATGGGATGATTTTAGGTCATCGTCCATTGGAATTAGACGAAATTGAAGCCGAAAATATTCGTTCTCAAGAAGCATTTGGCGGATGTATTAGTTGCGTAGATGGTGGTAATTCTTATTTAGACAAATCTTGAAAACTTTAAAGTATAATATGTAATAATAACTAATATAATAAGTTCTTTATTAAAGAATAGATGTTTGGGAATAGACATAAAAATAATGAACCTGATTATCGTCCTTATAATGCAGTATTCAGATATAGAACAAAAAATGAAAGGTAACGTGAATGAGTATAATAAAGGATTTTTTGCTGCAACTAACGCTTATGGTAATACCCATATTTATTTACTTTACATTTATTACGGAGAGGGTAAAAAGTGAGAAAAATAGAATAGTGATAATGTCCATTTTGTGGGGAATATCAATATTTATTTGCATGTCATTTCCAGTGAGCTTTGGTCAAAATGCTCGTTTGGATTTAAGAATTATTCCTCTATTATTTGGGAGCCTATACGGCAAATTTGGCTCAGCCATCTTCCTATCAGCCCTTATCATACTTTATCGGCTTTATCTTGGAATCAGTTTAGGATTTTATAATACTGTTCTTGTCTTATTATTATCACTGCCTGTTATATTACTTTTTCAAAAAGCATTTGCAAGTTCAAACAAAGATAAAAAAGTTAAAATTGCAGTTGGTCTTGCCTTTTACTATTGCATAATTGGAATTACTTTTTTTGGTGTTCTAAGAGGTTTTTCCATAGATTATCTTAAAGTTCAGATTATTCAGCTTATCTTTGTAGTGGTAGTTACTTGGTTCTTAACTAAACTAAATGAAGGTATCAGGGATATTCACCAGCTACGATTAGAGATGCAAAACTCGGAGAAATTACGAGTTATTAGTGAGTTAACAAGTGTTTTCGCACATGAAATTAGAAATCCGATGCAAGTTACTCGTGGCTTTCTGCAACTTCTAAACGAGCCTGATTTGTCCAATGAGAAGAAGGAATATATCCAAATATCCATTGAAGAATTAGATCGTGCAAATGAAATTATTAATGATTTATTATCTTTTGGAAAACCTTCAATAAATAACAACGAAAGAATCGACGTAGGTTCTCAGTTACAACGTGTAGTAAAAATCATTAAAAGTTACAGCCTGAGCCATAATGTTGAGATTAAAACTGATCTTCTTGAAAACTGTTGGATTTATGGGAATTCTCAAAAATTGAAACAGTCTTTGATTAATATTTTGAAAAATGCCATAGAGTCTATGCCTAATGGTGGAATAGTTTGGATTACATGTACTTTCACTAGTGATGGATTTATAAAAATTATCATTAAGGACCAAGGAATTGGTATGACAAAAAAGCAAATTGATAGGCTTGGAACTCCGTTTTATTCCTTAAAGGAAAGGGGGACAGGACTAGGCATGATGGTTAGTTTTCAAATTATCCGTTCTTTAAAAGGTAAAGTACAAGTGAACAGTGAAAAGAACTTGGGGACAGAATTTATTATTCTTTTACCCCAGATAAACTAAAGGGAAAGCATATGCCATTATATCCTGTCGATACCATCTATTTTTTTGTAGAAATGAGTTCTCATTTAGATAATTACACAGGAGACTGCTTCATATTTTGATGGGCATTGTTTTGGGAGCGATTGTGAAAAGTACACTTAGAGTAAGGGGTGCTTGAGTTAAACAAAAGGGTCGCAGCTGCGGCTTTTTTTCTTGTTCCACTAAGGAAGCAGGATAGTGGAACAAGGAAATATTATTGATTGTGTAGAATAAATCTTCCATAGAAATAAAATTTGGGGGTAAATATGAATAAAAATCTATTGTCTTTTTCTATTATCTTTTTGGGTATATGTATTTTATTAGGTTCTTGGTTTATGTCACAATCTTTAAAAACCTAGCAGAAAAAAGAAGATAATGTAATTCAGAACGACAAAGATAGGTATGAGTTAATCACTGCAAATGAAAACAACATCATACTATTGGATAAACAAACTGGAGAATTTTGGCGAAGGTTTATCGAATCAGGCGAGGGACCAACAGATTGGGAAAAACAACAATCTCCTGTTTCTTCAATTGCAAAATAATCAAAGCACAACATAAGTTCATCTAAAGGTGCTTTTGTTTAAAATCAGAGCTGCCATTAAGGCAGCTTTTCTTATAGCACTAACGGGCCAGGTTTGTTGAAGAAGGTATTTGGAATCGAATATGTAAAAGTTTTAGATTTGAGTTAA
Organism: Neobacillus drentensis; assembly: GCF_036965425.1. GTDB lineage: Bacteria > Bacillota > Bacilli > Bacillales > Cytobacillaceae > Neobacillus > Neobacillus drentensis_F. Next base: position 5,193 of record NZ_JBALPP010000179.1, on the reverse strand, counting down.
TTAATACAAAGGAGGAATTAAATTGAACGAACTTAAACTTATTAATATTTACAAAAACGAGCTTCAAAATTACTCTTTGGCACAGCTAAGATATATTTCTGAAGAAGCGGTTTGGTCTATTGGGCAAATGTATGACCATTTAATCCGTGTTGCCCATGAGTATCTAGATAATATGGAAAAATGTGCTACCTTGAATGATGAACAACCCCTTGGGAAAACGGAGTTTGGTGAGCATTTATATAAGATCGGAGGGTTTCCGCCAATTAAAATTAAATTACCGGATGAACTAAATGCTCCACCTAATAATTCAGATAGCAAGGAGGAACTTATCAGTAGAATGGATCAGGTAATTCTAAGGTTGAGTCAATGGGAATCGAAAGTGGATAATATAAACCCAAATTATAAAGTCGAGCATGGAGGGTTCGGCTGGCTGAATGCAAGGGAATGGTATGATTTGGTTGGTATGCATTTTCGTCATCACTTGCGCCAAAAGGATGAGTTAGAACAAAGGCTTGTTAAGTAACGGGTGTGTAAGTTGATGATAGGATTGCTTTGTCGAGCCTGTTTTCTTATTCAAGTAACGGGTGCTTGAACTTAACAGAGGGTCGCTGTTGCGGCTCTTTTTCTTGTTCAACTAAAGGGGCAGTTTAGTTTAAGAAGGATAATAATAAGATTTGAGGAATCTTTAATTTATAAAGGGGCAAATCGGTTTCATACGATCTTTACGTAAGCCAAAACTAGAACACAGCCCAGGTGTATCGAATGAATAATAATTCAACAACTCTGCAGACCAAAAAAAGGTGGGTGGGGGTGCCGGATCTGTCCCAAAGCGTCTGATGGCAAAACTTTGTTACTATATTTTGGAAACCGATGGCTTTGCATGCTACTGAAGGAGGAATTTTGATGGACAAGCGGCAAGAATTCAATCAAAATCACGCATACTTCGATAGACAGCTTCCTCGTGAATGCGGAAACTGCGGTATCAGAAACGGTCTTCACATTCATCACATCGTTCCGCTGGAAGCTGGTGGCAACAATCGTATCACAAACATGGTTCGGCTGTGTGAAAGATGTCATGGACTTGCGCATGGAGATGAAGGTTTATTCGCGAATCTTATGAAATCAAGCAAACGCGCCAAGGAAGAACTACGTAAATCTGGAAAATGGTTCGGGGGACGCGTTCCATTCGGTTACAAAATCGACGGTGCCGGCTATCTAACGCTGTCAGAAGGCGCAGAAACTGTGCGCAGAATATTGACTGATTTCTACATCAACAAACGAAGTATGAAATCAATCATAAAATCGCTGGAAGCAGACGGAATTCTGACGCCGCAAGGGAATACAATCTGGCAGCACAGTACCATTTCTGTTATCTTAGGAAATACAGCATACATCGGCGAAGTCAGACGGACAAGGTCTAAAGATATCACGTTTACACATAACTCTATTTTAGTGGATCCGCAGCATGTCGAAGTTGTCCGAGCTGGCATGTATGCACGTCGATACACAAAAAGTAGTAATGAATGACCGACAGTTTGCTACTAGCCATCTACTCATGAAGTCGCAATCGTATCGGGGGGATGGATTCTGAAGGAACCATTCAAGCTTACTTGTTAAACTAACGGGTGCTTGAGTTCTAAAAGGGGTTGCTGTGGCAGCTCCTTTTCTTGTTCCATTAACGAAGCAGTTTAGTTAAAGAAGGAATACTACCCACTTAACAAACCTTTTTAATTAAATTAATGGATTTAAAAAAGAAAAAACGATTGCATATGAGCAATCGTCTAATTACAGCAAGAAATGCAACCGTGGATTTGGAACCTTACTGAAACGGCACAGGTATTTTCACCACCAGAATTGCTACACCTAACCTTCATTGCTTTAACACAATCGAATGCAGCGTTCAAACCTTGGTTAGGGTTTATTTGAATAATTTGTTCTTGCTTATTCTGTTTTACAACAAATGTAAATGGGCAAGTCCCAAAATTAGATAATTGAAGCGTTATAGTAGGGTCACATTCTGTAAAGGATTTATAAATTTGAATAGTTTGTCCATTGCATACTTCTTCTGTCTGGAAATTTAGTTCTCCAGTTGAATAAGAACCACAGGGTTTATCACAATTGCAAGTCACGATACTCCCCTCCTTAACATAACATATTAAAATTTGTACAAGGTTGTTTCAGTGTTTTATTTACTTGCAATTTATGAAATGTAGAGAAAATTTGAAATGGACAAATCTACTATAAATAAATATTTTTCGATTTTTCCCAGGAGGTTACAGGATCTAATAAAGTAAAGGTCTTCTTCAACTACCATGAAAATAAATATCCTTTGTACAAGAAAAAAGGCAATACTTAAGAAAACCCTGCTCAATCGTCAAAAAAAAGAGGAGGGCGTGACTGGCTCAAGGTCAGTATCAGTAGTGACAGGTCCTATTCATTTTCATTCTTTGTGGTGCGGCTCTGCTGCATGGATGACTAACGGGTGCAAGAGTTAAAGCCAGGGATCGCTGCGGCGATCTTTTTTATTGTTGAGCTAACGGGCAGGTTAGCTTAAGAAGGAAGGAAATTAAATTACCAAAATTGGTGTAAAGTGGTATATTTGGTATGGTGGCACTCATTTATTTTATAGGGGGATAACAATGGATGGGCTATGGGTAATCATTACTATAATATTGATAGGAATATTCGATTGGATCGTTTCTTGGAGGATTCAGAATGAAAAGAAAAAGGTACGATTTAAAACGGTGTTATGGGGAATCGCTTTTATTATTTTCCTAGTTTTAATGTTAATTCAATATCTATAAAAAAATGTATATAAAACCTGAGTGTATCCTTAACTTGGACTTGAGTTCAAGAATGCCCGCTAATGCGTTGTATTAGTATGATTCGACTAACGAAGCAGG
>NZ_JBALPP010000179.1:1559-2186 GCF_036965425.1 Neobacillus drentensis | reverse complement strand
GCTCTTTTACTTGTTTCTTACTTAGTAGCTGTGAAAAAACAAACGTGGTTATTAGCAGGATTTAATGAAAAAAACATTAAAAATAAGTTTTTATTAGGTAAAGTAACAGGACTAGTTTTTTTCCTGCCTTTAAGATTTTGTTAGTAGTTATCAATAGCTTTATTGACTATCCTTATGAAGTAACGGTTCTTATAATTGCTATGCTAGTTTTATTAACAACTGTTTACCTATTTATCAACAAAAGGTTACTCGATTAATTCAACAATTAGGTGCTTGAGTTGAAGCTCGGTAGGGGTTATAACAATATAAGTTAACTTTAATTAGGGGTGAGTGAGTGGATAATATATCTTCATATTTTATCAGTTTATTAATTCCTTTACTTATGATTATTATTGGAATTTTACATAAAATAAGAGCTCCAAAAAAAATCAACCATTTTTACGGTTATCGCACTTTCCGTTCTATGTCATTACAAAAAGCTTGGGATCATGCTCAAAAATTGATAGGTTATTATTCCATTAGATTTGGTATCTGTAATATCCCGATTGCGATATCCTTTTGTATATCTTACCTTTATCATTGGATGTAATTACGTTAATCAATTTAGGATTAAGCATATTCTTTTTA
>NZ_JBALPP010000179.1:0-1448 GCF_036965425.1 Neobacillus drentensis | reverse complement strand
CTAACGGGTGCAAGAGTTTAAGATCAAGCTGCCATTTCGGCGGCTTTTTCTTATTCAGTTAACGTGGCAGGTTAGGGGAACAAGATTTCCAGTGTAAGCAACTATAAAAACGGCAGAATCAACCGCTTTAAATTTGGTTATTAGAGGGTGGGATTGTTGAATTTGGTGCAAAACTAATATAAAGGGGAAGTTTACAAATACTAAATCCCTTTATAAAGCAAGTAAAGGAGGAGAAAATAATGAGTATTGAAATGGAAAAAGAGAATCTTATCCAGTACGGGTTAAAAGTGTTTGAAGAAATTGGGGCTAATGAAATTTGCAGCGTCTGTATTAGAAGTGGAAATTCTTGTTGTCATGGGTGTGAATTCTTAAAGGATAAGGAAGGTTGTCAAAAACGTAACACCTCTTGTATGGCGTGGTTATGCGGCTTACAAAAACTTTATTTTAAAGAGATTGGGTTATTAGATGATTGGGAAAAATTGTGGACAAAAATTCCAGGTAAATTACACCGTGGAGATGTGACTCCTGACATTGTGAAGGTGAAAACACTACTCAAAGTTAAACACATTAATAAAAATTCAGGAAAGTTAATGGCTGATAAATTCAAAACTTTTGTAGAAGATGGGGGTAACTTAGAAAAATTAGAGAGACGTTTACAACACGATTTTGTTATGGAAAAACTATAAATAATCTGCTGCTTGTAATCACTCTACAATTTTTTAAGAGCCGATCCAAAAGAAAATATGAAGACACAAAAATTTAAATAGACTGAAAATCGATTTAAATTTTTGTTATAAATTACAAGTCATCATATTAGGATGAAAGGCTATTGTGACAGCCTTTTTCTTACTCGTTAACGGAGTTAATAAGTTGAAGAACTCGGATGTCCTGTTGTGTTTCACCCGAATAAAAAGGTACCCGATTATTCGGATGCATACTTAATTATTCCATGTAAATAAACTGAATATTCTCGCTGTACACATTCTCTTAACTTGATCTTTCCTTCACTTTCTAATTCTCTAACCATTTCTTCAATCTTTTTTTCATCTTCTTTGGTAGCCTTTGGAATCTCTGTTGAAAACAAATTACCTCGACTGGAATTGCGTAGATTTTTTAATAAACCAACTTTATTCATTGGGTCATCCCCTTTTTCTATTATTTTCGACATAAATGAGGTTTTTTCCTTTGAATACCAATTATTTTCTCAAGTTTTCTTATTCAGCTATCGGAGCGCAAGAGTTGAAGATCAACGGACAGATCGGCTGCTCTTTTTCTTGTTGAAGTAGCGAAGCTGGATAGCACAAAAAGAATCAAAGGAATAAGATCAATAGTTCTGTTTGATTTTAATTTGAATATTATTAAAGATACTTAATAACATTCTTCTCCAGTGATCATATCAAGCAATTAAAAAACAGGGGGAAAAATTTATATGGATAATGTATTAAAAG
>NZ_JBALPP010000178.1:1823-3804 GCF_036965425.1 Neobacillus drentensis | reverse complement strand
ATTCTTTCATGGTTAAACATGGAATTGCTAAAATTGAAACAAATTGACATTTACTTTGAGAAAGTTTAGTGTTTTAAAGGAATAAATAAAAGAGATAAAAGGAAAAGGAATTAAGGGGAATGAGGAAATTATTTACTGCTTTGATTGGATTAAGCCTTATTTGGGGAACATCCTTTTTATTTATTAAAGTTCTATTAACTTCTATGGGACCGATTTCAATAGTATTTGGCCGTTGCCTTTTTGGAACGATAATGCTTTTTGCTATCATTATCGTGCAAAAGAAAAAAATAATCCTTAAGAAACTACCTTGGTTTAAGCTGTCCCTGATTGCCATGACAAATAACGTGCTTCCATGGTTGTTAATTTGTTCAAGTGAAACGAAGCTCACCTCAAGTATGGCCTCAATTATTAATGCAACAACACCGATTTGGACATTAATTATTGGTTTTATCTTCTTTTCTTCTTCGTTAAGGAAAAGTCAATGGATTGGAATTTTCGTTGGCTTTATAGGGATATTTATTTTATCTGATGTCAAATTAGGTGATCTCTATTCAGGTAATTTAACTGGGATTTTGCTAATGACCGGTGCCACTTTATGTTATGGATTGGCATCACACTTAACAAAAAAACATTTAACCGAATTATCGGTGTTGGAAACTTCATTCTTTACGCTATTAATTTCCACAATAATAAGCTTTATTATTGTTTGGTCTATGAATCCAAGATTTATTTCTTCTTTTATTACTACAGAGACGGTGGGCCCTTTTATTGGCTTGGGAGCACTTGGTTCAGGGATCGCCTATCTATTGTTTTATTATCTGGTTAAAAAGGGAAGTCCTGAATTTGCTTCACTTGTTACCTATCTAGTACCAATTTCTGCTGTTTTTTGGGGAGCAATGCTTTTAAAAGAGAATATTCACTTATCAATGATCATTGGCTTAGCAGTGATTTTTATTGGCGTTTATATTGCCTCTATCAAACCAAAAGAAAAATCAAATGTTACACATGCAGCATGAGTGTTTGATTAAAGGAGATATGGAATATGAAAAAGATTGTCTTTTTTGATATCGATGGGACATTGCTTGATCATGAAAAGAAACTTCCGATTAGCACGAAAAATGCCATTCGATTACTAAAGGAAAATGGAGTTTTTGTCGCAATTGCTACAGGAAGGGCTCCCTTCATGTTCGAAGGGCTGCGTGAGGAGCTTGATATAGATTCCTTTGTAAGCTTCAATGGACAATATGTGGTCTTTGAAAAAAAGGCGATATACGAGAATCCATTGAATGAAAGCGGGATGGAAAAACTTTATCAAAAAGCACAGATCAATAAGCACCCTTTAGTATTTATGACAGAAAAAACGATGAAGTCGAGTGTAAAACATCATCCATTCATTGAAACCAGTTTGGGAAGCTTGAATTTTTTACATCCAGAAGAGGATTCGCATTTTTATGTGAATCGAAAATTGTATCAGTCGCTGCTTTTTTGTGAGAGCCAAGATGAACATATATACTTAGATGCTTTCCCGGATTTTGATTTTATTAGATGGCATCCTTATTCTGTTGATATCCTTCCAAAAGGCGGCTCAAAAGCAGAAGGCATTAAAAAAATGATTGATCAACTAGGGTTTGAACTAAAGGATGTATATGCTTTTGGAGATGGCTTAAACGATTTAGAAATGTTGAAGGAAGTAGGAACAGGTGTAGCAATGGGCAATGGTGTTCCAGAAGCAAAACAACATGCCGACTTAATCACAACCGATGTTTCCAACAATGGTATTTGGAATGGATTAAAAGAATTGCAGCTCATTTAAAAAAAACTCGCCATATGGCGAGTTTTTTATATAGGCTGAATCTATATTATCGATTTGATTGTCTCTGCCATCTGGCCTGTTGATTTCCGCTCCGGTCACTCGCTTTCCGCGGGGAGGTCCTGGAGCCTCCTCGGCGCAAGGGCGCCTGCGGGGTCTCCAGTGACCTCT
>NZ_JBALPP010000178.1:1347-1797 GCF_036965425.1 Neobacillus drentensis | reverse complement strand
TCCCGCAGGAGTCGAGTGCCCTCCGATCCAATCAACAGGGAGGCAAATTAACCTAAAGAATTTGCCACACACTTTTTTTTCTAATTTACGTTCAGAACGAATGCTTTAAAGATAACCAAAAACCATCCTTACTAAAAGAATAAGTAAATTAGTGGTGCGTCCGTTATTATCACTATAATAAAGTCGCATCTTTTCAAGAAGAAATGAAAAATCAAAGTATTATCAATTAGGTGAAAAAGATGGTCATCTGGAACTAATTCATATTCACTTTGGCTAATTTCTTTTGGCTTAAACATGGAATTCGCCGCTTATTTATATTATTTAATAGTAGTAGAAGGTCTTTATTAAAAGGCACTCTGTTGATTGGAGCGGAAGGCGCGAAGACTCCTGCGGGAGTACGGGCTAGGGGAGACCCCGCAGGAGCGAAGCGACGAGGAGGCTCCCTGGCAC
>NZ_JBALPP010000178.1:0-1292 GCF_036965425.1 Neobacillus drentensis | reverse complement strand
GCGCAAATCAACAGACATGTTAAAAAACCGAATTATTGATAATATAATAAATAATTCACCCGGTGAATTTTAAAGTAGTGAATGAAATAAAAGGCTGTCGAATGATTTTCGACAGCCTGACTCGAGATATGGCGAGTTTCTTTATCTTTCGATTGGGGTTGCTCCTTGGATCTCTTTTAATGGTNNGCAGGAAGTCCTTTTAAACGAAGCTTTATCTCTTCGCCATTAAGGTTTATTCCTTTAACAGTGATTCGAGCATATCTCGGAACATAACCTGGTATGGCTTCGTCCACAGAAAGACAGCCTTCTCCTGAAGTTAAATAAGCCATTTCTACAGAGTGACTGATAATTTTCGGATTAAACAAGGCATAACTGTAAAGAATCCCCTTGTCGTCCGTTAAATGGACCGCAATCATCCGTTTAGATACATTAATCTGAGGGGCAGCTAACCCAATTCCTGGACGCAGGCCATATTGGTACGAGATTTCGGGGTTTTGGCTGTTAATTACGTATTCTAATAAGCTTCGTAAAATTTGCGCATCCTCTTCTGATGGCGGCATATTTACTTCTGCAGCCACTTTTCTAAGAGTAGGATGGCCATCCCGAATGATATCCTCCATCGTTAACATGAACATTCACTCCTGAATTTAAATGTAATTAAGTGCAACAATAGTCTATCAAACAATGTATAAAATGTTAACAATTGATTACCAAAACATCTATTTATATTGTCAAACCAACAAAGTATAGATATAGTAAGAAATGTTATAGATAGGAGGTTCATAAATGTTTTTTACCAGAAAAAAAAGGTTACTTTTATTTTTTTTAGCAGCCTTCGTAATTTTAACTGGATGTAATAATAAAAAGTCTTCACTCGAAAAAATGTATGAAACTCTAGAAAATGTGGCAGCTAAAGAAAAGGTATTTGAAGAGCAGCAAGAACCACTTGTAACATTAGAGAAGAAAGAAAAAGGATTATATGACCAAATAATCGGTCTTGGAATGAAGGAATATGACGAGATAGTTAAGCTTTCAGATGAAGCACTGAACCTCGCAGCTCAACGTCAAGAGCATATGGAAAAAGAAACAAATAGCATTAAGGAATCTGAAAAAGAATTTAAAAAAATAGCTGAAATTAAAGAACAGCTTGACGAACCGTCACTAAAAAAATTAGCGAATGAACTTTATAATATTATGATGAAAAGATATCAGGCCCATGATGTGCTGAACACTGCCTATACGGAGGCATTAAAAAATGACCAGCAATTGTATGAAATGTTTAAGAATAAGAA
>NZ_JBALPP010000177.1:278-5129 GCF_036965425.1 Neobacillus drentensis | reverse complement strand
TATTTGAATAGGACACTGATTTTTTTTACCATCGATGGAAGTGTTTCTATTTATAAATATACAAATATATGTATTTAAGTTGCATATATAAAAAAAATGTCCCAAAAGCCAGGCTTTTAGGACACCATCAAAATTACCAAAATTTATCAATTACTTAACTCACATTGTGCTTGTATCAATTACGAAACGATACTTCACATCAGAAGCTAATACGCGTTCGTAGGCTTCGTCAATTTGGTCGGCTGAAATTACTTCAATCTTAGGAACAATGTTGTGTTTCGCACAAAACTCCAACATTTCCTGAGTTTCACGGATACCGCCAATCATAGAACCTGCAAATGAACGGCGATGACCGATAAGAGAAAACACATTTACTGACAATGGCTCTGCGGGCGCACCCACGTTTACTAGAGTGCCATCCAGAGTTAACAGTGAGAAATAAGCATTAATATCAATTTTTGCACTTACCGTATTAATAATTAAGTCAAAGGTTCCGGCAAGTTTCTTGAAAGTTTCTGGATCGCGTGTGGCATAGTAATGGTCTGCACCGAATTGCAATCCGTCGTCCTTTTTACTCAATGATTGTGACAAAACGGTGACCTCTGCCCCCATCGCATGTGCAATCTTAACTGCCATATGACCAAGACCGCCCATACCAACAACTGCTACTTTCTTTCCTGGGCCGGCCCCCCAATGGTTAAGTGGAGAATAGGTCGTAATACCCGCACAAAGTAATGGTGCTGCGGCGTCAAGCTCAATGCTATCTGGAATTCTTACTACAAAGTTTTCCGTTACGACAATATGAGTAGAATAGCCACCTTGAGTAGGTTCTCCATATTTATCAACACCAGCGTATGTAGGGACATTTCCATTGAGACAGTATTGTTCTTCCCCTCGACGACAGTTCTCACAATCGCCGCAGGAGTCAACCATACATCCGACCCCCACTCGGTCACCGACCTTATATTTTGTGACCTCTGCTCCTACTTCCGTGACTATTCCCGCAATCTCGTGTCCAGGTACGAGCGGATAGTTCACGGTCCCCCATTCGCCGTGAGCTGTATGGATGTCAGAATGGCAAATACCAGCATATTTAATTTCAATTAGAACATCATGCGAATCAAGATCCCGCCGTTTAATTTCAGCTGCTCGAAAGGATTTGTCTGGACCATCTACAGCTCGTGCTTTTGCAGTTATCATAAAAAAAACCTCCGATAATTTATATTTTTCAAGAGAATGCGGCTACATTTTTCTCTTGCATAATTAATGTTAATCCTTACAGTTAACTCTAAGTCAAGCGATTAATTAATATTTCTTTTGAAGGCCTCATTTGATCTATCAGAGGACTTTGACATTCAGCAAATACCGTGATAAAATCTCACCAACCCATAGAGTTAACTCGAAGTCTATATCAATGAGAATAGGAGATAAATGATGAAGACATATTCTATCAGCGAAGTTGCAAAAGAATTAAATCTTACACCATATACCTTGCGTTACTACGACAAAGAGGGTCTTATGCCTCTGGTAGAACGGACATCCAGCGGCATACGATTATTTAAAGAATCCGATATTGCAGCATTAAAAGTTATTGAATGTCTCAAATCCACCGGGATGCCTATAAAGGAAATTAAAAATTTCATTGATTGGTGTTCTGATGGTGATTCTACATTAAACCAAAGATATGACATGTTTATGGAACGAAAAGCTACTGTAGAATCACAAATGGAAGAACTAAAAAAAACAATGGAAGTCATCGAGCATAAATGCTTATACTACAAGACTGCATTAGATGCCGGAACGGAAGACATTCATAAAAAAGCTAAAATAGGAATTTCCGGTCCTAATTAACAGAAAGGCCACTTGTATTTCATACTTTGTATATGAAGTACAGGTGGCTCTATTTATATCATAATCAACCAATAACGACATGAGGTTACTAATATTGCCCCTGCACGGGTATGTTTCTTGGTTGTATTTCCCCCATTCCACTTGACCCCTTCGTAAAAAAATAGCCTTTATTAAATAAAATTCCCTCCTTGATTTAGAGTTAACTCTAACCTTTATACTTAATAAAGCAGCGAGTACAGATGCAAAAACAAATGGCCCCCCTTGCTTATAGGCCAATTTATATTGTAGATAGGAGATGTTTTTTTGGCTAAACGAAATAATTTATTGATTTTCATATTAACCTTATGAGGTTTCGGAATTCTAAATACCGAAATGGGAGTTATTTGGATATTCCCTTCCCCTGCAGACCACTTCAACTTCTTTTAAGAGCTTCCTGTTCATTTTGGATGTCACCTCTCCTACTATCTTATTAGATTTTAGGCTATGAAAAAAACTGCCCTATCCCATGGCAGAAAAATGGAGGAATAAAAATGTCAAACGATATAAAAGTTGCGCTTGTCACCGGCGGGAATCGAGGAATTGGATATGAGTTGGTCAAACAATTGGCTTTGGATGGTTTTCGTGTCATTTTAGCGAGTCGGGATTCAGAGATGGGTCATAAAGCTACACAGAAGCTAAAGGATTCAAATTTGGACGTTTCGTTTGTGGTGATGAATGTAGATAATCAAGAAAGTATCCATCAAGCAGCAATTACAGTAAATGAGCGATTCGGAAAATTAGACGTGTTGATTAATAATGCTGGCGTGTATTTGGATGAGAATCAAAAGTTAGTGGCTATGGACCCTTCCATTCTGGAAAGAACGATGGCAACGAATTTCTTCGGCGCATATCATGTCATGCGTTCCTTTATTCCACTCATGGAAAAACAAGGTTATGGGAGAATTATTAATGTTTCCTCAGAATATGGAGCGATGAGCGAAATGCAATACCAAGGAGTCGGCTCTTATAAATTGTCTAAACTTGCCCTAAATGGATTGACACGATTGGCAGCGGCAGAAATCCAAGGTGATATCAAAATAAATGCGGTCGACCCGGGTTGGGTAAGTACAGACATGGGTGGACCATCTGCTCCAAGAACTCCTAAGCAAGCTGCTGAGTCAATCCTCTGGTTAGCAACGACAGGACCTGAAGGACCTAACGGAAAATTTTTCAGAGATAGGAAACAAATCGATTGGTAACAGTTGATATTTTAAACAGATGTACGATAACGTAGCAGCGTGCAATTTACTTGCATATCAAATTTTACTCTCTTTAAAAAAATTGAAGAGTTTCCACTGGACCAAAATTTCTCCTGGGCCGTCAGTAGTGAATGATTAGAAACTACTACAGCCCCAACTATTAAAGCAGATAACAAACGTTCAATTATAAATAATAGTAAAGACCACCTTTTTTTCAATGGCCTATAGTTTTCTTATTTAATTAACGCACCCGTTACTTTAATTACGATACATCACAAACTTACTTAACGAAAAAGGCAATGTCAACTAAACATCGCCAAAATTACTTTTTTAATAGGTTAATCTTCTGTTCCTAATACATCTGTATTTGGGGGCTCATAACCCATCTGACGGAGCATAGCTACTATTTGTCCTTTGTGATGAAACTCGTGAGTAATGGTGTGCATTAGCAATTTACGCGGAGTAATAGATAATAGTTCAGGTGCTTCTCTCCAAGGGATTTCTCTCTCAATTAGGACATTTAAATTATGTCCATGTAGTTCTAATAATTCATTTACTATTGAATCCACTTGTTCGAATCGTGCTATTATTCGGTCTAAACTGAGATTAAGTAATTCTTCCCTTGGAGTAAGTGGTTTTTTTGTCTTCAATAAAACAAACGAGCCAAGCCATGCCACATAACAATCTGCTACATGAACCAATGTGTCTCTTACACTTTGCCAACCGAATCCATTTGTATGAGTAAGATGGTTAGGATCTAATTTCCCACAAAAATCTAACAGAGTTCCTCTAGTTTGCCGAACCCATCCATATTCATGTTTAAACATCAAAACACCACCTTATTAAATATAACTACCTATTCTATACATATATAGAAAAACCCTTTCTTTAATACTAAAAAAGGATTGCCTCAGCAATCCCATCTTTAACTCAAGCACTCGTTAGCTGAAAAACTGCTGATACATTTTTTTATCAAAATATGTCTTTACATAGGAGGTTAAAGTCGAATCCCTATAATCCCCACCTGTAGCGTAAGTAATATTCATAATATCCCTTGTTACCATATTTATAATTTCATCAGGTAGCTCTATGTCTCGTACTTTGACCATTTCCATAAACTGATAATTGACACCTATTAATGTCTTTTTTATTTGCATATATCATAAAAATTCTCCCTATATCACCAAGAGTAATTCAAAAAGAATGGTGCTCAGTAAATGATGAAATTTACCATAAGCACCCGTTATTACATAAGATATCGACAATAAAAGTTTAAGCGTAAAAAGTTTTTACTTACCTTTTTTCTTTTTTCTTTTTTTCTTGAGTCTTCTTTTTGACTTTGGCTTTATCCAGAATAAAAAGCGATCATAAGATTTTTTTTGAAGGATGAGTATCCAAATAAAAGCGAATAGTTGCCATAGCACGTTAGAAACAAGAAAGGCAAGGCTAACGTAAGACATCCAAAGAAAACACTTTTCAATTGGAACACCACTCATTACAAGCAATCCAAAAATCAAAACAACCAAAAGAAAGATTATAATTTTGTATCTCATAGAGATTTTCACCTGTATATTTTTTCTCTCCTTAATAATTCTATCTCTTACATCGTATAACCTTTTCTTCTTCAACAAGCCAGCTCCGTTAGTACAATAGAAAAGCATCCAATAATGGCCGCTGATCTTCAACTCTTGCTATCCGTTTGTAAGAACATTACTTCACGACTTTTCAGTAAAATTAGCATAAATATCTATAAAAAAATCAC
>NZ_JBALPP010000177.1:0-200 GCF_036965425.1 Neobacillus drentensis | reverse complement strand
AAGGCGAGATGATTTTATTTAAGCTTCACAAAATCCCCTTCTTTGATTTGATTCTTTTCAAACCATCCAAGATTCACTTCAATAGCATAATGATAAGATAGTTTCGGATCATAAGAAGGGCATTCATCCTCCTTACAAGGAACCATATCTAATATTTTTAGAATTTTCCCATCTGAATCAAGAAAAGCAATAGATAAAGG
>NZ_JBALPP010000176.1:0-8465 GCF_036965425.1 Neobacillus drentensis | reverse complement strand
CACTAGCTTTTTTTGACATTGAATACAAAATTAAATTTTTTATTATATATGACGAATATATGCTCTCATTTTATTCGTAGATTTATTTACAAGCGACAGTAAATACTATAAAAAACTTTTTCCTTTAAGGAGGAGTTATGAAAGCTATAAAACCAACAAAAATAGGTGTATATTGGTGTTAGATTAGTTAAAGTGGAGGTAAAAAAAATGGATCAACACCTGCATCACGTAGAAGAACATTTTTCTGGATCTGACTTCATTCGAGATGTTGTCATTGGTATGTCAGACGGATTAACCGTACCGTTTGCATTAGCTGCTGGTTTGTCTGGTGCTGTTGATACAACAACACTAATTCTCACGGCAGGAGGCGCTGAAATTGCAGCAGGCTCAATTGCAATGGGACTTGGCGGTTATTTGGCAGGAAAAACAGATGCGGAACATTACGAATCTGAACTTGCCCGTGAACGGCGCGAAGTAATAGAACTACCAGAGCGTGAAGAAGAGGAAGTATCTGAAATTTTCAGGGAATATGGGCTTGAAGAAGACCAAATCAAATCGATTACTGAAACCATGAAAAAGAACCCTGAAAAATGGGTGGATTTTATGATGAAATTTGAATTGGGGCTAGAAAAGCCGGAGCCGACAAGAGCGAGAAACAGTGCGATTACCATTGCTATTTCATATATTGTTGGAGGGTTAATCCCTTTGTTTCCATATTTTATCTTTCATAAACCTACAACAGCGTTAATGGTTTCTGTAATGGTCACACTTATTGCCTTACTAATTTTTGGATACGTAAAAGGAAGGTTTACAGGAACTTCTGCTGTGAAGAGTGCTTTTCAAACAATGATTACTGGAGGCATTGCTGCAGGAGTTGCGTTTGGTCTAGCGAGAATTCTCACTTGACGATAGAATTAACCTCAAAGACTTCTTTATTTTATTGTTTTTTGTATAAAAAAAGAGGCAATCCTGCCCCTATTTAAAATACTATTTCATCCGTTTCTAATGCTTACTCCTCCAGAGCGAGATGAAGCAATGGTCCACCTCATCCAATTCCGATGGAACAGCAAAAAAAATAAAACGTCATCTAATGAACTCAGTCATTATTTATTTCAAATTAGGTAAGAAATTTCAGGCTGTTTCGGAAATAATGTTAAAAAAAGCGGGGGCAAACTCACCCGCTTTTTGATTTTTATCCAAGTGTCTCCGATTCCAACCGGAACCCTTCTACTACCACTTCTTCGTCAACTTCCAGCAATAAGCATCGTTTTCCTTCATAAGTAATATATTTTACATATTTCAGGTCTTTCGGGTTGATAGTTACATTGGCTAATTTGGTTTCGATTTTTATGGTCTTTGGAACTAAGCTGCTGGCTTTGAATTCATATTTTTCATCATCTATGATTTTTTTAATGGCATGTTCCACTTTTGCCGTCTCTACATTTTCCACGCCACTTACGGTCAAAATGCGTTCGATATCCCGAGAATCCAATGTAGGAATTTCACTTTCTTCATTTTCTTGACTCTCTAGAATCAGCTTATCGATTTCCTCATAAACATTGGAAATAACCCGAGATTCCACTTCGTCTCCCATCACTTCTTTTAAGATAAAATCGAAGCAGTCCTTATCTTCCTGGGCAGTAATAATCTCTTCGCAATTGAGCACTTCTTCAATAAATCTGGCATCTGGCTGATTTGCTTTCCCTGCACAATAGAGAAGATGGTTCACATCTGCCGCATTGTCATTAAAAGCAGGGAACAGGAAGCCGGACAATGGAGAATCTAAATTAATAATAGGATCAAAGAAGTTATGCGATTTGAATTCTTTTTCAATATAATCAAACGTCAAAGCTCTTTTCGGCTGATCCGTTTTATTCAGACTGCAAAGGATAAATGGGCTCGAATAAACTTCATCATCCCCGCCTTCTTCGGTTTCCGCATTCCGTTTCCTGGTCGCTTTTCGGTATTCTCCCCGGATAAAGGTCACAACTGTATCAAATTCATATTTCGTGTTCGCAAACATTTTCAAGACGATTTCCAGCATGTATTCTTTCCAATCATCAGTTGACTCTTGTTGTAATCCTTCGAAAAGGAACATTTGCGTGCTGTCTTCCACATCCCGAATGAATTTCAGCTCAAACAGTTTAGCATCAAGCTGTCCTGTTAATACCTTCTTAAAGTTTGTTAAAAACAATTCTTGCGCTTCTTGTTCTAACATTTGAAACGGCTGGCTGACATGATGGTAAATCTCGCCTGATTCTTTCTGTACATAAACATTGAAGATTTCTCGAATTTGCAGGTTGTAATTGTCTAATTTGAATTGTTTCCGGATATTAGCGATATCTTTTTTATTCATTTCATTCAACTCCCATCCATGATTATACTGTTCAGGAGGATAAATAGGAATACTCAATACCTCCTATTATCTAATGATTGGGCTTTTTGATAAAAAATGACAGGATTACATTGATCACCGCTAATCCTAAACTGATTGTAAACACAAGTGAAGAACCTTCTGATGCTGCTAGTGTTGGTTCATTTGCGATAGCTAAGTAACTATTCTGTTTGCCTGCCATAATCGATACCATTATCGCAATACCAACGGCCCCAGCTACTTGTTGGATTGTTTGGGTTAATGCGATTCCGTCCGGATAGTATTGTCTCGGAATCGAATTTAGCGTGTTTGTTTGTACATTTGCAAGAACCGCCCCAATACCTAACATCATGATAATATGAGTTACCACTATCATCCATAAAGCCGTATCTGTACCAAACTGGGAATAAAATAAATATCCAAGGGCTACTAGTAGAGTTCCAGGTGTAATAACCACTTTAGAACCATATAAATCGAATAAACGGCCAATGGTTGGCGCTAATATACAGTTAAGCAGGCTTCCTGGCAGCAGGATTAAACCAGTTGTAAAAGCAGCGATTACTAAAGCCATTTGCATATACATTGGTAAAATAACAAGCATGGACAACATATTGAAAAACGTTATAAAACTCATTACAATACCAAGCACGAATTGAGGGTATTGAAATGCTTTAAGATTCAGCATCGGATTCTCCATTTTTGTCTGACGAATTGAAAAAAGAATCAATGCACAAACCCCGGCAATAATAGAGACCATAACAGTTGAATTTGTCCAACCGTGCTCACCGCCAACACTCACTCCATAAACAAAACCACCAAATCCAATCGTTGAAAGAATAATAGATACTGTATCAATTGAAACCTTACGGATCTCATTTACATTCGGTAAATATAGGAGCCCGAAAAAAAGTGAGAATAGTAAAAATGGGATTGTCACCCAAAAAATCCAGTGCCATGATAATGTATCTAGGATAAGACCGGCCAATGTTGGTCCAAGCGCAGGGCCCGCTAACATAACTAAGCCCATGACCCCCATTGCTGCACCACGTTTATTTGGGGGGAAGATTGTAAAAATAACATTCTGCGTTAATGGCAATGTAATCGCTAAACCTGCAGCCTGAACGATTCTTCCCGTAAGTAATACACCAAAAACAGGTGCTGCGGCAGCTAGGATGGTACCAGAAATGAATAGCGTTACAGCAGCAATAAACATTTGTCGTGTTGTAAATTTCTGCATCAAGATCCCTGTAACTGGGACTAAAATGCCTAGAGTAAGAAAATAAGCTGTTGCAAGCCATTGAATCGTAGTAGCACTAACATGAAAAATTTGACTTAAATCTCCTAAAGCGATATTTAAGGCCGTTTCACTAAAAAGTCCGACAAAGCCTGCCACCAACAGTGCAGCCATGATCGGGCCGGTTTTGACTTCTATTGTCGTTCGCGGGACTGTATTACATTGTTTTTTTGCTATTGTTCCTGTTTGTGTATTCACGTATTAAACCCCTTCAATAATTTTTTGGTATTACATTATTGTCAACTAAGTTGACTAACTTAGTTTAAAGAAAAACCACCTTTTTGTCAATCATGTTGACAAAAAGGTGGTTTTCATTTTTAAACATCCTTATTGTTCAATTCCCCATTCTAACTTTAATAAATCTTTAAGCATATTTACTTGCTCCAAACCTATTTTTTCTGCAATTTTATCCTCAAGCTGGGCTTTAAGTTCTGCATTTTTTTCGTAACATTCCTCACCTAATGCTGTTAGCTGGATACACTTCTCTTTCTTGTTATTTTCTACGTTTGCAATTTCCACTAATCCTTTTTCAGAAAGATTTGTAATAAACTTATGAATGGCTTGTCGGGATATTTCTACATTTTTGGTAACATAGGAAATGGTCGGTCTCTTCTTATAAATCCTAGCCATGATATACCATTCAGAATTGGAAATATAAATCTCACTTTTATCGTTCCATGCTTTTTCTGAAATCTTTCGGACCAGACTATGTCGCTCGCTCAACAAATCTATAAGGTCTAAGTGTTGTAATTCAGAGTTTGGAATCAACCCGTTCACTCCAATCATATTCTTCGCACCTACTATACAAAATCCGTTATTGGATGTCAATTTGGTTTACTTCCATTTCCCTCGAACGTGCTTTTCGGTAATATAATCCGTATATGATTACAGACATAATGATTACAAAGGAATAGCCAATATAAATATTCCGATAAATATTTTCCGAAGATAAACCTTCCTGAAGGGTTAATAATAAGCCAGAAACTGTCACTCCTAGCCCCGCTCCGAAAAATTGCATTAATTGGACGATGCCTATCCCCGACCCAATTTGAGCTAAAGGCAAAATTCTTGTGATCTCGTTCGAGATGCTCGATGAAATAGCTGTAAAGCCCACACTGGCGAACATATAGGTTATAAGTATGAAATAGGGATTTAAGGTTGTTAACCACGCAAATAGGATAGTGGCACTTAATAAAAATATTTGCCCAAAAATGATAACTGGTGCATTGCCAAAGCGGTCAATTTTTCTACCAATCATTTGTCCAGCAATCACCGCCAAAATGGCTCCTGGAAAAATGATGATTCCTACCTCTGCTGGTGCTTTTTTAAATACAGTTGTCAGAATTATGGGCATTAAAAACAGATTTGAAAAGTTAATGAAAAACGCTGAACAACTAATAAATAGAAGTTTTGTATATTGTTTATTTCTGAGGAGTATTGGTGGAATAAACGGCTCTTTAATCTTATTCAAATATCTCCAACTTACTGTTAAAAGTACAACCGTACCTAATAAAAAGCCATATGAACCTGTGGAGAGAGAAAGTAAAAGGCCTGTAACACTAAGTCCCGTTAGAATTGCACCATATAGATCGAAATGTCCTTTTTTAATCGTTTCCTTAGGCAATAACCTTTGGAAGAAAGGAATAGATAAAATAGAAAATCCAGTAATAGCGAAAAGATAATTCCATCCCAAGTACTGAGTAATGACTCCCCCTATTACAGGACCTAATCCAAATGCCAATGAAGCAGCAGAAGCAATAAAGGCCATCGCTTTTCCACGCCTATATATTGGTATATAGCGTCCCGCCATGATCATGCTTAACCCCATAACGGCTCCTGCCCCAGCAGCCTGAAGAATTCGGGCTCCTAATAATAAAATAAAATGATTGGAAAAGAAACCGATGATTGAAGCTATTCCTAAAATGCTAATTCCAAAGAGTAGAAGTCTTGAGAGAGGAATAAAATCCGATAGTCTGCCAAAAGTCAACGTTGATAAAGCAAACATGATTGAATAACCGGAAACAAGCCAAGATGCGGTGGATGAGTTTAAGGAAAAATCCTTAATGACAACCGGTAATGCAACATTAAACATAGTCGTATTCATTACTACCAGCAAGGTCGTTAAACTCCAAATGAAAATAAGTTTATTCTCTTGAAAGGACACCTTCATTTCAGATTGGGTAGAATCAATAATAATGGAAGACATTTTTTCCCCCCCTTACTTTTATAATTTTATAATCATTCTAGTAATCTAAAGGTGGATTTGTAACAATGGAAGAAATGATATGCACCGAATCCCATTCTCCCCCTGAAACTGCCACAATGGGGTACTTTTTCGGGAAAAGCGTTTTATCGATTTCATTAATGGTGTATCCTTTTTGATGTAAATCTTTTACTTCACCGCAAAGGTTTTCAAGATTATTTAACTTTTGCTTCAGCATTACTTTTCCTTCTTTTATGTACCCTGAATGGGAGCAAAATATCGTTTCGAAATTATACGATAACAGCATTCGAATGGAATTCATTATTAACCGGATGGATTCACTTTTCATAATGACCTTTGTTTTCGGTGCAACATATAAGTCACCTGTAAATAACCTGCCTGTGTTTTCATGATAAAGCGAGATATGGTCATCTGCATGTCCTGGTGTATAAATCACTTTCCACTCTTGATTCTTAGTTTGAATCGTTTCTCCTAGCGGCAAGGCCGTAAACTCTTTTCGTATCCCCCAAGCCATCTGGCGATATTTGGGATACGGACAGGGCTGCGCACAAGTGCTAATTCCTTTTTCATGAATATAGATGGGAACATTTCGGTTTTCTTGGAACCATGAAGCTGTGCCTGTATGATCCTCATGACTATGAGTTAAAGTAACTAGGTCAATCGAATGGCTTTCATAAAATGGAATTAGATCAGATTCAAGGTGTTTGCACCCGGTATCAATCAACATTCCGTCAACTAAAAATGCATAAACCGTTCTTCCTTTTTGTTCTGCCCTTTCAAAACTTCCCTCAATACATGTTACGTCTTCATTTTCGAACACATTTATCATACGTTCACTCCCCCTTTCCTTAGACTCCCTTATTCGTGTTTCTAATTCCAATTTCAAAAAGGATTTTCTTAAATTGCTGAATTTCCTCCACATCAAAATCGGACATCACTTCTTTATTCATTTCATCCATTTTTTTACATAATGAAACCTCCATAGATCTCCCTTTCTCTGTCAGAAAAACCAGCTTGTTGCGGCGATCATTAGGATCCACTCGCCGTTCAATAAACCCGTTTTGTTCCAACCGATCGATTATTCCTGTTATCGTTGCACTGTCCATAAGAAGTTGTTCAGCTAGAGCATAACCAAATTGACCATCCCTTTCCCAAAGCCGACGAAGCAGGGCAAATTGTACAGGTGTCACACCATAAGAGGCTAGCTTGGATTTACTCACTTGATTCACTCTTTGTAACGCTTTCGCAAGTAAAAAATGAACACAGATATCAAATTTTTCCATTATTCTCCCACCATTATTTATTTAAATTTTCTGATTAATAAGAATATAGCACATTTAAGATGATTTGTATACAAGTAATTCGTGTGCAAGTGATTTGCGTAAACGAAACTCAATATGACTGGAAACAGCAAAAAACCTGCTTGTTTAAGGCAGGTTTTTTGCTGGTATTATTCTCCCACAACTTTCGCGTTCTTTAGCATCTCTTCAGTTAATGTAATTCCTTCTTCTTGTGCAGCTTTTTTATTGATGTACAACTGAAGGTTTTCTGGGAAGCCGACTGGAATTTCGCTTGGCTTTTTACCTTTTAGAATTTCAACAGCCATTTTTCCGGTTGTGTAGCCCAGATCGTGGTAGTCGAATCCATAAGATGCGAAGGTTCCACGTTTTACAGAATCACCTTCACCGACAAAGGTCGGGATATTTTTGTCATTGGCTATTTTAATCACGGATTCCAGTGCAGAAACAACAGTATTATCTTTCGGAATATATAATACATCCGCACGCCCAACCATTGACTCTGCTGCCTGCTTCACTTCGGAACTGGCTGTAATCGTAGTTTCAACCGCCTCCAGCCCGGCTGCCTTTAGAGCGATCTTAGCATTTTTAACATTAACAACAGAGTTTGGTTCACCGTTATTATAGATAATGCCAACCTTTTTGGCATTAGGAATAAACTTTTTAATAGCATCAATTGTATCCTTAATCGCATCAGGATGTGTATCGGATGTTCCGGTCGCATTCCCGCCGGGCTTGTCCAGGCTTTGTACTAGTTGGGCCCCAACTGGATCAGTTATGGCAGTGAACAATATTGGAATATCCTTCGTCGAGTTGACCACCGCCTGAGCACTTGGTGTGGCGATTGCCAATATTAGGTCATTCTTGTCGGCCACCAAGTTATTGGCAATGGACTTATTATTGTTCATGTCTCCCTGAGCGTTTTGATAATCAATCTTTAAATTCTTTCCTTCCACATAGCCCGCATCCTTCAGTGCCGCAATAAATCCTTCTCGAGCCGCATCAAGGGAAGGATGCTCGACAATTTGTGAAATCCCTATTTTAACAACTTTCTCGTTTTTCTCCTTTGCTTCTCCGCTAGTTTCCTTACTTCCCGCTCCACATGCGGTTAGTAACATTAACACTCCACACACCAAAAGTACTAGACTTTTTTTCACCTATAAATCCCCCTAAATTATGTATTCTACTAATAAAAAAGGCTACCCCCTCATTCAAAAATTTATAATATTCAGATTTTATCATGCAAAATATTTCCGGACAATAGTACCTTTCTAT
>NZ_JBALPP010000175.1:0-2993 GCF_036965425.1 Neobacillus drentensis | reverse complement strand
TCTCTTGTATTAGACAATTCTAAAAACTATTATAATTATAGGATATTATTCCTATATAATATTTTCCAAAAATATACATATTTATTTAAAATTTGCTGATAGGCAGGTTAATTGTTGATGGTTTTTGACGGAATTATTCTCTCATTTGTTATTGGTTTTTTGCGAAAAGGTAGTTTAAGAGGTTTAGCACAGTTAAATTTGAAATGTGGATGGATCTTCCCACTATTATTAGTAATACAACTTGTCATTTTCACGTTTCAAAATGATTTTAAATTCCTTGGTCAATTAAGCGGTTACATTTACATGGCCGTATATGTATTGGGATTAATATTTTTATTTTTGAATCGTAAAAATCCTGGTTTTTTAATAATTTTAATTGGTGTATTTCTCAACTTTTTAGTGATGGTCGTGAACGGTGGAAGGATGCCGGTATCTTTAGAAGCAGCTTCGATATTAGATCCTAGTTATATGGATGCCTTGAAAGAAGGACTAGCAGCTAAACACCAAATTTTAACCCAATCAACTAATCTAGGATTTTTAGGGGATATTATTCCTCTCTCTAAACCTTATCCGCGAACACAAATTATTAGTATCGGGGATGTGGTTATGAATATTGGCATTTTCCTATTCATCCAATATTTAATGCTAAAGCATCCATCTTCCTTGCAGGTCAATGACACCTCTACTTCTATGAAAGGAGGTGAAATTAGATGAAACAACAAAAACCACAAGGAATCAAATTAACTGGCATTTTAGTTAATGCAATTATTTTGGGATCGTTAATTGTTGCTTTAACATCAGGATGGAAGTTAATATAATCAATTCTTGGGAGCAGTTTATCTCAGATAACTTCTCCCTTTTATTTTATATAGATAAGGGTGATTACAAATGGAGCGAATAAAAAGCCCTTCGAATATTTATTTAATCATTGTTACTATTATCGGATGTATTTCGTTTGTTATTTATGATTCCTTCCAATTCGATACATCATCAAAAATGGTGTTTAAATTTGCCTTCATTGGGGCAATTTTACTTCTAAATCATTACACGATTCCCATTCCGCCTGAAGGAAATTCGACTTCAATGGATTCCGCCATCTACATGGCAGGCATTTTTTTATATGGACTTGATTTCACATTGGATATATTGCTTGTAACTAGCATAATTAGTGCAGTTTATCAAAGGAAAATTGCTTGGTGGAAGCATTTATTTAATTTTGCCTTGTATAGCTTGATGATAACTTTATCCTATCAAGTATATAGTCTATCAGGCGGCAGTTTTATTAAGATTGAAACTAATAATCTATTACCCTATTTTATCTCGTTAAGCGCCTATTTTTTAATTAATGTTATTTTGATTGGTGTATATTTCTATTTGCTCCATAAAGAAAAAATAAATACAGTCTTTATCGGAATGCTAAAGGATAAATCCTTTTTGGTTAGTTATGTAACTACCCTACTGCTATCCATTGTCTGTGGGATATTATTTGATAGGGAAGCATACTTTGGTCTTTTCCTTTTTATTTGTATTGCTATCCTTTTGTCTGTGGCCTTTAATCAACATTTCCAATTGTTTCAAGCTACATTAGATAAAGCCAATAAAGATTTTCTCACTGGACTTAATAACCACGGCTATTTTAAAGAGATTTTAGAAAAAGAAGTTGCCGTTGCAAAAGAAACAGACATGCCACTAAGTGTTGTTCTTCTAGATATTGATGATTTTAAAAAATACAATGACCTATATGGTCATATTCAAGGAGATCAATTACTTCAGGAATTTGGTACTTTATTGAAAAACGAGTCAGAAGAGAAAAACTACACGGTTGCACGTTATGGTGGCGAAGAGTTTTCTATTTTGATGCCAAATACCAAGCGCCAGACAGCCTTATCCTTTATGAACGAGCTAAGAAAAAAAGCGAATGATACCTATTATAAAGGAGTTGAAGGGCTCCCTTACAGATGCTTGTCCTTTTCTGCCGGAATTGCAGAATGCGAAAAAGAAACATACAGTGTATCTGAGCTTCTCAATAAAGCAGATCAAGCAATGTATGCGGCAAAAGACCAAGGGAAAAATTTGGTCAAGGTATACAATGAACACTCCGAATATTCGGCCCAGCGCTCTCTCGCTCTTGAAAAAGATCTGGAGGAAGCCGAACAGCAATTAAAAATATTTCTTTCGAAGGATGTATATACCTATCGTCATAGTAAGAGGGTTTACCAATACGCGGTCGATTTTTCACGAATACTTCATTTAACGGACCACGAACGGAAAACGCTAATCCTTGGTGCTATAATTCACGATATTGGAAAAATTGAAATCCCAAGGGATATATTGAATAAAAAAGGAAAGCTCGATCCACATGAATGGGAAATGATGAAAAAGCACGTGACTTGGGGTAAAGAAATTATTTCAACCAATAAGAAATTAGAGGATTTAATCCCTTTGGTCGAGCTCCATCATGAGCGGTTTGATGGTAAAGGCTACCCGTATGGTCTAGCCGGGAAATCAATCCCAAAATTAGCCCGTATCTTGTGCGTCATTGACTCGTTTGATGCCATGACTACCGAGCGCCCCTATCAAAAGACGAAAACATTTAAAGAAGCCATTGTTGAATTACGGGCCTGTTCCGGGAAACAATTTGACCCACAATTCGTCGAGCCATTTATTGAACTAATTAAGCAGCTTGATAACTCGGGGGAAGAATTAGAAGAGACTTCACATGCTGTGAATAGTTAAAATCGCACTACAGCCAAAAAAAAACAAAGGCGATGGAGAAAATCCGTTGCCCTTGTTTTTTATCTTCATTGCTTTTTTGGGTATACAAAAAAGAACAGCTTATTTAGCTGTCCCTTTTCGTGCCTGGCAACGTCCTACTCTCACAGGGGCGCGTGCCCCAACTACCATCGGCGCTGAGAAGCTTAACTTCCGTGTTCGGTATGGGAACGGGTGTGACCTTCTCGCCATAATTACCAGACTATTTAATCGACACTAGT
>NZ_JBALPP010000174.1:0-4366 GCF_036965425.1 Neobacillus drentensis | reverse complement strand
AATTATAACTACATATAACTAATTATAATTAGTTATAACTAATATGAATAGAACAAAAATCACATTTTATTATATTTTTTAGAAAATATATGTTTATAAATGACAGTACGGTAAAATAAAAAAGGAGGGATACAAATGACTAAGGAGCTTTCCTATACCATCGAAGAGGTTTCACAATTATTAAAGGTATCAAAATTAACCCTTTATGACCTTGTAAAAAAAGGGGAGCTGCCAGTATTCCGTGTAGGAAGACAGATGAGAGTAGATGCAAAAGACCTGGATCATTATATAAAAAAACATAAAACGAAACAGAATCTACTTCATTCTCCTGCTGTTGTGGGTATTCCCAAGAATGATATACCAGATTCTTATAATATTGTCATTAGCGGACAAGACCTGGTTCTAGATATTCTAGGTAAACATATTGAAAAGGATTCGCCCTTTAAATCTTTAAGATCTTTTACTGGAAGTCTAAACAGCCTTATCTCTATGTATCATGGGGAAGGTGACATCGTTAGCTTGCATCTGTTTGACGGGGACACAGGAGAGTATAATCTGCCATACATAAAAAAAATAATGGTCGGCTATCCCGTTATTTTAATCAATCTGCTTTCAAGGAAAGCCGGTTTGTATGTTAAAAAAGGAAACCCTAAACGTCTCACATCTTGGGCTGATTTAAACCGAGGTGATGTGAAACTTGTGAATCGGGAAAGGGGATCAGGAGCACGAATTCTTCTCGATGAACAATTAAGAATCAGCGGAATTTCTTCTAAGGAAATAAATGGATATGAGTACGAAGAGACAAACCA
This sequence comes from Neobacillus drentensis, assembly GCF_036965425.1. GTDB lineage: Bacteria > Bacillota > Bacilli > Bacillales > Cytobacillaceae > Neobacillus > Neobacillus drentensis_F. Next base: position 3,557 of record NZ_JBALPP010000174.1, on the reverse strand, counting down.
TTTAAGTGTAGCTTCAGCGGTTTCAACCGGAATGGCAGATGTAGGGGTTGGAATTGAAAAAGCTGCTAAAATCGTTGGAATTGATTTTGTTCCATTAATAACAGAACGGTATGACCTGATTATTGTAAAATCTCCTAAAACGGAAGGATTAATAACGACAGTTAAACAGATTTTATCTTCCCAGCAATTTAAGTCAGAAATCACTTCTTTGGGTGATTATGATATCTCGCATACAGGAAAAATTATTTATGAGACCTTTTAAAAAAGGGCTGCTGGAAAATCAGCAGCCTTCTTTTTTTGATCGATTTGAAGTGTTCCTTACCACGGCCACTCGCTGCCTTCCACATCTTCAAGAAGCAGCACATCGACTACCGTACCAGCTTTGAAACCTATCGGCCCACCTGGCAATACCATTAAACTATTTGCTGTTGCCAGCGTTGACACCATACTTGATTTATCAAATCCAACTGGTTCGACTTGTAATCCCTCCTCGCTAAAGGACAGATAACTTCGCACAAATCGAGTAAATGAATTTGGAGTGGCAACATCTGCTTGTAAAATGGCACTTACTTTTTTTAAATGAGGCTTCTTTGAGCCAAATAATGTATTAACTATGGGTCTTACAAAAAGCTCAAACCCAACATAACAAGCTGAAGGATTCCCAGAAAGTCCAAATAATAATTTACCGTTTAATTCTGCAACGGTCGTGACGCTTCCTGGACGCATCGCAATTTTGTTAAATAATACACGTGCACCAAGCTTTTCATAAATGGCAGGTAAATAATCAAAGTCACCAACAGATACACCACCTGTTGTAATCAAAATATCTACCTCGTTTATTGCATTTGAAATAGCTTTATAGCAGTCTTCAAAATTGTCGGCTAACTTGCCAAAATAATAAGGAATAGCACCCACACGTTCAATTTGTGCATGCACCATATGTGCATTACTATTCCGAATTTTCCCAGGTTGAAGTTCCTCATGAACATCTAACAGTTCAGTTCCAGTTGCATAAATGCCAATAAGAGGTTTTTTTACAACTTCAACGTGGTGGTAACCGAATGTTGCCAGTAACGCTTGGACACCAGGATTTATATAGGTACCCCTCGGAACTAGGATATTTCCTCTTTTTACATCTTCTCCTCTAAAAGATATATTGTCACCTGCTTGAAAGGATCGTTCTATGGCTATGTATTTTTTTCCGTCTTTTTCAAATTCCTTTGTTAACTCAAGTAAGACAACAGTATCACAGTGATCTGGCATTTGTGCACCTGTCATTATACGGACTGCTTGAAATGGTTTCACTTCTTTCGTTACAACATGACCAGCACCGATTTCTTCTATGACCTCAAAAACTACAGGGTTTTGACAGTTTGCTGTTAGTGAATCTTTTGAACAAATGGCAAAACCATCATACCCAGAACGATCAAAATGAGGTACATCATGGTCTGCAATTAAATCTTCGCTTAAGTACCTTCCATATGCTTGTTCAAGCTTTACTTCCTCTGCTTTTCCAAAGCGGGCAAAACTCATGACCTTTTCAACTGCTTCTCCAATTTGAATAGGGGTTCTTACTTCTACCATGATAAATTCTTCCCTTTCTAAATTGAGTAAAATACTAAAAATCATAATTATTTATTATTAGACTTACTTGATTATAACAAATTAGTGATAAACAGAAATCTCTAATCTTTAAATAGACTAAAAACACCAAAGTAATAATATAAAAATGCTAATATTGTAATTATCTGTAGCAAAAAAGAAGGTTGCTGAATCAGCACCTTCTTTTTAAAGTAATCTATTAATATTTTATTGCATTGAAATCCAAACACTCTTAACTTCTGTATAGTTATTTAGTGCGTAGGATCCCATTTCGCGCCCGATGCCAGATTGTTTATAACCGCCAAATGGTGAAGCAGCATCAAAGGCATTGTAGCAGTTCACCCAAACGGTTCCTGCACGAAGGTTGTTGGCAATGTAGTGTGCCTTAGCCACATCTCGTGTCCACACACCAGCTGCCAATCCATATTCGCTACTATTTGCACGATTAATTAATTCGTCTAAATCGTCATATGGCATGGCAGATATAACAGGTCCAAAGATTTCTTCCTTGGCAATGGTCATTTCATCGCGTACATCTGCAAAAATAGTAGGAGATACAAAATAACCTTGTTCCTGAGGCTTTTCACCGCCAACAACTAGCTGTGCACCTTCATTTAGACCCTTCTCGATATAGCCAAGCACACGCTTTTGCTGCTCATCTGAAACAAGCGGTCCGATTTCTGTATCAGCATGGATTCCGGCACCTTGCTTAATTTTCTTTGCATGGGCAGCCATATCTGCAACAACATTATCGAATTGCTTCTTTTGGATGAACACACGCGAACCAGCACAGCAAACCTGTCCTTGGTTAAACATTACACCGTTCAGCGCACCTGGGATGGCTTTGGTTAAATCCGCATCAGGCAGGATAATGTTAGGCGATTTTCCTCCAAGCTCAAGTGTTACTCGCTTCAATGATTTAGAGGCATTTGCCATGATCAATTTTCCGACTTCAGTAGAACCAGTGAAAGCAATTTTATCGACTAAAGGATGGTCAACAAGCGGCTGACCTGCCGTTTCTCCAAAACCAGGAACAATGTTGACAACACCGGCTGGGAACCCGGCTTCTTGAATGAGCTCTGCTAAGTAAAGAGCTGATAGAGGAGTTTGCTCTGCCGGTTTTAACACAACTGTACAGCCAGTTGCAAGAGCAGCTCCGAGCTTCCACATTGCCATTAGAAGAGGGAAATTCCAAGGGATAATTTGTCCCACTACTCCCACTGCCTCGTGCCGAGTATAGTTTAAGAATGGTCCATTTACAGGAATGGTTTGTCCAACAATTTTCGTAGACCAGCCTGCATAGTAGCGCATATGTTCAATGGCCAAAGGTATATCTGCATTGGTTGTTTCCCGGATTGGTTTACCGTTATCTAACGTCTCTAATTGTGCTAGTTCAGCACTGTTTTCTTCCATTAAATCGGCGAGCTTATACATAAGCCGGCTTCGATTCGCAGCGCTCATTTTTGACCATGGTCCTTGATCAAATGCTTGACGGGCAGCTTTTACTGCAAGATCAATATCTTCTGCTCCAGCTTCATAAACACATGCTAATACCTCACTGGTAGCAGGATTGTAAGTATCAAATGTTTTTTGTGATTTACTCTCAACGAATTCACCATTAATAAATAACTTCTTCTTTCCAGTTAGGAACTTTTCAACCTTTTCTTTTAAAGCTGTGGTTAATTGACTCATCTTATTCCTCCTTAAAAAGAATATGTATTCTATTAGAAAAATCATGGTAGCGTTTACATAAGAAATGTTAACACTATGAAAATATATAAACAACAAAAAGAAGAATAAAAATTCTGACAACAATTGACAAAAGGATTAAAAACGATATTCAATAATGACTAGCTTTTTTATTTTGATCGTCCAAGGAGAGATGTGCACGGACAGAACAAATTTGTCTTAAGCAAGAAAATATCAAGGTTATATTATTAAATAGTATAAACTCG
>NZ_JBALPP010000173.1:0-12648 GCF_036965425.1 Neobacillus drentensis | reverse complement strand
CTTTTTTATTTTTAGTAAAAATCAATTATTTCGATATTACTATGTAAATATTCAAACGATTAAAAAAGACATTTGTAAGAAAATTCGAATGTAAGGCCTCCTCTTTTAATAAAGTAAATATAGACGGGCGTAAAAAGACTTTTTTACCCGGAAAACAGCCAGTTCGGCAGATAAAACCACGTGCTTTTAATTAATAGGGAGGGGTAAAATGCTGCATATTGTAGCCTGTATCAAGCAAGTACCTGACACCAAAATTATCAAAATGAATCCAAAAACAAATACAATGGACCGCAGGACGGCGCCTGCGATCTTGAATCCTTATGATGCTCATGCGGTCGAAGAGGCCGTTCGGCTAAAGGAAAGGTATGGGGGAATCGTTTCCGTTGTCACGATGGGGCCGCCTCCAGCGGTTAACGCGATCAAAACGTGTATTGAAATAGGCGCAGATGAGGGATATTTAATCACCGACCGCCGTTTTGCGGGTGCGGATACATTGGCAACGAGTTATGCCGTGACAAAGGCGATTGAAAAGATTGCCAAAACGAGGCCGGTCGATTTGATTATTTGCGGCAAAATGTCCATCGACGGGGATACTGGGCAAGTCGGGCCCGGAATAGCGAGAAGGCTTGATATTCCACCGCTGACTTCTGTGAACAAAGTAGAGGAAATCAATCAGGAAGAAGGATATGCCATTGTCCATCGCAAGTTGGAGGACGGTTATGAAGTCGTCAAATCCTCATTGCCGTGTTTGTTTTCTGTTGAAAAAACCATCAATGAAGTGCCGTATTCTCCGCTTCCAAACATGATTAAAGCGGCTAGATACAAACCGCATATCTGGTCTGTTGATGACCTGGATGGGGTTGATATTAAGCAGCTAGGTTTGAAGGGATCCCCAACGATTGTTTCTAAAGTATGGGCTCCGCAAAAACCGGCAGGGGGAACTTTCTTTGAAGGCAACCCACGGGAACAAGTGGAGCAGCTGCTTTCTGTCGTACTCGAAAAGCGAGAACTGTTTGAAGTGAAGGGGGAAAAGTAATTGGATTTCCAAGATTACCAAGGTGTATGGGTATTCATTGAACAGAAGGATGAAGCGGTTGCTTCCGTATCCCTTGAACTATTGGGTGCCGGAAGGAAGTTGGCAGACAAACGGGGAGTGGAATTGGCGGGCATTTTAATCGGGGAAAATGTTAAACATTTAACACAAACCGTATTTGAATATGGAGCAGATAAAGTGTATGTCTATGACCAACCCATCTTTAAACATTACCGAACCGAATCCTTCATGAAGGCGCTGTTGGACTGCACGGAAAAATATAAACCAGAAATTATCCTTTTCGGGGCCACCTCAACGGGAAAAGACCTGGCAAGCGCGGTTGCCACCGATATGCCGACTGGGTTGACGGCGGATACGACGGAGCTGGATGTGGAAGAGGAAACGGGTTTACTCTTGGCGAGCAGACCGGCATTTGGCGGAAATATTATGGCGACCATTTTATGTAAAAAATACCGGCCGCAAATGGCGACTGTACGTTCCAAGGTCATGAAGGCGATGTCCCCTCAGCCAGGAAGAACAGGCAAGATCGTGGAAGAAACCATATCCTTAAAGGAAGAAGATATTCGTACAAAAGTCTTGGAAATTGTAAGGGAAACCGTTAAAAAAGTAAGAATTGACGAAGCGGACATCATTGTTGCCGGCGGAAAAGGATTAGGGAGCTTCGAGGGCTTTCAGTTAATTCACCAATTGGCGGAAACTGTTGGAGGAGCGGTCGGTGCCAGTAGGGATGTGGTGGAAGCCGGCTGGATTGAACACGCACATCAAGTAGGGCAGACCGGTGTGACCGTGACGCCAAAAATTTATTTTGCAATTGGGATCTCCGGTGCGATTCAACATATTGTGGGAATGAAAAATTCCGGCTTAATCATTGCCATTAATAAGGACAAAGAAGCCCCAATTTTTCAAAACTGCCATTATGGAATCGTTGGCGACGCCTTTGAAATCGTTCCTATTTTAATCGAACAATTTAAAAATGCTTTATCTAGAGAAAAGGTAAGGTAACACGGGGGACGTTTCTCCTGGCTTCCCAAAGTCCTCTCGTGAATCTTATAGGTGACGATGTGGGTCTTCTTAAACTATATGGAGAAACTTAAAAGATGACCCATGAAGATATCACACAATAGATCTTAAATGAATCTAAAAAACCCTTATTACTGTAAATTTCTTATACAATAAGGGTTTTTTTATTTTGTTTTTGCCACCATTTTTGATTAGTTAGGAAATCAACGTGCTAATTAATTTGTTGTTAAGAAAGTGGCTAATTCTTTGCTCTTTTGTTTTCTTTCCTTGCGCATTTTTGCTCGCTCTGGTGCAGTTTCGTGCAATTTTTTCTCTTCTTCTGTTTCAGGAATGACCTGGGGAACATGTGCTGGACGTTTATTCTGATCAAGTGCAACAAAGGTTAGTAGAGCAGTAGCTGCAATTCTACGTTCACCACATTTTAAATTTTCAGCAATGATCTTTACAAAAACTTCCATAGATGATGTACCTGTCCATGTCACATATGATTCAAAACAAACCGAATCTGATGTATGAATAGGGCATAAGAAGTCAACTGAATCGGTTGAAGCAGTAACACATTCCCTGCGACTATGTCGAGCAGCGGAAATAGACGCTACCTGGTCCACATCACTCAATAATCGTCCCCCAAATAATGTATTGTGGTTGTTTACGTCATTTGGAAATACACGACTTGTTCGTAAAACTCTTGATTCTCTACAAAATTTTGCTTCCATAGATATTCTCCCTCCTTAGTTTTCTGTCCTTAATTTAAAGATTTTAAATTCATTATGAATAGGATAAAGGAATTATCCGAATAATTAAAATTGCAAAAAAAAATATTAAAATATAAGGAAATTTCATATGGAAAAATATGTAATGTTCATAAAAATTCAATATTGAAGGTTCTTCAATGCTGTGCTTTGGTGGGCTTTTGTACGTAGTAAAACAATCATTTCTTGCCTTTTTGATCCATTCCGCTAAATGCACGTCTCCGAGATTTTTTACTTGAATTTCAGTTCAGTGGGTGTTATTGTTATTAAAAATAAATAGCGATAAACTTCTTATCCAGAGTGGTAGAGGGACAGGCCCTGTGAAACCCGGCAACCATCAGTCAAACTATTGACTTGAAACGGTGCTAATTCCTGCAAAGGTGATAACCTTTGAAAGATGAGAGGAAAGTATTTCATCATACCAACCTCTCTTTTAAACAAAGAGAGGTTTTTTGAATGGGAAGAAGGTTTATCGCTCTGAAGGAGCGATATTAAATGGAAAGAGCAGTGTTTGGTGCAAGCGAATTTTTTAGTCAAAAAGCATTTATTTCGGGATTTCGAGGGATTGAAAATGTTCGAACAGGACATTTAAAAGGTACAAATGTAAAGATAGTAGAAATATGGTTTAATCCTTGGAAAGTATCTTATGATAAAATAGTAGAATTGTTTTTTGATTTACATGACCCAATAACTAGAGAAGGTCATAAATTTATAAATGAGTCATTCATTTTCTTTTCTGATCTTCATCAATTAAAAGTAGCTAAGCAAAAGAAAAACGACCTTCAACAACTTAATAAAAATGAAATTATTACAGAAATTACTCCAGTATGGGAGCATATTAGCTTTTGAATTCATGATAGGGATGTGTACTATGAACTATACGACCGAGCGCACAAGGCGCCAAATCATACAGAGTTTTATGCATGTGCTGCAAACGAAACGATTCTCATCAATCACGATTCAAGATATTTGTGATGATGCGTTAATTCATCGCACGTCTTTTTATCGTTATTATGAAGATAAATACAGCCTGCTAAGAGATTTTATTTATCATTTATCTGAAGAGATTATTAAATTAAATAAGGAGTGCAATACTGACACCTTTAAATTACTGGTCGATTATGTAGATGAACATTTTGTGTTATTCGAAAATACGTTATTGGGGTCAGATGGGCATATTTTTTTCAAAAGCATGGTAAAAATTGCAAGTGATATTTTACGTGAACATTCAAAAACAGAGAATGATCCGATTTCAACAAAAATCAATCAGTCGAAGTATCCTGAGGTCATGTGTGACTTATATGCCACTTCCTTTATGACCATTTTACAGAATTGGGTGAGTAAAGAATATAAATACCAGAAAGAGGAGTTGTTCGAAATCTTTAACCAGGTCATGTTGTAATAATACAAATTGCTAATAATGTATTATTTTGATGCACTCGTTCCATTTTGCTTTTTGAACCCTTCCTATTCCCTTGTTATAGTGACTAATGTGAAGAGGGAATTCAATGATGTTTTGTTTTTTCTGAAAGAAGACCAATAGGAAAAATAAACATTTTATTAAAAATAGGAGGGAACAAGTACGGTGAGATCAATCATAAAAGGCCGTTGGGCTATATTTGCTTTATGGCTGATTGCAACAATATTGCTTACAGTCATTCAGCCCGACATCAACGCCATACTGCGGCAAAAGGGACAGCAAGGAACGGGGAATGGAAGCCCCTCGGTCATAGCGGACAACATCCTCAAAAAGATGGATACTATCAAGGGAACGAACAACCTTATCGTATTTTATGATAAAAATAAAATCTCTAATGATGAAATGAAAAAAATCGGGGATCAGGTAAAATCGATTAGCGATAGCCGCAAAGAGCTAGGTATTACCGATATGATCGATCCTTTTAGTATACCAGAAGCAAAAAGCTCTTTGGTTTCTAAAGATGGCACGACTCTTATGGTGAGTTTTAAGCTTGATAAGAAGTCAAGAGAAGTGGATGATATTAAAAAAGAATTTGATAGCAAGCTTAAAAAAGTACCTGTTAAGTACTATCTTAGCGGGGAGGATTTTATCAATAATGATTATCTAAAAGCTTCTGTTTCCGGAGTTGAGAAGAGCGCTGCATTGACCGTAATCTTTATTTTAGTTGTGCTTATTATTGCGTTTAGGTCAGTGGTGACGCCTTTGATTTCCTTAGTGACGGTGGCCTTTTCCTATCTTGTTTCCATGGGAATTGCCGCTCAATTAATTGATAAGGCAGGATTCCCGATTACAAGTCTTACCCAAATGCTCTTAGTGCTTATCCTCTTTGGTATCGGTACGGATTACAATATCCTTCTGTTTAATCGATTTAGGGAGGAACTATCCCATGGCCATTCGATAGATGAATCGATCATCAGAACCTATAAAACGGCGGGTAAAACGATTGCTTATAGTATTCTTACGGTGTTTATTGCATTCCTTGCCCTTGTTTTTGCGGAGTCACCAATCTATAAATCTGGTGTGGTTGTGGCAATCGGTGTAACGATCCTATTACTTGAAATTCTGACCTTAACCCCTTTCATGATGAAAGTTCTTGGCAATAAACTTTTCTGGCCTTCCAAGAATGCAGGCGGCGGTCATAAGGAAAACAAATTCTGGGGAGCAACATCCTCCTTTGCGATAAAGCGTCCATTAATAACGGGGATCCTTATCGTTTTAATCCTGGGACCGATGGTGTATTTCCACCAACAAAAGCTTAACTTTGATACGATTGGAGAACTTGGAAATCGCTATCCTTCTACAAAGGGCTTTCATATCATTGCGGACCATTTTGGCAAGGGCCAGGCAATGCCTGCGACTGTTGTCATTGAAAATAGTTCAGCATTAAATAATAATGAATCGCTTGCAGTTGTTGATAACGTAACGGAAAGCATCAAGGCTATTAAGGGAGTGAAGCAGGTTTCTTCTGTTACCCAGCCTCAAGGAAAACCAATTGATGGTTTTTATGTCGATAGTCAAATGGGATCGGTTACCGATGGCATTTCCAAAACGCAAAATGGTGTGGATCAAATCAATGATGGCTTAAAGCAGGCGCAAGAAAAGCTCGGATCAGCTGACTTTTCGAAGGTCACTCAAATGGTTGAGGGTACAGCAACGCTTCAAGATGGGATGAACGCCTTAACCAATGGATTAAAGCAAATCCAAGCTGGTATCGATAATGGGTCAAGTAATTCACAAACGATCAGCAATGGTATTGCAAACATCGAAACAAATCTCTCAAAGACCAGCAGCGGTATTGCCGTGTTAACTGAAAATTATAAAACCATGCAGGCTGGTTTCCAAGAGATGGGGAAACAATACCAAGCTGAAGCACAGAAACTTCTAGATGCAAAAAACTCACTCGCTTCCATGCAATCAATGGTGACAAAGCTGGGTCAGAGTTATGCAAATGCCAATAGTGATGAGAATTATCAGGCATTAAAGGAAGAAATCGATGACTCATTATCAAATTTGAGTCAGATTACGCCTGAAGGAATAAAAGTATTAAATGATAAGTACAATGCAGCAACTACCGGCTTTGCAGAAGCCAATAAAAATCTTTCAAGCATGAGCAGCGGTTTATCCAAAATGGCTGCAGGCTTGAAAGAAATGGAAGCAGGTCTTGGTAAAACTTCTTCAGGAATAGGTAAAATCGTAACGAATATGAACAAAGTAACGGATGGTCTTGGCCAAATGAAATCGGGTCAGCAGCAGCTGGCTGACGGACTCAATGGTTTCAATGTCTTTGGACAAAAACTATCGGATGTAAACGGCGGGTTAAAGCAAATTTCTGATGGGTTAGGGCAAACGAACGGTTTCTTAACGCAATATAAAGGAAATAAAACTTTCTTTATGCCGAAGGAAGCCTTGACGGACAAGGACTTTGAAAAATCTTTAGACGCTTTCATGTCCAATGATAGAAAAATTACAAAAATGCTGGTTGTTTTAAAAGCGGATCCTTATTCTCCAGAAGCTTTAAGTACCATTAATAAAATAAATGCAACGGTTGCCAATGGACTTAAAGGAACAGAGCTTTCCGATGCCAAGTTTGGTACAGCTGGCCCAAGCGCGACAACAAATGATACGAATGATATATTGAGCCGGGATTTAAATAGAACGACAACAATCGTCATTATCGGAGTTTTGCTCGTGTTGTTCTTTGTTATAAGATCTTTCTGGACACCGGTTTTCATCACGGCATCCCTTTTGGGAGCATACTATGCCGCCATGTTCGTGATAAACTATATTTTCATAGATTTGAAGGGGTATGAAGGGGTTTCTTCCTTCGTTCCGTTCTTCTCCTTTATCATTATTGTCGCCTTGGGAGTAGACTATAGTATATTCTTAATGATGCGCTTTAAGGAATACCCTCATATGTCACAGAAAGACGCCATCGTGGTGGCTTCTAGACATATAGGCGGTGTCATTATTGCAGCCGTCATTATACTAGGAGGCACTTTTGCCACACTAATGCCTGCTGGAATTATGGTTTTATATCAATTAGCGGTAGCAGTTATTACAGGACTGATTGTGCTTTGCTTTGTGCTTCTTCCAATCTTTTTGCCGGCGATGATTGCCCTTCCAGGTGCGCTAGCAAATTTATCTTCTAGAAAAAAGGAAAATGAAGTAAGTATAGAGGAAAAAGTAGTAAGGACCTAACTTCAAATAAAAAGCCGATTTACTTTCTATTTATATAGAAGAATCGGCTTTTTTCTTAATTATGGTTTGAATTTTTATAAATGTAAGTGGGACTTCAATAAAATCTTCCATATTTACTGTATATTTCTCCAATATTTTGATATACTTTATCCAAATATTTGAAGCATGAGGTACAAATTCGTGTCTAAATCTAAAATACAATTCTGGCTGATTCAAATTTTGCTTGTTTTGTCGATTATTTTCGTTTCAACCAAGATTTCATTTATGTTTAAGCCAATAGGGGTGTTTTTCTCAACGGTTTTCTTTCCAATTCTCATCACTGGGTTCCTTTATTTCCTATTGAATCCGGTTGTGAATTTTCTGGAACGCAAAAAACTCCCTAGAGTAGCAGCCATTTTGGTCCTATATGTTGTGTTTGCCGGTCTTCTTGTATTAGCAGCCGGAAGCCTAGTCCCTGCTGTTTCAAAACAAGCCACAGAACTTGCCAATGATCTGCCTGGCTTTGCTCATAAGACGACTGATTATGTTAATGATGTAATCAAGTCTTCAGAGTTTAAAAACTTCCGGAGTCAGCAAAGTGAAATGATTGATAATGTTCAGCAGCGGTTATTGGAGTATGCCAATACACTTCCAAACAAACTGACTAACATCCTTCTCGGCTTTTTTGGCATCGTCACTAACATTGCGATTATTCTTGTGACTGTTCCATTTTTATTATTTTATATGTTTAAGGATGGACAAAAATTTCCTAGAGCAGTATCAAAGTTCATTCCTTCCGATTACAGGGATGAGAGCTTAAAAATTTTAAAAGAAACAGGAGAGACCCTATCCGCCTACATTCAGGGACAGGTGGTGGTCGCCCTGGCTGTCGGAACATTAGCCTTTATTGGATACTTAATTATCGGCTTACGCTATGCATTAATCATGGCACTGATTGTAGCCTTCACTAACATAATCCCATATGTCGGGCCGATCATTGGTGGTGCACCGGCAGTGCTGGTAGGTTTCTTTGATTCACCTACAAAAGCTTTATTGGTAATCGTTGTAATCCTAGTTGCTCAGCAAATTGAAGGAAACTTCCTGTCTCCGATGATTCTAGGGAAATCATTGGATACGCATCCAGCAACTATTATCATTATTCTTTTGGCTGCGGGCAATCTAGCAGGCGTACTTGGGATGGTCTTGGCTGTCCCAACGTATGCTGTTTCAAAAACCATTGTTTTAAATGTAGTCCGATTTTTGAGAGCGAGAAAAGCGGCGAAAAGTATAGTAGAAGGAACCTGAGTCATTGACTCAGGTTCCTTTTTAGGTACATTCATTTTTTAAATTCATGTAATCGTTCATAAGTTTCAAGCAGGAAATCATAAAACAAAGCTTCGGTAGGAAGAAGTTTCCGTTGGGCAGGGTAGATGACACCGACTGATCGGGTGAGATTCTCATCAGATAATGGGATCATGACAGTGGAGCGGGGGGTATTATCCACCAAAGTCATCTCAGGCATCAATGCTACACCTAGTCCTGCTGAGACTAATCCTTTTAATGCATCAATATCTTTTCCTTCGAAGGCAATTTGGGGTGAAAAACCAGCATTATTACAAGCCCCAACAACCTGTTCGCGAAAAACAAACCCTTCTGGAAGAACACAAAATGGGTCATCCTTTAAGTCTCTTAACCTAATCGATTTCCGATCAGATAACGGATGATGAAGAGGGATGAGAGCAACGATATTTTCGGTAAATAGTGTAGCTCCTTTAATTTTTTTCTCTTTTTCCGGATTGGGCATGGGGGCAATCATGGCCAAATTAAATTCACCATTTATAACACCATCAATTAAATCATAATAAAGGGCATTGCTCATTTGAAATTTCGCTTCTGGGTACCTGGTGCGAAAAGCATAAATAATGAACGGCAAGGTATGAGCCGCCATGCTAATTGGGAATGCAATTCGAACGGTACCTTTTTCAGGGTTTAAATTTTCTTCTACTTCTCGCTTTGCATCCTCCATTAGATTCCATACTTGTTTCATTCTTTCAAAAAAAATTCTTCCTATTGGGGTTAACTTTACACTTCTTCCCTCACGTATAAAAAGTTTTACCCCCAATTCGTTTTCTAAATTGAAGATTTGTCTGCTTACGGATGATTGGGCAACATGCAAGGCGTCTGCGGCCTCTGTAACATGCTCTCTTTTTGCCACCTCTATGAAATACTGAATTTGCCTTGTCTCCATTTTTAAATCACTCCATTTAATGCGTAAAACGCATTAATTTCATCGAAAATTAAGATTGTAACTATTAATTAATAAATTATAAAATGAAAACACATTGAAGAAAAGGAATTTTCTTAATTTTTAGGCAGTGTTAAAGGTCATTGTTGATTTTGTAACTCTGTTGATTGGAACGGAAGGTGCGAGACTCCTGCGGGAGGACGGGGCAGGGGAGACCCCACAGGCGCTTCAGCGCCGAGAAGGCTCCCCGGACCGCCCGCGGAAAGCGAAGCACCTGGAGCGCAAATCAACAGCCAAGTTTAACACAGCCAATCTTAAAATAGATCTGGGGCTGAAAACTTATGAAAATGATGGAAAGAGTGGAAGAGAATCAAACACAAATTGTAAAGGAATACGTCAATCGTTTAATTAATAGTGTTCAGCTGCGTAATCCAAATGAATGGGAATTTCAACAGGCTGTTAAAGAAGTCCTTGATTCTTTAGTACCGGTCCTTGTGAAAAATCCAATTTATATCAAACTAGCAGTTCTAGAAAGAATGATGGAACCGGAGCGGATGATTATCTTCAGGGTCCCGTGGGTGGACGATAAAGGGAATGTACAAGTGAACCGTGGATTCCGTGTTCAGTTTAATAGTGCAATAGGACCATATAAGGGGGGGCTGCGGTTTCACCCTTCTGTTAACGCAAGCATCATAAAATTTCTCGGTTTTGAACAAATCTTTAAAAACTCATTAACAGGACAGCCAATTGGAGGCGGAAAAGGCGGTTCTGACTTCGATCCAAAAGGTAAATCTGATTTAGAAATTATGCGCTTTTGCCAGAGCTTTATGACAGAGCTAAGCAGACATATCGGGCCGGATATCGATGTTCCTGCTGGGGATATTGGGGTTGGGGCAAAAGAAATCGGTTATATGTTTGGGAAATATAAAAGGTTAAAAGGTGCTTATGAAGCAGGTGTATTAACGGGAAAAGGCATTGGTTATGGTGGAAGCTTGGGGCGCAAAGAAGCGACAGGATATGGCACCGTATACTTTGTAGAAGAAATGCTGAATTCTCAGGGATTAAGCTTTAAAGGGAGTACTGTAGCGGTATCTGGTTCGGGGAATGTTTCGATATATGCAATGGAAAAAGCATTGCAGTTTGGTGCTAAAGTGGTTGCATGCAGCGATTCAAATGGCTATGTGTATGATCCAAATGGAATTAACCTGGATACGGTTAAAAGAATAAAAGAAGTAGAGAATAAAAGAATAAATGAGTACGTCAAGGAACATCCAGATGCAGTATATCAAGAAGGGTGTTCAGGAATCTGGACGATCCCATGCGATATTGCATTACCATGTGCAACCCAAAATGAGTTAAATAAGGAAGCAGCAGAACTGTTAATTTTGAATGGGGTAAAGGCAGTCGGAGAAGGAGCGAATATGCCTTCCAACCTAGAAGCCATTGATACTTTTATGGAGCATAATGTTTTATTCGCGCCTGCCAAAGCTGCAAATGCAGGTGGTGTTGCAGTTTCAGCGTTAGAAATGGCCCAAAATAGTGCAAGGTTAGCTTGGACACAAGAAGAAGTGGATATGAAATTACAAGTGATCATGAAAGATATATATAGTAAGAGTATGAAAGCCTCAAAAGAATATGATGCCCCAGGAAATCTGGTTGTCGGTGCCAATATAGCAGGTTTCTTAAAGGTAGCAAATGCTATGATAGAGCAGGGAATTAACTAACTTCATGTTTTTGTCTTGTTGAAAGGTCACTGATTAGTGGCCTTTTTTGTTATGTACTATTATTCTGAATTCTCGCAAAAAATTTATATATGTAATTTACATATACAAGTAACGTGTTGTATAATATGTGTAAATTACATATATGAGTAAAAAACGTCATTAGGAATAAAAAGTTCATCATTTTAAGAATGGGGGCATTTTTGTGAGTGAGCAAGAGGAAATATTGCTGTATAAAACTTCTAATATTCTTAAGAAAGATACAAGCATGATGAAACTGAACGATATTATTGAGGAACTAGTGCAAATAATTGAATTAAATGTGAAGAATAACTCATAACAAGAATCCAATTAATAGAGTTTTCCCAAACACCCATGGTTGGCTATTCACATAAAATGCAATAGGCTAAATTTCGGGAGGGGAAATAGTGAGTTATTTTTTACCTGCTCAAAGTCAGCAACCACTTTTAATACATGTATCTTCTGGTCCAGACAGTGCAGGAAACGGCTTTTCAAATTTTGAAACATCGGTTTACCCTAACTTCTTTTCAGCTTTTGTGACCGCGGTATACCTGCAGCGGTACGGAACTCCAGTGACAATGTTTTTTAATGGAGAGGGTGTGAATGGATTAATTAAAGGAAGACTGGCAACCATGATTGGCAATCCTGAGGCGGAAAAAACGATTGCAGAACAATTAGGGATGTCCATACCTGATTTTCTCCATAGCGACCATCCACAAAATTTGTTGGAATGGGCACAGACATTTGTCCGCCATGGCGGGCAAGTGACCTATTGTGGAACAACCAATACATGGGCCGGAAATGCAAAATCCTGGTCCGATAATTCTAAAATGGAGTCGTTCGCCAACCCGCTGAATATTCAACAGGTAGCTGCTATTGTAATAAATAAAAATAGGAATTATATTGCTTTATAAAAATAAGATAACCCCAACAGCAGATGCTGTGGGGGTTATCTTGCAAAAAATCGTAAAAGGGACAATTCGTCCCTTTTTATTTGGATTCCTTTTAGCCTTTTCTCCCTTTCCTAAAACCCAAATAATAAACACCCAAACTATATGATACAAACCCGAAAATAATCATAATAACCTTCTTATGTAATTTCCACAGTAAGGTTAAATTGGAAATCAAAATTCCTTTTGTATGCAAATAATAGAGATAGACAATTAGTAGGGATAGGA
>NZ_JBALPP010000172.1:0-5886 GCF_036965425.1 Neobacillus drentensis | reverse complement strand
AAAAAAGGATCGCCACTGCCATCCCAATCTTTAACTCTTGCAACCCGTTAGTTTAAGTGAAATCGTTTACAATCTAACTTAATAAGTAACTCTAAAACAACTATGAAATTATTTAAAATTAATAAAGCAAGCCCCCTAAAAGGTACTTGCCCTATTGTACTAAAAAAAGAAGAGAATCCATACCCTAAACTGATCACTCCTTGATTTAGTGATGATATTACTACTTATAAAATGAGGAATTCTGATAAACTGCATATGGTTGACAAAAGTTAGATGGTGGGAGGGAATAATTTTGTCCAACGGCAACGTCATAAAATATTATTTGGTCAGATAGAACTCTAAATATTTTTTTATATAAGTTGGTAACAGCCTCATCACTTAGATAAGTTTCTAATAATTCACTTTCGCCATTAATAGCCTCCCCTCTTGCTTTTATAACATCTTTTGCAATCTCGGCTGCGTAGTCGTAAATAGTTTTGTACATAGAAACCACCTCCACAACTCTATGGATGATAAAATCACCTCTTATCTTTAGGGTAGTGGGAACGCCCATGATATTTCACAACAGGCCATTTCTCCTTGCGTAGAGAGTCGATCAATTCTAATCCAACATTTAAGTTGCTCTTAACTAATTCTTTAGGAGTCAGTGCCATCCATTGATTTAGAGACACGTCTTCAAAGCGGTTGCTTTTGAACATCTCTAAAAGCCATAATGTTTCAGTACCGGTGTTTTGAATATAGTGTCCAGTAGCAAAGGGTACATATCCAACATCACCAGCTCGATAATCAAATGTACGAGCTACACCGTTTCCAGTAAATACAGTCATTCGTCCTTGTCCGGTAAGGTAATACTGCCACTCGTCGTTATTGGGATGCCAATGAAGTTCTCTCATTGCACCCGGTTCTATCTCAACAAGTGCTGCTGCGATGGTTTTTGAAATGGGGAAGTTAGATGAGTCCACAATTCTTACGCTTCCACCAGGCGTTTTGATTGGTATTTGTTTCAACAGCTCGTGCTTGAATGTTAAAGGAACCTCTCCGATGGTGGATTGGACTTCTTGACTTTCCAATGGACCGGGTACCTCCCCCTGATAGATATATACCTGTTCAGAAGGAATAGAGTTAAACGCACTCTCTGGAACTCCGAAATTGGCCGACAGTACATCTTTTGGTGTATGTGCAAACCAATCAGAGATGGATAAGGTGGAAAGATCGGAAAAGTTTCCCTCATCAAAGACCAATAGAAATTCGCAATTTTCCAACCCTTGAATTGAATGTGGGATACCTGGCGGAAAGTACCAAAGATCTCCTGGGCCAACGTCGGCAATAAAATTTCGACCTTGCTGGTCAACCGCGGTTATACGTGCCCGTCCTAAAAGCATATAAGACCATTCTGCTTGTTTGTGCCAATGGAGTTCACGTACTCCTCCGGGAGTTAAGCTCATATTTACTCCAGCAAGGGTGGTCGCTATAGGAAGTTCCCTGACAGTGATTTCCCGTGACCATCCACCGTGATTTAATATCATTGAAGTGTCTGAGAATGAGAATTTTAGGTTAGGAACCAATCCAGCATCTGTCATAGGTGGGACAAGCATATTCGGATTTTGAAGATCCCGCATAATATTACGAGGACCGGAGTCAATCCCACCTGCTCCATCACTACGGATCGGTTGTGGCACATTTCCGCCCAATTGATTAATAGTACGTTTCTCCATCATATGCTCCTCTTTTATTGGGTGATTAAGTAAAAATCCTATAGCATATTGTATGAGTTGGGCTTTAATTGGTTACTTACCTATTGATAATTTAAAACAGGGGCATTACTTTTTTTAAAAATGCTCCCATTAGTTGAAATTATTATGAACTTTCTACAACCGAAATAGAAAATGCGAAAGATAAAAGCATAGCCAATGAAAGAGCCATTATGAAGCTTGATGAACAACACGGAGCAGGAAAATATACGATTTACAAAGTAGAAGAAAAGAAGTATACATTTATACGTTTTTGTCTACCTACACAAAAGAGACCGTCATTTGAAGGTCCCTGTTTCATTAGAGCATCCATTAGTTGAAGAAGGAATAACGAAATAGAATGACTGGGAGTAACTTGTAAATGTGGGGTGAATCATGATTCAGAAATCATTTCGCATAAAATATTCCTTTTTAAACCAAAATAAAATTATAAGGTTCCCCTGTTTTTCCTATAAGTTATTACCAAGAAACATGTACTAAAGGGCAATCATAATAAAACAGAATTAAATTAATATTTTTTATTGGTATTAATTATTTGTGAGGGGACTATAGCTATGGATTATTTGGTGCAACAAATTAAGACCGTGTTGGGGAAAAACGATGATTTGTTTTTGCAGCGGGATTACATTGCCAATACTCCGGTTGTCCTATTAGGATTTACGACATTAGTTGATTTAAATAAAACAAGGGATTTCCTTCACCATTATGCAAAAAGTGCCTTCTCGGAAGATAAATTGATTGATGAATTCTGGTCCATGCTTGGCAAAGAGGAAGAGGCGGATACAAAGAAGGCTATTTCCTCTATATATGAAGGAAAACT
Source organism: Neobacillus drentensis (assembly GCF_036965425.1). GTDB lineage: Bacteria > Bacillota > Bacilli > Bacillales > Cytobacillaceae > Neobacillus > Neobacillus drentensis_F. The sequence continues at coordinate 3,315 of NZ_JBALPP010000172.1, read as the reverse complement.
TATTATTACTTTTGAAAATACCAATCGTTATATTACTGTTGAGCCTGTTACGAAAACGTTAGATCGTTCGATTGATGTACCTTCTAATGAAAATGTCATGCAGGGTCCATTAGTTTCCTTTACTGAAAACATCGAAACAAATATTGGGATTGTTCGTAAACAATTTCCTTCGAGTAATCTTTCTGTAACCTCATTCTTAACAGGACCTAATAAGACTAAGAAAGTCTCATTGCTTTTTATGGATGGTAGAGCAGATAAGGAACTGGTTGAAATCATTCAGAATAAGATTGAAGAAAAAATAGAGATGGATATAAGTCATATTCAAAGTCTTACAAAAATGATGGGATTTTCTTCTTGGGAGACTGTCCCAAAATTTCATACCACTGACCTTCCTTTCCAAGTAGTACAATGTCTAAAAAAAGGAAGAGTCATTCTTTTTGTAGACGATATTCCTTTAGCGTTGTGTCTGCCAATTCTTTTAGAGGATATGTTTATCGATGAAAACGACCGAAATTTCCCTCTATTTTTGATGATTGCCATACGAACTCTAAGGGTTTTAGGTATTTTAGTGACTTTGATATTTCCAGGATTGTATGTCGCATTAGTTTCGGTGAATCCCGAAGTGCTGCAGATAGATCTTGCCTTAACGGTTGCCCATAGCCGTGAAGGAGTGCCATATCCGGCGTTAGTAGAAATTATCTTAATGCTCGTCATACTTGAATTGATTCTAGAAGCTACCATAAGGTTGCCGAAATCAGTTGGTCCAACCATAACCATGGTAGGCGGAATTATCCTCGGACAAGCCGTTGTAGAAGCTAAATTAGTTAGCAACCTGCTGATTATTGTTCTTGCAGCCACTACCATTGCAAACTCAACCATTATCGGTTTTCAACAGGCTGTTTCCATAAGATTGTATAAGTATATTCTCGTTGTACTTGCTGCTGCTTTTGGACTTATAGGATTGGCTACTGGACTGGTATTTACCATTGCTTATTTAGCAAGTGTGAATACCTTTGGAAGACCCTATATCTATGTAAACCTTCAAAGGAATGAAAAACAATAATGGCTAAAAGTTTACATGTCATATCTATTTATATTTTAAGTCATTTGGGACTTATCTTTTTTTTGTATCCAGGTAATATTTTAGCCAGTACGTCTCAAGGTCACTGGGCACCGATTTTATTAGGTGTAACGTTACATTTTATCTTTATCTTAATTTATTTGAAGGGATTAAGTTTTTTTCCGAACAAAGATATTATCAGCATCTATTCAGGGATTGGGAAAATTCCAACTTTCTTATTCCTTATCCCAGTTTTGATATATTTCATCATGGTTATTATCATAACTGTCAGAGCTTACGCAGAAATAATTAACATTGTCTTTTTAACACACACACCTATATGGGCGATTATGATTTTATTGCTATCAATGATAACCTACTTGGCAGCAAAAGGAATTGAAGTGATTTTTCGAACCGGGCTAATCCTGGCTTTCATTTTTCTGCCTATCATTCTTTTTATCATGATTCTTTCTTTCGAAAACGCTGATTGGAGATATGCGATTCCAATTGATACTGATTTCCGATTCCTAACAAAACCTGATTTCTTTGAGAGCTTTTTTGCCTTTGCCGGAGGATTTTTATTCCTGGGTTTTGTACAGCCCTATTTTTCTTATGGGAAAAAGGGAGTTGTGGTGGCTGCATTAATTCTTATACCCTTTTTTATATTTTCAGTATATATTCCAGTTCTAACATTTGGACCGCATACGGCATCCACTCTTTTTATGCCATTCGTTGTTGTTTTAGATTCGTTAAGCATTAATTGGCTAATGTTTGAAAGGGTCACTATGTTTTTTCTTATAAGTTTAATTTGTTTTGTTACCATTTACACATCTATGACAACATGGAAAGCAATTCGAATCATAAACCATTATATTCCATCCATTAAACCAATCTTTCTATTATTGTCATTGTCTGTATTAGTCTTTTTTACCTGTCTATTGGTTGCACCAACCTGGGAGGATGTAAATAAGCTATTCCGGTGGAACGCATTTTTTAGATTTTACAGTATTATATCTATCCCCTTATCGCTTTGTTTTTTGGGACTACGATTAAAGAGGAAGGGTAAAAATGAAACCATTTAAACGATTCGCATATATTATTCCTCTAATATTGATAACTATAACATTATGTGGATGTTGGGATTATAAAGATATCAACCATCGAGTGCTTCCTGTAGTCATGGCGATTTCGAAAGAGGACGGACAATACAGGGTGTTTCTTAAAATCCCTGAATCAGAAGAACCAAGAGCAAAAATGCAACTTGTATCGGCAAAAGGAGAAACAATCACTCAAGCGGTCGACAATCTTAGCAGAAATATGGAGGGTAGTGTCGATTTGCTCCATGTAAAGATAATATTGCTTGACAGACGTATTGCAGAGCAAGGTTTAATTGACCTTATATCTGGATTCATTAGGTCACGTGATATTCCAAATAAAGCCTTAGTAGCCATTTGTAATGAGGATATTGCTACGTTCTACGAGAAAACAAAAAAAGGAGTGACTACATACGACTTTTTTGAAAAAAATGCCGGATGGACTCCTGAAATCTCACTTACTCGGGTATGGGAAGTTTACCGCAGTATCCATTCCTCTACACGTGATGCTGCATTACCAATCATTCAAACAGGAAAAGCCACCCCCCTGGAACAAATCGGGTCAGCCATCATTAAAAAAGGGAAAATGGTGGGCCAAATCAGCTCGGAAGAAACTCTTTTATATAATGCTTTTAAGGAAGAAAGTGCTCAAGGAAAAATTGAAGTTTCGGACCACGCATCCGTAATGATTGTCAGTAATTCCATGGATAATAAAGTCGAATTTAATGGAAAAACACCATATATGAAAAGCAGAATAAATTTGAAGGTCGTGGTAATGGAAACAAGAGGAAATCCATCCGCTACTTTAATAAAAAAGGAACTAAATGATATCCTTACGAATCGGTTTAACCAACTATTTTCTAAAATACAAAAAAGTGAAGCTGATATTTTCGGATTAGGGCAGTTTTATCGAAGCAAGATTTCACACGAAGAATTAAAAAATTGGAGAAACGTTTACCTTCCTAATATGAATATGGATATGCGGTTCCATATTGAGATTCAAAATGAAGGATTTTTAAGAACAACGTAGAGGAGAGGTAGTAAATTGTTTTATAAACAGATTTATTTTACATACTTTCCATCGAAATTATATCTTTTAAGGAGATATTTATAATTTGTATAAATACAACAAAAGACGTTATTGTTATAAATAGTATAAGG
>NZ_JBALPP010000171.1:4942-15179 GCF_036965425.1 Neobacillus drentensis | reverse complement strand
TGAATATAGAGTAATTCGTATATACTAGCAAGACTTTTATTTGAAAAATAAACCAAAATTTTTAGCTTGTCTTCTGGGTCCCATTAATGTTAAGATGATTAAGCGATGAGCTGAATTGTGTAAGCCGAAAAACATTCCTTTTAGGAACACACAATGTGGAGTGTGGTTTTTCGCCTCAATACGCGAAAGACGTCTGTTTTTAACAGACGTCTTTTTATTTTATCTTCAGTTAAAAATAGTATATTTTTCCTAAATTTTTTATAATGTAAATAGGTAAACATTATAAAATTTGGAGGGATTACTATGAACAATCACGAAATCGATTACAAGATTTATGGTGATGATATGCAGTTCGTGGAAGTAGAGCTTGATCCAAATGAAACAGTTGTGGCTGAAGCGGGAAGCTTTATGATGATGGAAGATGACATACATATGGAGACCATTTTTGGTGATGGATCTGGAGGCGGCGGTGGCGGCCTTATGGGAAAACTATTTAGTGCGGGTAAACGTGTTCTTACAGGTGAAAGCTTGTTTATGACTACCTTTACCAATTCTGGAGCAGCAAAAAAGCGGGTTTCCTTTGCCTCTCCTTACCCTGGTAAAATCATTCCAATGGATTTAAGCCAACATGGCGGAAAAATCATCTGTCAAAAGGATGCATTTCTTGCAGCTGCAAAAGGGGTTCAGGTAGGAATTGAATTCCAGCGAAAAATTGGCGCAGGCTTTTTCGGTGGAGAAGGCTTTATTATGCAAAAGCTGGAAGGCGATGGTCTTGCGTTTGTTCATGCCGGCGGCACGATTATTAAAAAAGAACTCCTGCCGGGTCAAACTCTAAGGGTAGATACTGGTTGTTTAGTAGCGATGACCAGCAGTGTGGGGTATGATATTGAGTTTGTTAAAGGCGTTAAAACGGCCTTGTTTGGCGGTGAAGGATTATTCTTTGCAACGCTTCGCGGTCCGGGTTCTGTTTGGATTCAATCATTGCCCTTCAGCCGACTTGCCAGCCGTGTATTTGCTGCAGCCCCATCTCGAGGCGGAGGAAAAGACGAAGGCAGTATTGCTAAAGGGATCTTTGATATGTTTAATGGGGACTAATAAGATGAAAAAAACCGAGCTTCGGCTCGGTTTTTTTACTAAACAGATCTAACTTCTAGTACTTAATACATATTTTTTGGTACTTATGACATGTTTTCGGAGATTTTATACACAATTTTAAAAACTTACGACATTCACTGGATATTAACTGGTAATTCTAAAAAACTTCTAAGACTTATAACATATTTTTTAACACTTACAACGTATTTTCGGAGATTTAATACACAATTTTCGATACTTAAGACATTCGCTGGATATTAATTAGCAATTAACTTACACCCTGTTCCTTATCCCAAGAACCCTGCATTTTCCTAATAGTAACAATTTGACCAATATGATGGGCATTGTGAAGAGTGATATTGGTTAGGGTCTCAATCCAAGGATGATTCGAGTCTGTATTAACCGGCTGATCTAATTTCGCATCCTCACATTCCCGAACCGCATTATACCAATCGGTCATTACAGCATTAAACCTCTCGACAGCCTCAGCCCATTCTAACACAGCAGTGAAAGTAGAATTATTATCCCCTTGCATTTCAGGAACTGGAATTTCTTTAAACCGATTTAAATAACGTTCATTCCAAAAAACCAAATGACTGACGATTTCCAAAATGAGTTTTCGGATTTCTCCCCTTCCCACACTGCCTTCTCATCTGTAAGTCCTGCAGCAGCACTTTGAAAGGATACAAACCAGCCATTTTTGTTGTGAGATAATAAAAACTGCTCAAGGATGACATCTTTTCGATTCATGGACAACTCTCCCTTAATTTTTAATAAATCTATTCTTGAAATCACTTTTTTTTCCATCCTGCTGTTAAAGCTTACGTACAAGCTCAAATGATCCCTGTTTCACAAATGTCTTGGATTCGGCCTTTGAAACTTTTTTCATCTTTTTCACAACCTGCAGGCCATTCATGTTTTCCTCTAGTTCTTTTTTAATCATATTCACAAGCGCAATGACAATAAAAAACCCTATCACAGGACTAAAGATAGTCCAAGGTGCAAGTAAAAATTCTCTGAAATTCTGTCCAATCAATCCTGCCCATTCATTCGTGATTGTTGCAGGAGTTGGCGGCGGCTTATCGGGATCATCAAGTCCAAAGATTCCCGCCCTATTCCTACCACCGAGAAACATTCCAAACAGCCCAAGCTGCATTGTTATGTGAAGCGTACTGATCAGCTGCTGAACGGTAAATAAAACGCTGTAAGAAAGTAAGTAGGGCAGCAATTGTCTTCTTATTAGATGAAATTTACCCGCCCCCATCAAAATAGAACTTTGCACGAAGGATGTTTTTAATAACTCATCCGTTACATCAGAAGCGAATATTGTTACGGAAGGAACGCCAATAAAAACAAGAATAATAATTTGATAGGTTACAATCGATGAGATGGCTACATCATTAAAATTCCCGACAATCGGAATCATTAAAATTATACCTATGAGAATTAAAGGGATATAACGGAAAGGCAGGAAAAAGTCCTTCACATAGCTTTTTAAAAAAGGGGCCCAGATTGATAAAAAAATCCCCAATAATCCTCCAATTAGCACCCTTAAGATGGCGACTCCAAAGGTGGAAATAAGAGTGAATTTTGCCCCATATAGCAAAAGCCAATGCATGTCTTCACCATTTCGATTGGTTCCAAGTATATGGTCTTCGGAAGGTGGAAACGGAGCTCTCCCAATGATCTTTCCCTGTTCATTTTTAACTAAAACCTGATGATTATAATCTTTCGGTCCGTAAGCAGGATAGAAAATACTTATTAATAGGAGAAGAAGAAGTAAGGAAGAAGCGATTATTGTTATTTTATATTTCTTCATATTGTTACATGCTCCTTCCCTCTTATTAATTTTGAAATCGTCCAGCCTGCTGCTTCTATGACTAACAATGGAATCGAAAACATTAACAAACAAACTACGAGCGAAGCGAAATCTCCTCCCATAGAGATAATTTTAAAAAATTGCTGTGTAAATCCATTAATGTTAAACAAGTATTCAACTAAATAAATATTAGAAAGTAATACCCAAACAATGGTCCTTAGCTGTAAGACAGAAAGTGGAAAAATGTTTCTCATAATATGTATAAGCAGGGTTCTGAGGCGACCGATTCCTTTGGCTTTCGCATAGAGCACATATTGCTGGGATTGTTCATCAGTCATAACCTTAATTAAAAATTGAATCAATAAAAATAAAGGTAGGAAAGAGACTGTCATGATTGGGACAAAGTAGGGCTTTGCACCAAAAACTCCATATAACTGTAAAAATTTAATTCCTGTTTCTTTATAGAGCATGATGACAAAAAACTGAAATAAAAAAATCACTAATAAATCTGGGACTGCTTCAAAAAAGTTAATGCCACTTTTTAAAATATTTCTCAGTTTCTGCGGTGCAAGCATAATCAGAACTGAAAATACCATACCCATGAAAATAATAAAGATTAAGCTAATAAATAGGATCGTCATTGAATAATGATAACTTTCGGCAATGTCCAATTGCTTAAAAAACGACAAGTAGGCAGCATCCTTTATTTGGAGAAGAGATTGAAAATCTGATTTCATAAACCCCCAAAACGTTTCAAAATTAAACACAACATGATCTCTTCCAATTCCTAATAAGGATGGAAGATTAAAAATAAAAAGGAAGCCGCCAATAATCAAAACTAGTCGAATAATAATACGTAAAAATCGTTTCATTTCATCCCCCTTAAAATCAATTTATTATAATATTCGCAATTTAGATAGACGAAATATGTTTGAGAAAGTTACACAAAAAATGAAAAGCATGCAAATTTTTTTTGCATGCTTTTCTATCTAGTTCAAATCAAGCTTCCTGAGTTTTGAGAAAGCTTGCTCTCTTTTTAAGTTATATGACTGCCAAGGATTATTTTCTGTCAAGGCCTGCTGCTTCCGTTTTATCAATATTCCTTCCAGCCCATTTATTGATTGATCTTTTTCATAAAGGTCAATCAATCCCATTACACCTGTATAAGATAGATCGTTAAGATAATATATATCGATCTTCCCGCTTTCCGTGTAGCGATCCATATTCTCCTTCACCACCATTTTATCTAAGTCTATTACTGTGATGGTTGTGAAGTAAATTAAAGAAGAAATAAAGTAAAAATGAAACAAGGACAGTTTTTCAACCCATACTTTTACCAATGTATACATGAAGATGACTACCAGGAATATCATGAACGAATGGGCAAGTATCCTAGTAAAAGTGAATCCATAAGCGTCCTCGTACATGCCTAAACGCATAAAGGCAGATATGAGCATAACAAAACTAGCCAATACCAAAAAGGTAAGTAAAAATTGCATGAATCGCTTTACGAAATTAGTACCATGATTAACGACGGTTAGGACTACTACTGTAATCGATAAATTGATCATCGTGACAAACAATAGTTCAAAGAAACCTTTTCGTGCGTATTCTGCGTAGGTATAATCCCCTTGCAAAGACCCGCTGAAGAAATATTTAAACTGAACCATCGTAAATAATAGGTATACCGCATTGATTACAATTAAAACCGTTATAGTAATAATTGAATCAAGCTTGGAACCTGAATCGTTAGCGGTCTGTTGGATAACTTTAATTTGTTTTTTAGAAAGAATCTGCAGAAATCCAAAAAAGCCAGCGGTATAAAAGAGAATAATTCCTACCCTAAAAATACTTTCTACATCGATGACGTTAAACCATTCCGGTATTCCGCCTATCATCCGTTTAAACTGAGCATCTGCTGACATAAGTAAATTTAGTACGATAAATAAAACAGGCAGTGAAATGACCAATCCAATAAGTACTTTTTTCCATATGACCGTCTTCCCCTGGTCAACACCTTGTTTCAATCCCTTTGCAAATACCCGGGAAAACGCCGCATTATATTTTACAGAATTTAATAGCATGGAAAACAGATAAGGAATCATTCCAATTTGATTCCACTTCATTTGTTTCGGACTGGTGACTAAAACAAGATGAAAGATAACCAAGCAAGGAATTGCCATAATATTGAGTCCATACATAACCTCGTTGTCGTTCAAAAAAAAGCTTGCAGACAGGAGCCAGATGCAACAAAGAATCAAATAGCCTATTCTTTGATGGGAAAAAGTGTATCTGCGGAAACGCAAAAAAAATACCGCGTAAAAACCTAAAATAAATACAAAATAAGAAATTCCAATTTTCCCCCGGAAAAATGCTTCTTCCCCTAAAATACCTAGCAGTAAGCATAAAACCAAAAAAAGCCAATCTGATTTATTAATTTTCGTATCCATCGTCATCCCTCTTTCATGTAGATTTTCTATATATATAGTTTTANNGTTTTACTAGGTATATATTCAAAAAAAACTGCTTATATCGATGCTTTCCTTCCCCAGCGGTAGCCAAACCAGCTAATTGGATAAAGAAAAATGGTAAAAATGATACAAGCAAAAATAAATGTTTTCGTTAATAAAGGTGCAAACCAAGAATGAGGTATGATTTCAAATACTGTCAGAACCATTAACAATAAGTTAGGGATAAGAGAAAGTAAGAAGGTTTTTCTTAAAAGGGTTTTCCCCCTATGGCCAAAACCTTTGCCGATTTCATATCCGAGCAGTGCCCAAAAAAACATGTATAAAAAGGCAATTAGAATAGGAATAGCGGTTAAATGGTGCCAAAGGGCAGAGAGCCATTCCCATTGATAAAGATTATGGGCAAGCGTTAATAAACTTCCTCCACCGAAAAAGATGATATTTAACAGGATGAACAGCCATTTCATATTACTCGGAGTAACCGAGAGCTCCTCGTTCCACAAGCCAGAAATCTCATTCGGACTGCCCAAACGAGAGACAATTCTATCATAAATTTCAGCTTCAGTTTTAAGATCATAGGATTCAATCAGGATTTCTTCAATATGTGATTCATATTCAAGAAGAATATTCTCTTTTTCTTTATGGTTAATCAATCCGTTTGATAGTTCATCAAGAAACCTACTCTTTGACCGTTCCATGCTTGGATCTCCCAATTACTTTATTCATAACTTGAACAAAATCCTGCCATTCGCGAGTTTTCTCATCTAACAGTTCTTTTCCGGCATTTGTAATCCGATAATATTTACGTGCGGGACCCTTTTCCTGCTCCTGCCAATAACATTCAATATACTCCTGCTTCTCGAGCTTGTGCAAGGCCGGATATAAGGTCCCTTCTTTTACGCTCAAGCCATTATCGCTGCGCTGTTCCAGCTCTTTCACTAATTCATAGCCGTACATATCACGCTCATTCAATAATTGCAATAAGATTAATGAGGTACTGCCTTTCACTAATTCGCGGTTAAACATTTTCTCACCTACCTAGAAATATTAGGTACATAGAAATTCTACATCGTTCGAATTCATTTGTAAAGAAAAATAGTGACGAAATTTTAATCGTCACTGATTTTTTTCTATTTCATCTTAAGGTCGTTTTTTTGGCGCTTAATGAATTGGTCTCTTTCACCGCCATCTGATAATACCTCTTTGAACGCATGATTTGCTTTGTCCCCCAACATCATTTCTGATGACCGAATCGTTTTTGGCGGCAGGTTATTATTTGGAGCAGCCTGTTCATTCCAATTTCCCATATCTATCACCTCGATCTTATTGTTTGAAGTATGGACTGAAATATCCAAAAAAACGCTTGGAAAAATCCCAAGCGCTTTTACGTTATTAGATAATCATTTTTTTGTTGTCCTGGAGCTGAAGTTCTTGTTCTTCTGTTCCGTCCTGTTCACGAATCTTTTTAATTTTAAAGTGATAGATCAAGTAACATGCTGCCACAAATGGTACTCCAAGATATAATGCTAACCTTTGGGCAGGGTCGAACGCTAAACTAACTAGAACGGATACATTTAATAATAATGCAATAATCGGAAGAAGTGGAAATAGTGGTGTTTTAAATTTCAGATCTTCCACTTTACCACCTTCGCGAATAAACTTTCTCCTGAAAGCAATTTGTGAAGCTGTGATGGAAATCCAACCAACTTGTGCCCCTAATCCTGCAACGGAAAGCAACCACATAAAGACGGTTTCTTCTGCAAAAAATCCTGAAAGTAAGGATAATAAAGCAATTCCGATTGTAAAAAATAAAGCGTTAATTGGTACTCCACTTTTGCTTACTTTTGTAAGCTTTGGACTTGTCATTTTTTCTTTAGACATCGCATAAAGCATACGTGTTGCTGCATAAAGACCTGAGTTCGCAACAGAAAGCAGGGCAGTTAGAATAACAAAGTTCATAATATCTGCGGCATAAGGTATACCGATACTATCAAAAACGACGACAAATGGACTTTCGACAACTCCCGCTTTTTCCATCGGAATTAATCCAGCTACAACGAAGATTGCTAATACGAAGAAAAACAGTGTCCGCCAAACCGTTTGTCTAATTGATTTCGGAATGGTTTTCTCTGGCTCTTCACTTTCACCTGCTGCGATACCAATTAATTCGGTCCCTTGGAACGAGAAGTTTACCGCAAGCATTGTAACAATTAGTGCAGTGAATCCGTGAGGCATGATCCCATGTGCTGTAAAATTAGATAAGAATGGTGCAGCATGTCCGCCTTTCATATCAATGAGACCGAACATGGCAGCGCCGCCTAAAACAATAAACATAATAATAGCTAAAATTTTAATGCTGGAAAACCAAAATTCTGCTTCACCAAACGCTTTAGCTGAAAGAGCATTTAGAGCAAATAATACAATCGCAAATATCGCACACCAAATCCAAATCGGAGAATGTGGGAACCATCTTTGCATAAGCTGGCCGGCAGATAATAATTCCAACGCCACCGTAACAGACCAGCCGAGCCAGTATAGCCAGCCAAGTGCGAACCCTGTTCCCGGTCCAATAAATTTGGTCGTATAAGTTTGGAAAGACCCTGAGACAGGCATGGCTACGGAAAGTTCACCCAGACAGACCATGGTCAAAAACATAATTAAGCCGCCGACAATATACGATAGAATGGCACCTGTTGGTCCTGCTTGGCTAATCGTGTATCCTGAGCCTAGGAATAGACCAGATCCGATAACCCCTCCAAGTGAAATCATAAACAAATGTCTTGACTTCATCGTTCTTTGTAAGTCATGTGTTGCATTGTTTTCCGGTAAATTCATTCAATTTCCCCCTTGTTCCCTTGATGAAGAATACGCTTTCAAAATAAAGACGAATTATGATAGAATAGGATAATTTTTGTTAAAAGAACGTTTTTCACCTTCCTGTCACAAATGAAAGATTAAAATATTTGTCGATATTTATCAACCACCAAATCTTTCTAAAATTTATCACTATTTCTACATTATATAAATGCAATTTCTATGCCAACTTTTTAAATCTATATTTATGAACATTTTTCGAACAAAAATGCCAATTTTTTTTGCGGATTTTATAAATATTTTGCACTTTGAACGCAAAAATACTCTTCCCATAAAAATGGAAAGAGCATCATTTTTTAATCACTACCTGTAATTAGTAGGTCATCTTGGATAATTGCTAGAGAAGTTTCTTTGGTAACTCTTTGGCCCTTCTTTACATGCAGCGATGTAATATGCCCGCTTATGCCAATCGAAATCTCTTCAATCTTACCGTTGTGGGTTTTAATTAGGAACAATTTTTCCCACTCATATACATGATTGTTCTCTTTAGTTAAAACTTTTTCTACGGTGCCGGAACAAGGACTGTAAATAGTTTCCTTTACCATTCGCAAATTTTTCACTCCTATAATGATTTCGTTCGTCATAGCGGTTTTTGCTAATAGATGAAAGTTGAGCTACCATATAACTTTTACGTTTTTATACCCAGCCGCGGAACCTTGATGCCTCGGCCACTTTTTTAATACCAACCATATAAGCAGCTAAACGCATATCTACTTGGTGTGTTTCAGCAGTTTGATAAATATTTTCAAAAGAACCAACCATTACCTTTGCCAGTTTTTCATTCACTTCTTCTTCTGACCAATAGTAGCCTTGATTATTTTGCACCCATTCAAAATAGGAGACTGTTACACCGCCTGCACTTGCTAAAATATCCGGAACGAGCAGGACACCACGTTCTGTCAGAATTGTTGTTGCCTCAAGTGATGTTGGTCCATTTGCCGCTTCCACAACTATGGATGCCTTAATATTTGCTGCATTTTCCGCCGTAATTTGGTTGGAAATGGCAGCAGGAACTAGGATATCACAGTCTAATTCAAGCAGTTCTTTATTCGTAATCGTATTTTTAAATAATTGTGAGAAAGAGCCGAAACTGTCTCTTCTATCGAGCAAGTAATCAATATCTAATCCGTTCGGATCGTAAACGGCACCATGTACGTCAGAAACAGCGACAACTTTTGCTCCGGCATCATGCATAAACTTCGCTAAGAAGCTTCCGGCATTTCCAAATCCTTGAATAACGACGCGCGCCCCTTGCAGCTCGATACCTTTTTTCTTGACTGCTTCTTCAATACAGATGGTTACGCCTCGGGCAGTCGCAGTTTCACGGCCTTGTGATCCTCCTAAAACAATCGGTTTTCCAGTAATAAATCCTGGTGAATCAAACTCGCGCAAACGGCTGTACTCATCCATCATCCAGGCCATAATTTGCGAATTCGTGTAGACATCCGGAGCTGGAATATCTTTTGTTGGTCCGACAATCTGGCTGATGGCACGAACATATCCGCGGCTTAATCTTTCAAGCTCTCTAAAAGACATTTTACGCGGGTCGCAAATAATGCCCCCTTTACCGCCGCCATATGGAAGATCTGTAATTCCGCACTTTAAGCTCATCCAAATCGATAAGGCTTTTACTTCTTCTTCGTCTACCTCAGGATGGAAGCGGACGCCGCCTTTAGTTGGCCCCACTGCATCATTATGCTGAGAGCGATATCCAGTGAAAATTTTAACAGAACCATCATCCATTCGAACTGGAATTCGAACTGTAAGCATACGAATTGGTTCTTTCAATAATTCATACATTTCGTTTGTATAGCCTAATTTATTAAGTGCTTTTTGGATGACTGTTTGTGTTGAAAAAAATAAATTTAATGATTCTTGCTCTTTTTGCTGTTCTTTCGTAATTTCATCTACCACTTTGTTAGCAGACATTTCGGCACCCCGTCGTATTATAAAATATTTTTTTGTTAAACTTGGTTGTTGA
>NZ_JBALPP010000171.1:334-4841 GCF_036965425.1 Neobacillus drentensis | reverse complement strand
GGAGTCTTCGCGCCTTCCGTTCCAATCAACAATGGCCTTTAACAACAGCCTGTTTGAAAGTTATTACGATAATACTGCTTTAATTTTTGCAATGGCCCAGTCGATTTCTTCTTTTGAAATGATTAGCGGCGGTGCAAAGCGAATTACGGTATCATGTGTTTCTTTACATAATAAGCCTTCTTCTTTTAATTTTTCGCAATATGGTCTTGCTTCTTCTGTTAATTCAACACCGATAAACAAGCCTTTTCCTCGTACTTCTTTAATCATTGGATTGTTAATTGTTTTTAATTGGTCAAGGAAGTATTTTCCTAGTTCCAAAGAGCGTTCCGCTAATTTTTCTTCTTCAATGACATCTAATGCTGCCAACGAAACAGCGCAAGCAAGCGGATTTCCACCAAATGTGGATCCGTGTGAACCTGGGTTAAAGACACCTAAAACATCAGAGTTGGCAACAACACAAGAAATTGGGAACACACCGCCTCCTAGAGCTTTTCCTAGAATCAACATATCTGGCTCTACTTCTTCCCAATCGCAGGCAAACATTTTTCCTGTACGCGCTAACCCAACTTGGATCTCATCAGCAATAAATAAGACATTGTTTTCTTTACATAAATCTGATGCTGCCTTTAAAAATCCTTCAGGTGGTAAGAGAATTCCAGCTTCACCTTGAATTGGTTCCATTAAGAAAGCTGCTGTATTTGGGGTAATTGCTGCCTTTAACGCTTCAAGATCACCATAAGGAATCAATTTAATTCCTGGAAGCATTGGTCCGAATCCACGCTTATACTCAGGATCAGAGGATAATGAAACAGCACCCATTGTCCGGCCGTGGAAGTTTCCAGTACAAGCAATAATCTCAGCTTGATTTTCAGCAATTCCCTTTACATCATAACCCCATCGGCGAGCAGCTTTTAGAGCTGTCTCAACTGCTTCTGCTCCTGTGTTCATTGGAAGAGCCATATCTTTATTTGTCAGCTTACAAATTTTTTCGTACCACGGTCCAAGCTGATCATTATGAAAGGCACGAGATGTTAAGGTCACTTTATCTGCTTGGTCTTTTAATGCTTGAATAATTCTAGGATGACGGTGACCTTGGTTAACGGCTGAATAGGCACTAAGCATATCCATGTAACGATTACCTTCTGGATTTTCTACCCATACACCTTCTGCCTTAGCGATAACGATTGGCAGCGGATGATAATTGTTTGCACCGAATTTTTGAGTTTGTTCAATAATTGTCGTTGATTGTGTTGTTGTTCCGTTCATAATCATTTCCTCCTTAGTTAGATGCCCTTAGAGCATTTCTGATGTTGTTTTTGCCTGCATGTGAAGCATTAAGTAATCAGGACCGCCTGCTTTAGAATCTGTTCCTGACATATTGAATCCGCCAAATGGCTGATATCCAACAATTGCCCCTGTACATGTGCGATTAAAATAAAGGTTTCCAACATGGAATTCCGCGCGGGCTCTTTCAATATGTTCACGGTTGTTTGAGATTAATGCCCCTGTTAAACCATAATCTGTATTATTGGCAACCTGCATCATATGGCCAAAATCACGTGCTTTACAGAAGGTCACAACCGGCCCGAAAATTTCTTCCTGCATCAGGCGGGCATTTTCATCTAGATCCGCAAATATCGTGGGTTGGATGAAGTAGCCAGTTGAGTCGTCTCCTTCTCCACCAGTCATGAGCCTGCCTTCTTCCTTACCAATTTCGATATAGTTCATGATTTTCTTGAACGATTTCTCATCAATTACTGGTCCCATATAAGTTTCAAGTGATTCCGGGTTTCCTAGTTTAAGTGTTTTCGTTAAGGCAACAGCTTTTTCGAGTACTTCATCATAAACATCCTGATGAACGACAGCCCGGGAGCCTGCAGAACATTTTTGACCTGAGAAACCAAAAGCCGAATAAACGATGGATGCTGCTGCTAAATCTAAATCAGCATCATTATCGACAACCACTGTGTCTTTACCGCCCATTTCTGCAATTACACGTTTTAACCAAATTTGTCCTGGATTTACCTTGGCAGCACGCTCATAAATACGGCAGCCCACCTCACGTGAACCTGTGAAAGATACAAAACGTGTTTTCGGATGGTCCACGAGATAATCACCAATTTGTGCGCCACTGCCTGGGACAAAGTTTAATACTCCACTTGGCAGCCCTGCTTCATGCATTAACTCAACAAATTTTGCAGCAACAATTGGCGTAGAGTTTGCAGGCTTTAATAGAACGGTATTACCGGAAACAATTGCTGCCACTGTTGTACCTGCCATAATCGCTAATGGGAAATTAAAAGGTGAAATAATGATCCCGACACCTAGTGGTATATAGCTAAATTGGTTATATTCTCCGGCGCGGCTTTGAACTGGTACACCTTCTTTGATTTTCAACATTTGTCTGCCATAGTACTCAATAAAGTCAATTGCTTCCGCTGTATCAGCATCCGCTTCTTTCCATGGCTTTCCTGCTTCTTTTACTAGATAACTAGAAAATTCGTGCTTTCGGCGGCGCATGATGGCAGCAGCTCGGAATAAGATATTAGCTCGGTGCTCCGGTTTCCATGTTTTCCATGATTCAAAAGCTGTCAATGCGGCAGTCATCGCTTTTTCCGCTAATTCTTGATCGGCCATTGAAACACTGCCAATGACTTCTTCTTTATTAGCCGGATTAATAGAAACGATTTTTTCATCGGTCGTAATCTTTTCACCGCCAATGACAACTGGGTAATGAGTTCCTAACTGGGATTGGACATATGCTAGTGCCTCTTCAAAAGCTTTAATATTTCTTTCATCTGCAAAATTTGTAAATGGTTCGTGTGTATACGCTTGCATTTTTTTACCTCCTTTTATTGTTCCGTTAAAACATTATGCAAGTTCCGTGCCAACATTATTTTTGCGGCATTATAGGGTTTCTGATAATCAGGCCGCCATTATTTTTTGCACAATTATGCACCATTTTTACCATAATGCAAAATTATTTTGCATTATTACGTTTTTTTTGATTAAATAGGTGCATAAAGGATTAAACAAAGGGAATGAAGTCATCGTGGAAAGTACAACTCAAACCATCCATTACTTACAATATTTAAATCGGATGTATAAACGGATATTAGACGAGGTTGATGTCGGGGTACATGCTGTCGACGAAACAGGCAGGTCGATTATTTATAATAAAAAAATGATGCAAATGGAATCCATGGATTTTCAAGACGTTATCAATAAAAAGTTATTAGATGTGTTCATGTTTAAGGATGACCAATCTAGTACTCTCGTAAAAGCACTGCAGGAAGGCAAGGAAACTGCCAACGTTAAACAAACCTACTTTAATAATAAAGGCCAGGCAATCACAACGATAAACAATACTATCCCTATTTATCAGGGTGATGCCCTGCAAGGTGCTGTCGAGATAGCAAACGATGTGACTAAATTAGAACGTCTCATGAAAGGAAATTTGTATAAGGGGTCTACGAGGTATACCTTTGATAAAATTATTGGAAAAAGTCCTGCTATTCGAGAGGTTATCGAAGCGGCCACCCGTGCAAGCCGTACCTCTTCTTATGTATTAATTGTCGGCGAGACTGGCACAGGGAAAGAGCTTTTTGCCCAAAGCATTCATAATGCCAGCGGCCGGTTATCTGCTCCCTTTATCTCGCAAAACTGTGCTGCCTTACCTGACAATTTAATTGAAGGCCTGCTTTTCGGTACGAAAAGAGGTGCGTTTACAGGGGCAACGGACCACCCAGGATTATTTGAACAGGCGGAAGGCGGCACGTTACTGCTTGATGAAATCAATTCTTTAAATTTAAATCTTCAAGCAAAATTATTGCGTGTTCTTCAAGAAAAGATGATACGGCGCATCGGGGATACCAAAGATACACCTGTTGATGTCAGAGTCATTGCTAATATAAATGAGGATCCGATTGATGCCATCGCCAATAATCATTTGCGAAAAGATTTATATTACCGCCTAGGTGTGGTGACCATCTTTATTCCGCCATTAAGAGAAAGAAAAGAAGATATACCGTTATTAGTGGAGCACTTTATTGAAAAATATAATGAACGCTTCCAAATGAATGTAAAAGGATTATCTGAAGAGGTTAAACAATCCTTCTTTGAATATGAATGGCATGGTAATGTTCGTGAATTAGAGCATATTATTGAAGCGGCGATGAACATTATGATGGATGAGGAAATTATTCGTTACTCCCATTTACCCTATCAATATCGCAGCAGAATGCAGCTGAAAGAGCGGATGATCCCCCTTTCAACTGTAGATACTTTTATAAATGAGAATGCAGATACCACGGTTCCATTAAAGGACCAATTGGAATTATTTGAAAAATCTTATATTGAGCATGTCTTGAAAAAAAATGATTTTAACATCTCAAAGACGGCGGGACTTCTAGGTTTAAGCCGGCAAAGCCTGCAATATCGGATGAAGAAATTAAACATTGAGAATAGCTAAAAAGATTTGCATTCAGGCAAAAAACGCTCACAAAAG
>NZ_JBALPP010000171.1:0-259 GCF_036965425.1 Neobacillus drentensis | reverse complement strand
TATAAAATATTATCAAACAATAATAAAGAAGTTTGATAAATGGAAAATACAAGCATAAAAATTCCATTTTTCCCCCATACTAATGTAAAAAGATGAGGTGAATTAAATGGGACTTCTCAACTCATTTAACCAATGGAAAGAGACCAGATATCAAAATCATGTTTCAAATATGAAAGACCAAGGCAAATGTCCTGATTGCCAAGGCAGAGGCTATACAGTTTATCCTTATAATGAATTTGCATATTTTAATTCCTTTGAA
>NZ_JBALPP010000170.1:0-5814 GCF_036965425.1 Neobacillus drentensis | reverse complement strand
AAATAGTATAAGGAGTACAGAGTAGGAATAATCTGTAAGTGCGTGTTCATACGAATTTCACCAATTTTACTTTCCTTTCAGCTTAATTATCAGATAAAAATAGCATTATAATATATGAAAAACCTAAAGATCGGGTTAGAATGATTTTACCTATCGATTTTAATCGATCTTTAGGCTTTGCCTGGTATTCACTAATAACAACTCTAAATGATTAAAAAACATAAATGTACCATATTTTATTTCTATAACATAATAACCAAAAGCTTCTTCCTATAGAATTTAATCAACTAGACCTTCTCTTTTCATTGTGTGCTCTAATGCAGCTAATGCCTTTTCTGAATCCGGACCATCTGACAATACTTTAATCGAGGCACCTTTTGGAATTCCCAAAGACATAACACCCATAATTGATTTAAGGTTCACTTGTTTGTCATTGTATATTAAGTGAACATCAGCATCAAATATACTTGCTTCCTTAACTAATATAGTTACTGGTATAGCATATAATCCAGCCTTCTCTATAATAACAAAGTTTTTTTCTTGCATAACTTCACACCTTTCCCCTATTTCCCAAAAGTATTAATTATAAAGTTCTACCGTTTGTTTCAATTACATCTTCATACCAATAGTAACTTTATCTTTTTAATGCGAAGAAGAACCTTTGTACTTTCTTCATCCCTATTTCTGAAAGTTGTTGACTATAGTGCTTTACCCTGTTTTTTGTCTTTTTTGAAATGAAAGAGCATAACTCCGGATAGTGTGATAACCCCTCCTACTATAGAATGGAGTTTTGGTACCTCTGCAACCCACACCCATGAAAGGACAAATGCAAGTGCCGGCGTTAAATAAAGGGAACTAGTTGCCTCCAATGCTCCTACACGTGAAGTTGTGTAAGCTAATGCGAGATAAGGAATAACTGTAGAAAACATGCCTAAGTACACAATACTAAGTGTTGATTCTATTGTTGATTTCGTCATTTCACTCGTTAATCCTGGGAGAAAGAAAAGCATGAATAACGTCCCCCCCCAAATCGTATAGGTTGTAAATGCATGAAATCCATACTTTTTTAAATAACGTGTTTGAAAAACAAAATATAAACTTTCTGAAAAGGATGCTAAAAGAATGAATAAAATCCCAGTAGTATATTCAAAATTTCGCCCTGTACCCAACGAGAATAAAGCCACTCCTAAAAAGCTTATAATAGAACCAATCCACTTTGATAATCTAAACCTTTCTCTAAGAAACCAAACGGCTAAAAGAGATGAAAAAATAGAAGTCGTTGATACAAGCAAGCTTGCAACACCTGCACTTACTGTTTTCTCTCCAACGTTTAAAGCTGTATGATAAACAGAGAAACCTAGGAAACCTAGCAATAAAATAACAGGAATATCTTTTAATTCCGGTAAACGCATATGAGTTATGATTGCGATCAATACAAGCACTACAGAAGCAATCAGTAATCGAAAAAGAGCAAGGTGTTCAGGCGTATAGGACTCTAATCCGACCCGTATGCTAGGAAAGGCTGAAGCCCATAAAAAAATAGTTAGGCCATACGCAACTATAACACTGAAGCTCCATTTTTGAGCCAACTTATCACATCCTTTGCACAACTAAACCCAACCAATATTGTGTTTTCGCTTTTTCCTTTCCCATTTTAATCAGTATTTGATAAAATGTCTCCAACCAGTTTGATATTCCTAAAACCAACCACTTAAATTAATAAATAAATGTAAAGGAGAATTTTTTAATGAGCAACATCGATTGGAAAAAAAAGAAAGAGTCTCCTAAGTATCAACAAATCGTGGATTATATCAAAGAGAAAATCGCCAATGGGGAATGGCCGATAGGAAGTAAAATCCCTAGTCAGCGAAAATTGTCCACGTGGTTTGATGTAAATCGGAGTACCGTCATCACTGCTTTAGAGGAATTAATGGCTGTTGGTTTGATTGAGGGAAAAATGGGAAAAGGTACATTCGTAGCTAATAATACATGGACATTACTGTGCACAAGTCCTTCAGTCGATTGGAACGAACATGTCAAATCGGGATTACTCAAACCGAGTCAAGTGACTGTCCAAGAGATTAATCAAGCCGAATCAAACATAAACCTTATTCAACTTAGTAAAGGTGAACTTTCTAAAGAAGTATTTCCTTTAGATACAATGAAGCTTGTAATGCGAAGGATATCAGATAAATTAGAGGCTTTCGGATATGAAGAACCAAAAGGATTTTTGCCTCTACGAGAAGTGTTAAGCGACTATTTAAGCACAATCGGTGTTCATGTCTCGCCTTCTTCCATTTTAATTGTTTCTGGGGCATTACAGGCTTTGCAATTGATTTCAGTTGGCCTTCTACACAGGGGATCGACTGTGTTACTTGAAAAGCCTTCATACCTTTATTCTCTACACGTGTTTCAATCAGCAGGGATGAAGCTTACAGGTCTACCAATAGATCAACATGGTCTTTTGCAAAATTCCGTTTCCCTATCAAACAAACAACGAGGCAGATCCATTTTATATACGATTCCTTGTTTTCATAATCCTACGGGGATATTAATGTCAGAAAAACGACGACAAGAGCTCATTCAAGTATGTAAAAAAGAACAGCTTCCTTTGATTGAAGATGATATTTATCGAGAATTATGGATCGATGATCCGCCACCTCCTCCTTTAAAGGCAAGGGATAAACATGGACACGTATTGTATCTGGGTAGTTTGTCCAAAACGTTAAGCCCGGGTTTAAGAATCGGTTGGATTGTCGGTCCAGAACCTGTAATAGAACGATTATCCGATATCAAAATGCAAACCGATTATGGTTCAGGTTCCTTATCTCAACGGGTTGCTGCTGAATGGATAAAAAGTGGGTTGTATGAGCAACATCTTAAGTGTGTAAGAGAACAGCTTAAAGTAAGGAGACAGGTAATACTAGAGGCTTTAGAAATTCATTTAAAGGGTATTGCCACATGGGATGTACCAAAGGGAGGTTTTTTCATTTGGTTAAAAATACTACCAAGTTTGTCAATGAGGGAACTTTATATAAAGGCATTATCCGAAGGTATTCTTCTTAATCCAGGAAATATTTATGGTCAAGAATCCAATCGTTGTCTTCGCCTATCTTACGGCTATGCACCATTAATAGATTTGCAAACGGGGATTTACAAAATTAGCAAAATAATCCTAGAACTAGTAAAACGTTAATAATGGTCTGGAAGAGAACTATGTAAAATGTTACATAAGTAATAAAAATAAAAACCAAAGATTCCTTAGTGATAAGAAAATCGCCCATTCATGTGTTACTCCTTCCCTCCTTAAGGGATAACGCACAAGCAAGTGTAATCGCTAAACTGATTTAATAGAGTTTGTTCTTACTCATTTTAATCCTCCAATAAAAAATGCAAATCCTTTTTATACAGATAGATAAGGCTTTGAAGTTATCGCCACCTTAAAAGTGAATTTATAGGTAGTAATATTCAATTCTCTTATTGAACTATCCGGCGCCGTTAGTTGAACAAGAAAAGGGATCGTCGCAGCAATCCCTTTCTTAAATTAATGCACCCGTTTGTTGAAGATGATTAATCCATCTCTTCGGCAATCTTTTTCAGTGCCTTTGCACAAAAACAATAAATAGCCTCAAATACTTCTCCAAAAACAGTTTGTCAGCTATAACGCCAATTAGACGAATGGAGACTTATACTGGAATTTATCTATCATTATTGTTCTGCCTGCTTCACTCCTGCACCCGTTAGTGTAAGTACAATGTTTCACAAGTTCCCTTCATCACTACTATCCTGTCTAAAAGCACTTTTTAAAGTTATCGTAACCTTGTAAATCTGGCATGTTCTTCTTTTACTAAACTTATGAATTTCTCCTTCTCCACATCCATACTTGTAATCATTTTTACATTTTTTTCACTACTTAAGAACCGCTTCACCCTGCTGTTATTGTAAATTATATATTCGTATCTATAATCCTTCTCCATTAAGGAAAACCAATCTTCTTCCCTTAATCTGATAATGTGTTTTTGGAATTTTGACTCAGATGACAAATTAGGAATGAAATGTCCAATTATATCGCCTGCAATATCAATTAGTAAATCAATAATAAAACTGGTAATGGGAGTTCACTCCTTAAGAAATTTGCTTAATAACTATTTTATCTTTATCGGGAATACAAATATAAGTACACTCTTAAGACCAAGAAAAATCGCTACTTTTTATTTAACTCTTGCACCCGTTAATTTAATAAGGAAATGGGTATCGTTCTAAGGATAAAACTAAGTCTTTAAGTTCATCAATGTCTTCCCTGTTCCATTTTTCTCTTTCAAATGACCAGATTACCTTTTTTGAAACAGACAGGATTGAATCTCTAACTTCTTTAATTGAACAATTTGCTGTTTTAACTATTTGGCGTTTTACCCCCTCATCTATGCAAAAGCGTAATTTTAAATTTTCATTATCTAACTTCTTAGCTAAAACAATTGGAGTGCCGTCCATAAAATCAAACTCAAAAGTTCTTCCGAAATCAGAAACAATTAACCCTTTAATTGAATTTATCCACCAGGTTAATATAGTAACTACAAAATCAGACCATCCTTCTTCGGGAAAATAACGATGGTAGTCAATGACGAAGT
This sequence comes from Neobacillus drentensis, assembly GCF_036965425.1. Lineage (GTDB taxonomy): Bacteria > Bacillota > Bacilli > Bacillales > Cytobacillaceae > Neobacillus > Neobacillus drentensis_F. The sequence continues at coordinate 1,186 of NZ_JBALPP010000170.1, read as the reverse complement.
AAATTTTCCCGGTAAAGTTTTGTCTGTTTTCTAAAGTTTCTAAATCAACTTCAATTGAGATATGCGGCTTCATCAAAATCATTCCCTGTATATTTATTTACATTATAATTCTCAGCCTGTTTTTAATTAACCTTTTTTCAGCTAAACTGCCCGTTCGCATAATAAGCAAAAAAAGACAGCCGCAGCGTCCATCTTTAACTCAAACACCGTTACTTGAATATGAAACTTATCTATTGTAAGCACCTTTATTAATTTCACTTAAAATGAACTAAATTCCGTTATTAAGGAGCTTAGGAAATTCACCAAGCTCCTATTTTCCATCTAATCTGTTTTTAATATCAAAATCGTGTCGTATAAATACACTTTTTGACTTGGTTTTGTATTTTCATTGTTTAATAAAATCGTACCGTTCTTGATTTTTCGGATGATTTCAGTTCTGCTTAATCCTTCAATATGGCTGGCTAAGGCTTGATCCAGGCGAAAGCTTCCTTCCACAACGGTAACTTTAAATTCAATGACTGGTTGTTCCGCTAATCCTTGCATGGAGAATCTCTCAGTCTTTATTATCGTTTCAATCTCAGTGGGAATAAGGTTTTCAGGAATAACATGGTCAGAAAATGACTTGTAAATATCTAGTTTCTTGTTCCAAGTATGGTTTTTAGGACATTTAAAAATAGCAAACTGATAAATGTATTTTCCGTTCGCATTATGTCTCCTAATCGTTGTATCGGAAAAAACGGTTACCTTCTTGCACATCTTACAATGTCTTCTTATGGTATCAGCTTCACGTTTTTGAAGTAAAACCATTGGCATTGTTAGCATTTCCATCGTTTATCACCTCGAATAATGATTCGAGGAATACAACTCCTATTTGAAATTCTTGCAGCATGCACAACAAAAAAAGGTCCCCAAATGGCAGGAGAACCTTTGAACGCATTGTCTTTTAAACGTAACAGACTGCAGTTCGCTGTATTCCTTCTGTAATGGGATGTAGACAGACCTCTCCCGTAGTCAAAAAACCGTAAGTTTTTTTACATAAGAGAAGTTATCCAATTGTTTTCCATTACAGAGTAAATGATGGCATACAGGTCACATGTTCCTTTCTTTCAAACAGGATATAAAAATTTTACCATATATTACAGCTAATACCTATATTTTATATAAATTTCTTAAATTTATGGAACAC
>NZ_JBALPP010000169.1:0-6908 GCF_036965425.1 Neobacillus drentensis | reverse complement strand
ATACGACCCTGATGAGCCGTGTGAGGATCCTAGCTGCCCAACTTTGGCTCTAAAAGAGAAATTTAGTAGTCAAGTCTAAGCCATCATCTTAAGCTTTAGGATGAAGAATTAAAGATCCAGCTGCCATTTTGGCGGCTGTTTTTATTGAGCTAACGGGGGAGGTTAGTTAAACAACAATTAGTATTTTATGCAAACTTTACCAAAAAATGTTACGATTTAATTAATTAAATGAAAGGTGGGATTTGAAATGAAAAATTTCATAATTAAATGTCAAATTAATAAATTGATTGAGGTTAAATACGAGTAATTCAAGTGTTTTTATTGAATGCTCGTAATTTCTTTCTAAAATAGGAGGAGCATTCGTGTTAAATAAACAAGGATTTAATTTATGGGCAGATAACTATGATAACACCGTACAAATTAGTGAAGAAAACAATGAATATCCGTTTGCAGGATACAAACAAATATTAAATGTTATCTTCAATGAAGTAATGCAAAAAAACTGTTCAAACGTTTTAGATATAGGTTTTGGAACAGGTCTATTAACGAGTAAACTGTATGAAAATGGGCAGCAAATAAATGGTTTGGATTTTTCATCTAAAATGATTGCTATTTCAAAGGCAAAAATGCCAGAAGCACATTTAATAGAGTGGGATATTTCAAAAGGATTACCCTTCGAAATCATTGAAAATAGGTATGATTCAATTTTAAGCACCTATACAATGCACCACCTAACAGATGAGGAAAAGGTTTCCTTTATTATTAAATTATTATCTCTGCTAAAAGAAGAAGGGCAAATATTTATTGGAGACATATCTTTTCAGAACAGAGAGAAACTGAATATTTGTCGGCAGGAAAATCTGCATCACTGGGACGATGATGAATTTTATTTCGTTTTTGATGAACTAAAATCCTCATTGGCAAATGTATGTAATTGCAAATTTTATCCGATTTCCCATTGTGGTGGGGTTATTATCATCTCTAAATAAAGTATGAAAAGGAGTGGCAAACATAATTGTTGCTACTCCTTTTCTTTCTGGGATTTCATTTCTTCTTGAACTAACGGGTGCTTGAGTTGAAGATGGAGTTGCGGCAAGCAGCTCTTTTTTTCGTTGATCAACTAACGGGACAATTAAAGAAGAAATGATCTTTTATATCGCTCTATTCCAATATAATTTCATTTTTTTCGGATGTGCTATATTAAAACCACTTATGAAACAAAGAATGGTTTATTTAAAAACAAAACCATCCTATTATGGATGGTTAAGGAAAATGGACCTAATTTTTCATATAATATCATATTATGATCTTCAGAAAATGAATCTGGGTTGATTGATCATAATTAAGAAAAACGCTTACAATTTATTGCTGTTTGTACTGAGGTTCTTCACTTTGAATTTCTTGAAGACGTGGTTCAAGACTATCAAGAACCTGTTGTGTTTGTTGTGCTGCCTGTTGATAAAGCTGCTTGGCATTTTGGTTATCAGTTGCTAAGGCGAAGCCTTCAAAGCTCGCTTGTGCACTTTTTAATCCAGCCAATGCTTGTTGTACTTGTTTTCCAACAGTCATTTAGAGACCTCTTTTCTGAATAAAATTGAAATTACAAATGTAGTATGCGGAATATTTATTAGCTTATGTATTTTAGATATTCAAATAAAATTAAATATCTTGTGCAAGTCCTAAGAAGATGTATAAACAATAAATTAGAAGGTTTTATTTCCCCCATAATTTTGTTAAATCAAGAGGAACAATTTCTCGTCCATTTATTTGTTTATGGATTATAGGATTTTTGAAGGGGTCATAAATAATTCCTCTATCTTCTGTAGAAAAACGAGCACGTACATCAACACCTAGAATATTGTTAACATATTTGTTGACTGGCATTTTAATCATCTCCTCCATTTAATTATTAAATATTATCTTTCTTGGGATTAAAAAAATTCAATAGAATTTAGTACACAATACGAGGAAATTGTGCAATAACTCGGTTGGTTCTTGTTCAACCAACAGGTGCAAGAGTTAAAGAAAGTGATTACTGCGGCGGTCTTTTTTATTGTTGTGCTAACGTGGCAGGATAGTTGTAAAGCGGTGTTTAACTTGTGTTCAGCAATCGGTCCAGATTGATGAGTAACGCTTAGCAAGAAGAATGGATATCTATGGTAAGCTAAATGAGAATTGAGAAGAATTTGCTCAATCAAAGGTTTAGTGTGAAAATAAAAATGTTTAAAATTGCTTTACCTCAAAAAAAGTTCATAAAAAAAGACACCCCCTACCGAGCGATAAGAGGTGTTCTATAAAGTCACAAATTAAGAGTTTTGGTTGTTATTTTGCTGGGATTGTTGGTTTTGTTGTCTTACCTCTTGTGCATTGGATTCGCTAGCAAATTCTGTTCCGAATTGACCAGCTCCAGCTTGAGCAGATTGAGCATTTTGTTGCCTAACCTGTTGGGCGTTTGTTCCAGCTTGAGTTTTGTTTGGTTGTTGATTGTTAGCCATAATAAATCACCTCCACGACAATAATGTATCCTGAACATAATTTTATTATCCTAAAAAGTTTTTAAATTGCTTTACAGCATTTTTCACTTTACTATGAGTAGCTTTTGCAAAATAACTGAGGAACTATTTTTGAAGCTTACTCTTGTTTTTTCAATATTTCGCAATCGGACGCTTATCATAAATAAAAAGGCGCTTTACATGGAGCAACACATTTAAGGGATTAGAGTTTATTATTGTCTAAAAAAAGATTGTGAAAATTTTCACTTAAACTAACGGGTGCAAGAGTTTAAGGACTGGGATGGCTGCGGCGGTCATTTTTTTGTTGAACTAACTGGGCAGTTTAGTGGAACAAGGGAGATGGAATTTTGTTTTCTTTGCCTTATGAGCAGCAAATGAAAAAGCTAGGAATCGTTCCCAGCGTCCAGTTTTTACATATTATTTATTTCTCCTTCCTGTTGGCGAGCGAGTCACGGTTACTTGCTGTTGGAGGCTGCTCTAACCATCCATTTTTTATCATTAGGTTTGCTCCGTCTTCTGCAAATTGTAAAAGTTCTAAAATTAGTCGTATGTAATGAGCACCTAAATCTCTTCTTGAATTGACACTCAAAGCGGAACCATAAAATGAAAGGGATAATTGTGTAGACAATAGAATTTGGTACATCATATATTTATCTGAAAAGGTCATAGAAGTAGAGCTCGTGATCATCGATTGCCAAGAAACAGGCGAATTCAATTTATCTTCCTTAAATACAGATTCAAATATTTTTATGTGTTTATTGGCAATGTCAAGACCCCTCATGAAATATTGACGAATCTCTTTGGATTGGGCTACTTGGATGAATCCCACTTTTAAAGCAGCATGTAAATGCATTTTTAGCATGTTGAAAGTAATATCTCCTATTTCGATAGCATTCAGAGGACGACGATCTCCCAACCATCCCGTTAAAAAACTTTGGTGCTTTACAAAATCGATTGATTCGGGTGGTGAAATAACAGGAGGTCGTACAAAAAGTCCTTTCGAAAGCATTAAATCAATGGATTGATCAAAAAGCTCCATCGTTTCGGACATACAGGTTATGTAATACTTCCGTAAGTCAGAACGAACTGAAGTACCAACAGACAAAGAATATCCAGTCAGGCCTTGCAAAGTCATGATATAAATATAATTTAGGTAGAAAGGGTCTTGAAAAAGACGAGGTGCCTGAATGTTTACGTCATCTTTTTCTGTAAACCCATGTGGAATAGGATAATTTTCATTTAACATGAATTCTGTAATTTTTTGAACATGCTTTTGGGATATTCCCAATGATGTTTGGTAAATCGATTTGACATCAGGATCTTCGATATGCTCCAGTGCATAACGAAAAAAACAAATGGACATGGTATCAAAAATGTATTGAGTCCAAAGGCTTGCCATTTCTGGAGCAGTTAATCGAATGGGGTTATTTGTCTCCAAGATTTTTCCTCCAATAAACGAACTTGTACATTTTTTTTATTGTTCTCTCAGAGGTGAATAATATGTAAAAAATTAGAAACCTCTTAAATCAAAAGATTTTACTGATGAGAAACAAGGTGTAGTTTTGATAAAAACAGTATTTGTGGAAGTTTTTTACAAAGAAACTTCAACATGGTTCGATGCGGGTGGTTCAGTAATTCTGATTATTATCGGGATACATTTATAGCTTAACTGGTGTGATTCTTCAAGATGTAGTTTGCATTTTTCTAATCTCACAAAAAAATTGTGAAATAGTGCACTTAAAGTAACGGGAGCGATTGTTCAATAAGGGCAGTCGCTTTCCTTGTTCAGCTAACGGGGCAGGTTAGTTTAAGTGTATTTCTTCATAATATTAAGAAAAAAGTATTCTTTCTTTGTTAGTAAAATCGTTTTTTTATATTTGTCTGGTGTCACCAAACTAAATTAAAAGCATTTCTAAAATTGTGTAAATACTAAATCAATTAAGTACCCATTATATTGAATGATTTCAACAAAGTTTATTATTTATTGCTGAGAACAAAACAGACATGTTCATACCTGGCTGTTGAACTTCCGCGCTTTAATATTTTTTAGTAATTATAATATTCTCTCTACTAATTCTCCGACTTATTCTGCCATAACGCGTGGTGGATAAGGTATTCCTTCTTTAAGCCACCATTCCACCAGTTCAAAGTATGCAGCGGAAACAAATCGAATAATGATATCTTCGTTTAATCCTTTATTTTTGCCTACGGTAACATTGACTTCGTCTCTTAAGATGGGGATGGGGAAGCCACCTTTTTACGAGGTACCGCCAACAAAAATGATTCTTAATGTACCGTATTTATGATACGTTTCACCGTAATGATTCAATATGAAGTATAGATATTAGAGAATCTCTAATAATAAAAAAATTAAGAGGACAAATTTTAGGAATTCTTTTAATATCGGAGTGAACCGTGTGCATAGTAGTTATTGGTTTTTTGCATTACTCATTTCAAGCACGATACTGTTTTGTTTTATTTTATTAAAAAAAAGAAACACTCGATCCCTGTTTCTTTATTTAACAATGGTTGGATTTGGTTATATTATCGAGACCACTATATTTAATTTCTTAGGAAGCTATGATTATAACCCCAATATTATCAAGCATAATTCATTTTATGACAGTGAATTGGGAGCGTTTTTCTCAAACGCATTATCTTTACCGGTCACAGCTACCTTGATAGCAACTTTCCACTTAAATTGGCTTTGGATCATCTTTTTTTCAGGATTCTTTGTAGGGATTGAATGGTTATTTTTAAAGCTTCATATCTATACACAGCACTGGTGGAAATTAGCATATACGGGAATGGGTCTCCCTTTATATTTTGCTTTAGCTAAGATTTTCTATAAATGGATTTTACACACTTCAATGGGATTCAAACACAATTTGATGCTCTATTTAATCACGGGCTCCATATCTGCCAGTGCCCATATTCTTCCGATGCTCTTTTTCTTGAATAGATTTTATCGCCCTAGATGGTTTGGGAATGTAGGGCGAGATTCCATTGCCTTCTCAGCAATTTACTATTTATGCGCAAGTCTTTTTTATTGTCTAATGATTAAAATCAATTGGAAACCGAAGTGGATCAAATATATTTTAACAGGTTTATTTATTTATACTGTGAATCAAGTTCTTGAAAAGATTGGAATTCTTCATAGTCTCATATGGTGGGACCAAATTTACTATATTTGTTTAGCATTATTTCTTATTTTCCTTGTTGGAGTTATAGATAAAAGATTATCTAAACAAATAGTAGCCGATAAAAATCCATCCTAATGAAAACAGGTGCAGTCTTCATATAGACGAAATTATTTGTGAAAATATGTACTTCAACTAACTGGGTGCTTGAGCTTAAAGATGATCGCTCCAGATAAAAGTTGGTTTGATGGTTTTTTCGAGAGAAACTCAACAGAACAAAAATGGATACCTCTTGGTAGCGAAAGAAATTTAATAAAAGAGTGGAATATTGTTTTATCTTCTGATTTGAAAATTCGGGGTTTCAAGGAAATAATATCGGACGATTGTTTCAACCATGAAGGCGAAATCTGGTTTATTGGTGAGTTAGATTAATGAGATTCTGTTAAAGGGTGGTATTCTTCAAACCAAGATGGTACTATACTTTAAAAGTTTGTGAAATGTTGTACATAAACTATCGGGGTGCTTTAGAGAAAGATCAGAGATGACAATTGTGGCAGCTTTTCTAATTCTTCTAACGGGCGGGTTAGCTTACAAAAAAACAAGGAGAAAAATTCGCCCTGTACCTTTTGATAACGGAAAAGAAAAAAAGCCCCTCAATGATTGAGGGGGAAGTGTTTATTTGAAAATTAATCGTATATCACATTTTTTCCTTCTTCACTTAATTTCTTTAAAGATGTAAGCATATGATTTATCTCTTCATCAGAGTGTCTTTCCCATGAAGCTAATTCAGCTATTATTTTTAGAGGTGATTTAGATCTATATGAGCGTGTTGGGTTTCCAGGAAATCTTTTATCAGTCAAGTTAGGATCATTTTCAAAATCCCCTAATGGTTCTACAATGTAGATTCTTTCTTTTGAATTAGATGTTGCTAATTCAGCACCCCATTTGGCAGCATTTAATGTAGCAGTAAAGTATATATGGTTAGATTTTTTTTCTTGGTAATTTGATAAGTGTTGCGGTTCTAATAAATCACCAATTTTTAATTCTGCTTTAGTACCATGAAAAAAAGGACCATTATCTAAGACATCTTTTTTGTCATTCATACGGATACACCTCTTCTATTATTAGATTTGTATTTAAAGTATAATATAGTGTAGGAATTACAAAAAAATACTTTATTATAAAAATATAAATAACGGTATAATGTAGGTATAGAGAATGATATTGAGTCACTCTGTTAATGATTATTTTAAAT
>NZ_JBALPP010000168.1:0-2233 GCF_036965425.1 Neobacillus drentensis | reverse complement strand
AATCCTGTCTTCCCGACCAGTCGTAAGTTTCTTACAATAACAACATGGGGCCTTAGCTCAGCTGGGAGAGCGCCTGCTTTGCACGCAGGAGGTCAGCGGTTCGATCCCGCTAGGCTCCATTTTTTATATGATAATGGCGGTGTAGCTCAGCTGGCTAGAGCGTACGGTTCATACCCGTAAGGTCGGGGGTTCGATCCCCTCCGCCGCTACCATATTTTTAACGGAGGAATACCCAAGTCCGGCTGAAGGGATCGGTCTTGAAAACCGACAGGCGGGTTAAACCGCGCGGGGGTTCGAATCCCTCTTCCTCCGCCATATTATTTTTATGGTTTGTAACTTATTTATCGTCGCGGGGTGGAGCAACGAGCGTTGCTTCTATGAAAAATCTGCGAGTTGTATCAATCGAGCTGCTGCTTGAATAAGCTTTCTGAGATTGATACAGTCATGCAACTAATTGCATGCACAAAACAATATATCTTTTACCGTCGCGGGGTGGAGCAGTCCGGTAGCTCGTCGGGCTCATAACCCGAAGGTCGCAGGTTCAAATCCTGTCCCCGCAATATGGTCCGGTAGTTCAGTTGGTTAGAATGCCTGCCTGTCACGCAGGAGGTCGCGGGTTCGAGTCCCGTCCGGACCGCCATTTTTATACCAGTAGGAAACTCTACTGTTGATATAGATTTTATATAGTATGGCTCAGTAGCTCAGTCGGTAGAGCACGATCGAATAAGCTACTTTGAAATTGCATCAGCGTACCCATCGAGCTGCTGCTTGAGTAAGCTTTCTGAGATGGGGACGAAGGTATGAACACCTTCAATGTTTAGGAAATAACTTTATTATGGCTCAGTAGCTCAGTCGGTAGAGCAAAGGACTGAAAATCCTTGTGTCGGCGGTTCGATTCCGTCCTGAGCCACCATCTACTAGTTTTTTTATATGTGGAGGGGTAGCGAAGTGGCTAAACGCGGCGGACTGTAAATCCGCTCCCTCGGGGTTCGGCGGTTCGAATCCGTCCCCCTCCACCATTAATCAGATATTTGTCATGTGGCGGTTGTGGCGAAGTGGTTAACGCATCGGATTGTGGTTCCGACATTCGTGGGTTCGATTCCCATCAGCCGCCCCATATATTTTTTAACATCAATGGGCTATAGCCAAGCGGTAAGGCATCGCACTTTGACTGCGACATGCGTTGGTTCAAATCCAGCTAGCCCAGCCAAATTAAGGCAGCATAGCCAAGTGGTAAGGCAGAGGTCTGCAAAACCTTTATCACCGGTTCAAATCCGGTTGCTGCCTCCAATTTTTAAAAGTGCGGGTGTAGTTTAGTGGTAAAACCTCAGCCTTCCAAGCTGATGTTGTGAGTTCGATTCTCATCACCCGCTCCATTATTTATGGGCCTATAGCTCAGCTGGTTAGAGCGCACGCCTGATAAGCGTGAGGTCGATGGTTCGAGTCCATTTAGGCCCACTAGAGTTTTTTGCGATAGCAAAATAACTTTCTATTATTCCGCAGTAGCTCAGTGGTAGAGCTATCGGCTGTTAACCGATCGGTCGTAGGTTCGAGTCCTACCTGCGGAGTCAATTTGTTGGATTTAGTATATTGAGCGTTACGAAACCAAAAAGCAGATATCCAAATGGATATCTGCTTTTTGGTGCGATTTATCCACCAAATATGGCTTGCAGGATTAGCGCCTTATACATAAATGTAAAAAGACCAATTAGGATTCCGGATATGGCCAGTCCGCGCTTATAGGAATTAAAAAGGCCTACTATACCGAATAAAATTGCCATAATCCACACCGGGAGAAGGATCCAGCCAAGGATGGGGATCAGGCTCAAAACAAATCCAATGATCGCAAGGGAAATGGAAACTTTGGCCGCTTTATTTGATTGTTTTTCTATTACAATATAATGGCGTTCACCAGACAAAAAAATCACTCCTTATGGCATATGGTACAACTATATCCATTTTGAAGTTTTTTAATCTTGTGGTGTTTATTTTACTGGTTTTTGTAGTAATATAATTCGCTCAATGCAAGTGCCAGTCATGAGGCAGAAATTGTTTGAGTTTAGATGAGCTTTGGAACGGTTAGAAGATTCCTAGAACCAGCCAATACTCAGATAAAAAGCTAGTTTCTTCTTTGAGTTCTCTTTTGGCTGTAAGTTTGAAATATAAGAGAAATAAATGTTTTTTTAATTTTTTTTGAAAAAGTATTGACCAATCTATTAATCTCCTGTAATAT
>NZ_JBALPP010000167.1:0-24931 GCF_036965425.1 Neobacillus drentensis | reverse complement strand
TTTTAATTATTTATCCTGTTTTTTCATTGTATACTTTAAAAAATATATAATTTCGTTTTAATAAATATGAATTGTAAATTAAAGAGGAGTGTGAAGAACGAATGGTAACATTATACACTTCACCAAGTTGTACATCATGTCGAAAAGCTAAATCATGGCTAGAAGAGCATGAGATTCCATACAAAGAGAGAAACATCTTTTCGGAACCATTATCAATGGAAGAAATAAAGGAAATTCTACGGATGACTGAGGATGGAACAGATGAAATCATATCCACAAGGTCGAAGACTTTTCAAAAATTAGACGTAAACCTAGATAATATGCCACTTCAAGATTTATTTCAATTAATTAAAGAAAATCCAGGTCTCCTTAGACGCCCCATTATCATAGACGAAAAACGTTTACAGGTCGGCTATAATGAGGATGAAATTAGACGTTTCTTGCCTAGAAGAGTAAGGACCTATCAATTGCGAGTAGCTCAACAGATGGTTAACTAAATATTAAGACCTTCATTGCCTGGAGGTCTTTTTTTGTATCTCTAATGTTTGTTATTTTGATTTAGTTTTGTTATAATTTAAGGAATATCCTTATTTGAAAATTCCTTAAATAATTAGGCTTTTAATGGATTTTTTGATTTTGGATTTTTTTATTTCCCTTATTAGTACTTATATCATAAAATGAAAGTACAGGAGTATTTACATTTTGTAGAAAATAAATTTGAATAAACCTTTTTATTTGAGTAAATGCTAATTGGCATTATCTGCTGGGGGTATTTAGTCCCTTCAATATCGACAAAGGAAGGGAGAGATTATGTTGGAGATTGAACGTATTAACGAAAATACAGTCAAATTTTATATTTCCTATGGTGACATAGAAGAAAGAGGATTTGATCGCGAAGAAATCTGGTACAATCGCGAACGAAGCGAAGAACTCTTTTGGGAAATGATGGATGAAGTTCATGATGAAGAGGAGTTTGTCGTTGAAGGCCCGCTTTGGATTCAAGTTCAAGCTCTTGATAAGGGATTAGAGGTTCTTGTAACGAAAGCCCAGCTTTCAAAAGATGGCCAAAAGTTTGAACTCCCTATTCCTAATGATAAATTAAAGGATTTGCCAGTAGATGAAAAACTTGAAGAAATCTTAGATCAACACTTCAGTCCAAATCATAGTGACGAAGATGAAATTTTACTCGAAGAAGAAACTTTGGAGTTCATACTTGCCTTTAAAGACTTTGAAGATGTAATAATGTTATCAAAACGCTCAGGATTAGACAATTTAGTAACCCAGCTATTTCATTTTGAAGGGAAATACTATTTATATACTGAATTTCCGGAAGATTTATTTGAAGAAGATGAAATTGATGACCTATTAAGTCTATTGCTTGAGTATGGGTATGAAACACAACTTACTATTCATCGGATTCAAGAATATGGCAAAGAAATAATTTCTGAAGATGTTTTTGGAACAATAAGGAAACATTTTAGCTAGACATGTACCGATTTCAGTATTGAAATCGGTATTTTAGTATGAAATAAATTTGTAGCTTCTGGCAGGTGAGGACACTGAAAAACACTGTAAGAGTTGTTTGCTTTCTTTTAGTTCTATCCATACTTTTGTTTTTCTTTAGGGATCGATTGGAAAGCGGACTTCTTGGATTCTTAAGCGTTTTAATATCGCTGTCAGTCATTTTTATTGGATTTGTCATCTTTTTAGAAAATCGTCATCCCACGCAAACCATTACATGGCTCGTTGTTTTAGGAAGCTTTCCGCTTGTCGGGTTTATCTTTTATCTTCTGTTTGGACGTAATTATCGCAAAGAGAAGATGTTTAGAAAAAAGTATTTTCTTGATAAACAAGCTTTTTTAACGGTTGAAGGTGAAAATGATCCAAGAAGTGAAGAAAAACTAAATCTTTTAGGAGAACATCAGGGGAAATTATTCACTTTAGCTCAAAAATTAGGCAATAGTCCTATTTCCTTTGATACTTCTACAAAAATATTAACAAATGGAGAAGAAACGTTTCTTCATATCATTGAGCAATTAAAAAGGGCTAAGCACCATATTCATTTAGAATACTATATTGTTCGCCATGATCGGATTGGTCAGGAAATTAAAAATATCTTAATTGAAAAAGCGCAGCAAGGGGTAAAGGTTCGATTTTTATATGATGCAGTTGGTTCCTGGCAGCTTTCTAAAACATATGTAAATGATTTAAAAAATGCCGGTATCGAAACGGTTACCTTTGGACCAGTTAAACTCCCCTTTTTAAATAATAAGTTTAATTTCCGTAATCATCGGAAAATCATTGTAATTGATGGCACAATCGGATTTGTTGGCGGATTGAATATCGGGGATGAGTATTTAGGAAGAGACAAAGATATAGGCTTTTGGCGTGATACACACTTAATGCTGAAGGGTGAAGCCGTTCGAACACTGCAATTAATCTTCCTTCAGGATTGGTATTACATGACCAATCATAGTTTTTTAACCGCTGAATACTTATCGCCGCAAATAGATTTTAAAAGTCATGGTGGAGTTCAGCTGATTGCTGGAGGTCCTGATAATGAGTGGAGTGTTATTAAAAATATCTTTTTTTCCATGATTGCATCTGCTAAAAGGTCTGTTTGGATTGCTTCCCCTTATTTTATTCCAGATGAGGATATCTTTTCAGCCATAAAAGTTGCAGCGCTTAGTGGAATTGATGTTAGGCTCCTCGTGCCTAACCGGCCTGATAAACGAATTGTGTTTCATGCCTCAAGATCGTATTTTCCTGAACTTTTAGAAGCTGGCGTAAAGGTATACGAGTATGAGAGGGGCTTTATGCATAGTAAAATTGTGATTGTAGATGACGAACTGGCATCAATTGGCACATCTAATATGGATATGAGAAGCTTTCATTTAAATTTTGAAGTCAATGCTTTCTTATTTAGGACAGAAAGTACCCAAAAGCTTGTGGCTGAATATTTAAATGACCTAAAGCATTCAAAGCAGCTAGAATTACAAACCTTTCAACAGCGACATTTTGGTTTTAGATTGCTGGAATCGACTGCGCGATTGCTTTCTCCACTCTTATAAAGATAAAAAACTCGTCGAATGGCGGGTTTTTATTTTTTAAAAAAAGGATTTTTAGCAAATTTTGCCGAATCTTAATGGTGAAAGGAGGAGAAAATCTTGTTAACTGCTAATACGCAATCAGGTAAACAAGTATGTCTAGGTTATCATTACAGGAAGGAAACCCTTATTTCCCTTCGTAACAAAGAAGAATTTATTTGCTCAATCTGCGGTGAAAGTGTATTGCTAAAATTAGGCGATCAACGAATTTTTCATTTTGCTCATAAAAGTGGCGGGAGATGCCGAGAGATTTTTGAGAATGAAACCATAAACCACATGGAAGGAAAACGACAGCTCTTTCAATGGCTTTTAGGACAAAACATTCCTGCAGTTTTAGAGTTTTATGAAAAGAATATTGGACAGCGTCCTGACATTATGTTCAATTATGAGGGTGAGAAATACGCATTGGAATATCAATGTTCTCCATTGCCAGAAAAGGATTTTATCAAGAGAACGACAAATTATTTAACTCATGGATATATCCCGTTGTGGATTATCGACAGTAGCCATATCCATAAAAAAAGAAGAAATGTCGTGGCATTGTCAAACTTTGATTATTTATTTTTACGGAATGCGCCAAAAGAAAATTACTTTATTCCATCGTATTGCTCCGAAAATAGGCAGTTCCATCTCCTAGAATCCATTCAACCCATATCAATAAAAAATGCTTTCGTTCAACATTCCATATATCAACTCGATAAATTTAGCCTGGAACGATTATTAGGGCCGAGGTTATCAGTCAATACAAATATAGATAACTGGAATAAAGAAAAAGAATCGTTCATTTTAAATTGGATGCTTCATCCAAATCCAAAACAAAACTCTTTCCTCCATGAAATATATAAACGAAATTTAAATATGTTTTTATTACCTCCAGAAATAGGCCTTCAGGTTCCACATTCAATTCTTATACAAACACCTCCCATTATATGGCAAACGTATTTATTTATTGATTTGCTCGCTGACAAACAACCACAGGAAACCTTTACACTAAAGGAATTAAATTTTCATTTTAATAACAGAATCTATCGAAAGGAAATTATTCTGCGAAATTTGCCGCAGCTTGATTCTCTTAATCCAATTTCGGCCGAGATTTCCTACTTGAAACTGTTGGAAAGGATTGGGGTTTTAACTGAACTAGGAGAAAATACTTTTAAACTAGAGCGGAAAATATTGATCCCAACTTCTAATCGCGAAAAGGAAGTAGCAAAGCTGGATTTTAATCAAAAATATCTTAATATGTTAGCGAAACAGTAAATGAAATAATGGCTATGGGCATAATATAGAAGGGTAAAACGTTTCTTTTCAAACCTTAAAAGAGGAAATTGGAAGGATTAGGAGAATATAATGTATGTGTATGGTTATTCGTAAAACAATAGAATGGAGGATGGACGATGGCAAATGAGGCAGCTGTAAAATCGCTACCAGTAAGAAGTGAGATTCCCGTTGAAGATACATGGAAATTAGAAGATATTTTTGCCAATGACCAGGATTGGGAAAAAGAGTTTCAGGACGTAAAAAATCAAATTGCTGGTATTAAAGAATTTGAGGGGAAATTGGGTGAAAGTGCCGAAACCTTTTATAAAGCTCTTCAATATCAGGATAAGCTGCTTGAACGAATTGGAAAGCTATATACATATTCCCATATGAGATATGATCAGGATACGACAAATTCTTTTTATCAAGGATTAGACGATAGAATGAAAGCTCTGTATTCTCAAGCAGCTAGTCAACTTGCCTTTATTGTTCCGGAAATTCTAGCAATTGATGAAAACAAAGTGACTAGCTTTTTAAATGAAAAAACGGAATTAAAGCTTTATGAGCATGCAATTGCTGAAATTAATTTACAGAGACCACATGTACTGTCTGCTGAGCAGGAAGCTTTGCTAGCTGAAGCAGGTGAAGTAATGGATGCTTCAAGTAATACGTTTGGAATGCTTAATAATGCTGATTTGGAGTTCCCATCTATTAAAGATGAAAATGGCGAAGAGGTAGAAATCACACATGGCCGCTATATTCGCTTTTTGGAAAGCAAGGATCAGCGTGTTAGGCGTGATGCCTTCAAAGCAGTTTATAAAACTTATGGAAATTTTAAAAATACCTTTTCTAGTACACTAAGCGGCAACGTGAAGAAGGATAATTTCAACGCAAGAATAAGGAAATATGAATCGGCAAGACATGCAGCCCTTTCTGCTAATAATATACCTGAAAGTGTATATGACAACCTTGTTAATACCGTAACTGATAATCTTCATTTATTACATCGATATATAAAGCTTCGTAAAAAAGTTCTAGGCATAGATGAGCTCCATATGTATGATTTGTATACACCACTTGTAAAAGATGTGAAAATGGAAATTAAATACGAAGAAGCAAAAGATTTAATCATTAAGGGGTTAGCTCCATTAGGTGAGGAATACTCAAAGATATTACAAGAAGGCTTTGAAAACCGATGGGTCGATGTCCATGAAAATAAAGGTAAACGCAGTGGCGCGTATTCTTCTGGAGCATATGGGACTCACCCTTATATTTTGATGAACTGGCAGGATAATGTGAACAATTTATTTACACTTGCCCATGAGTTTGGTCATTCTGTGCACAGTTACTACACTAGAAAATCACAGCCATATCCGTATGGAAACTATTCCATTTTCGTGGCTGAAGTCGCTTCAACCTGTAACGAAGCACTATTAAATGATTATTTATTAAAGACGATTGATGATGAACAAAAGCGGATTTACCTTTTAAATCACTATTTAGAAGGCTTTAGAGGGACCGTATTCCGCCAGACGATGTTTGCAGAATTCGAACACTTGATTCATCAAAAAGCCCAAAATAATGAGGCGTTAACAGCAGAATCTTTAACGGAAAGCTACTATGCTTTAAACAAAAAATATTTTGGCGAAGAAGATATTGTGATAGATGAAGAAATCGGATTAGAATGGGCTAGAATTCCACATTTCTACTACAATTACTACGTTTATCAATACGCAACTGGTTTCAGTGCTGCTACTGCCTTAAGCAAGCAAATTCTAGAAGAGGGAGAGCCGGCAGTCAAACGATATATTGATTTCCTCAGCGCAGGAAGCTCAGATTATCCGATCGAAGTGTTAAAGAAAGCCGGTGTCGATATGACCAGCGCCGATCCAATAAAAAATGCATGTAAAGTATTCGAAGAAAAACTTAATGAATTAGAGCAGTTATTATCATAAGGAAAATAAAGGGATGGTGACAGTTGTCGCCATCCCTTTTAAAAGCCTTTAAATCGCTTTCGGTTATTAAGGTAATAAATAAAAATAAGAATGGATACAAACAAAATTGGGGTACTAAGCATTATTGGAAAAATCTTAAGCAATGCAAGCAAATGGAGAAAAAAACCAGCTATTATAAATAGAATCATTACGATAAATGGAAATTTGCTCAATGTAATTCCACCTTTTTATAATTATCTAATAGTATATTTATTGTCCATTTCTTGAAATTATGATTTTTTGACAATAATGTGAAATAACACACAAACTCATTGTCAGTCTATTAAACCCCATGCTATATTTAATACGTGAAGTTGATCACTACAAACATATACCCCTTTGTTTGACCGTGAAAAATTTCTCCCATCCCCTTTGTTCGTATTAATAGAAAAATGCCTTGCAGTGAACTGCAAGGCATTTTTCAATTTATTGAAAATAAATAGTGATATACTTAATTTTCTTCAATATATCTCCAAAAGGTTCCGTATTTTGCAGGAATTTGTTCCACAATCTGCTTTAAAAGAAGCTTTTTCATTTCTTTTTCAATTTGAGAAATTGACATATTATACACAACGGCAATTTCCTTTGAAGCAACAAATTTAAAAAACTTCAAAAATGTCTCTAATGGAGGTGGTGAAGATTGAATTGGTTTTTCTGACAGCATTTCTTCTAAAATTTGAACATAAACCTCATAGGGATAGGTTCCAGTAATCTTTATCCCCTCATCCTCAACATTTTCATTAAAAAATACTAGAGTAGGAATTTCATGTACATCCATTTCTGAAGTAATCTTTAAATCACATTGAAAGGCTTTAGCAGCACTCTCTGAATGCATATCATTGATAAACTCCTCCACATCAAGGCCGGCAGTTTCTGCACAATCTTTAAGCACCTTTAGATCCGAAATATTCCGCTTTTCTAAAAATAATACCTCCTGTATTTTTCGCAAAAAACGGATTCCGGCTCGTCTCCCTTGAAGTTCTGCAGATTTTAAGGCAATAGAAACATTATAAGGAGCATCGACCGGATTTTCTAACCAAAGGCTTCCATCGCATGACATTCCCGATCTGCTTGCTGTTTTCTCCCATAAATCAGCCATGCTCTCATAGCTTTTTTTTCTGCTTAAATTTAAATTAGCCAGTCTTCCACTTAGTACATGCTTAATTGAAAAATAACGACCATATTCAATTTGCAATTTTTTCAATATCGGTTCAAGCGCCCAACATTCAGGACATAAAGGATCAATAAACATATAAATTTCAATTGGTTTTTTATCAGGGCAATTCTGCTTAGGGCTTGAAGGCCAAGAATTATTCACAAGCATCACCAATATTTTCTTTATTATCAGGGGTATTTATCATATGTTGGGCCGTGAGATACAGTCGAGAATAAAATTCATCCCTTAGTGGTCCCTGGAATCCGATTATATCCATTGCTTGAGTCATACATGAAAGCCACGCATTGGCACGGGTTGGTGTAACTGGAAATGGCAAATGGCGTGCCCGCATCATCGGATGACCATGTTCATCAGTATAAAGTGATGGCCCGCCTAAATATTGCGTTAAGAATTGCTTTTGTTTACGAGCAATTTCGGTAAATTCATTTGGGAATATTGGTGCAAGATCAGGATGTTGTGCAACAAGGCCATAAAAAGTATCCACAAGCCGGTGTAGAGTTTCTTCCCCAATGGCTTCGAATGGTGTAAGCTTTTTCTCAATCATGTTGACAACTCCTTTTAGTACTTTTGTATGTTTTATTGTAGCAATGCATTTTTCATATCTCAAATAAATAGCCTTGAAAATGCTAATTTATTGAGATACACATGTTATTTAATGTATACAAGCAGGATGTTTTTTACTTATTAATTTCATGTTTTTGCCTATAAAAACGCTGGATTTTATTTTCTGTTTTTCGCTCTGGAACATGGCAATCATGAAGGAGTTTTTGAAAAATCTGCTTTCCTTCCTCGTAGTTTTCCGCCTCGAATTCCAATTCATAATCTTCATGCTGTAAATAAATGCTGTGATCTAAGACTAGTAATCCTTTTTTATAACCAGTTTCAGCCCTTTTTGTTACTAAAGATCCAAAGTATTCCAATTCAGAAATAGAAATACCATTTTCTTTTAAAATATCTTTAATTTTTCCAAATGGTAAATTCCCAAAATGAATTGCATGATATGCTTCTTCTTCGCTTAAAGTTTGATTTGTTTCAAGAAGACCAACTTTAGCAGGCTGCTTAAGTGTCATTTCGAAAGTATTCCTTTTTTTACGGATGCGTAATGCAGAGGATGCTGCTTTTAAGGAAAAACTTGGAGTATCAAAATAATGGTTTTCTTGAGTGATAATTTGCTTATAATCTATGTTAAATTTTTTAAGCAAGTTTGCATATTCCGACTTGGTCAGCATATTTTTAAATTCGATTTCAATATTTTCTGACACCCTACTTCAATCCTTCCTAGTTTCAATTTAAATCATTATCTTAAATATAACACTAACTGCAATCCTTGGGTGAAATGGGGGAATTATGCTAAAATAGAGGGGAGTGGAAGACGGAGGTAATAGATAATGAAAAGAAGTATAACAATTCAAAACACGAAGCTAACAGACAACCAACTTCTATTAGAAGTTGAACAACTAATTGAAGGGTTAATCCCAGAAGGTCAAATTCTCGTGGATTCCGATAAATATTCCTTTATTTATTTAATGGAAGACCAAGAAGATTATACATATATCATCCTGCCTGAACTAATCTGGGTGAACTTAAAAAATTCATTTGAACAAAAAATGCCAGTATGGCTTAAAGGGAACGATAGAGAAATTGAACTAATAAATTTCAATGATGAATTGGAATACGTTATTAACAATATAAAGGGTAATAGTAACTATGGACAAGAAATGGTCACTAAGGTAGAGAGTATTTTCTAACATTGAGGTGGGATTCATGAAGCATTGGGACCAATTTTTAGCACCATATAAACAAGCGGTTAATGAATTGAAAATCAAACTAAAAGGAATTAGGGGACAGTTTGAGCTTGATTCGTCTCATTCACCTATTGAATTTGTGACAGGAAGAGTTAAACCAATCGCTAGTATTTTAGATAAAGCAAATCAAAAAGGAATTCCACTTGATAAATTGCAAGAAGAGATACAGGATATCGCAGGGATGCGTATCATGTGTCAGTTTGTCGAAGATATTCATCGAGTTGTTGGTTTATTAAGAAACCGCAATGATTTTGAAATTGTGGAGGAAAGAGATTATATTTCGCATGAAAAGACAAGCGGTTATCGCTCCTACCATGTTGTCATCAGCTACCCTGTTCAAACGATTAATGGTGAAAAAAAAATACTCGCTGAAATTCAAATCAGAACATTGGCGATGAATTTTTGGGCAACGATTGAGCACTCGCTAAATTACAAATACAAAGGTGTTTTCCCAAGCGATATAAAGATGAGGCTGCAAAGGGCGGCGGAAGCAGCTTTCCGTTTGGATAAGGAGATGTCATTAATTCGCGGTGAAATTCAGGAAGCCCAGGCATTCTTTACTAGAAAAAAAGAGCAGAAACAAGAAGAAAAAGACTGATAGGACCCTTTAGAATCATTCTGACAAGGAGCTATACTCATATGAAATTTGCGATTACCTCAAAAGGAGATCAAAAATCAAATATTTTGATGCACAAAATGAGGACATATTTGCTTGATTTTGATCTAAAGTACGATGAAGATCAACCTGACATCGTTATTTCCATCGGCGGAGATGGTACGTTACTTTATGCCTTCCACCGCTACAGCAGCCGGTTAGATAAAACAGCTTTTGTTGGAATCCATACAGGCCATTTAGGCTTCTATGCGGATTGGATTCCGGATGAAATTGAAAAGCTTGTAATCGCTATTGCTAAAACACCTTTTCAAGTAGTCGAATACCCGCTCCTTGAGGTTATCATACGCTATTCTCATGCTGGAAAGGAATCAAGATATTTAGCATTAAATGAATCGACTGTAAAAAGTGTCGAGGGGACACTTGTAATGGATGTCGAGATTCGCGGTCAGCATTTCGAACGTTTCCGTGGAGATGGCCTGTGTGTATCCACACCATCCGGCAGTACAGCCTATAATAAAGCGTTAGGCGGAGCCATTATTCATCCATCGATTCCTGCCCTACAGGTTGCGGAAATGGCTTCGATTAATAATAAAGTTTTTAGAACCGTGGGGTCACCTCTCATTCTCCCGGCTCATCATACCTGTATGCTAAAGCCCGTAAATCGGTCTGACTTCCAGATAACGATCGATCATTTGACTCTGCTTCATAAAGATGTTAAGTCAATTCAATTCAGGGTGCCAGATGAAAAAATCAGATTTGCCCGCTTCCGCCCATTTCCATTTTGGAAAAGAGTGCATGATTCGTTTATTTCTGATTGAGCAGGGGGCCAATGATGGTAACACAATTTCAATTGGAATGGGGTATTGATGCCAGCAATGCCGGAATGCTGGTCAAAGAATTTTTAAAAGTAGAAGAAATATCCCGATCCGCTTTAACCGATATCAAGTTTAACGGCGGGCACATTCTTGTAAATAATGAAGAGGTAAATGTTCGTTACAAACTGCTGGAGGGGGATAATTTAAGAATTATTTTTCCGCCTGAAAGCCCTAGTGAAGGACTAAAAGGGGAAGAAATTCCGTTAGAAATATTATTTGAAGATGATTATCTGCTCGTTGTCAATAAGCCTGTAGGAATAAATACCATTCCATCACGTGAACATCCAGATGGAAGCTTAGCGAATGCCCTTGTTGGCTATTATGAAGACAAGGGCATTCAAGCGACTTCCCATATCGTTACTCGGCTCGACCGGGATACTTCAGGAATTGTTTTAATCGCAAAGCATCGGCATGTTCATCATTTGTTTAGTCTGATGCAGCGTAGCGGCAGGGTGAAGCGAACTTACGAAGCTTTTGCTGGTGGTTCAGTTATAGAAGATAAAGGAACAATAATTGCTCCAATCGGGCGTAAAATGGACAGCATAATTGAAAGAGAAGTCCGTGACGACGGTCAATATGCCTGTACCCATTTTGAGGTGATAGGGAGGCATCAATCTTTTACCCATATAGAACTTAACTTAGAAACTGGCAGGACCCATCAAATTAGAGTTCATTTATCCTATATAGGGCACCCGCTCCTCGGTGACGATTTATATGGGGGAGAAACTTCTTTAATTGAAAGGCAAGCCCTACATTGTAAAAAAATAAAATTTACTCATCCTTTTTCACATAAGACTATGTCATTTACTGCACTGCTACCTGGTGATATGCAAGATATTTTGAAGGCTGCCCCGCATTGATAGGGACAGCCTTTCTTTATTTGCTGCTTATTAAATCAAATTGTTTAAACTTTTCAGGAACATATGGCATAGTTGAAGGAACAGAAACGATTTCCATTTCGGGATACCTTAAAGCCGTCAGCATTCCACCAAATACTGCGCCGGTATCTATATTATACGTATTGTTAATTATTCTGGGTTCATTGACTGGGGTATGGCCGTAAACTATACAGGCTCCGCCATGATACTTCTTAGCCCAATCCCTTCTGACAGGAGATCCGTCTGGGTGTTTTTCACCCGAAATATCACCATATAGAACAAATTCTTTGACTTTTGCATGAGTTTGTCCGATATATTCTTGTTTAATTCCCGCATGAGCAATAACTAACTTTTGTTTGTCCAATACTAAATAAAGGGATGCTTTTTCATAAAGCTCGATAAATTTTTTACGAATGGATTGCTGGTCTTTTTTATATAATGATTCATATTCGGCAACCGTTGTTTCAAGCCCGTGTTTGATCTGTACTTTGTTGCCTAAAAAAAAGCGATATAATTTGTTACAATGATTCCCTGGCGTGTAATAAGCCTTTTTATAATTTATCACAAGCTCCCAAACAATCTCAGCTACCCTAAGTGAGGCAGGACCTCTATCAGTCAGATCGCCAACAAATCCTAGAACTCTGTTTCCTGGATGAAGCGGAATGCCGCTATCCCATTTATAACCAAGTTTACTCGTAAGATTTTGAAATTCCGGCAAACATCCGTGGATATCGCCGATTATATCTATTTTCATTGACTGTTACCCCCTTCAATTCCTTTATTTTTTGTCCTGAAGCCGATTTTTATAAAATGAATCTATGGATTTTGTGATTTTTAGAGGGAGGCAAAAAAATGGAACAGCATGTTTCAGTTATTTCCTTACTTGTTGTGGTTACGATGGCCTTTCTAACCCCAATCCTGCTGCATCGATTTAAGTTGAATTTTATTCCGGTTGTTGTAGCTGAAATTATTATGGGACTTATTATTGGGAAAAGCGGTTTTAATTTAGTTCATGAGGATATGTGGCTATCCACTCTAAAGACTCTTGGATTTATCTTTCTGATGTTTTTAAGCGGCCTTGAAATTGACTTTACAGCCTTCTCTAAGGGAAAAGCACGTGAAATCCTTCCAAATGGCAAGAAAGAACCAAATTCGTTTATTATCTCCTCTTTCATTTTTTTAGGAATATTTATTTTTTCACTTGGATTATCATACCTATTTGTTTGGGCTGGTTTCATTGATAATGCCTTTTTAATGACATTGATCATTTCAACCATTTCATTGGGGGTTGTTGTTCCCACCTTAAAGGAAGCCCATTTGATGAAAACGGTCATTGGCCAAATTATTTTGCTGGTTGCCGTCATCGCCGATTTAGCCACGATGATTTTACTTGCCATTTTCGTTTCGATTTATGAGGCAGGTCATGGAAATACTTGGCTGCTGCTGATATTGTTTGCAGCAGGAATCGGGCTTTATTTTATCGGAAAAAAATTTAAAAATAGGAACTTTGTTCAGGCGCTATCTACAGGAACGGTACAGATTGGAACACGTGCAGTATTTACCTTAATAATTGTTTTAGTTGGTCTTTCTGAAACAGTGGGTGCTGAAAATATTTTAGGGGCCTTCTTAGCAGGGGTTCTCGTGTCATTGTTATCTCCGAACCAAGAGCTTGTACATAAACTTGACTCATTCGGCTATGGCATTTTAATCCCGATTTTCTTTGTAATGGTTGGTGTTAATCTAGATGTTTGGTCATTATTTAGTGAAAAGAAATTACTATTATTAATTCCGCTTTTATTAATTGGGCTGCTTTTATCTAAACTAATCCCCGTTTACCTTTTAAAATTTTGGTATGACAAGAAAACGGTAATTGCATCAGGGTTTCTTTTAACGTCTACACTCTCGCTCGTCATTGCAGCTGCAACAATTGGAGAACGAATGGAAGTCATAACCGAGCAAATGAGTGGAACGTTAATACTAGTTGCAGTTATTACGTCTATTTTTACACCTATGGTCTTCAAGAAGTTATTTCCAAAAGAAGCGGCTGAGGGGAAAAAGGTCAGCGTTGCTTTCTTAGGAGCAAATCAAGTTACACTGCCTGTTTCACGAGAATTGAAATCCGGTCTATATAATCCGGTTTTATATCATACAATCATGGATAAATCAGACAGGCAGATTGCCGATTCGCTTTTCGATATTGAGGAAATCGAAGATTACTCCATGGAGAGTATTGCAAAAACAAAAGTTTATCAATCAGAGGTAGTCGTGATATCAACCGGTGATGAGGAGAAAAATGCTGCTTTGTCCATTGCTGCTAAAGAAAAAGGTGTACCAAGGGTTATTGCCCGAATTGAAAGTCCTGAAATAGAGCAAAGCGTACGTGAGCATAATATAGAAGTATTTTCTGCCTTTATGTCCACCAAAGCATTACTTCGGGCTTTAATTGAATCACCAAGTGTCATAAGTATTTTAACGAATCAAGAAACAGGACTGTTTGAAATCAAAATGATGAATGAACATTTTAAGGGAATGTCATTAAGAAGATTTCCCTTTACGGGCGATATTATTTTTGTACGGATATTTAGAGGGAAGGATTCAATTGTGCCGCATGGTGATACTGAGCTTCAGCTAGCCGACCGTTTGATTGTGACTGGTTCGAAGGAATATGTCGACGAACTAAAAAGAGAGCTGGAATTTTGTGAAACATGTTAAATTATTCACCGTTCTTGGTACTGTACTTTTCATTTTTATTAGATTAGTGTAGAATTAGTACCAAGTACTAATAACACGTATTTATTGTGGGAGGAATTTTTCAAGATGAATCTATCATTAGCTGGAAAAACATTTGTAGTAATGGGTGTTGCCAATAAACGCAGTATTGCATGGGGGATTGCACGCTCACTTCATAATTCGGGTGCACGCTTAGTATTTACTTACGCAGGCGAGAGACTTGAAAGCAGTGTCCGTGAATTGGCTGGCTCTTTAGAAGCTGAAGGAACAATTGTCCTTCCATGTGACGTTACAAGTGATGAAGACATTGCCAAGTGCTTTGCAGATATTAAAGAAGCGGTTGGAACCATTCATGGAGTAGCACACTGTATCGCATTTGCCAATAAAGAAGAGCTACAAGGGGAGTATATGAACACAACCCGAGAGGGCTTTTTACTGGCTCACAATATCAGTTCTTATTCTTTAACAGCTGTGGCAAAAGAAGCACGCGGTTTAATGACCGAAGGCGGCAGCATCGTGACACTCACATATTTGGGTGGTGAGCGTGCTATCTCCAATTATAATGTTATGGGGGTAGCTAAGGCTTCACTAGACGCAAGTGTCCGTTATTTAGCAGCTGACCTTGGTAAGGATAATATCCGTGTCAATTCGATCTCCGCAGGTCCAATCCGAACATTGTCAGCTAAAGGAGTAAGTGATTTTAACTCAATTTTAAAAGAAATTGAAGAAAAAGCGCCATTACGGAGAACAACAACGCCTGAAGAAGTTGGAGACACGGCTGCATTCCTTTTCAGTGAACTTTCACGTGGTATCACAGGAGAAAACATTCACGTAGATTCAGGATATCATATTCTATAGTATTAACTCAGAGCCTGCTGTTAAAGCAGGCTTTTTCTTTCCTAAATCAGTGTGACGGGTATAGGCATTTCGCATACATATAAAGTGAAGGAATATGTAAATGGAGGTGCATTAAGCATGCCGAAAAAAAGGAGTCAAGAACCGTTACTTTTTATTAATCAGCCAATCTCCAAGACTCCATCAAACCAAAATATGCAGGAAGTCTACACAAACAGACATGAAAGGGAGCAGCAAAAGGAAGATAACCATAAAGTAGAAACAAAAAATAAGGTAAAAAAAGAGGCAATGCCTGATGATATAGTAATGGAGGCAGCTAAAAAGGAAAGTAAGCCACAACAAGAGAAAAGTCAGTCCATATTTTCCAGAGTAAAGCCCTTTAAAGAAATGAATATAAAGGAGCGGATTGAATATTTACTAAACTTCCCAAAGGTTCTTCCGCCTCCTCCATGCGTTATTTATACTTCAGAAAATAGGTACCAAGGTATTCTTATTGAATATACTGACAATCGAGTAACCATTCAATCTCCAGATCAATCCACAAATACAATACTCCTCGAAGATATTAAAAATGTAATTATGATTGGGATTAAAAGATAGGATAGGTAGAAATTTAAAAAGCCAGCCGATTTAACCGACTGGCTCATTTATTTAGTTACAAATTCCTAAGTTCACGTCCGCAATACATTGAACTGCACAGAAGCATTTTAAATCTACTGTGATACAGTCGTTACTAGCACGGAAGCGTTCAACTTGGCAAACTCTTGTAAGGTCAACACAGCATCTGTCTCCGCTGGAAACAAGATTTACCGGTACAAAGTTACCGCCCTCTCTGCGGCCTGGTACTAACACACGAAGTGTTGCACAGCAGTTATCAAATACGTCTTCTACACGGAAGAAGATTGATACACAAGCGTTATTTTCGCCGCTAAAGAATGCATGGAATGGAGTCCCATCCGCAGTGCTCAGTACAAATACACGAGTATCAACAGGATCTCTTCTAACAGGTGAAACTAGTGAACCAAGAGGTTCGTTAAAACAACTGGAACATTCCGAGCATTCCGCTTCTTCAACTGCATTATCCTGGATATCTTTTATCGCACGTACAACTTCACACACGCAGTTTCCGTGACGATCATGATCATGACTTCCACAACAACCCATTATTTTTCCTCCTTAATCCCTGTTATATATCTTACATTACTAACATATTTTAAAGAGCGTTTTTGGGTTACGGACAATTGCCTCTTTTAAAAAAATTAGGCGGATTAATAGAAAGGACAAATGTATAATGAAAATAACCTTTTTAAACATATTCCTTTTATCATTATCCTGCTTTAGACTAACAAGGCTCCTTGTTTTTGACAAAATAACTGTATTTATTCGGAAGCCCTTTTTTGATGAAATAAAAGAAGAAAATGACAATGGCGAAATCGAGATTTACTATCTTCCTAAGAAAAAGGGGATAAAAAAGTTTTTTGGAGAGTTATTAAGCTGCTATTGGTGTACAGGAATATGGGCATCGGCGATTATAGTCATAGCCTATATATTATTTCCCAGCTATTCCGCTCCGATTATTCTTATCCTAGCAATAGCAGGTTTAGCATCTTTCATCGAAACAATTGTTCAGTTTTTTATTGAAAAATAATGTTGTTCGTGGAGACAAGACTAACAGGTTGTTCATATCCTAATTAATAGCTTATGAATTATTTGGAAGGAGAGACTACATGAGCAACTCAAATGACACAAAGAACACAAACAAAAAGAAAAAGAGTACAGAAACAAATCAAGGATACCAACCTTCAAAACCTATTAAGTCGCAAGGGTGCGGCTGTGGTAAAAAAACTTCAATGTAAATAGGAAAACTGCTAGTTTTGACTGGCAGTTTTTATTTTTTTAGCTATACTACTGGTTTTAAAAATTAAACTTATCTAGTCATAATTTTAACGAATCTCGAAAAAACTAAATGGTATCAGTATGTCATAAAACTTAATCAAGGGAAGGAAATTATATGCATATTATTTTTCGTTTGATTGTATTGGCTTGCTTTGTCATACTCTCTTCCTGTAATCAGCACCAGCAAGTTAAGGATAGTCAACTTGCACTTATAAAAACGACTAATCCCAAGCCGGTGATAACGGATAAAAAAAATAGACGGGACGGTGTAACTGAAATCAAAAAGGATGTCAGCTCCTTGCCGGAATTATATGATGTTGCCGTCGTGCAAGGGAAAAGAGATACACTCGTTGTTTATAAAGTAAAACATTTACACCGCTTTCAAATGAAAAAAATCGAAAAGAATATTAATAAAATGCTTGAAGAAAAATACCCAAAGGAAAATTTTACAGTCTCAAGTGATTATAAAATTTTTCTTGAAGCCATTAGACTTGATGAACGGATGAAATCTTCCAAATTTTCACATCGAGATGCGGAAAACCGTTTAAAGGAAATCGTCAAAATGACGGAAGAAATGAAGTAAGAAAGGGTGAAGCAGGATGACAAACAAGCAAAAAAACATGACTCCTCAACAGCAAAACTATCAACAGCTTCAGCAAAAACATGAGATAAAACGGCCTATCCTAAAAAATTGTATAAAAGCATTTTTTGTTGGAGGCTTGATTTGTGTCGTTGGCCAAGCTATTAGTTATTTTTACATATATTTCTTTAATTTTACGGAGCAAAGTGTAGGAAATCCAACTGTTGCAACGATGGTCTTTTTATCGATGCTGTTAACCGGCTTTGGAATTTATGACAGGATCGGACAATTTGCTGGTGCAGGCAGTGCAGTACCTGTAACTGGTTTTGGCAATGCCGTTATTTCTGCCTGCATCGAGCACCGTACGGAAGGACTTGTTCTCGGAGTTGGAGGCAATATGTTTAAGCTTGCAGGATCAGTCATTCTTTTTGGTGTCTTCTCCGCCTTTGTAGTAGCACTTGTTAAAACGTTACTAGTTATTTGGGGGGTTTTGTAATTGTTAAAAGGGCATCAGTCATGGGTGTTTGAAAACCGGCCAATGATTTCTGCAACAGGGGTAACGGGCGGCCCGTTCGAAGCAAATGGAAAATTGGCGAATGATTTTGATCTCTTATATGAAGATTTGTGGATGGGTAAAGAGTCTTACGAGAAAGCACATAGGCTATTGCTCGAAGAAGCGATTAAAATCACCTTGGAAAAAGCGAACCTCCAAAAAGAACAAATTCAATTTTTATTTGCAGGTGATTTAATCAATCAAATTACCCCAACAAGCTTTGCGGCGAGGACGATGCAAATACCGTATTTCGGGCTTTTTGGAGCCTGCTCGACCTCGATGGAGGGGTTGGCATTGGCTTCCTTTGTCGTCAATTACCAAGGGGCAAAAAAGGTCTTAACGGGTGCATCCAGTCACAATGCGGCTGTTGAAAAGCAGTTCCGCTATCCAACAGAATATGGTGGACAAAAACCACCAACGGCACAATGGACAATAACAGGTGCAGGGGTAGCACTCGTCGAGCCTAATGAATCCGGACGCCATGTCCCAATTACTACATCGGCGACAATTGGTAAGGTGATTGACATGGGGCTGACTGATCCTTTTAATATGGGCGGTGCAATGGCACCGGCTGCCGCTGATACGATAATGGCACATTTCCGCGATCTACAATTAGATCCAACACATTATGATTTAATTGTTACTGGAGATTTGGGGAGAGTCGGCCATGATACTGCTTTTGAATTACTAAATAAAAGTGGCCTTAAGCTTGCACGAAAACAATTTCAAGATTGCGGTTTATTAATGTATAAAGAGGACCAGCCAGTACAATCAGGTGGAAGCGGTGCAGGATGTTCTGCTACTGTACTATATGGACATTTACTAAACCAATTAAAAAAGGGTACATTTAAGCGGATTTTAATAGTAGCAACCGGGGCATTACTATCTCCGCTCAGCTTTCAACAAAATGAATCCATTCCATGCATTGCACATGCTGTTGCCATTGAAATGAATGGATAAAGGGGTGAATTTATGCTTGCGATGTTTTTTTGGGCGTTTGTGATTGGCGGACTTATATGTGTCATTGGGCAGCTTCTTTTTGACGTTGCCAAGTTGACTCCAGGGCATACATTAAGCCTGCTTGTTGTGGCGGGGGCTGTATTGGATGGATTCGGATTATATGAACCGCTCGTTGACTTTGCAGGGGCTGGAGCAACCATACCCATTACCAGTTTTGGGAATGCCTTAGTCCACGGGGCTTTACAAGATGCCAAGGCCCACGGAATCATTGGGGTGTTAACCGGAATGTTTCAGGTAACAAGTTCTGGAGTATCTGCTGCGATAATTTTTGGATTTATTGGATCCCTAATCTTTAAACCTAAAGGGTAATGAACACATTTTTTTAAGCCAATTTATGGATTAAGCTATCTTGCCTATACACTTTTTTAAGTACTTTCATATGTTATTAATGAAACTACTAAGGTGAGGTGACTATCTATGTTCTATGGATGTGGCGGCTACGGTTATGGTGGATTTGGTGGCTACGGTTCAACTTTTGTGTTAATCGTAGTATTATTCATTCTGTTAATCATTGTAGGTGCAAGCTTTTATTAAACCATTTAAAAGCTTGACAGCGGTGGAAGGGGTTGGTCATAAATGTGGCCAGCCCTTTCTTTGCCTTTTATTCACAAAATCGCCCTGCCTTCATACAATAAAGTAGTTTATGAAGGAGTGTGAATTTTTAACATGGATAATGGTTTCTTTAAAAATATAGAAAAGAAAACTGGCGTTAATATGAAAGAAATCTTTGAATTAGCGAACTCCTTACAGCATGCCAATTTTAAGGACCCAGATACTGTTCGTAGTGTCATTCAAAAAGTTTCTCGAATTGCCGGTAAACCGGTTAGTAAAGATCTTGAAGATCAAATTGTTCAATCTATTATTAAAGATGGAAAACAGCTTGACTTTAATACCATTACAAAGATGATGAATAAAAAATAAAAAGTAAGACCGCATTCCTGTGCTCAGGAGTGGGTCTTCTTCTTTTTTGCGAGTGGTGCGAGAAACCTTGAACGGTTTACTTTTTTTCCTCGTCTATTTTCGGGAACAGCAATAAAAAGCTGGTCTCGGGCACGTGTCATTGCAACGTAAAATAATCTCCGCTCTTCTTCTAGGGAAGAAAAATCGCCATTTCGATTAGCTTCCAGGGCAAAGTCGTGAGGCAGACTGCCATCGACAGCATCAAGAATATAAACAGTTTTATATTCAAGCCCTTTTGCCCGGTGTATGGTACTTAGGGTAATGGCTTCAGTAAAATGCTTACTTAAATTCTTAATTTCCTTATTCATGGCGGACATATGCTCGGCATGTGCAAGCATAGCCTCAATCGAGTCGAAGCTTTTAGCCGCAACCTTTAAATCCTTAAGGTCATCAGATCCTTTTTCCATCATGCTCGCTTCATTGCCGCGTTTTTTGAGGAAATCAAGAAAGCCAATATCCTTTTCAATTTTTCCTAATGCTCCCTGAGGGTTCAAATGCTTTAATCCACGAATGATACTAACAGCCTGCTTTAATTTTTTTGCTTGAAACGCATGGGCGGTTTTAAGGTGAGATAATGCCTCAAGAAAACTACAATCTTGCAAAATGCTGATTGCTTTAATATCTTTCATAACCGTCTGTTTTAAAAATAAAAACGGTAAAATATCCGCTAGTGCATGTGGGTCATCCTCATTTAAACTTACCTTTAAGAAGGAAAGGGCGCTCCTAACAATGTATCGATCGTAAAAGGCTTCAGCATCCAGGTCAATTTTAAAAGGAAGATTTGAGCCTGCTAAACGTTCAAATACCGCCCTTGAGCTGGCATTGGTTCGGTACAGAATGGCAAAATCAGAAGGATTTGCACCATTTGTGATCTTTTCTTGAATGTCGGTAACAATCATTGTTGCTTCTTCCTCTTCATCATAAGGGAAAAACAACAACGGAAGGGTCCCTGATGAAAATTGCGCCTCCATCTTTTTTGTTCTTCTGATTTTATTTACAGTGATCATTTGATTAGCAGCCGCAACAATTTCATGGGTGGAACGATAGTTTTGATCAAGAGTGATTAGCTTTGCAAAAGGGAAATCCTTTTCAAAATCTAACAAGTAGCTTGGATCACTGCCTCTAAAGGAATAAATGGCTTGATCATCGTCACCAACAGCACAGACATTTTTATGCTTTCCTGATAATAATTTAATCAGTTCATATTGAACTTTATTAATATCCTGAAACTCATCAATTAGAAAGTAATGGAATCGTTCTTGATACTGTTCAAGAAGGGAAGGGGAAGTTTTTAAGAGCTTGTAACAGCCCAACAGCATGTCATCAAAATCAAACAGTCCTTCTCTTTGCTTAAATTCTTCATATCTTTTATATAATAGTGCGGCTCTTTCTTCCCATTCTGATGCGGGTCTGATTTCATTTGGCATTAGCAACGAGTTTTTCCAAAACCCAATTTGCTGCAGCGCTAAATCATAAGCAAATTCTTTCTCTGATAAATCCAGTTCTTTTCCGGCATCCTTTAAGATTTTTTCCCGTTGCCATTCCTTCTTCAATAGATTGTTCGCTGACCAATTAGCTGCATCATGAAACATAAGGATACGATAAAAAATACTGTGAAAGGTTCCAGAGACAAGTTGGTTGATTTTTTCTCGCTTCATTTCCGGATAGGAAAGCAAACGATTCTTTATTTCAGAAGCAGCTTTAGATGTGAAGGTTACAAGCATGATCGTTCGTGGATTAATTTGCTTGATCTCCAGCATATAGGCCGTACGGGCAGTAAGAACACGAGTTTTTCCACTTCCTGCACCCGCAAGTACTAATAAAGAGCCTTCTGTTTCTAAAACAGCTGCAGCTTGATTTTCATCTAGGACAACTCCATTTTCCGCTAGAAGAAGTAAATAGGGCGAGCCAGCTTGGTGTGTTCCGTCCATTTTCTTGTTAAAAGGGACTTCATATCCAATCGTTTTAGCAGGTTTGTATAAGTCTTGGGAAGCGGAGGCTTCGGTAATGGTTCTGCCATGAGGTATCTTAAATCCGTTTCGCTCGATATAGTTTTCATTTATTTTTGGTTGAACGGGTTCAGCGCATCGTTTCTCAGGTGAAAGTGTATGAAAAAAATGAGGAGACTCTTTAATGCCAAGGAACAGCCTCATCTTTTCATTGCATACTGGGCAACGTAATTCTCCGTTTTTTCCAGCTATAAAAAATTTTTGGTACTCATCACGATTTAAATGAGTAAGATTAATATTTTGTTCCTGATAAATTACAGTTTTCATAGTTTATTAACCCTCAATTTCGATAAATAACACAAGTTCTATCATATCAAAACCATATCTTATCTAAAAGTACTTCATCACGATAGGTTGAATTAACCAAAAAAGCACCTGCTGTTTTTTCAGCAAGTGCTTCTCTCATTATATTTCTTTAACCATCGTTTTGTGTGGAATTCCTGCGTCCAGAAACTCCTCTGAGACAACTTCGTAGCCCAGACCGGCATAGAAGGGAATGGCATGTGTTTGAGCATTTAGCTTTAATTTGTGTAGCCTTTTTTCACTGGCATGGTCTTCGATTTTATTCATAATCGCTTTTCCGGCACCCGTTTTTCTGGCTTCTTTCATTACACATATCCGTTCAACTTTTCCAAACCCCTCAACAATCCGAAACCTGCCAGCCCCAATGGGAGCATCATTCTGGTACATGACAAAATGGGTGGCTTCATTTTCATATTGGTCAATTTCCTCTTCTATAGGGACATTTTGCTCCTCCACAAAAACGATTTTTCTAACGGAATAAGCATCTTCTAGTTCTTTTTGATTTTGAACAACCGTAACTTTCACTGCAATTATTCCTTTCCAAGACGAAATGTTTCATAAACCGTCCAAGAACCATTTTCTAATTGATATAGGAGATGGAAACGGTCAACTGTTTCTTCATGATTTAATTTAGTCATACGGAGTGAACCATATACATCGGAATGCTCATCATTGGATAGATTTTGACCAATTGTAATATGCGGGACAAAGGCATATTCTAAGTTTTGCTCGGTAAACTCTTGATTGATTTCGGCATGAAGAGCAGTTAACTCCTCTGTAGGATCTACTTTAAAATAAATAACATTATTAACAGGCTGAAATGAGCTGATTTTAGATGTTTTTAATGTGAAAGCATTTGTATTTCTGGCAATTTGCCGTAACTTTTCAGCAAATTCCTTTGCCTCTTCCTCCGTCGCATAAAATGAATTTTTTAATGTGAGATGTGGAGTAATTAGGGCATAATGCGGGTCATAGCGCTTTCTATAGGAATTAGCTAAATCCTGAAGCTTTTTGGATGGAAAAATAACAATGCCAAATTTCATAAGGATACCTCCATATAAGAAATTATTTTTATAGAAAAATAAATGCTTTATTTAGCCTTCCTATTATTATAGCAAATTTTCTAAATTTATTAAATAATTTAAAATGAATCGATAAGATTTTGGTTCGTTAGACATAAGCCTAAAATAGCATTTTCAGTGCTCGTCTTAGATCTGGCTGCCAATATGTCCATGTGTGATTTCCGTTAAATTCCTCATAAAAATATGTAAATGGTCTCTCTTTTAGCAGCTTGGAAAGCTGTCTATTAGGTGTTAGGAAGTCGCCTACTTTACCGTTCGTCATTTGCACTTCAGTCTCTTGCTTTCCTATAATATGGTAGATGTCTAAAAGCTGTGGTTCAGGCAAGTCAGCGACTAATTCTAACACTTGTTGGTCTACATAGGGAGATTGTAAAAGCACTTTTCCGAAAGTGTGTGGATATTGAAGCGCTGTCATTAATGATACAGTCGCACCCAGAGAATCTCCTATCAATGCTCTAGTTGAACCCATGTGATAAGTAGGAAATTCTTGATCTAAAAAAGGAACTAATTCATGGGCAAGGAAGCGGATGTAGGATTGAGTTTGTACACCTTCAGGGTGGTATTTTTTGCGGCGGTCTTTCACATTTTTATAGGGTACCCCAACAATTATTAAATTTTCAATTTCCTTTTCATAAAGATACTCGTCTGCTAAACGTCCAATCCTGCCAAGTTGAAAATAATCCCGGCCATCCTGTGCGATTAGCAGAGAGTATTTATATAATGGTGAAAAGTTTGCAGGCAGATAAATAAGCAGCTGCATTTCTTCTCCAAGCTCTTTGCTATAAATGGTAAGTTCTTTAATTGTGCCTTTTGGAAACTGCATGTGACAAAACCCCCAATAAATCGATAGAATACAACTGCATTTTATCATATCTTGAGAGGAAATGCTTTTAGGTTTGGGGAATAGCCTGAGGGAATTATGCAGTAGTTAGTGGAGGTAACTGTTTTTAGGGCAGGATTCAGGCATAATGGATAAGATATTTGCACGTCTAAAGGTGCGGATTTGTTTTCTAAGCAGGCAATAGGCACGAATGTATTCGTCGGATATTTCTTTAACGATTAATGATCGCTGTGACAATTCTTGATTTTCTGCAAGATATATCATCTCTAAAGGAATATTTTCTTCAATTGAACGTATCAAAAGTCCATCCATGTAAATCGCTCCTTTCAATTTTATAATATTATTATAACCGAACATTAGTTCTTTATTCAATAATAAAGGAAACGTATGTTC
>NZ_JBALPP010000166.1:0-11804 GCF_036965425.1 Neobacillus drentensis | reverse complement strand
TCTTAATGCCCGCATGCTTCAAAAGTGAAAGGCTACGGTAATTAGGAGAGGCTCTTAATGCCCGGCAGCTTCAAAAATCAAGGGCGACGGTAATTAGTAGCGATACAAAATGCCCCCATTTACTTAAATTAACGGTCATAAAAAGCTCTTTATTAATTTTGTCATAGGGGAAAAAGAAAATGATTCAAAATATCATAGCAGAAAGATATAATATCCTTGTCTCTGAACTAATGCGGATTTTAGTACCGGATTTCATAATTCAGTCTATTCCTATGATCATGCCGGTAACAATTTAGTTTTTAGAATCTCAAATGGAACAAGAAGAAGTTTATCTGGGCTCGAAAATGAATTAAAATTCGTATCAACTTTTGAAGAACATGGTATTTCAGTATCGAAACCAATACTTTCTAAATATGAACGTATGATTGAAGAAGTGGAATATCAAAAACAAAAGTTTTATGTTGTTGCTTTTGAAAAAGCTGAAGGAATTCCAGTCGATGTAACAAACAAAAAAATCTGGAATGTTACTTTATTTTACAATTGGGGTAAGTTGACAGGTAAGATGCATAAGGTATCTAGTAAATTGGATGCCAAGTTGGACAGACCCAAATGGACAAGAAACCAACCTGATCTTCTTAGGCTTATTCCGAAAATATCTTCAACTATGATTGCTGACCGATATCTAGAACTACTTGAATTCCTAAAACGTTATAATGAAGACCATAATTTGTTCGGTCTTATGCATAACGATTTCCATCAGGAAAATTTCATGGTGAATGACGGCAGGATTACTGTTTTTGATTTTGATGATTGTGCTTATCATTGGTTTGCCTATGATCTCGCCGTTTCCTTCTATCATGCTTACTGGCAGTCCGCATCTTTTGTCCCTGAGAGGACTGATTTTAGTGAGATTTTTTGGGTACAATTTCTAAATGGATATCAAACTGAACATCCTATTAACAGACAGCTGCTAGAACAAATTCCTATTTTCTTGAAAATCAGAGAGATATTTTTATATGTTTTATTTTTAGAAAAGTGGGATTTGCCGCATCTTGAAGATTGGCAAGCCTTTACATTAAAAGATTTAAAGCAGAAAATAGAGGATAAAATTCCGTATTCAACTGTTAATTTTGAAAAATTGATTGACAAATTTATTTGATTTTCAATAAAATGGAACTATCAAACGAAAAGGAATGATATTGGGCCGATGAAGTTATAATCTTATTTTTTCAGTACATGATTCGAATAACGAAAAATGTTGAACCTGAAGAATAGGATTTGTCTGTCCTTTTTTATGTCCTGATCGTATAACGATGTATATATGGCCTTTTTAGGCTTATTTGTCGACCGATCATACATAAAACTCTCTTCAGGTTCATATGAAGGGAGTTTTTTTATGAACCAAATAATAAAAGTATCTGGATTAGATAAAAGTTTTAAATTAGTGAAAATATTAGAAAATATTCAATTTGACATAAAAAATGGGGAAAGGATCGGACTGGTGGGGTATAATGGCACTGGCAAAACAACGCTGGCTAATATTCTTTCAGGAAAACTTCCCCCTGATAGCGGCCAAATTGAGGCTTCAAAAGATTTAACGATTGGTTACCTATCGCAGTCGATTGATTACGAAGTTAGTGATTTTCAACAGTCTCTTTCAATGAATAAGGAAACTGAATTTTTTAAGCATGCAAGTGAACTTGGCCTTAAGAAAGCATATGAATGGGAAGAGAGTCGTTTAACCCATTTAAGCGGCGGTGAAAAGCTGAAGCTCGCCTTGTCTATGATTTGGGCTTCAAAGCCAGGGTTTTTAATCTTAGATGAACCTACAAATCATCTGGATTATAAGGGAATTGAATGGTTGATATCTGAATTAGACAAATTTCCAGGGGCAGTACTTATCATCTCGCACGACCGCCATTTTTTGGATAAGACCGTTACCAGGATATTTGAATTAGAAAATAAGAAAATCCATTTTTTCAATGGGAATTATAGTGAGTATCAAAAGCAAAAACAAAAGAAGTTTAAAGACCATATGCACCAATATGAAGTACAGCAAAGGAAACTAGAAGACATCGAACTGCAAATGGAGCAGCTTAAATCATGGTCTGATAAAGCTCATAGTACTTCTACGAAACAAGGCAGAGATTATGGCACTAAGGAATATCATCGCGTAAAAGCGAAGAAACGGGATGCACAAGTAAAATCAAAAATGAAACGGCTGCAAAATGAATTAGATAAGAATAAAATCGAGAAACCAAATGAAGATGCACAAGTAAGATTTCAGTTTGAAAACGACGGGAAAAGAGGAAAGCGAATTATTGAGGCGAAGAAACTCTCAATGACATTCGAGGAGCGGAATCTTTTTCAAGATGCTCATTTTTATATTATTCACGGTGAAAGAATAGGCCTTTTAGGTGAAAATGGCTGCGGGAAATCAACCTTAATAAAAATGATTCTAGGCCATATTGCTTCATCTGGCGGCAATCTATGGACAAGTGACTCGCTTAAAATCGCTTATTTAAGCCAAGATGTAGATGATTTACCGTCTGATAAATCGGCGCTTGAGGCATTAGGATATACGGATAGAGAAAGCATACTTCAAGCCCGTACCTTGTTAGCTAATCTAGGGTTGAAGGAGGAGCATATCACAAAGCCCATTTACACTTTAAGTCTTGGTGAAAGAACAAGAGTCAAATTGGTTGATATGTTAGTACGGGATTACGATGTCCTCATCTTGGATGAACCCACCAACCATTTGGACTTACCAAGCCGCGAGCAGCTTGAAAAAACTTTGAGTGAATTTACCGGGACCATTATTACCGTCTCTCATGATTATTATTTTTTAAATAAGCTTTGTGACCGATTGCTTGTGTTTGAGGAACAAACGATTAAACGAGTTGAGATGAAACCTGAAGAATATTTAAATAAAGATAACAAAATGAATGATCATCATGAGACTTTGTTAATTATAGAAAATAGGATTGCCTCAATTTTAGGAGAATTATCGACTATTGATCAAAAAGACCCGAAATATGTGCTTTTGGATCAAGAATTTAAAGACCTTTTAAAACAAAAAAGAAAAATAATCGGTTAATATCTTGAAAAGAGCAGGGCATACCTGCTCTTTTCAGTTTTAGATTTAAAATAACGGCGAATCTTTCAACTTTATCGGCGAATTTATAAATATATCGGCGAATTTTTAGTTTTATCGGCGGAAACTGGACATATATCGGCGAATCGAAATTTCCTCATTTATTATGAATTATGTCAAGTAAAGCTCTCTCTTTTTCTTCCCGCATCCCTGATTTCCACTCATCAGCCGACAATGTACGTGTTTTTTCCCAAGCATAAATATCCGTGATACTTTCCTCGAGAGGCTTAAAGGTAAGTCCGCTTGAAACTGCCTTTTCAATATTTATGGAAAAGGTTCCCTTCCAAGGCTGCTCTACATCCGGTGAAATCGGATAATTCTCAGGAACATAAAGAGGCATTTCCGTCCATGGCGCAACTCCTTGATCCGCCAAAAATTTCTCATCTGCCCAAACCAGTTCAGCATTTGAGCCCGTTATCTTGATACAGGCGTCCAGAAACTGCTTCATGGATAAAGAATAATTCGGCCCGGTTGCATTAAAAGTCCCAGCCGCTTGATTTTTCATCATCGATAAGATCCACTTTGAAAGATCTTGATTATCAATCAGTTGCACCCTGCGTTCCGGATTACCAGGCGCCAAAACTTTCCCACCTTTAGAAATTCTATGTACCCAATAGGGAATACGGTCAGTATAGTCATGCGGACCAATTAACTGTCCAGCGCGAATATTTAACGTTCGACCTGGCAAGTTTTGCAAAGCTATCCGTTCACATAATGCTTTAAAATGTCCATAATATTCATAAACAGGGCCATTCGCGTCTTTTGTAAGTTCCTTCGCTTCCTCATAGGCCATCTCTAAAACAGGATAAGTTTCATCCAAATTTTCAGGAATCCAATCTTTATAGACAGAAATACTGGAGATAAAGGTATATTGATTTACCCGGTCCTTTAAAACTTGAGTTGAATTTTGCACTGTAAACGGTATAAAACCGCTGGTATCCAAAACAGCATCCCAATAGCGATTCTCCAATTCCTTTAAATCACCAAACCGATCGCCTGTAATAATTTCAACATCCTTTAATCCCTCATTTTGATTTCCGCGGTTAAAAACGGTCACTTCATGGTTTTCTGCTAAAGCCTCCTCAACAAATGTTCTTCCTAAGAAGCGGCTGCCTCCTAAAACGAGAATTTTCATAAAAAATCCCTCCTCATCGTAAAGTTATTTTACCAATTTTCAGAAAATAAAAGAAACAAAAACGATACGGCCAAAACTAAAAACTAAAAA
Organism: Neobacillus drentensis; assembly: GCF_036965425.1. Taxonomy (GTDB): domain Bacteria; phylum Bacillota; class Bacilli; order Bacillales; family Cytobacillaceae; genus Neobacillus; species Neobacillus drentensis_F. The sequence continues at coordinate 7,425 of NZ_JBALPP010000166.1, read as the reverse complement.
TATTGCATCTACTCAGGATATTGTTACAATATCTATGGTATGTAAGAAAATTCAGCTTTAGATGCAGACTTATACATATAGAAGTGGAGATGATTTTTAAGTGGAAAGCCCATTTTTACAATCTGTTTATTACGAAAACGGAATATTAAACATATTAGATCAAACAAAAATTCCAGAGATCACTGAGTTTCTAGAAATCACGAAAATTGAAGATGCCTGGGAGGCGATAAAACAATTAAAGGTCCGTGGCGCACCGGCAATCGGGATTGCTGCGGCCTATGGTTTATTGCTTGGCATAAAAGATGCACCAGAGAATTCCTTTGACGAATTTTACTTTGTATTTAAAAAGCAAGCTGACTATTTAGCCACCTCCCGGCCAACAGCGGTCAATTTGTTTTGGGCTTTAAAAAGAATGGATGACCGTGCCAAAAAAGAAAAAGACCAACCAGTTGCCCGAATTAAAGAAGCACTTGAAAAGGAAGCCCATTTAATCCGTACGGAAGATGAAGAGGTTTGCCGATCCATTGGCGAGCATGCTTTAACACTTCTTCATGATGGTATGGGTATTCTAACACATTGTAATGCTGGCGGTATTGCAACAGCCAGGTACGGAACAGCTCTTGCACCGCTTTATTTGGCGCAAGAAAATGGCTGGGATATCAAAGTATATGCGGATGAAACAAGACCATTATTGCAAGGAGCCCGTTTGACAGCATGGGAGCTGATGCAAGCAGGAATCGATGTCACCTTGATTACGGACAGTATGGCAGCCATGGTGATGCAAAAAGGCTGGGTTCAGGCTGTTATTGTCGGATGTGACCGTGTGGCTGCCAATGGAGACGTAGCCAATAAAATTGGAACCTATGGTGTGGCATTACTAGCCAAAGCTCATGATATTCCTTTCTTTGTTGCTGCTCCAACCTCAACCATCGACTTGGATACGAAAACAGGTGCAGATATCCCTATTGAAGAAAGGGAGGCTTCGGAAATTACGGAAGGGTTCGGGAAAAGAACGGCCCCAGAAGGTGTAAAGGTTTTTAATCCTGCGTTCGATGTCACTCCGAATGAATTGGTGTCAGCAATCATTACAGAAAAGGGAATACTAAAAGGGAACTACCAAGATGAGCTTCCAAAACTTTTTATAAAGTAGAGTACCATTGTTCACAGAATCGGCATAACCAACCTTTGTTTCAATAGGGATAATAGTGTAAAATCAATGGTAGCAAATATGATTGGATAAAGGAGGGAGTCGGGTATGATGAAAAAAGTCATTGCAGCTGTGGTTTTGATCTCATTACTTACTGTAGCAATTGTACAGGCTATGGATAAAAAGACAGAACAACCCGATACCGCAAGTACTGCATCAGTAAATAAGGAAGGCTTAGCCATCGGGGCAAAGGCACCTGATTTTGAATTAAAAACATTGACTGGTGAAACAGTCAAGCTATCGAACTTAAAAGGGAAAAAAGTTATGCTGAACTTTTGGGCAACATGGTGCCCGCCTTGTAAAGCGGAGATGCCTGAAATGGAGCAGTTTTACAAAGAAAAGGATAAAGATCTTGTCATTTTGGCTGTCAACATAGACCCGCAATTGGAAGTGCAGAAATTTGTAGATGAAAATAAGATCACCTTCCCAATCCTTCTTGATGCAGAGGATAAAGTAAATGAAACTTACCAAATTTTATCGATCCCAACTACTTATTTTATAGATAGTAAAGGCATCATTCAGAATAAATTTACCGGAGCCATGACTCTTGATATCATGAAAGATAATGCAAGTAAATTAAAGTAATGGAAAGACGTTGGTTAGATACCAGCGTTTTTTTTATCTTATATAAATTTTCAAAAAGTTGTAATAATTTCAACCGTTTCAGGGAATAATAACTGTTACAATAGGATATAAGGAAGGTGATAGAAATGAGAAAGCCTAGAAAACGCTCATTCGCAGAACTAGTATCAGAAAATAAATCCCAACTTTTGAAAGACCATGCTGCAATGGAAAAAATCGAACAACGCTTAGAAGAAAAACGCCTCGGCAAAGCAGAGTAATCACAATGTTTGCCAATCATGGTTTGTAATCCTTATGGACAAAATATAACCAAGGAGGGATTATGACTATGACTAAAGGCTATAAAACAAAACGTTTCGCCCCAGACCATCTAGGGACACAACCTAAAGGAATTAGTGGAAATAAAGGAAACAAAATGAATGATACATCTGGCAAGCATGCACAGGTAATTCAAACAAAAGGTGAATAATTTTATTGGATATAAGACCCAAACGGCGAAAGCCAAAGGGTCTTTTTTGTTAAATTCCTCACATATTTTTTGACCTCCGATACAAACTATATCTGTACCATTTCTATATCAAGGAGGATCTATCGATGGAATATAATAACCAGCCAAAACCGGATGATCGCAGCGATAATGCTGAAAAGCTGCAGGCCATGATTCAAAATACTGAGGACAATATTCAAAAAGCAGAGCAATCCCTTTCTTTTACGGATAGTGAAACACAACGCCAGCAAATCGAAGCAAAAAATGAGCGCAGACGCGAGAGTGTTGAATCATTCAGAGCAGAAATCCAGGATGAAACCTGAAAAAATTTAGACTTAAATGGGTAAAGGATCTAGTCGAACAGGACGGATCCTTTTTTTAGGTTCAAGCCTTGTATTATGGTAAGATAAAAGGGAATTTTTTATAAAGAAGTGATGATATTGAATCAACAAATTAACAACCAAGTAATAACACAACAGCACATTATCCGTTGGGAAAAAGAATTAGACCAAAATGGTTTTATATCTGATGAAAACCTGTTGATGAGTTTGTTAGGGAAGGAAAAAAATCCGCAAACACATTCGAAGCTTTTAACCTTTGCGGCGATTTCACGAAAAGCGCGGAATAAAAAGGATTCATTGGCCGATTTTTGGTTGGACAAAGCGTTGGAGTTAAATCCACATAATCAAGAAGCAAAGGAATATTTGCTTCAGTCTGATTGGAAAAAATGGAAGGATGTATTGACACAGCTTTCTTTTCCATCGATCAGGGAAACAGATAACCGCACAGCTAAAAAGAAAACCGCTGAAGAATACATACAAATTTGCCAACGATTTTTATCAGAGGCTGATGATTCCTTAAGTGAATTGGAAAAGGAAAGGAACCTTGCCACTGGACTGAGGGACCATATTATTATCGCAAAGTACCAAATGCTTTTCGAGTTGCTTTCCTCTGCTATATCCGAAACCGTCAGTTTGTTTAAGGCAGCAGAAGAATATGACCAGTCCATTACCGGAGTGTTTCATACCTCTACCTTTTATGATGATTTGAAATCACATTTAGCAGCTGTGGAAGATCTTAAGCAGCAGTGGCAAAGTCAGTTTCAAGAAGAAGAGGCCATCGAAGAAACTTTTGATATTGCCTTGGACCAGTTGAACACAATGATCGGAATGGACCAGGTAAAAAAACGGGTCAACGATTTTTATCGATTTATCAAGTATCAAAAGACCCGCAAGGAAATCGGTTTCCAAATAAAAGATGATCTAAGCCTTAATATGATCTTGACTGGGAATCCAGGAACCGGGAAAACAACACTTGCCCGCCTGCTGGCTAAAATTTATCACGAATTAGGTGTGCTTCCTCATGAAGAAGTGGTCGAGACAAATCGGGCACAATTGGTAGGGGCCTTTGTCGGTCAGACCGAAGAAAATGTTAAAGCAGTCGTTGAACGCTCTATTGGTGGCGTGCTGTTCATTGATGAAGCCTACAGCCTTAAACGGGAAGGCCAATCAGGAAATGACTATGGCCAGGCGGCTGTAGATACTCTTGTTTCGATGATGACAAGTTCGGAATACGGTGGAAAGTTCGCCGTCATTTTAGCAGGATATCCGGAAGAAATGCGATCCTTTTTAGATGCAAATCCGGGTTTACGAAGCCGCTTTCCGCAATCTAATTTCATTCATCTCCCTAATTACTCCAACGATGAATTAGTGATGATTGCTGAACAAATTGCTTCAGAGAATGATTATTTTATGACGGAAGAAGCGAAAATCGAAATTGTTAACCGATTGGATATAGAGCGGGTGGATGACACTTTCGGAAATGCTAGAACCGTTAAGAACATTGTTATGGATGCTATTTTTAAAAAAGGCTCAGAAAAGCAGGTTAACAACGATGAATTTATGGATTATATGATGTTAAATAAGGAAGATTTCCTGATTAAGAAACCTAAAACAGTGGATTCACCAAAGGACCAATTAAACAGGTTAATTGGTTTAAATTCCATCAAAAATGAAATGCATGCACTGATTTCTTTTGTGAAAATGCAGCAGTTTAGACGGAATCAAGGAATGCCAACAGTACCGATTCAGCTTCATGCCGTTTTCACTGGAAATCCGGGGACAGGTAAAACAACGGTTGCCAAACTATATGCTGAAATGCTGAGAGAGTGTGGCATTTTAAAGAGGGGGCATCTGATTGTCGCCAGCCGCGCCGATTTTGTGGCAGGCTATGTGGGACAGACAGCTGGGAAAACAAAGAAACTGATCAGGCAAGCCCTTGGGGGTGTTCTGTTTATCGATGAGGCCTATTCCCTACTTGGCCACACAACCGGTGATTTCGGGAAAGAGGTCATTGATACTCTTGTCGACGAAATGACAAAGCATAATGAAAATTTGGTTGTCGTGCTGGCAGGATATCCAAACGAAATGGACGAATTACTAGAAAGTAATCCCGGGCTCCGTTCAAGGTTTAAAAAGTTCTTTTTCTTCCCTGATTATTCAACGGAAGAGATGCTGTCCATTATGGAAGCCTATGCCGGAAGATTCCAATATCAATTGACAAAAGAAGCAAGTACGTTGCTACATGAAACGTTGGAAGCTGAAACTTTCAAAGGGAATGGCCGCTTTGCAACCAATTTAGTCGATGAAATCATTCAAGCACAGGCTGCTCGGTTAATGACAGGGCAGGAAACAAATCTCCTTGAAATGTCATTATTTCTGGAAATGGACGATGTTATAAACGCATTGATGAAATGTAAATAAACGAAAAAAGAAAGGAACATTTTTGTGGATCATTATTTTGTTTCTCTTAGAGAAATTCAGCTTTACTACGCAGATACCGATATGATGGGTGTCATTTATCACGCTAATTATTTAAAATTTTTTGAGTTAGGTCGAACAGGCTTTATTGAAGATATTGGTTATAGTTATCTTTCGATGGAAGAAGCAGGCTATTATGCTCCGGTCTATGATATTCAAATCACCTACAAAAAGCCGTTAAGATATGGTGATAAAGCTTTCGTCAAAACATGGGTTGAACTAAATGATGGAATCAAGACCATCTATGGTTATACCATTTTCAACGGGGATGAAGAAGTATGTGCCGAGGGTAAATCCACCCATATTATTGTTAGAAAAGATAATTTCAGACCAACTTCTTTTAAAAAGACATTTCCGGAATGGTATTTAAAGTATGAGGAAATTAAGAAAAAGGATTGAAGCATTGGGGTGAACTAATTGGCTTTTGGCATAAAAAGGCGAGAGTTAATCGAATGGAAAAGAAAAATCGATAACGGGGAAATTGCATTTTTAACCCATTACTGGCTAGATGACCGTTTCCCTGGCTGTAAGACTGTAACAAAGGTGGGCTGTTCGGATCTTGAAAAATTGGCAGAATGGGGGATTAAATACGGTTTGAAGAAAGAGTGGATTCATCACCGAATCGACGGCTATTCTCATTTTGATTTAATTGGCCCTCGCCAGAAAGAGATCCTTAAGCAGGAAGGTTTAACTAAGCATATATGGATGAACGGCACAGTTGAGAAATGAGGATTCTTCAACTGTGCTTATTCTTTTAATCCATTTTTTTATATTCAAAGACAGGTTCCTCATAATCAGAATGATAGTTAATGACTAAATCATGATTGTCAAAGTACCACAAATCTTTTTCTTCAATATAAAAAGTAATCCCATCTAGATTTACGGCAGCACCGATATCGACAGGCTCCTCGGTGGAAACGCCGAGAGAAAATCCACTTTGAACGGTACTGCATCCGCCGTATCTTACAAAAAAGCGGACAAAGTCACCATTATTAATATTGAGTTCTTCTATATACCACGCTGCTGCTTCTTTTGAAATGTATATCTTCATGCGGTCTCCTTTCCATTTTTCCTCACTATTATTATAAAGGATAACTCTATTTGGGCATAACGATAAGATTTATTAATAACACCGCTATTTGAGCCACTGAACCATGTGGGATTGGATTTCCTTGTATTTTGCTTCCGCATTTTGCAGTCCAAACCCGCCTGCTTTTTCTAACGGGACGACACGAAAATGATGATATTTTTGACTCGTCACATAGGTTGGATAAAAAACAGGATTCGAAAGCTCGATCGAATTTCCTTTGGCGGAAATATGTTTGAATATATCAATGGTGGCTAAACCGCCAATATCCTTGTAATCACCGTATTGGGCTGAAATAAAGTTACCTAAGGAATAAATAATGAACGTTTTTCTGCCATCGCTCGTTTCAATCCAATCCATTGGCTGTAAGACATGGGGATGCGACCCAAGGATGATATCAACACCTTCATTGGCTAGAAATTGAGCTAAATCCTTTTGTTCTTTCGTCGGGATTCGCTGATATTCATTTCCCCAATGGATGCTCATCACCACAACATCCGCTTCTTTTCTAGCGCGGTGAATTTCTTCCTTCATCACTTCTCGATTGATAAGGTTTACGAGATAGTCCTTTCCTTTTGGAACAGGGATGCCGTTCGTTCCATATGTATAAGCAAGGAAGGCAAGCTTAATGCCATTTTTATTGACTATCCTTAATTTTAGGCGATCCTTTTCATCAAGGAAGCTTCCAACATGAGGTAAACCGATCGAATTCAAATAAGCAGTTTCGGACTGAATTCCTTTTTCGCCCTTATCAAGTGTATGATTATTAGCCGTTGAAACAATATCGACTCCCGTTGAAACAAGGGCATCGGCAACCTCATGGGGACTATTAAACATTGGATAGCCTGAGAGCCCGATCTCTGTTCCTCCTAACATACTTTCTTGATTTGCCGTAAGGATATCAGGATTTTCCAATAACGTCTTTACATTTTCAAACATGGGAACGAAATCATAGGAAGCCCCATTAAAAGCATCTCGATAAACATGATCGTGGATCAGGATATCCCCAATGGCACCAAGCGTCACCTTTTCCTTCATTTCTCGATTTTCAATAAAGGAGAGCCGCTGTTTATGCTTCTGGAAAGAATGATTATTTTCTTTAGTGTCCGTATTTTTTTGCTGGAGAAGGAAGTAAGCGGTTCCAATCATACAAATAGATATTATAATAAAAGACTGTACAATGACTCGTTTTTTCATATGTACTCCTATTAATGGTATGTTTCTTAGTATTACTATATAATAT
>NZ_JBALPP010000165.1:0-5293 GCF_036965425.1 Neobacillus drentensis | reverse complement strand
ACTTAATTGCAATGACAATATTGAACACAATTGTTTTCTATTTATGGCTTTTATTAACGGATATTTACTTTAAAGTAAAGTTACAGGTACGAAACCAATATATGCATGTACTTTCGATTTTAATAACAATTGTTTTTTACTTAACTGGTAATTTAATTTGGTATAAAGGCTTACTTTCTTTCCTTATTTTTTACATGGTTTTACTCGGGATATTTTCATTTATATTCTTTAGGAGAGGAAATTCTCTTAAATTAGGTGAGATATTAAAGTGATGCTGCAAAATAGAGGAATAAATATAGAGTTCTTTGAAAATTTTTATGCTGTACATTATTTGTACTAAAAGGAGACGTTGAAATAAATGAAGGGCATTATCTTAGCCGGAGGCAGTGGAACCCGTTTATATCCATTGACAATGGTTACAAGTAAACAATTATTACCTATATATGATAAACCGATGATATATTATCCATTATCAACACTGATGCTTGCAGGAATTCGTGAAATATTAATTATCTCGACACCAGAAGATACTCCTCGATTTGAAGCATTGTTAGGTGATGGCTCGCAATTTGGAATTAGCCTTGAATATAAAGTTCAGCCTAGTCCTGATGGATTAGCCCAGGCATTTTTAATTGGGGAAAATTTTATCGGTGAAGACTCCGTAGCAATGATTTTGGGTGACAATATTTACTATGGAAGCGGAATGAGAAAAATTCTTCAACGTGCAGCTCAAAAGGAATTTGGGGCTACCGTGTTTGGATATCATGTCAATGATCCAGAGCGATTTGGGGTAGTGGAATTTGATGAGAATGGAAAAGTTTTAAGCGTTGAAGAAAAGCCAGAAATTCCAAAATCAAATTATGCTATAACTGGTTTATACTTTTATGATAACCGGATTATAGACATTGCCAAAAATGTTAAACCATCTGCCCGCGGGGAATTGGAGATAACTTCCGTAAATGAAGCGTATTTGCGTTTAGGTGAGCTTGAAGTCGAATTACTCGGACGCGGTTTTACTTGGTTAGATACAGGTACACATCATAGTCTGGTGGAAGCGACCAACTTTGTTCAGACAGTTGAGGAACATCAGGGCATTAAAATTGCAGCACCTGAAGAAATTGCCTATATAAATGGCTGGATCGGAAAAAATCAATTATTTGAATCAGGAGAAAAATTTTCTAAAACAGGGTATGGCCAATATTTGTTAAAAGTAGCAAATGGCAGTATCAAGTACTAAAAATGGGGTGTTATTGTGAATATAGTTGAAACTTCCTTGCCAGGGGTAAAAATAATAGAACCAAAGGTATTTGGCGATCACCGTGGCTGGTTTACAGAGACTTATAGTGAAGCGGTCTTTAATGATGCAGAAATTAATATAAAGTTTGTCCAAGATAACCAATCCTTTTCGGCAGCAAAAGGTACATTACGAGGTTTGCATTATCAATTAAATCCAAAAGCACAGACAAAGCTAGTCAGATGTACGAAAGGGTCTATTTTTGATGTAGCGGTTGATATTCGTAAAGGAAGTCCTACTTTTGGAAAATGGTTTGGACTGGAACTAAGTGCAGAAAATAAAAAGCAATTACTCGTTCCTAAAGGATTTGCACACGGTTTTATGACGTTAACCGATGATGTTGAGGTTCAATATAAAGTGGACGAGTTATATGCACCAGATTGTGACCGTGGAATTATCTGGAATGACCCTGCTATTGGAATTGAGTGGCCAATTGAAATTTCTCCTGTTTTATCTGCGAAGGATGCAAAGGCACCTCTCCTTGCAAACGCAGATAATAACTTTAGTTATGGAGAGTAAACAATGAAAATATTGGTAACAGGTGTTACAGGTCAATTGGGGTATGATGTTGTTCATGAAGGTATTAATCGCGGTTTCAAAATGATTGGTGTTGGTTCAAAGGACTTAAATATTACTGATGAACTATCTGTTTACAAGTATGTGATGGAAATCAAACCTGATGTTATCATTCATTGTGCAGCCTATACAGCAGTTGATAAGGCAGAAGATGACCAGGAAAATTGCATGGATGTAAATGTGAACGGAACAAAGTACTTAGCATCTGTAGCTAAAGAAATAAATGCGAAATTCATGTTTATAAGTACGGATTATGTATTTGATGGTAAGGGAGAAGCTCCTTTTGTTGAAACCGATACCCCAAATCCTGTTGGGTATTACGGAAAAACAAAATATGAAGCGGAGAAAGCGGTACAATCTCTATTATCAGACTGGTTCATCGTCCGAATATCTTGGGTTTTTGGCCTGAATGGCAATAATTTTGTGAAAACCATGCTAAAATTAGCAGAAACTCGTAATGAGTTAAACGTAGTGGGCGATCAAATTGGATCACCTACAAATACATTTGATCTATCCCGTTTATTGCTTGACATGATTCAAACGGATAAATATGGCATCTATCATGCAACAAATGAAGGATATTGCAGCTGGGCTGATTTTGCAAGGGAAATCTTTTTCTTATCAGAGAAAACAGTGACGGTTAATGCAATTGCATCTGAAGAATACCCAACAAGGGCAGTCCGTCCAAAGAACTCACGGTTGTCGAAGCAGAAATTAGTAGATAATGGATTTTCTCCATTACCAGCATGGCAGGATTCCTTAAGTCAATACTTAAATGCATTAAAACATGAGGTGAGATAATGGATAAGAAGAAGATTTTAGTAACTGGCGGGGCAGGCTTCATTGGTGGAAACTTTGTCCAGTATATGGTAAACAAGTATCCAAATTATGATATTTATAATTTAGATTTATTAACCTATGCCGGTGATTTAACAAAGCACCGAGAAATAGAAATGAAGGACAATTATCATTTTGTAAAGGCTGACATTGCTGATCGGGAAGCAATTATGCCACTGTTTGAAACAGAAAAATTTGATTTTGTGGTTCACTTTGCTGCAGAAAGTCATGTGGATCGTTCAATAACTGAGCCTGAGATATTTGTGAAAACCAATGTATTGGGAACACAAGTATTGCTAGATGCTGCGAAGCAAATTGGTTTAACGAAGTTTGTTCATGTATCCACTGATGAGGTCTATGGTGAATTGGATTTTGATCCGACAACATTCTTTACAGAAGAAACTCCTTTACAACCTAATAGCCCATACAGTGCAAGCAAGGCTTCTTCTGATTTCATGGTAAGGGCTTATTATGAAACCTTTGGACTGCCCGTAAATATTACTCGATGTTCTAATAATTATGGACCGTTCCATTTTCCAGAGAAACTAATTCCATTAACGATTTCTCGTGTATTAAATGATGAAAAGGTACCGGTTTATGGTGATGGAAAAAATATTCGTGATTGGTTGCATGTACTAGATCATTGTGCTGCCATTGATCTTGTTTTACATGAAGGTGTAACTGGTGAAGTCTATAATGTCGGCGGCCATAATGAACGTACTAATTTAGAAGTAGTTAAAACCATTATTAAAACTCTAGGGAAATCAGAGGAGTTAATTGAATTTGTAGCAGACCGGTTAGGACATGATAAGCGTTATGCGATTGATCCGACTAAATTAGAAAAGTTAGGCTGGAAACCAACTTACACATTTGAAACTGGGATTGCCCAAACTATCGATTGGTACTTAGAGAATAATTGGTGGTGGGAGCAAATTATTAGTGGAGAATACCAAAACTACTTTAAAAAGCAATATACTATTTAATGAAATATTGTAGGAAATATGAAAAAACCCGAATTCACACATTAAATTCGGGTTTTTTCATATTATTGATTAGGGAGAAGACAGATAAAAATGTTCAAGGTATAAATTAGTGAATACAATTAAATAACATTATTATTAAAGTCTATTCAGAGCCAATATCCAAGTTAGAGAATGAATTGGGATTGTAAAAGGAGCTTGAAAAGATAGAATTAGCGGAAAATTGGTTTTTATTTTCTGAAGAGTTTATTGTCCTAATTGCACTACCTTTGTTTTGATTTATTAAACTGCGTTTAAAAGTGTTTCCAACCCCAACGCAGGCAGAGCAACTATCTAGTAAAATGTCATCTTTTCCAGCATCTCTTCGATTATTATCACTGAAAACATTAGCCATGATTGTTATACTGTGAGAATTAGTTAATTTTATTCCTTCATCCATTAGGCGCCAAAAGTTATTTCCTGTGATATTTGAAAGTCTAAGGTTTTTAGCATATAATCCAACACCTGAATCAACGTTATCATATGAACCATCAAAAAAATTATCAGTAATTCTAATTAATTCAACATCATAACTGTCTTTAGTATCTTCAATCCATAATCCTCCATTTACATTTGAACCCACAATTTGATTGTTTGTAATAAACTGACTTGACTTAATGATATGAATCCCAAAGCTGCGAGTATCTGCCCATATTTCATTTGATTGAATATACGAGTCAGTGCTCTCCATAACAACTGAAGCATTTTGCAACTGACATTCTCTAACAGAATTAACAAAATGATTTCCATTATATTTTGAATCCTTTGAGAATCTAATCCCTCCAACATCAGATTTTGACATTGCCAAATCATTAATATAGCAATTTTTCACACTGCTGTTATAGGTATTTACTAATTCAATATCGTATTTTGTTTTTATTGTTACTTCCCTAGGGTATATACCGATATTCTCAATTTCAATATTATTACTGCCTACTCCTGGTGAGAAATATCCTTCAGAAGCTATTGCAGGTATATCACCTTTAGAAATAATTTTTGTCTTAGTTTTATTTTGTCCCAATAGTTTTATATGACTATAGACCTTTAAGGGAGCACTTATATAATATTCCTTCGAATCAAAAATAACTACGAATGATTTGTTCCTTTTTGCATAATTTATGGCACGTTGAATTCTTCCAGTATCATCTTTTTCTGACCATTTTTTTGAAAAGCTTTCTACATTAACTAATTTTTTGTTGGAACCTTGTCCGATATTTAATAATAGTTGTGGTTTAATAATATAGATAATGAAAAAGCAAATGATGATGCATAGGAAAAGACTTAGCAAATAAAACCTTTGTTCCAGTTTCATACTTAACTCCTTAATCATTTAATTTATAAATGTATTTAACTCTATAATTATAAACATTTGTGTTAAATGAATAAAGGTAGCTGTTCAGGTATATAAGTTTATCCTAGTAAGCGAATGAATTATGGGTCTTTAAGGGTATGAGGTAAAGAGCAAAAGAATCAGAAAACCTGATTCAGAGAATGTGAATTATTAATTTTATCCAACCGAAAACTGCAATCCAAACAGGAACACTGATAGAGGTACCCCATAATAAAC
>NZ_JBALPP010000164.1:0-10731 GCF_036965425.1 Neobacillus drentensis | reverse complement strand
ATGATGTTTTTCGTTACAACTTAAATTATTATCTATAAATATTTTTATCATTAATATATAAAAACATAATTTGTTTTATATATTTTCAGGTAGTAGAATAACGTTTGTAACAAACAAATCTTATTTAGGAGGTAATGATAGTGTCAAAAAACATTTTAATGGTCGTTACTAATTATACAGAAATAAAAGAAGGCAAACCGACTGGTATTTGGTTATCGGAGTTTGCTGAAGCATATATTGAATTCACAAAGAAAGATTACGAGGTGACAGTGGCAAGTCCTCTTGGAGGAAAAAGTACAGTTGATCCTAGCAGTATAGATGAAAATACACCACTAGAGATTTTAGATACAGTAAAATATTTGCAAGACACCCTGAAACTTGACGATGTATCCCATGAACGTTTCGATGCTATTTTCTTGCCAGGTGGTCATGGAACTATGTTTGACCTTCCTGATAATCAAAAACTTCATGAATTGTTACGTGATTTCTATGAAGGGAACAAGATTGTTGCTGCTGTTTGTCACGGTCCAGCAGGATTGATTGGTGCGACTTTATCTAATGGTCAGCCGCTTGTTGCTGGTAAACGTGTCAATGCTTTTACTGATAGAGAAGAAGCTGATACAGGTTTGGGACAATTTCTACCGTTCTTATTGGAAAGTAAAATCCGTGATTTAGGGGCTGTTTTCGTCGCTGCTCCAAATTGGTCGACTCATCATGAAGTAGATGGTAACTTGATTACAGGTCAAAATCCTCAATCCACTTTAGCAGTAACCAAAGCAGTAATTGAAAAATTAAGTTAAGAATTATGGAGGTTGATAGAGGAAATATCAGCCTCCTTCTTTCAGTAATTCAACTTTCGTAAAGAAAGGTTGTAAATATTAATAAGGAGGGTTCAATATGGGCTCAATTAACATAAATCAAGATTCATCAAATATTGCCACTCAAAAAGGCTCAACGGCAGCTTTATATGCCCTCACTCTAGGAGCATTTGCTATTGGTTTAACTGAATTTATTATCATGGGTTTGCTTCCAGAGGTGGCATCTAGTCTAAATGTCTCAATCTCAATGGCTGGAATGCTAGTAACAGGTTACGCTCTTGGGGTTGCTATTGGTGCTCCAATTATTACAGTAGCTACAAATAAGATGAAACGTAAGGAGCTTTTAATTTTTCTAATGATTCTCTTTATTGCAGGAAACTTGTTAGCTGCTCTAGCACCGAATTACACAATACTTATGATCGCACGTATATTGGCCGCTTTGACGCATGGCTCATTTTTCGGAGTGGGGTCAGTTATAGCGGCAGAACTAGTCCCAAAAGAAAAACGTGCAGGTGCAATTGCCATTATGTTTACAGGATTAACATTAGCTAACATTTTAGGCGTACCATTTGGAACATATATAGGACAAGCATTTGGATGGAGATCTACATTCTGGTCAATTACGATGATCGGTATTATCGCTTTACTTGGAATCTTTTTACTGGTGCCAAGGGTTGAAGCTGCCCAATCCAGTTTGAAACAGGAACTTGGGGTATTAAAACAACCTGCTGTTCATATTGCACTTTTAATGACGGTGTTTGGGTTCGGAGGAGTATTCACAGCCTTTACTTACATTTCACCAATATTGGTAGAAATTACAGGCTTTGCACCTAAATCCATCTCATACATTCTTGTATTATTTGGTGTTGGGATTACAATTGGCAATATTTATGGAGGAAAATTAGCAGACCGAAAACTACTGCCATCACTTCTTGGAATCCTTGTTTTGTTGGCGATCATACTAGCTGTGTTCAGCATTACGGATCAATATAAAATTTTCACTCTGATAATGGTGTTTATTTTTGGTATTGCAGCATTTGGTACTGTCCCTGGGTTACAGTTGCATATGCTGAATACTGCTAAAGAAGCACCTACTCTAGCATCTACGTTAAACATTGCAGCCTTTAACCTTGGAAATGCACTGGGTGCATTTATAGGGGGATTAGTAATTGATCTCGGAATTGGCGGAGGACTTTCTGCTGTTCCTTGGGTTGCTTCACTAGTCACCTTTGTTGGAATTCTTCTTACCCTATGGGGTACACATAAACAGAAAAGAGAAAATCAAGCTTGATTGCAAATTGGGCAAGGTACATCTTGCCCAACTATTAATATATTTAAACTGTTTTCTTAGCCTATGCATCTTATTGTATCAGCTTCGGTATGCCTTTGGTGACAGCCGCATCGCTCCTTTCATTTATGGGGGTTTTTGATTTAGTAGGAAAAACCCTTTCTAGTTGGTTGTCAGATCGTTTTGATAATAAAGCAGTAGCAGCGGTCCTTGGTGGACTAATCTATAAAATATTCAATTCTTACACTTGGATTTTTCTTGGCAGGAATATTTTGCTTATTAGCAAGTTTATTTGAAATTGTAAATTAAAAAGCAAACAGTTGTGATAATCATTAAAGAGGATACTTTAAAGATATAGCATTAACAATCCTAGCCCTGATTCAACGGGGGCTTGAGTTCAATAAATAAAGGTTGCTGTTGCTGCGGCAGCCTTTTCCTTATTCGACTAGCGTAGCAATTTAGTGGAAGAGGACAGATTAATCTTTATTCAACAATTGGACATTTAATGGAGTAAGAGGTTGCATGAACCCCAACTTTTATATGCAGCATCAATCACAATTGAGAGAGCGTATTAATTGACCTAGTAAAACATCGCAAAAAAAGGACTTGTACACCTGAAAAGTGAATTATATATTTAAATATAAATATGTTTTGAAGGGAATGAAGCATACATGAATTACAATATCATCTCAACACTAGATGAACAACAAATCATAGAACTCTACGAATTATACCAACAAGAATGGTGGACAGAAAACCGAAAGTTTGAAGACGTGTTGGTAATGCTTGAAAACACAGACATCCTTATTGGAATATGTGAAAATAAAACTAATAGACTCATTGGTTTTATACGTGTTCTTTCAGATTTTGTCTATAAAGCCTTAATATTCGATGTTATTATCCATGAAGAGTATCAAGGAAAAGGTTTGGGACGAATATTGTTAGATCAAATAACGATACACCCTAAACTTCAATCTGTGCAACACTTTGAATTGTATTGTAAATCTGACAAAATATCTTTTTATGAAAAATGGGGATTCACTAAAGAAATTGGTGATATTAACTTCATGAGAAAAACCGTCAAATAGCAAATTTTCACTTCCGATAACTGAAATTATGTGAAATAGGCAAACAAATAACTGTGCTTTTCTTATTCCTCGATATCAGCTAATAGAAGATTTGTTGATTATTCGAGAATCGGGGTCTTCTCTTGAATAAGAAGGCGTCTATTTTGATACGCCCCTACACATTAAGGGATTAGATTCTGTTAAGGGAAAAAATTGGAATATTTTCACTTAAACTAAACCAGCTAATAGTTTGTCAACATTTTTCAATGTGCTTGAGTTTAATATCCATGTTCCTGCTGGAACTTTACCTTATGATCGCTGCAGCGGTCACTTTTTTGTTGAATTATGTAAGGGGTTTATTGAAAAAATAGGTACAATGTCATATTTCGGAAAGGTGTTTTGCCTTCGGTGCATGAAAGCCAGATAAAAAAGCCCTAAAAAACAAGGGCTTTTTTATTTTGAAAAAAATGAGGTTGGATGCTTCTTTTTAATTAAGGCTCTTTTCGTAAAATATGTTGTTTTTGGAGCCTAATATGGTTCATTTACTAAGTTTAAAGGCAATTTTCGCAAAAGTGCTTACGAAAAGATGCCACGACGTTTTTAGTTATACGGGTTAATAAATTTATACGAAAAACAACTATTTATGCGATATTTGCCTTAATAAAAGATAGTTGCTCCAATGATAATTAATAAAATGAACAAGACAACGATTAAGGCAAAACCTCCGCCATAACCAAAGCCGCCACCGTAACCGAAGCCACCACAGCCACAGCCGCCAAAGCCTCCATATCCGTACATAAATGACCCCTCCTTTTAATGACTATTATTTAATTAATAAAAGCCGCCGAATCCTCCGCCCATAAAGGACGCTCCTATAATAATAAGAAGGATGAACAATACAACGACTAATGCAAAACCTCCACCAGCTCCAACACCGTCCATTTAATAACCTCCTTTACATCTATTCCATACAAAATATGACTAAATCTAAAAGGTGTCAGGGCTTTTGCGAAATACAAAAGCCCAATCTCTACAATTCATTACAAGAAACTGGATGATGTTGCGAAATAAAGACTTATCGAGATTGGTTGCTTCGGCAGCCCTTTTTCTTGTACCACAAACGAAGCATATTAGTTTAAGTTGGATTTGGAGGATTTTAATAAAAGTTAAGATCCTCCCGAATCATGAACTCCGTGAAGGGGATATCAGGATTTTTGGTTGATTGAATACCATAAATGAGTAATTTTTATTGAATGGGTGCTTATGTTAAAGATCCAGCTGCAATTGAAGGCAACTTTTTTTTGTGCTTCATAGCAGGATAGCGTAACATATTATACACTACAATAAATTTTAGATATTTTATTTGGAAGGATACCCACCTATGGAGATTCTTGTGTTTTTGAAAGGTTTAGTTATTGGTTTTTCTATTGCTGCACCTGTAGGACCTATTGGTGTCCTGGTTATTAAAAGAACATTAAGTCAGGGGAGAATATATGGAATTGTGTCGGGTGTTGGGGCAGCATGTGCAGATGCCGTTTATGGACTTATTGCAGGGCTTGGTTTGACCTTTATTACAAATTTTTTTATAGGATACAAGTATTGGTTTCATTTAGCAGGGGGAGTATTCCTCTGTTATTTAGGAATAAAAATAGCAATATCTAAAGCATCAGAAAACCCTGCACGAGTCCAAGGTCAGCATTTATTTGGGGATTATGCTTCAGTTTTTCTCCTTACTTTGACAAACCCTATGACGATATTATCTTTTGTTGGCATCTTTTCCGGATTGGGACTCTCTCAAGCTAATGAAGGGTCAGTGGTCACTTTGGTTTTGGGTGTATTTTTTGGTTCAGGAATTTGGTGGCTTATACTCTGTTTTGTTGTAGGGCTTTTCAAGGAAGCTTTAAAAAAACACACCTTAATTTGGATTAACCGATTATCAGGTCTTATCATTTTTTTATTTGGTATTTATTCATTTTGGGGTTTATTGCACTAACGGGGAGTTGAAGAAGAAAGAACACCCAGGTGCATATTTAACTTATATTGGCGAATGCAATAAAATATCATTTAGGTAACCCTATTTCTTATAAAAAACACGGGGTGAATCCTATGAAGAAAGTAACGTTAATGTTAGTTGTGATATTTTTCCTTATTGCTGGAAATGCATCTGCTTCTAACATCATGAAGTCAGAAAAACCTCAAATTATGTCAGTGGGAAAAGAAATAGAAGTGAAGGACCAGGCTACAAAGATGTTTATATATGACACAATGCAGGTATGGATGCGTCATAGCTTAGTGGATTATTATCATAATAAATATCATGCAGACTCCATAAGTTGGGGAGGGCCTAAACCAGAAGGTATACGCATTTGGATTAGGCAGCTTGGACCAAGTGAAAACGATGGAATATACACCCATCTTATAAAAGTCTCTTTACAACGTGATGAATTGATTATTAATGATAAGAAAAAAATAAAAACAGAAGATTCATTTACTTATGTGGTTAATGCAGGTTTACTTTCACTTTGTCCTGAATCAGGTAAGTCTGAAAAAGAATTTAAATTAATCAATTCTGATCATAAAGTGCGACCATAGCTGGTTGCACTTTTATTTATTAAAGTTTAGACAAAAGTTAATGATTAATAAGAACGGGGCAGTTTAGTAATAGTTGCATTCCAAGTTCAATTTCAAATCCAAATGCCTGTAATAATGCTACTACAAGGGTGTGCTCTCATTATTAGGTATGCAAGGCAGCGTTTTACATGAATTAATTCACTAATCTTTTACATAATTAGTAAATTGCCGTGAAAAATAAAAAAAAAGCTTGGAGGTTAATTCTATTGGCCCTAACAAATCCTTTAAGTGCATCAGAAGTGGGAACACTTTGGTTAACTTATCAAGAAAAAACATTGATTCTCAGGATCTTAGAATATTTTTTTGAAAAGGCAGATGACCCACGGGCTAAAAATATTACGGGCGGTTTGTGGGAATCACTTAATTCTTATGTTTTAGAGATGGAAAAGATATTTCTAGACCAAGGAATTGTGAAGCCTGTTGGATTTACAAAAGAAGATGTGAACTTAGAAGCACCTAAGTTGTATGACAATGGATTTGATATTATGTTTGTTCGTATTTTAAAAGAAGTTAGTATGGGAATGTACACTATGAATATGAATATGGCTTACAACAACCAAGTGATGAGGCTTTATGAGGGACTCACTTCTACCACTCAAAGAATTTATATGTTAGCTACTCAATATTTACTTGAAAAAGGGATTCTGTCTCTTCCGCCAAAATCGACCATGCCAAAGTCAACTGAGTTTATTAAAAGTAAAAGTTATATGAGTGGTTTGAACCTCTTTGATCCAAAGAGGGCTTTGAATGACCTAGAACTGGGTATACTTCATCACGCAGTAGAGTCAAATAATATTGGATTGCAGCTTATTACAGGATTTGCTCAATGCTCAAAGACAAAAGAGGTTAAAGATTACTTCGTAAAAGGAATAGAACTTAGTAAGAAACAAATAAAAACATTTCAAGAAATTCTTTTAGAGAGCAATGTTCAGTTTTCCACTACTTCGGGAAGTACGGTAACAACTTCAACCATTCCCCCATTTTCTGAAAAACTCATGATGCATTGTGTTTTCCTTCTAAATGGGTTTTGTATGGTAGGGAGTAGTTTTGGGACTTTTTTTACTTTAAGAAATGACATTTCTTTAAAAACTGCATTAATTGCAAAGGATATATACTTCTACGCGGATGAAGGAATTAAAATTAAGATTAAACACGGATGGTTTGAAGAACCACCACAAATGGAGGATCGGGTTCAAATCATTAATAATAATCATTAAATTTTATTTTTAAACGAATAATAAGACTGGTGTTATTTTTTAACACTAAACTTCAATGTGGGAGGATATACTTTGAAAAAACTTATTTGCTTATTTTCAGCTTTAATTACATTATTAATTAAGGCAGCATTCCTATTGGATAACATAAACCATAGGTTGAATTATTTAAGAGACTCTTTGCTTTTAAGAAAGTCTTCAATATTAAGAATGCAACCTGTCACATAAGCATTAAGTATCCCGAAGTATTATATTTACTCTACATTGTTATAAAAAGGCGAGCACGTTTGTGTTTGCCTTTTTAATTCTAGCAAATTTAACAGCTCGAAAGAGATTCTGAGTGGCGTTTTGTTAGCTTAAATATTGTGAAGGTTTTCATTTAAATTATCCGGCTGCGATACTTCAATAACGAGGGATCGCTTTTTCTTTTTCACGTAGCTAAGCAGCATAAGTTAAACAAGAAAATCAATTATAATAAAAGCATAAACGATTAATTTCTACTTATTTTAAGTTAGAAAAACATTGGAGAATGATATGCAATTTACATTATTTCTCGAAGCAAGCTTTAGATAACTTTAAGAGGTTTTCTGCAAATTATAATGTTAGTGTGTCTGTGTCTAAAAGTAGAAGAATATTGGAAGATTGATGATATGTATATGGCATTATTTGAAGTTAATAAATCATCCGAATGTAATGTGAAAACAATGTTGAGTAATATTGCATCTAAATGGTTGGAATTTCCCGATGAATATTTAGCTTCCAAAACTACGGATGATTGTGAAATTTATATTCCAAATCTATATATGATAACGCTTAATATGGATGATTAAATAGCACTTCCTTAATAAGCTATCGGGTGCTTTCGTTAAGCAAAGGGTTCCTCAAGCAACCTTCTTTTTTTCGCAATAACTACAGGTGGTTTATTAATTGTTCCTGCATTTTTTTATCTCTGCTGAAAATAATAAGTTCGAGGTGATAAAATGGCAACAGCTAAAATCGGGGACAATATTATATTTAAGCGTGAAGGGAAAAGCCATGAAGGAATTGTTACAGTTGTAAGAGAAAATTCTGTTATTGTTAAGTACGGATACAATAAAGAAAAAGACGAACCAATTACAACCATAGTCAATCATAAAAATTATAAAATTACTAATGCAACTTTGTGAAAAAATAGACTTTAAATTGGGCAGCAAAAAGGACTGTTATTGGCAGTCCTTTTTTATTATTTAACTTACGGGGCAGGCTAATTTAACTACAATACTTCACAAAGTTAGAGAATAAAGCCAACTTCACTGGAATCATCTTTTCTGGTACTCATTTAAGAAGCCCTTCTAACGCTTCGAAAGTAGGTCTCTGTATGACTCGAGGTGTGAAGGAGCGGGTTAGAAAAACAAAAACCATCCTATATTGAATGGTTTTTACCTTTATCATTATGAGATGATGTACTTGAGTGTGTTAATACGCGCTCTAATACTTTTTTAATAACAGGCATAAAGAAATTCAGTATTAGCCCCCCAAAACAAACGGTTAATAAAGTTCCAACGCCAATGGGTCCATTTAAAATCCATGCCATGATCAAGAATACAAGGTAAATCAATGTTCTTGCAAAAAATATATTGGTTCTAGTTAATTCTTGTATGATTAATGTTAAGCGGTCAATTGGAATCGGTGTAAGGTTTGTGTGCAAATAGGTTGCCGTTCCTAGTCCTATAACAACTAAGCCGATTCCAAAACAAACAACTTTGCTGTACCATAGTTCAAGTGTTATCAAATTGGTCAATAAAAACAGCCACATATCAATACCGATACCCGTTATAAAGGCTGTTAACAACCCCAAAACTTCGGGTCTTTGTCTCTTTAACAATGAATTACAACCGATCAATATAAAAGCTAAGATGATTTCCCAACTCCCCACCGTAAGCCCCACATTTTGGGACAGTCCTACCAAAAGCGCATCAAAAGGTGAAGTTCCAAGGTCAGATTGTATTGTGAATGAAATACCAAGAGTTAATATGAAAATTCCTACTACATAAATAACATATTTCACTTAATTCGACCCCTTTACTATATTTTTTATTGCAAATGCAACAAAGTTAGGTTAAATTTAACATATACTATTATTGTTGTATTTGCAACAATAATCCGTGCTAAGTATGAAGAAAATTCTAACCGAGAAAGGGAAAAAGGTTTATCTTTTATAAAAAGAAAATTTTTTTGAAAGGTGGATTAAGATGTATATTCCTAAATATTTTAAGGTCACAGATGTTGAGGAAGTTTGCGATTTTGTTCAAAAAAACTCTTTTGGCACGATAGTTACAACAGTAAAAGGGAAACCAATTGCCACTCATTTGCCTTTGAGATTCATTCAGAAAGGTGATGATTACTATCTTACTGGACATATGGCTTATGGAAATCCTCAGTGGAGAACATTTGAAACCTGTGAAGATGTGCTGGTAATGTTTCAGGGACCGCACTCTTACATCTCTTCTTCTTGGTATGGGCATGAAGAGGTACCAACCTGGAATTATCAAGCCGTACATGTATATGGTAAAGCAATCATTTTAGAAAAAGACGAATTAATCGAAGAATTAACAATCATGCTGCAAAAATATGAAGAAAATCGTGAAAATCCTGTTTTATGGGATAAACTTTCACCTCAGCTCTTAGAAAGTGAACTGAAAGGGATAGTTGGATTTAAGATTAAGGTGGGGGAAATTCAGGCTGCCTATAAATTAAGTCAGAACCGAAATGAAACGGATTATCATAACATTATTAATAAATTACGAAATGAAGGAAATCCAAATTCAAAGCAAATGGCAGAACTGATGAAAAAGAGATTAAGAAATTAAATATAAGCCCGCTTTTATTCAACCTTAAGATGGAAGAATTAAAGAATGGAACGGAGCTGTCATATTGGCAGCCTCTTTTAAAATTGTGAAGGGATGTACTTTTCTTAACGGATGCTAGATTTAAAGAGGGAATTGCTTCGGCAATCCCTTTTTTTGTTGTGCTAACGGATCAGGATCGTCCAATAAGAAATGATATAATTTCTATATGTTTATATAATGGTAGAATCACTTTTAAGGGGGATAAAAATGCTTCGGATACTGAATAAATCAGGAAATTTGATAATCGTGATACACGAAATCTATGGCATTAATCAACATATTAAGAATTTTTGTGATGTATTATCCAAACAGGACTTTGATGTGATCTGTCCGAACTTATTAGAACGAAAACAACCATTTGATTATTCTGAAGAGGAGATTGCTTATCTCAATTTTATGGAGAATGCAGGGTTCTCTAATGCTGTACATAAAATAAAGAATTTATTATTAGATGTTAAAAATAAATACCAAAAAATATTTATTATTGGCTTTAGTGTTGGGGCAACTGTTGCTTGGCTGTGTAGTGAGGAAGAGTGCCTTGATGGGGTTGTGGGATACTATGGTTCGAGAATTAGGAATTTCATGCAAATAGAACCAATATGTCCTACTATTTTATTCTTTCCTCAAGAGGAACAATCCTTTTGTGTGGATGAGTTAATTTCAAATTTAGCTAAAAAGAATATAGAGATATATAAATATTTTGGACAACACGGATTTAGTGACCCATACTCGACAAAATTTAATGAAAAATCATCCCAAACCGCTTTCAATGAAATGCTAAACTTCATAAAGAAAAAAATTGATTAATTAAAGCAAACTGGATAT
>NZ_JBALPP010000163.1:3461-6398 GCF_036965425.1 Neobacillus drentensis | reverse complement strand
CCCTGCATTTACCTTACTCTTCTTCTCTGCCACTCATTTACCATTTATAAGATTAACTCCAAGTGGATTATATGATGTTAAAAATAAAGAGGTTTTGGTGTTTCCAACAAAAAGGTAAAATTATCAAATTCAATAGTACTATTAATAACCCCTCCTAATTGAAGAGGTTTTGTAAATATTGTTCTTAAAAAGAAGTGCTTTATACTATGCCAGCTTGTATCAAATATAAAAGGACGTGTTTAAAAAAGGGTTCTGCTGAGGCCCTTTTTCTTTTTGTGCAAATGTGGCAGGCCAGTTGAACAAGCTATCTTTATTGTAAAACGGATTGATAAATTTAAAAGCAGGATATATTCATATATCAAGGGAAATTATTATAAATATATTTATATTAAGAAATACGTGATCTTGAAGTATAGGAAGGATGATGTTATTGCACTAAAGGAACAGGTCAGTTTGGGAAGGAAAACGTTTATTTATAGAGAAAATAGTAGATTATTAAAATGCTATAAGGTGAATCTGTTAGCTTATTAAACAAGGAGAAATGAAACTGTTACAATGAGGTGAATATATTGAAAACTTATCGATTACCCATTTTCATTTTACTTATGAGCCTTATATACATATTTGTCATTCCCAGCAAACCAGAATCAATCAAAATGCTATTTAAATTAATCCCAATGTGGCTAATTCTTTTCTATGCTTATAAACAAATACCTAATAAAAAGTCACGCCCTCATTGGATTATATGGTGCGGATTATTTATCTGTATGCTAGGTGATGGGCTAATTAGATGGTTCGTTATCGGATTAGCAGCCTTCCTAATTGGTCATCTGTTTTATATTGCAGGGTTTACCCGTTATTGGCGTTTTACCAAGCTTTCACTTCTTATGATTCTACCTATTGTATTATATGGCTTTGTTATGGGATATCACGTAATCGCTGCGTTGCTTCAGAATCAACTTGATACCCTAGTAGTTCCCGTACTTATTTATATTGTGATTATATCCCTAATGAGTTGGACTGGATTTTTGTCACATAATAGATGGGCAATAATAGGGAGTATTTTATTTGTTCTCTCAGACTCAATTCTGTCATGGAATATGTTTGTTTCAGAGATTCCCCATTCTGATATCCTGATTATGACAACCTATTATACAGCGCAATTTTTAATTGCCTACAGCTTGCGCTTCTTTCCTAGTTTTGGTTTTTATTCTTCGGGTAAAAAATAGGTGCAGGATTTATTGTCCCGCCTTTTATGTTTTATGCTACAATTACGGATGCGATTCTTCTATAACGAGGAGTCGCTTTTTCCTTATTCAAGTAACGGGGAAGTTTAGTGGAGGAGATCAGATTAATCTTTGTTCAGAAATCGGGTCAGAATAGTTACATATAAATTCAATAAAACAGATAATTTAACTTTATTAAAAAGTGAAAGGTACAGAGAAAGGTTTCTTTGATATATTTTTATAGTGGATTTATAATTACATTTAATTAAGTATATTTTAATTAAAAATAAAATGTTGGAGGTTATACACTATGGAAAGACTTTCAGGGAAAGTTGCAGTAATTACAGGTGGAGCAGGCGGCATCGGTAAAGTAACAGCGAAACGTTTCTTAGAAGAAGGAGCAAAAGTAGTTTTAGTTGATTTATTCCAGGAATCTCTGGACAAAACAAAAGAAGAATTAGATACATATGGCGAAGTAATAGTCGTTCAAGCTGACGTATCAAAAGAAGAAGATGTTCAACATTATGTACAGAAAACGGTTGACCATTTCGGGAAAATTGATTTGTTCTTTAACAATGCTGGAATTGAAGGGAAAGTAGCCCCAATTACAGAACAAAAAGTAGAAGACTTAGATAAAGTCCTTTCAGTTAATGTTCGTGGAGTTTTCTTAGGCTTGAAACATGTTTTAGCTGTAATGAAGGAACAAGGACATGGTAGTGTTATTAATACTTCTTCTGTAGCTGGATTGCATGGTAGTCCAAACGTAACACCTTATATTGCTTCTAAACATGCGGTAGTAGGCTTAACAAAAGCATGTGCAGTAGAGGTGGCTCCGTATCATGTTCGTGTAAATTCCATTCATCCGTCACCTGTAAATACCAGAATGATGCGTTCCTTGGAAGAAGGCTTTGCACCTGGAAATGCTGAAGCAGTAAAAGCAGATTTAGCAAAAGCCATTCCGTTAGGTCGCTATGGAGAATCAGAAGACATTTCAAATCTGGTTTTATTCCTTGCTTCTGACGAAAGTGCCTTTATCACAGGAGTTCAGTATAGAGTTGACGGTGGTATGGGAGCGTTATAAGTTTACACTTAACATAATCTGTGATGGCAGCGAAACTTAAGAGGAGTTTATCTGAATAAAAAAATATAAATAAACCCATTACTCATATTTTAGTTATTCCATAAGTGCGCTGTTCTATAATAAAAGAAGGCGTCTTTTTGTAATGAGTCATTTTCAAAAAAAATACATTAATTCTGATTGTGAGGAATTGTAATTATACATATGCGTTCAAAAGTTTAAGACTGGGATTGCTGCGGCGATCTTTTTCTTATTGTACTAGCGGTCAGGTTCGTGAAAAAGGAGTTATTGTGATTGAAGTAGAATATAAATGTGTGATTGTCTCTAAGATTTTTAGCTTAAAGGTGGAGAAATGAATGAAATTACTGATTGAAAGGGTTGATTCTGATAGAAAAGAAGTATTAAAAAACTTACTAACATTATTTTTACACGACCTATCTGAATTTAATCCTTCACTTGATTTGAATCCTGAAAACGGTTTGTTTGAATTTGATGTATTAGATTGGTTTTTTGAAAAAGAGGGACTTACACCGTTCTTTCTTTTGTTAGATAAGAAACCAATAGGATTTATTTTACTGCAAAGTGGACCATTTACTAATCCAGAGCGTGCCGATTATATTATTAATTCCTTCT
>NZ_JBALPP010000163.1:0-3440 GCF_036965425.1 Neobacillus drentensis | reverse complement strand
TTGGAAGGCTGGCATGTGATATGTTATTTGAAATGTGTCCAGGAAGGTATGCGGTTGGTCAGATGGTAACTAACATAAAAGCAATAAAATTCTGGAAAAATATTTATGAATCAAAAGGAATAGATGTAATCGAAAAAGAAGAGATCGAGGATGGGATAAAGGTAATTTACCAGTATTTCGAAGTTTCTTAATTAATTTCTGTATAGTCACAATGTACAAATCTGGTCCTGAATAGGATGCATGGGTGGCTAAAGGAAGAAGCGTTTAACAATATACTTGGAGGTCAAGATCATGAAAATTAAAGGTTTCGGTGGGGTTTTTTGGAGAACAAAAGACGTGGTTTCATTAAATAATTGGTATAAAGAAACTCTTGGTTTATCGATGGGAGAGTGGAATGGTACGATCATCAAGCCAGATCTTGACAACGAAACCATCTTTTCTTTATTTAAAGAAGATAGTGATTATTTTCCAGAAGAACAAGCTGTGATGCTAAATTTTCAAGTAGAAAATATCGAAGCTTGGATGGAACATTTTAATAAAATTGGAATACCGCTTTTAAAACAACCTGAGAAAAGCGAGTATGGAACATTTATTTGGATTGCTGATCCAGAAGGAAGATGGATTGAACTTTGGGAGAAATAATTGTGAATGCACATCTTATTCGAGTAACGGGCTGTTTTTGAAAGAACTAGAGGGAATAACTAAATAAATAAGAAACACCGATTTTTTCAACAAAATCGGTGTTTTTTTTCATATTTTACATTTCATAAAAATTGTTTTATCTTAACGTTTTTAATGCACCGCTCCAAGCAATCACTTGGTCAAGCATCGCATTTACATTATTTAAGTGTAGTTCTTGTGGTTTAAATGTTGTTCCGTTTTCAAAATCGGTAAATAAAGATAATGTTGGGTGTACCCTAACATCTGCAATTAGTAATTCTCCACATATTCCTCGGAGATGTTCAGCAGCGCGAGCTCCCCCAGTGGAGCCATAACTTACAATACCAGCTGCTTTGTTATTCCATTCATCACGAGCAGAATCTAATGCGTTTTTCAAGGCCCCTGTAATACTGTGGTTATATTCTGCTACAATAAATACAAAACCATCTAAATTAGCTAGCTTATCCGACCATGCTTTCAATCCTGGTTCATTGCCCGCAGTTGTAAAAACAAATGGTAAATTAAATTCTGCAATATCTATAATCTCATATTCTGCATCTCCACGTTTATCTGCAATCCCTTTTACCCAATCTCCGACTTGAGGGCTAACACGACCTTGACGTGTGCTTCCCAATATAATACCTATTTTTAGTTTTTCATTTGTCATAACTTCTTCCTCCTTAATGTGGTACCCAATGATTTGCTTTGTAACCCCCCATCTAAGCAGCCCTTAGTTTTGAACATTCTATTGATATCGTTTCCCCATTTCATCCTTTTAAACGACTTATTCTAATTCACACGATATTTGTTTTTGGCATTTAAAGATGTATGAGAAATGGAGATTTTTAACAATAGCCATAGGCAGATTTTGCTCTAAGGCATATTCACATGACTATGTAAATATGAATAGAACAATGGAAGTATTTCGGGGAGGTTATAGAATGAACGGGGAAGATACAACTTTGCATGCTGATACCGGTGTTACTTCTGGAATGTTTGTTGAGCGCTCTTTAAATGAAATACGTTTTTGGGCTAGGATTATGAAAGAGCATTCATTATTTCTTCGATTAGGTTTTAGAGCAGAGGATACTCAACTCATTCAAGAGGCTAATCAATTTTATCGATTATTTGAACACATCGAACAAACTGCACATTCTTTTAATAATCAAACGGATCCAGAACAAATAAGGAGATTTAATTCAGAGGTCCAACAAGCTGCAACTAATATTTTCGTATTTAAACGGAAGGTATTAGAACTAATTCTCACATGCAAATTACCAGGGGCAAATAATTTCCCGCTATTAGTTGACCATACAAGTAGGGAAGCAAATTATTTTAGAAAACGATTAATTGAATTAAATGAAGGAAAATTAAAAGCACTTCCAGATGCAATTATTAAAGAAAATGTCTTCTTCTTAAGGATTATGGCAGACCATGCCAAATTTATCGGTCATCTCCTTGATCCGTCAGAAAGGAAACTAGTTGATGTAGCACGGAATTTCAGCAATGATTTTGATCAATTGCTGTATCAAGCAAGGGATTTAGAATCGATGAAGCCACAATCACAAACAGTTCCTCTTTTAGATCAATTCCTTGATCAAAACAGGATTTCGGTCGCATCTCTTAGGGACTTCAAGAAAACAGCCCGTGATTTAATTGAGCAATGTAAAATAAAGAGCATTATTCATCCTCTATTAGCAGACCATGTTTTCCGGGAAGCTGATAGGTTCCTAGAAATCATTGATATGTTTGATGCGCATCTTACAGGAGGTGCCCAATAACCTAGATAGGCAACTGAAGAAGCCCACCTCCTAAAAAGAAAACTTAAAATCGAGCTTTCTTTTTAGAAGGTGGCTTGTCTTTGAAGAAGACAGTTTTTTTTTGAGTTACCTTAACAATCCTCATGTATTCTCAAATAATCGGCAATCATAGCGATAAATTTGCCATTAGTGGGTTTAACTTTGAATGTGTTTAGCGTGTTCCCAAATATCAACCCGAGTACCTCATTATTTGAACGATTCCATCCAACTTCAATAGAGTGTCGAATTCCTCTTTCGACTCGGCTGGGGGTGGTATGATATTTACTTGCAATGGTGGGATATATTACTTTTGTTATACCTCCCCACCCCAGCAATAACTCAAAGTTACTGAATACCATTTGAATAGCCTCTCTCAAAAAAAAGTATCCTTTTAGATTTGCTGGAATCCCCATCAAACGTAATACATCTGTGATTCGATTTTCTATATTTTCACCTTTTTTATTATGGAGTAACTCTTTTTTCTCTTTGTTTGTATTTACAAAGGACGACTCTTTCTGTTTTGGGCAAATATTTCTAATTGTATTGGACAAATTGGATAATTCCACAGGTTTTAACATAAAGTAGCGTACTCCTAATTCGCTGGCTTTTTTTATTATTTCCTCGTTTCCAATCGAAGTTAGTATTAAAACATTTGTATCGATTTTTTCTTTATTAACCTTTTTTAATAAAGAGAGTCCATCTGAATAAGGCATAATTAAATCTAATATAACAAGGTCTGGTTGTTCCCTTTTTAATAACCCCAATCCTTCTATGCCATTGTATGCAACCCCCATTACTTCCATATCAGCAAGACTAGATAAGTAATTTTTAAGTAACTCCGTTAATTGAATGTTATCATCCACAATTGCAATCTTTATCATTTTTAAGATTCTCCCTCTTTATTTATCAAAAAAAAAAGTCAAGATAGGAATCATCATCCCACCTTGACTTATGTCTAGCTCAATGTATGTTATCTAGCTC
>NZ_JBALPP010000162.1:0-1167 GCF_036965425.1 Neobacillus drentensis | reverse complement strand
GTCGTGCACTTATATAATTTATCATATATTTGTAATAAAATGTAATAGAAAAAATAAAATTACCATTATTTTTACAAACAATCTTTGAGAATCTTGGGGGAAATTATAAGATGAAATCTTTATTAACCATAATTTTGGCTATAAGCTGTGGAGTTATGCTTATAGGGGGAAATATATATTGGGACAAGAAAATATCTGCATATGCCCAAAAGCCCATAGAAAAAACGGAGTCAACCAAAAAAATTGAAAAAAAAGAGCCTGAGCAAAAATCAATCAAAGTAGAAGAATCAAAAAACGATGTATTAATATCATACACAAAAAATTGGCCGACCCAAGCAAGCGGAATGTTTAGCAAACACTTAGCAGCACATGAACCCTTTCAGTTCCTCATAATAGGTTCAAACGCAATTGGAACTAGTTCGCATGGGTGGGCATATTCATTAGAAACAAAATTAATAGAAACTTACGGTCAGGACAATTTCCAAGTATCTATTAAACCATTTGATAATACCTCAACGAAATTTATAAATGATAAAAAACATACTGAATTGACAGCTCAAAGGGCTGATATAGTTCTTTTTGAACCATTTACTTTGAATGATAATGGAAATATCCCTACCAAAAATTCATTGGCTAATATTACAACTTTTACGGAAGAATATAAGAAGAAGAATCCACAATCAACATTTATTCTTATTCCTCCGCATCCAATTTATAATGCAATATACTATCCGAAGCAAGTTGCGGATCTTGCAAAGTATGCAGAAGAAAATAAAATACCTTTTTTAAACCACTGGACAGTATGGCCTTCTTCTTCATCTAAAAGTATTAAAGATTATTTGCTTCCCGATCAAAGTGCACCTAATGAAAAAGGAGCACAACTCATAAGTGATTATTTGGCTAAGTATTTCATTGCAAGATAGAACTTATTATAGATTATATTGTCTAATTTCTATGAAAGATATGCTGCTATAGAGATTTTCAAAATATAAGGGGAAGAGTTGAGGTGTGAGAAATCATGACTCCTAGCTATTCATATCCTCGTTTCTTTTATTTGGAAGATTGACCAAGTTCTCAATCTATCCTCTCTTTATTTATGGAGGTGTGGGATTAGGGAAAACTCACTTAATGCATGCGATTGGCCATTATGTTTTAGATCATAAACCT
>NZ_JBALPP010000161.1:1350-5865 GCF_036965425.1 Neobacillus drentensis | reverse complement strand
AATTTTTAAAGTGTTAACATTTCCGTTACTATTAAGATATTAGTTATTTTTAATACACTTAATTATTAGTGGAAGTATTTTTTATTGTTCAGTGTATGTGAACAATTTAAAGAATAAAGGATTCTCTCAGATTCAATAATGAACGTCCATGGAAAATAGGAGTGGCTCCTAATGTCTGTCTGGGTAAAAATATCATTGACTTTCACCTTAAAAAATTCTAAAAAGGAAACCTGTAAGCTATGAATATGATGAATAAACATACAAAGGCGTCAATTGGATCGGTATTGACTCAGTTCAATGTCAAATGAATAAGCGAATAAAAGTTTGGGGATCTGGGTGATGATCTTAAACCAACAATCTTAAATGAAGACGTAGCAAAGGAAATCTCATTAATACTTCCTGGAGTTTTAAAGGATATTTTAGAAGGAAAAATACGTGGAAGAACGATTGTTAATCTATAATTTACTTAGTTTAAATCACAACAGATATACATCAGTTAATTTGAACATTTATGCTTAAAACGCCTCAGATTTTGTCTGAGGCGTTTTAATCTATATTGGTGTCTTAGATCTTTCATGCTAAGAAATAATTTAGTTCCAACCACTATATTATTTATTCAACAACCTGGAGAGTGACGTCAATATTCCCTCTAGTTGCTTTTGAGTATGGACAGAACTCATGAGCCTTATGTACAAGGTCTTCTAATTTTCCCTTTTCCACACCAGTCCCTTTTACTTGCAACGTTACGGCAATTTTGAATCCTTGATCAGCCTCATCTTTTAAGAAATCTACATTTGCCGTTACTTGTGATTCGAATTTGACATGTTCTTGCCTTGCAATGTGCTGTAAAGCTCCATCAAAACAGGCGGAGTAACCACAAGCGAACAACTGTTCAGGGTTGGTAGCGTTTGGGAATTCTTTCGCTCTTGGGGAGCCTGGCATTGCTAAATCGAGTTTTAGCTTTTCATCAGACGATTCAACTCTACCTTGTCTTCCTCCACGAGCTGTTGCAGATGATGTGAATAATGGTTTTGTAGTCATCGATATTCTCCTTTTTGAGGATTATGTCTTGCCTTAATGTTCACAAAGATAGAGCTTATTACCCTTTACTCAAAACTTAGCATTTTGAAAAATCGGAAATTTTCCGACTAGCTTTTCTTTTCGATCAGAATTTTATTGGTTCGCTTTTTTAACCCACTCCGCAACTGTAACGGTACGTTTAGCTTGATGTTTAACAGCTGCCTGAACATCTTCGATCATTTTCCCATCTTGTCCAACAGTAACACTTGTTCCATAAGGGTTACCACCTGCTCCGAAGGTGACTGGATCTGTATAACCAGGAGCTGCTACAATTGCACCCCAATGATACATGGTGGTATACAGGGATAAAATTGTTGCCTCTTGACCGCCATGAGGATTTTGTGCAGAAGCCATGGCGCTTACTACTTTGTTTACAAGCTTTCCGTTAAACCATAAACCTCCAGTTGTATCCAAAAATTGCTTCATTTGTGCAGGCATGTTACCAAATCGCGTAGGTACACTGAAGATAATGGCATCTGCCCATTCTAAATCATTTAATGTTACTTCAGGTACTGCCTTCGTTGCTTCAACATGAGCTTTCCAACCTGGATTTCCTTCAATAACTGATTGTGGTGCAAGTTCAGGGACTTTTAATACTTTTACTTCAGCACCCGCTTCTTTCGCTCCTTCTTCAGCCCATTTTGCTAATTGATAGTTTGTTCCACCCATGCTGTAATAAATTACGGCTAATTTTACATTTGTCATTGTTTCGATCTCCTTTTCTGATGAATCCCCAAATAGTTTAGATAAAAAACCCATTTTAATACACCACCTATTTTCTCAATCATTTTCAATTAATATTCAAATAAAGCCGTTCTTTTTTTTGTTTCTTTTCAAAAACAGTTGATTTACATTATTTAATTATAGTTTGCGATACCAATGAGCCGCGGCTTCTACCTCTTCACCGGTTAACTGATGGCCTCTATTCTCCCAATGAAGTTCAACCCTTGCGTTTGCATCCTCAAGTAACGATTGAAGTTCAGCCGATTCCAATGGTGAGCAGATTGGGTCATTTGTTCCAGCAGCAATAAATACTGACTTCCCTGACAAATCTGGAAGATCAATTCCTTTTCTCGGCACCATTGGATGATGAAGAATGGCACCCTTCAATGCATTTTGATAGTGGAATAATAAACTTGCCGCAATATTTGCACCATTAGAATACCCGATAGCAATAATATTATTTCGGTCAAAATCATATTTTTGTGATGCTTCATCGAGAAACTCATTTAATTCTTTTGTTCGGAATATTAAATCTTCTTCATCAAATACTCCTTCAGCTAATCTTCGGAAAAATCGCGGCATTCCATTTTCCAATATATTTCCCCGAACACTTAATACTGAAGCCTCCTCATCAATTCTTCCCGCAAGTGGCAGCAGGTCTAATTCATTTCCACCTGTACCGTGCAGCAACAGTAAAGTTGGTTTTGATGGATCAGTCCCCTTATTAAATATATATTTCATCATTTATCTCCTTCCAGAACGCGAACCTCCACATGGGGTAAGGTTTCTTCTAATTCTTCACGCTTTGACTCTAACCATGAAGGTAACATAAGTTTTTTTCCAAGTTCAGCGACAGGTTCATCAACCGTAAAGCCTGGCGGGTCGGTCGCTATTTCGAAGAGGATTCCCCCTTCTTCATGAAAATAAAGAGCTTTAAAGTAGTTCCGATCAAGAATTTCTGTCGGATGATATCCCTTATCTTGGAGAAGCATTCTCCACCTGCTGTGGTCTTCGTCATCCTTAGCTCTCCATGCTATATGGTGAACCGTTCCTGCCCCCATTAGTCCACGGACTGTGGGATTTAGCATGATATCAATAGTATTTCCAAGTTGTCCTTCAGCTTTAAATCTTAAGAATTCATCTTCTTGCCCAATGCATTCCAATCCCATAATATTTTCCAGCATGTCTGTGGTCTTATGCGGCTGAGCAGACAAAAGAACAGCGCCGCCAAACCCTTTAATAGCATTCTCTGCCTGAACTCCCCCAAAGTTCCAATTATTCATTGGTCCTTCATCACGTTCAATCAGTTCAAGCTGAAGACCATCAGGGTCATTACATTTCAAATAACTTTCCCCAAACCGAACGGATGAAATAAATTCAATATTGAATTTTTGCAAGCGTTTCTTCCAAAATTGAATCGAGCCCTTTGGGATAATATAACTTGTCACACCCACCTGTCCTGTTCCAATTCGACCTTTTAGCTGTTTAGGCCATGGAAAAAAAGTGATAACCGTTCCAGGCTGGCCCTTTTTATTTCCAAAATAAAGATGATAAACCTCTGGACGATCAAAATTTATCGTTTTTTTAACGAGCCTTAACCCAAGTACACCAGCATAAAAATCAATAGTCCTTTGAGCATCGTTTACCATCGCACTTATATGATGGATCCCTGCTGTTTTTTGCATCTTTATCTACTCCATTTCAGTAATGGGATTGAATTTAACCTTCTCTATCTGTATCTACGGCTAGGTACATCGAAACAATTATTCCTTTTCGTGAATTACTCTAATTCTCTTACTTCAATCGGAATCAATACTTGCTCAATTTCTCCTCTATGCGGTTCGTATTGTGATGGCAACATCAATTTTTCTCCCATCGTCGCCAATGATTCATCATGAGTAAATCCTGGAGGATCTGTTGCAATTTCAAATAGAATTTCCCCATGTTCTCTAAAGTAAATGGCATTAAAGTAGTTTCGATCCTGTACAGGTGTAACACCATAACCGTTCGCCTCAACATACCTCTTCCAATCCAATTGATCCTGGTCATCTTTAGCGCGCCATGCAATGTGGTGTACTGTTCCTACACCCATTTGACCGCGTCCAATAGGAGTTAATTTTAGGTCGATAATATTTCCGATATCTGCAGAAGAACGATAACGAGCGAAATCTCCTTCTTTTCCGATTAATTCAAGTCCCATTACATTTTCTAACAATTCTCCGGTTTTATTAGGTTGTGCAGATAAAAGAGTTGCGCCGCCAAACCCTTTGATAGCAACTTCAGGAGTTACCCCACCGAAAGTGAATGTATTGACTTCCCCTCCTTCTCTTTCCACAATTTCCAAGTGAAGTCCATGTGGATCATCAAATTCTAAATATTGCTCTCCAAAGCGTTCCATTTTAGTGAATGAAACGTTGAATTTTTCCAATCTATTTTCCCAAAATTCCATAGCGCCCTTCGGAACAACATAAGAAGTGACCCCTACTTGACCATCACCAATAATTCCTTGACGAGCACCAGCCCATGGGAAAAAGGTAATAATCGTACCCGGTTTTCCGCCTTCATTACCGAAATAAAGATGATAAGTACCAGGATCATCAAAATTTACCGTTTGTTTCACTAATCGTAACCCTAGAACTCCAGCATAGAAATCTACATTTTCCTGCGGATGCCCTACAATTGCTGTTATATGGTGAATACCCATCGTTTTCT
>NZ_JBALPP010000161.1:208-1235 GCF_036965425.1 Neobacillus drentensis | reverse complement strand
ATTTTGTACATTAGATGCAATTAAACTCTATTAAATCAACTAATTTTAATTCAAAAATCTCTAAATCGAGATATTAACCAAAAAATTATTTTTTCACTCTATTATTAATTTTTTTCAAAAGATTGACTATTATCTGAGCCTCCTCATTATTTAAAGAACCAAAAATATCATCCACCACTTCTTGATGTTTTGGCATGATTTTCTCCATCAAATCAATTCCAGCATCATTTAATGTCACATGTATTACACGCCTGTCATCAGGACATGGAAGTCGATTTAATAAACCTTTTTGTTCTAATTTATCAATAACATACGTCATCGAACCACTGGATATCAGTATGCTATTACCAATCTGCTGAATCGTTTGTTTTTCATTATGGTAAAGCACTTCTAATACCGAAAATTCTGTAATACTTAGGTTATTTTTGGACATTTCATCCCTTATTCGCTCCTGAATTACTTTTGAAGTATGCATCAATTCTAGAAATGGTTTGTTTGTGCATGCTTTTTTCATTTTAACCACCTCCTCTAATGGAATATCTCGGTTTAACACATCTCGAATTCTAGATATTGATAAAATAATAATATAAGATGTTTTTAGCCAATATCTCTTTTTATTTGTATTAATCTTCAGATTTAATTAATCATTCGTTGAGCTTCACGAAGTTGGAATAATCGATTTTTTCTTGGCAAAAATTTACGAATTTCTTCTTCGTTATACCCGACAAGTAACCTTTTATCATCAATGATTAACGGTCTTCGTAATAATTCTGGGTTATCCTTAATTAACTTGTACAATTCTTGAAGAGAAAGAGATTCAATGTTACCCTTCAAATTCCTATAAGCCTTCGAAGTTGTTGAAATGATCTCATCTGTACCATAATCTGTTAATCGAAGAATTCTTTTAAACTCATTGATCGAAAGCGGTTCAGATAAAAGGTTTCTTTCTTTATAAGCAATTTGGTGATCCTCAAGCCAAGCTTTAGCTTTACGGCAATATACACAACTAGGTGTTAAATATAAAATT
>NZ_JBALPP010000161.1:0-141 GCF_036965425.1 Neobacillus drentensis | reverse complement strand
TTAATGAATTTATCTCAAATTTAATTATCTCAAATTCAAGGTAACTTTATTATATAAAATATTATCAATTTGTCAACAATCTATTTTTTATATTAAAAAATGGAAAAAATTATATTATTACCTAAACTCATAATATAGATC
>NZ_JBALPP010000160.1:0-17812 GCF_036965425.1 Neobacillus drentensis | reverse complement strand
TTTGTCTACACTCTGAGAGTGTACCATTTATGGTACACTCTTTTTTGTCATTCTATTTTTCATTCCACCACGAAAGATAAAGTTCCGGTTTATAAATTCAATTTAGGGGTGTTTCGTTAAATAAAGATAAGGTATATTTCAATTCCATGTAAGACAATCTATGAAAAAACAATGAGGTGTCTTGCGTGAATTCCAATCATGAAACCAAATTGACTTCCGCAGAGATTGCTGCCCTCTGGACACAATATTTAAACGAAACAGCAGGGCTTTGCTTTCATAAACACATGATTGAGCACCTAGAGGACAAGGAAATCATAGATGTTTTTGAATATGCGATTTCACTCGGTACCGAGCATTTGGAGATAATAAAAGAATTCTTTATAAGTGAAGGTTTTCCAATTCCAATCGGATTTACGAATCATGACATGATTCCAAACACACCACGACTTTTTTCTGATGCATTGTGTCTACATTTTTTAAATATCATGTCTATTCATGGCTGTCATGGGTACAGCGGGGCGCTCACAACTAGTGCTCGACATGACGTTCGTGAATATTTTACGAGTTGTAATGCTTCTTCAATTGAATTATGTAATCGGACAAAGAATATTCTGATGGAAAAAGGCTTATACTATCGCCCCCCAGTGGTTTTTCCACCTGAGAAACCTGATTTTGTCAAAGACGATAACTTTATAGCAGGTTGGTTTGGTGAAAAAAGGCCGTTAAGCTGTATTGAGATTACCGATATTTATTTTAATTTGAAGAAGAGCATCATGGCGAAAGCAGTCACAGTTGCCTTTTGCCAAGTCACTCAAACTAAAAAGGTTCGAGCCTTTTTTTTGGATGCCGTGAAAACAAAGGACAGCCACATCCAAATGTTTCATGACCTATTGAATAAGGAAAATCTGCCTGCACCGCCAACTTTAGAAGCGGAAGTGACAAAATCCACCACTTCTCCGTTTTCAGAAAAGCTAATGATGTATCAAGTGGGATTTTTATTCTCAACCGCAATGGTATATTACGGAACGGGATGGGCATCGTCACCCAGAAGGGATTTGACTCCACATTACATGATGGCCATTTCTGGTGACGTGAAAATTGGGAATGATTGGATGGACTTAGTGATTGAGAACGGTTGGCTGGAACAGCCTCCTTTGGCCGAAGACAGAAGGGAATTAGCGATGAAGAAAAAATGAGGTTATAAAAAGTAGATTAGCGAAATTCTCAGGAGGGGATATCATGAGCAAAACAGAGGAATTAAAACAGGAACTGCAAGTATTGACCGGTCGTCGTGAAAGGATGCAGAAGAACCTATATGAAGTGGAAAAACGCATTAATGAGATTGTTAATGAATTGAAAAAACAATAATCCTTAATTACAAAAAGAAGGTTACTGAATTCAGTACCTTCTTTTTTAAATGACTCACAAATATTCGATTTCGTTATATCCATTTTAGTAAAAATGAAATGATTTGTTCCTTTAGCTTGGCAGAATAGTGGAAAAAAGTGCTAAAATAAAAAGGGATATCATTTGCTGCAGGGACTGTTCCCAGGCCATAAGAACCGCCCCCTTGGCCTGAAATGAAGGAGGAATATCTATGTCGAAAACAAATCAAAAAATCGTTCCGCATTTATGGTATGACAAGGAG
The DNA here is from genome assembly GCF_036965425.1 of Neobacillus drentensis. GTDB lineage: Bacteria > Bacillota > Bacilli > Bacillales > Cytobacillaceae > Neobacillus > Neobacillus drentensis_F. The sequence goes on along the minus strand of NZ_JBALPP010000160.1, from coordinate 16,164 downwards.
GCAAAAGAAGCTGCCGAGTTCTATGCTTCCATTTTCCCGGACTCCAAAATTACGAATGTAACAACAATCCACGACACACCTTCTGGCGACTCCGATATAGTCACTTTTGAGCTTTGGGGGCAGAAGTTCATGGCCATCAGCGCAGGACCTTATTTCAAGCTCAATCCGTCTGTGTCTTTCATTGTTAATTTTGACCCTTCGCGAGAAAAAGACGCTAGTGAAAAAATAACTGAGGTTTGGAACAAATTGACCGAAGGCGGCACAGCGTTAATGCCGTTTGGTGAGTATCCGTTCAGTAAAAAGTTTGGCTGGATTCAGGATAAATATGGTTTGTCTTGGCAGTTAATGCTTACCAACCCAGAAGGGGAAGAGCGGCCTGCAATTGTGCCTTCACTATTGTTTGTCGGAGATAAATGTGGCAGAGCGGAAGAGGCGATTCAATTTTATTTATCTGTATTTAAGAATGCACAGCAGGGGCTTATGGTCCGTTATCCTAAAGGCATGGAACCTGACAAAGAAGGAACAATCATGTTCTCTGATTTCATGCTTGAAAGCCAGTGGTTTTCTGCAATGGATAGCGCGCATGAACACAAATTCAGTTTTAACGAGGCACTCTCCTTTATGGTATATTGTGACACACAAGAAGAGATTGATCACTACTGGGAAAAACTTTCGGCAGTTCCTGAAGCCGAGCAATGCGGCTGGCTGAAAGATAAATATGGCATATCCTGGCAGATTGTGCCAAGTGCGATGGACGAGATGATGAGCAAGAGCACACCGGAGCAACGTGCACGTGTAACGAAAGCATTTCTTGGAATGAAGAAATTTGATCTTGAAAAATTACAAGAAGCATACAAGGGATAAAGAGAAATCAAAATGATTAATGAGCCGAAAATAGGCAAGTATTTATATACTGCTAGCTTATTTTCGGCTTTTTACATTACGTTTTATGGTTTATTTCTCCGGAATCTCGCAACCGTCATCATCACAAATGGCACCACTTTGACCGCCAAGGTTAGTGAAGGGACCATCCTGCTGCATGACTTGCTTGAGAGCCTGAACAAATGTTTCAAGAGGCTGAGCCCCGGTCAGCGAATACTTTTTGTTTATGAGGAAGAAGGGTACGCTTCGAATCCCGTATTGCTGGGCTTGAACTTCGTCTGCGTAAACAGCATCACTCATTTCCTTACCTGAGAGCATTTCTTTCACCGCCGGACCATCCAAACCAATTTCTTCAGCCAACTGAACAAGTGTGGCATGGTCACCAATATGTTTACCCTCGGTGAAATACGCACGCAAGAGTCGTTCGGTCATTTCCTTCATCATCCCATACTTTTTTGTATACAACGTTAATCGATGAGCATCAAAAGTATTGGTTAAAATGACTTTCTCAAAATGATACTCCAATCCAGCGTCCCGAGCCATGCGCTCCGTGTTGCGGCAGCTCGCCTTAGCTTGATCCAGGCTCATCCCATATTTTTTTGATAAACTTTCGTATACATTATATGGAACATCTCGTCCTATTGACGGATCTAATTCAAAGCAGCGATACACGATTTCAACAGGAAAATCGATTTTCTGAATAGCGTCATCCAGACGCTTCTTGCCAATATAGCAAAATGGTCAAGCAAAATCAGTCCACATTTCTATTAACATGAAAACTTCCTCCTTAATCTGTGATTCCTTTAGTATATCAATTCAATACTTTTTCTAAAGATATAAAGAATGGTTTGGATCCACTCATTTAATAATTTCTAAACCATTGCCCCTTACAAAATGGGTTGGACATGCATACGAATACCATAAACAAATTAGGAGGAGACAGTGATTGGAGTTCTTGAAAATAAAAAGAATAGCAGTTGATTCCATCCTTTATTCAGATGTTGACGATTGTGAAACAGTCGATGAATCTGATGATTGGGATGTTCAATTCGAAGGTAGTAGTTAATTAAGGCTGCCTGACTTCCGGTGGGGTAATACGTTTCCACACCAGAGGTCAGGCTATTTGCATTCAATTCATATTTCGTTAAGGATAAATTTCCCCATAAAGAGAATCTTATCATTATAAATTCCATTTTTAATATCAATCAAGTGTTTACTTATGGAGGAAATGATTATGAATATTGCCGATGTGATGATCATCATTGTATTTGTTTTATTGGTTTTGTTTGTATTGGTCTTACTAGTAGTAGGATTGTATTTATTATTTATCGACCGAACGCAAAAACAGCATCCGATTCTTCGTAACTATCCAGTTTTAGGACGTGCAAGGTACTTTTTGGAGACAATTGGACCAGAGCTTCGTCAGTACTTATTTGATAGTAACAAAGATGGAAAGCCTTTTTCTCGAACCGATTTTCAACATATTGTAAAACAAGCAAAGTATAAACGTAATGTGATGGGATATGGTTCACAACGGGATTTTGAAGAAGCTGGTTTTTATATTCGGAATTCCATGTTTCCTAAATTAACAGAGGAATTAAAAATGGACCAAGAGACAAAAGTAACGACGAATCGTTACCTCTTGATAAAAGAACCTTTATTTACACAGAAAAAAGAAGTGTTAGAGGAAAATGAATCATCCGCCTATTTATTAGACGATAAGGATGCGATCGTGATTGGAAAAAATTTAAAACACCCCTTCATTGTAAAAGGGCAAATTGGGATGTCCGCCATGAGTTATGGTTCATTAGGTGAGCATGCCATTACCGCACTCTCCAAAGGATTAGCTATTGCGAAGGGGGCATGGATGAATACAGGCGAAGGCGGACTATCTGAATATCATCTAAGAGGCGGAGTCGATATTATTATGCAAATTGGCCCCGGACTATTTGGGGTAAGAGATAGAGAGGGAAATTTCAGCTGGGAAGCATTAAAGGAGAAAAGTCAAATACCTCAAATAAAAGCGTTTGAGATTAAATTAGCTCAAGGGGCAAAGACACGCGGCGGCCATATTGATGGAGAAAAAGTAACAGAGGAAATCGCAAGAATTCGGATGGTAGAACCATTTAAATCCATCGATAGCCCTAATCGTTTTAAAGAATTTAGTGATTTCCCGTCCCTTTTTACTTTTATGGAACGGATTCGTGAGGAAACAGGCAAACCAGTTGGAATGAAATGTGTTATTGGAAGTATGCATGAAGCCGATGAATTGGCAAAAGCCATCAAAGAAACCGGAAAAGGCCCCGATTTTATCACCGTAGACGGTGGTGAAGGCGGTACAGGTGCTTCTTATCAGGAGCTGGCTGACAGTGTTGGATTACCAATTAAAGCTGCGCTTCCATTAGTAAACAATGCCCTCATCAAATATGGCGTCCGTGATCAAGTGAAAATCATTGCCTCAGGAAAACTTTTTTCACCAGATCGAATCGCTATTGCTCTTGCGATGGGGGCAGATCTCGTCAATATTGCACGGGCATTAATGATTACAGTAGGTTGTATCCAAGCCTTAAAATGCCAATCAAATGCTTGCCCGGTCGGTGTAGCCACAACCGATCCCGATTTACAAAAGGCTCTTGTCATTGATGAGAAAAAGTATCGTACGGCTAATTATTTAATCAGTATGCGGGAAGGGTTGTTCCGTCTGGCTGCCGCAGCTGGTTTGGATTCCCCCGTGCATTTTAAACCAGAACATATCGTTTACAAAGACGAAAGAGATCATGTTTATTCATTAGAAGAATTGTATCAATCCATTGTAAAGGGTGTGTAATAGTGAAGGCGGCTGAATTATTAGTGAAGTGTTTAGAGGAAGAGGACGTAGAATATATCTTTGGGATACCAGGCGAGGAAAATATTGATCTTATGGATGCTCTTTTGGATTCAACGATTAAATTTATCGTTACCCGACATGAAACGAGCGCTGCTTTTATGGCAGGGACCTACGGAAGGTTAACGGGAAAACCGGGAGTGTGCTTAGCAACCTTAGGACCTGGAGCAACAAATCTTTTGACAGGTGTGGCAAATGCCAACATGGATTTGAATCCCATTGTGGCGATTACCGGCCAAGCTAGTTTAGACCGGCAGCATAAAATCAGTCATCAGTATTATGATTTAATTCATATCTATGAACCTGTAACAAAATGGAATGCACAAATAAAAAAAGGAGAAATCATACCTGAGGCAGTTCGTAAGGCATTTCAAGTATCGACTCAAGATAAACCAGGGGCTGTCCACATCGATCTCCCAAACGATGTTGCTGGAATGGAGTTGCAGGGAACTCCATTAAAAGGAACGGTCCATACTTTAACAGAAGCAGGAGATCAGGTCATTAAAGAGGCAGCCCAGCTTATTGAACAGGCTGAACACCCTCTTATTTTAGCTGGAAACGGAATAACTAGAGGAGAGGCTGCGGATCAATTAAGGGCTCTAGTGGAAAAGACCAATATCCCAGTGGTCCATACCTTCATGGGAAAAGGAGCTCTTCCCTGGACAAATGACTTAAGTTTATTAACAGCAGGCATTGGCGGGAATGATTACATTACTTGTGGATTTAATCATGCTGACTTAATAATCGCGATTGGTTTTGATATTGCAGAATATGCTCCTTCGAAATGGAATCCTAATGGTGCCACCTCCATTTTACACATTGATACAGAGGAAGCAGAGACCGATCAACATTATCCTGTAAAACTAAATGTAGTAGGAGATATCAAACGGAATTTAGAAAAGTTACATAAGGTTCTTTCCCCAGGAGAAAGGAATAATTCATGGGTATTGAATGTTCGGAATAAGGCACTGAATGAGCTGCAACAATTTAGTGATGATACTAGCTTCCCGCTCAAACCTCAGAAAATTATTTCCGATTTAAGAGCTGTTTTAAAAGAAGAGGATATTGTGGTTTCTGATGTCGGGGCACATAAAGTATGGATAGGTAGAATGTTTCATACCTATCAACCGAATACCTGTCTAATTTCTAATGGCTTGGCATCAATGGGGATCGCGGTCCCTGGAGCGATAGGAGCGAAACTTGCCCAGCAGAATCGAACCGTCGTCGCGGTTTGCGGAGATGGATCTTTTCAAATGACCGGCGCTGAGTTAGAAACAGCTAAACGGCTGAATCTTCCAATTATTGTTTTATTATGGAGAGATGAAGGGTATGGCTTAATCGAATGGCATCAGATGAAAAAGTTTAACCGTCCTTCCCATATTAAATTTGGAAATCCTGACTTTGTGCAGCTGGCCTCGTCCTACGGATTTGAAGCAATGCAAATTAACAAGGCAGAGGAACTTAAGCCTGCACTAGAAAAAGCCATTGCCATGAACAAACCAGTCTTTATTGATTGCCCAGTTGATTATAGTGAAAACATGAAATTAACGGAGAAATTAAGTCATCTTCAATGCTAAGAAAGGGAGGGTCAACATGCGGCTCGGTTCGATTATCAATGGTCAAGAACGAAATGAATCTAATCGGGAAACAATCGAAGTAATAAATCCTTATAACCAAGAAATAGTAGCCGAATTAGCTTTAGCGACAGAAACGGATCTGAATGAAGCAGTCGAAAATGCCTTTGAAACTTTTCATTCTACAATGAAGAAAATGCCTGCACATCAACGGAGTGATATTTTACGAAAAGCTGCCGACTTATTAGAGGAAAAGCCGGAGGATTTTATAGACACCATTGTCCGAGAGGCTGGTAAACCAATCAAATATAGCCGAGATGAGATCAATCGTTCCGTTCAAGTCCTACGCTTTGCTTCGGAACTTGCTAAAAATATTACAGGAGAAGTTCTGGCCATGGATGCAGCCATTGGCGGGGAAAATCGAATGGGGCTTGTGAAACGAATCCCATTAGGTGTGGTGGGAGCCATTACTCCCTTTAACTTTCCGCTTAATCTGTCTTTGCATAAAATTGCACCAGCGATTGCTGCAGGTAATACGATTGTTTTCAAACCTGCCGAGAAAACACCAGTGTCGGGTTATAAATTAGTCAAGTTATTTCAGGAAGCGGGCCTACCGGATGGAGCATTAAACTTGTTAATGGGAACGGGAGCGGTAGGAGCACCACTTGTCACAAATGAAAAAGTCCATAAAGTTTCGTTTACAGGAAGCTTAGCAGTCGGAAAGAAAATTCGTGAAACCGCTGGCTTTAAAAAAGTAACCCTAGAATTAGGCTCCAATTCCCCTAATATCATTTTCGAAGATGGAGACATAGAAACGGCTGTAAAAAGATTAGTGGTAGGAGCATTTTCTTTTTCAGGACAAGTTTGTATCCATGCCCAACGAATCTTTGTACAAAAAAGTGTTTATCAGTCATTTTTGGATCAGTTTATCACTGAAACAAGGGCATTGAAAATTGGCGATCCAATGAAGGAAGCCACAGACATCGGACCTATGATTACCGAGAAAGAAGCCGAGCGGGCTAAGCTATGGATTGATGACGCGGTTCGAAATGGTGCAAAAATCGAAGTGGGCGGTGAACGAAATGGAACTATTCTTTCCCCGACCATCATGACCAATGTTGATCGTAATATGAAAATCATCGCCGAAGAGGTTTTTGCACCGATCGTATCCGTCATTCCGTTTGAAACAGAAGAGGAAGTCATCGGATATGCCAATGACTCTATTTACGGTTTACAGGCGGGAGTCTTCACACAGGATATTGACCGAGCCATCAGGGTAGCAGACCAATTAGAAATTGGCGGAGTTTGGATTAACGATATCTCTACCTACCGGCAGGATAATCTGCCATACGGCGGTGTAAAACAAAGTGGCGTAGGCAGAGAAGGAATTAAATATGCCATAGAAGAAATGACGGAACTTAAATTTATTGGCATTAAATTAAAGTAGGACCGGGGGAACGGTTCCAATCATCCCAAGGCGATTAGAATTAAAGGGAAAAGGGTATCTGAGTATAAACTCGATACCCTTTTCCCTTTATTGGAAAAATACTGTTTAGAATGATAATTTTCAAAAGCCAACATAATGGCTGGTTTCAGTTAAACAAATACTACATATTCTTTATTCTTGTTAGTCCTAGAGCCTGATTTTCCCATAAGATTTTTTCAACGGTTTTGTATTCATGTTCTTCACAGCGAATCATTAAAAAAATTTCAGATGTAATATTTTTGACTCCATGTTTATTTTTTTTAATTAACACCATTTTTATAAGAAACCCTAAAAGCAAACCACTAACTGCACCAATTATCCCCCATATAATTGGACCCCATTTTAAAATATAACCATAAATGGCTCCTAAGAGCATCAAACATGTACCAAGTATGGCTGCTGCATCAAATAGACTTAAGCCATCTGCCCTATGAATGGTATCAAATAGTTTCCTTTGTTCACTTCTTTTATCTAGAGGGGCAGCCAGTATCCTTTCATTTGAAAAATCATTTTGTTCCAGTTCCGATAGGGCCAGTTCAATAAAAATCGAGTTTTCAAAGGAAGCGATGACTAACAATGTATACACTCCTTTCAAATGGGAGTTTTAAAATTAATATTTTGGTATTTCTTCCGTAAGTATTTTGACATTTCTTTTTCAAACAATTTGTTGAGCTCAATCGTAGATGAATAGGCATCGTAAATAATAAAAAAATATATGGATGGAAAATAAAGTGCCCATTGCATATTAATAACCTCTTTAGCTTTTACAAAATCCCCTAACATTGATAAGTGTATAGCAGACAAAATATGACCATAATAACAGATTGCTACTGTATAGAGAAATATAAAAAATCCCGAAATAACATTATGAATATAAAGGTGACCAAGACCAGGAAATAAAACGGACCATGCTAAAGCTACTAATGGTTTACGTTTATCCAAGTAGTTCATGTCCCACGATCCCATTTTTTTATTCAAAATAGGAGCGTCCTCTCTATCTGCTAATACATATTGTTTGTTTAAATCCACCGTGGATCTATAACCGTCCCATATTCCAAACATATATATTGCCACGTAAAGAATTAACCATCGTTGATTCATAACTTCTTTTGCAGCATCAAAATCACCCAATAAGGAATACAAAATCCCAAGGTTCACATGTGCAACTCCATTAATAAAGGTTTCCCATAAAATTAAAAGAAACCCTGCTGCGTATCTATGCTGCAATAAATGTCCAAATCCCGGATATGAAAATGAAAAAAAGGCAACGACCCACGGATTTTTCAAATGAAGTTGTCCAGTTGTAAATTGCGATAAATAAGCCCTTTGTCTTCGATAGGGAGGAATTCGATTCATCATTCGTACCTCTTTTGTAGAATAATCCTCGTACTTTTTAATAATGTCCATATTGTGGGATATAATTGCAATTATGTATTTAGGTAATATTGTGGAATTAGCATCAAAAGAAGACCTATTTACGTCTTCTATAGTTTAACCAGTCATTTCCTCCATATGTAACAGGGAAGGAGAAGAATCTGATGAATACTTCTTTTACAAAAAATTCATCAGAAGCCGGATTATGTAAATAACTAAATAGTGAAATGGCATACTATACGTAACACTGTGATTTAATTAACGTTTAAGAGGAAAAAAAGGATGGTGTATGATGGAAAAGCAGCTTCCACCAGGCCAATTTGAAACAGAAAAATGGCCAATCCTGCACGTAGGGGATGTTCCCGAGTTTAATGAAACCACATGGAATATCAGACTTTTTGGTGAGGTAAAAGAAGAAAAATTCTTATCCTATAAAGAAATCATGGAGCTTCCAAAGACTATTTCAAGCGTTAACATGCATTGTGTTACCACCTGGTCTAAATTTGATACATCATTTGAAGGAATTGCACTTAGAGAGTTTTTGAAATTTGTTGAAATGAATGAAGATGTAAAATACATTAAAATTTACGGGTATTACAATGGAGACAAGTTTGGTTATTCAGCAAATCTGCCGCTCGAGCCTTTATTAGGGGACGATTCTTTGTTTGTATATCGTTGGAAAGATAAAAATCATGATTGGCAGGATATTGAGCCAAAACATGGTTATCCACTAAGGTTTATTCCACCAGAAGTATTTTATCTATGGAAAGGCTCTAAGTGGGTGTCAGGGATTGAATTTATGAAGGTAGACGAAGCCGGTTTTTGGGAAGAGCTTGGCTATTCGATGACAGCCAATCCATTTAAAGAAGAACGCTACCGTTAGCACAGTTTTCCGTACGAACATTCCGTTCGCAGCCTTCCCAGTTATAAAGGGAGGGCTGCAGAATTTTTCTCGAGGATTTCTAATAAATCAAATAAGTTTAGGCACGACCTAAACTAAAATATCCTTTATACGAAGAACCTTGACCGGTGAGTGGAGGTGTCTCGATCTTGAAGGGAATTTGATTTTTAAGGACGTATTCGTTTGGTCTTGCTGAAAGCTGAACCATGTCCTTCAATGTAAGAACAATCGTGGACTGTCCGATTAAGTCATCTCCTGTGCCAAGTAGACTGTTTATCCCTTTCGCCACAGGTGTTACAAGTGCTTTCAAAATAGGGGCTGCAGCTCCTCCAACAAGTGGACCGCCTAACGCAGCTACTCCTGAAGTTGCGGCTGCGGCAGCAGTAGAAACCGTTGCATGGACTGTCTGATAATACTTATTTGGATCTCCTTCATCGTGTTCCATTAAAACAAATGTTATGTTTAAACCATAAGGTTTTCCACGATAGAGTTCTATATGATCCGGGAAACTTTCACCTTTATCAACATCTGTGTAAAGTTTAGTCAGGGATGTTGAAACATTTACTGGTTCATTGTCCCTTCCAGTAGGAGCTGCTACGCTAATGGTTGCATAAACCTCGTCAGAACCAGGTCCACTTGTCGGACCAAAGCAATGAATCCCTTTATAAGTCAACACCACTTGATCGATTTCAATAGCACCTGTCTCGGGCCACCAATAGATCTCACCATGCTCAAAGCGCATGACTTTGCCTTCGTCATATTTTATTGGTAATTCATCTGAAACAGGCCAACCCAGCCAGCTCTCGACTCCACCTAATGCATGATACTTCTCATTAGTTGCACCATTAACCCAATAAGCAGGTCCATTTGCATTCTTAGTATAAATAACACCATTCTGATATCGGATACGATAACCTGTGTCTATCTCTTCCACATAAGAAATGGCAGCACCCGGAGCGCCATTTAACGATTTCCATTTAGTTTCAATGGTTGTTTTTACTGTATCTTTCGGATCTTCCATATAATGCATGGAAGGGAACCACCTAAACGATTCCCAATGCGGTTGAAATGCTTCATTATTTTCGTAAGCACTAATTTGCAGTGTGGAGTCGAATCCTCTTTGTAGGTTATTGTAATGACGTAGCCACATTTCTTCAAAGGAACGAGGGTAACATGTTGTAGAAGGGTAGTAATAGGGGATAACGGATATTGTTCTAAAAAGCGAGTAGAGATGATACGTTGGACATGGACTTGATGATGAAGATTGATGATAATACAATACTGTCCCTCCTTATTCACTTTCGTTTCTTGATACTATATTCGGTTAACGAAGTTATGAGGGTTGTCACTATCTAAATTAGGCTATTCTGTATAGCCATTCTATTATTTACGTTTGATTGGGTCGGATTTTGGAAAGATTAAAACCTCCTTCTGGTGAATGAATAGAAGGAGGATATCAATAAAATTATGATTATATCAAGAAGTTAAATGGAGCCCCATACATTATTTGCCAGTTCAATGATGTGTTTTATTTTATTCCATTGCTCGTCTTCGGTTAAAAGGTTTCCTTCTTCTGTACTGGCAAATCCGCATTGAGGGCTTAATGCCAAGTTTTCTAAAGGAATATATTGACTTGCTTCTTTAATTCTCGCTTTAATAGTTTCAGGGTTTTCCAGTTCCGGGTATTTAGATGTGATTAATCCTAGTACAACAGCTTGATTTGCACGTTTGAAGTTTTTTAATGGTTCGAAATCCCCTGAACGTTGATCATCATATTCCAGGAACAGACCATCCACTTTTAAGTCAGCGAAAATCGCGTCAGAAATATGTTCATATCCACCGCTTGTAATAAAAGTCGATCTGAAGTTCCCACGGCAAATATGCATCGTAATCAACAGATCCTCAGGTTTACCGGAAATGAACTCATTAATACAATTTACCCTTGTTTTGATGATATCTCGTACGTCCATACCCATTTTTTCAACGACTGCTTGGATCCGTTCTTCCGATACAAAATCAATCCAGGACGTATCGTCCAATTGCAAGTATCGGCAGCCAGCATCATAGAATGCCTGAATGGCCTTTTGGTAAGCAGTTACCGTATCATGATAAAACTGCTCATTGTTTCCTTGATAATAGTCATCGCCTTGAATTCTTGTAAATAACATATTCGGGCTAGGAATGGAAAATTTCGCCACTTGACTGCCATCGCCAAACTTGTCAACAGCTTGCTTTAAGAACTTGAAGTGTTCAATCATATAATGCTGATCAAATTCTATTTTTCCGACAACTTTAATGGCATTATTTCTTGTTTTTGCCCCTTGGAAGTGACTAACATATTCACTTTCAAAGAATTCGACTCCTTTTAAACCTGCTAAAAAATCCAAGTGCCACCATGAACGTCGGAATTCACCATCCGTAATGGATTTTAGGCCTGTTTCGATCTGTTTTTGTACTAGTTTCTCAATTTCTTGGTCCTCTACAGCCTTTAGAGCATTTTCATCGATCGTCCCATTTGAAAAAGACTTTCTTGCTTCTTTAATCGGTTCAGTTCTAAGAAAACTGCCAACATGGTCGGCTTTGAAAGGTGCTTTTAAAAGTACTTTTGTCATTAATGATTTCCTTCTTTCTTTTAAAATAAAAAACCCTCTTCTTACAAATAAGAAGAGGGCGTATGTACATAACGGGTTCTCCTCTTATCTTCTAGCATTCGCTACTGGAATTGGCACAGTACAAATAGATGTCTGCTGCCGAGGCTTCAAAGGGCCAGTCCCTCCACCTCTCTAGATAAGAATAGTAGTAATATTTAATTAACAATAAAATTACACTTGTTCAGCAATTCTGTCAATATTTTAATCCTATCTATTTAAATACACACAGCAAATAGAATAATAGGGGAGTAACAACGGTCGTTTTATTGAACAAGAAGGGATTATATGACTTGGAGCGAATTAATCTATATATAAGTAATTCATTTTGGAGGTATTTAATGAACCCTATATTAAATCAAATTGGAACCATTTTTATCCCTGTAAGTAATGTAAAAGAAGCACGTAATTGGTATTGTGACATATTAGGGTTACCAGCAGATGGTGAAATATTATATGGTCATTTATATATCATTCCTATGAATGGAACTGGAATTGTTTTAGATAGCAAAATTTATTCAGAGGATAATATTTTCAAAACCCCACCTTTTCATTTAAATACTATCAATATTGAACAAGCATATGAATTTATGAGAGGTAAAAATGTCGAATTAACAACTGGTGTTGAGCATAACCATTGGTTTAAATTTAAAGATCCTGATGGAAATCATTTAATGGTGTGCAAGTGTTAACCTTGTTTCACTAAAGAGTGTAAGAGTTGGAGGACAGGGATTGCTTCGGCGATCTTTTTTTTGTTCCACGAACGGTACAGGATAATAAAGAAGATAGAAAGAAATTTCACAAAATAAAATACTCGTATCGTATAATATTCATCTATTTTAAAGACAAGAAACTAACTATAAATCAATAAACAAATATTAAGGAGGTAATGTAGTGAAACAACACAAATTCATAATAACTCCGTATCATCCTAAGTATGCTAAACAGACCATGGAAATGTGGCGAGATAGTAAGGAACGGGCTATTGGTCAGAAAGAAATTCATAGCCTTGAAAATCATATCAATTTTTTAAATAATATATTACCAGGACAGTATCAAATAGATTTAGCGTTAATGGATGACAAAGTAGTTGGAATGGTCGCCTATAATGAAAGGGAGATAAGCCAGCTTTATATTCATTATGATTATCAAGGAATCGGTATAGGTCAAACATTACTTGATAAGGTAAAAGAACAATCAAGTGGCAGATTAACATTATATACATTTGAAGTTAATGAAAACGCACAACGATTTTATGAAAAGAATGGATTTAAAATCATTGGTAGAGGACACGAAAATGAGGAAAATTTACCTGATATTCAATATGAATGGATATCCAAAACAATAATTTAAACGGAGACTATTCGTATAAAAACGCTAAAGGTAAATCAATTTTTTAACCGATATTAGTCGGTTCATTCTTGTAGGAGTTGAAACACTAATCCAAGATTATAAAGTGATGCACTTAATTAAAGGGTGCTTGAGTTTAAGAAAGGGATTGCTGGGGCGAGCCCTTTTCTTGATGTTTGATGAGATAAAAATGATTGGTGTCTTTTCAACAAATGAAAAGGCGGAAGAAGTGATTGAAAAATATATGACACTATCTGGGTTTAAAGACCATCCTATGGAATGCTTTCATATAGGTAAACATGAGATTGATAAGATTAGTGGATAGGAAGAAGGCTTTATTAAATGGAAGGATGCTTATTAAGCTACCGGGTGCAAGAGTGAAATAAAGCAACGCTATCGTGAGATGCGTTGCTTATTTTATTTCTAAAAAAAATCCTATATAATTCCTGCCTGATGCTTCCGCTTAACTGGGCATATATCCGGGTGGATTCACTTTTTTCATGACCTAATAGCTTTAAATAACATCTAGAGGTGCTCCATTATTCAATAAGTGGGTTGTATAGCTGTGCCTTAAAACACTTGGCTGCCTTCTTTCCTTCGTAACTATGGTTTATAATTAATACTCAATGAAGATATCACCATTAGAAAGGTAAAAATCAACAGAAAGATACAAAGGGAGAGTCCCCATATGGCAAAAAGCCTCGATCTTCTCCTAGTAAATAACCCAATGACACCGAGTAAAAATCCTAAAATGGGAAGCTGAATGATAAAGACTCCCGGAAACACTGAATTTTTTAGTAATAGGGCAACATTTAAACCAGCTAATGAAATGAGAGCAATCAGAAAAGATAAAAATCCTGATATTGTAGGAAGGCGTCTTCCCCCTACTTTTTTCTTTATTCCCAGTTCCATAGTTTCACTTCCCCCACCTTCATTGCGCGAATTTTTTTCATATCCTGCAGTTTTCTCAATTCTTCCGTGGGACCAGTTATGACGGCACCATAAACCTTAATACCGTGTTGCTCGATATAGGCTAGGCGACTCTTTATAGACAAAGATTTGGCGCGAGCGACTTTTTCAGCAACCGTTTCATTTTTTTTAAGCAATTTTAATATATCAAGAAAGACCTCCTCATTCGACTCACTATTGGTCTTAAATGGGGACCATGTAGTTGGGTCATACTGTGCAGGGTAGCCTAGCGGCGTAATTGGTACACCGCCGGCGTCTTCTTGTTTGATTTCCATTCCTGTATTAACGGCAAACCAGCGGAGTTCCATATTTTTAGGTAGACTATCTTTCAAATCCTCTGGTTTCATTAACTTGTTTAGCGAGACATATACCTCAGCGACTGTTCCATCTGGAAGTTTTTTTAATTTATCCCATTCATCTGTTTCAGTATAAGGAATTCTTACTGTAGGGTGTACCATGACCTCCGTTTCCTTGCTAGGGTTTTCAGACAAAGGTCGATCTAACAACAAATTCTTCTTTGGAAAACTTGGATGGTTCAACAAGAAGTCAATATCATAGTTTCCAACCTTATAATCTTCTTTACCAATTCTTTTAAAAACATCAAATTTTATATTCATTGAAAAAAAACTAATCTCATCTTCTAAATCCATCTCTTCTAAGCTCATATTTGGTTCAGTAACATAAATTGTCTTTGTTACAACATCAATTAGCTGGTCTGCCCGACCGCCAATTGCGTAGTACATATAGGTGGCTAAAGTCATGATAGGAACAATCAATAAAAGAATAGCGAGACTGATCATGATGTTCGTTCTTCGTGCCATATTTTTACCTTGATTTACAATCTCTGTTTGGTCTTCTTTTGAGTAGGGGTGAAGCCCTCTCACATCATTTAGAGATTCTTTTAGATAATTTTGATAGTCTTCTTCAATTTGTTTTTTTTCATCACTCATCTGCCGTCATCCTTTCCTTCACTCTGTTCATGACCTTCCTTCGACCCCGATGTAAATGGCTTTTCAGTGTATTTATTTTTATATCCAAAATTGCCGCGGCTTCATTGTAGGCAAGCTGATGAAAATCGCATAGCAGTAAAACATGTCTTTCCTGTTCTTTTAGCGAATGAATGTCATTTAATAATAATTGAAAACTCTCTTTTTCTAGCAGTCTTTTTTCTGGCGTTTCCTTTGAGATGGGCCCACTTTCTTCAAATTGTTCATTAAAGGCCAGGCGCTTATTTTTTCGCTGAAAATCAATAAAGGCATGGTAGGCTACCTTAAACAGCCATGCTCTGATATTAGAAATTTCATAATCCTCGAGCTGCAAATATGCCCTGTAAAAAGCCTCATGCACTAAATCCTCCGCTATAAAATGATCTTTTGAAAGGGAGTAAAGATAGCGATATAAATCATTTACATTTTCTCGATAAGCTTGATCAAGCTCCACTGCCTCTCCCCCTTTCAACCTAACCACGTTTAACGATAGCAAAAAGTTGCAATTATGGAAATTTTTTTCTAAATAAACGACGTTCATGAAAATCGGAGCGGTGCTCTAAGTTACTTATGAGCTCAATATGCTATAAAGCTATGCTTATACAATAAATGGCGCTTTAGAGTAGCTGAGGTAGCACTTTTTCTTATTCGACTAACGAAGCAGGTATACTTAAGAAGGAATTTAACTAAAAATAATGAATAATGATATACCCAAAGGATTCGATTTTTAATAATAACCATTCAGGGGGAAAAGACAATGAATCGAATTTTAATTGGTGGATTTGTGATGCTAGGTGGATTGTTGGTTACTTTAACAATTATTGTGTTGGGTGCCATTTATGCTACGAGTATTACAGAATGGCCTGGAAAGTCAAAATTGTGGTTTTCAATTTTTGGGGCAAAGCAATATGGCGATGAAGTTGTAGAGTCTTTATTTCTGGGTTTTCCATTTATGATAGGCGTTTTGTTTACGTTAGTAGGGTTATTAATCTTAGGGTATGAGTATTATATATCCTTTAAAAAGTAGGATGTTAAAAGTGAAGTCTTATTCAAATTAACTAGAGTTAGAGTTGAACAACGGGTTGCTGCGGCAACTCTTTTTTCTTGTTC
>NZ_JBALPP010000159.1:0-2847 GCF_036965425.1 Neobacillus drentensis | reverse complement strand
CAATCCTACTAAATTATGTTATATTAATAAATAAAAATTTTACCGAATTACAGAAAGGGAAGGTGAAAAGGTGTGGCAACCGAATTGAAACTAAATGACAGCAGTCTTCCATTACGTCGCGATGTTAAGTTATTAGGGAAAATACTTGGTGAAATTCTTATTAACCATGGTGGAACTGATTTATTTGACAAAGTCGAAAAAATACGGCTAATGTGCAAAAATCTTCGTACGGACTTTAGCCAAGACGAATATGCGGCCTTAAAACAAGAAATAGCTTCTCTCAGCACTCCAATGCGGAAACAAATCATCCGTGCATTTTCAATGTATTTCCATTTAATAAATGCGGCTGAACAAAATCATCGAATTCGGAGAAGAAGACAATACCAACTTCAAGATGATAATAATGTTCAACCTGATTCAATAGAAAGTGCAATTTTGGCACTTAAAGAAAACGATATTGAAGAAGAGACAATTCAAAATGTTTTACATACATTGTCCCTTGAACTTGTTATCACTGCCCATCCGACAGAGGCAACAAAGCGGTCGATTCTTGAAATTCAACAAAGGATCGCGGATATCTTAAAAAATCTTGACCATCCACTGCTTACAAAAAAAGAAAAAAATAAGCTCGAAGAGAGTTTATTTAATGAAGTGACAATTCTATGGCAGACAGATGAATTACGGCATTATAAACCGACAGTTATGGATGAAGTTCGGAATGGATTGTATTATTTTGATCAAACTCTTTTTGATGTGCTCCCTGAAATTCATCGTGAATTGGAAGCAAGTTTAGAAACAAATTTTCCACAAACCGACTGGCAAGTTCCGAATTTCCTTCGCTTCGGTTCATGGATTGGCGGCGACCGTGATGGAAATCCGAATGTGACCCATGATATAACATGGGAAACATTATTAAGGCAAAGAAGGCTTGTCCTAAAAAAATATAAAGCTGTTTTAGTGGATTTAATGAAGCGATACAGTCATTCTACTACAAGAGTGGAAGTAAGCAGCGAACTCATAAACTATCTCGAGGAAAAAGAGGACTATTATTTATCCGATGATAAAAAATGGCCTGTAAAAACGGAAGTATACCGTCGTGCTTTTGCGATTATTATTGAGCGTATAAAGCAAGTTGGTAAATCAGGTATCGGTTATAAAACTGCTGATGATTTATTAACAGATTTATACTTGATTCAAAATAGTCTTAAACATCATCATCCAGCTGCTCATGAATTAAAAACAATTCAGAAGCTGATCCGTCAAGTCCAGTTGTTTGGCTTCCATTTAGCTACACTTGATATCCGGAATCACAGCGGTGAACACGAAGCAGCGATTACAGAAATTTTGAAGAAAGTCCGGATCAGTGAAAATTATGCTGAACTTGCAGAAGAAGAAAAGTTGAAAATTCTTCAAAGTATTTTGATTGACCCACGTCCACTTCTTTTATTAAATGAGGATTATTCTAAAGAAACGCAAGAAATGATTAAAGTATTCCAAATGATTAAGAAAGCACATGAAGAATTCGGCAAACGATCTATATCTGTGTACCTTGTCAGTATGACAAAATCACCTAGCGATTTGTTAGAAGTTCTGGTATTGGCAAAAGAAGCAGGCATCTACAGGCTTCA
Organism: Neobacillus drentensis; assembly: GCF_036965425.1. Taxonomy (GTDB): domain Bacteria; phylum Bacillota; class Bacilli; order Bacillales; family Cytobacillaceae; genus Neobacillus; species Neobacillus drentensis_F. Next base: position 1,219 of record NZ_JBALPP010000159.1, on the reverse strand, counting down.
TTCAGATGGGGCATTGGAAAGTCACTTAAATGTTGCTCCACTTTTAGAAACCATTGATGATTTAACCTCCGGACCTAAAATAATGGAGACACTCTTTGAAATGCCTGTTTACCGTAATCATTTGCAAATCCTAGGGAACCAACAGGAAATTATGCTGGGCTACTCAGATGGCAGCAAAGATGGAGGTACCTTAACTGCGAATTGGAAGCTATATAAAGCGCAAATCGAAATTCATGAAATGGCAAAAAGGTATCAAATTGGTCTTAAATTTTTCCATGGTCGCGGTGGGTCTTTAGGACGTGGCGGTGGTCCCTTAAATAAAAGCATTTTATCACAGCCGGCTGAAACCATCGGGGATGGGGTTAAAATTACGGAGCAAGGAGAGGTGTTATCTGCCCGTTATTTACTTGAGGATATCGCTTACCGCAGTTTAGAGCAGGCAACTTCCACTTTGCTGCGTGCAGCAACACATGTTTCGAATGAAGCGGAACAAGGGAACCTGAGGGAACTAATATGGGAAGAAGCAATAGAAGAAATTTCAAGCACTGCTTTGGGCAAATACCAAGCACTCGTTTTTGGCGACTCTGACTTCCTGACTTACTTTAACGAGGCTACGCCATTAAGAGAGTTAGGTGATTTAAATATTGGCTCAAGACCGATGAGTCGAAAAAATCGCGGACGATTTGAAGATTTACGGGCAATACCGTGGGTTTTTGCCTGGACTCAAAGCCGCCAGCTCCTGCCGGCATGGTATGCTGCAGGAACAGGTTTAGAAAGCTTTGCTTCTAGAAGTGAGCAAAATATGGAGCTTCTACAGCAAATGTATTTAAAGTGGCCATTCTTTCAATCTACCGTGGATAATTTGCAAATGGCATTAATGAAGGCAGATATAACGACAGCCCAGGAGTATTTAACGCTTGTTGAAGATAAAGAGATTGCTGATAGGATATTCACTAATATATTAGAAGAATATGTAAGAACTAAGGAAATTTTATTGAAAATTACGGGCGATAAAGAATTATTGGATCACATACCTAACATTAAAGATTCAGTATTTAGAAGAAACCCATATGTGGATCCCTTGAATTTTTTACAGGTAGAGTTAATCAAGGAATTACGTAAACAGGAAGAGCCGAATGATGAACTTTTAACTGAAGTATTACTTACCATAAGTGGAATATCTGCTGGATTGCGTAATACAGGTTGATAAAGTAAACAC
>NZ_JBALPP010000158.1:0-10054 GCF_036965425.1 Neobacillus drentensis | reverse complement strand
AGACGTTTAAGGTTCCAACTGTATTAACAACAGTAGCATCTAAGTCATTCAGTGGTTCAATTTTCCCAGAGATTAAAAAAGTCTTCCCAGATCAAAAAATTTATGATCGTACATCCATGAATGCTTGGGATGATAAAAACGTAGTGCAAGCCATTAAAGATACAGGAAAGAAAAAAATCGTCGTTGCTGGTCTTTGGACTGAAGTTTGTGTCGTGATGCCAGTTTTAGAAGCACTTAATGATGGTTATGAAGTTTACGTAGTAACTGACGCTTCAGGCGGCGTTACGGATCAAGCGCACAATATGGCAATTGAACGTATGGTACAAGCCGGTGCTACACCAATCACATGGATGCAATATATGCTGGAATTACAACGTGACTGGGCAAATCAAGCTACTTATGATCAAGTACTATCCATTGCTAAAGAACACGGCGGTGCATATGGTTTAGGTATCCAATACGCAAAAGAAATGTTCAACACTGGTGAAGGCAAATAATTGAATTAATTTACCCTAATATCTTTAAATGGAGATATTTGAATTAAAAATAGTTTGTGGACCTTAGGTTAAACATGTTTTGAAAAATTACTACAAATATATAAATAGATAAAGGGAGAGGTTCAGAAGATGAAATCTGTATTTAAAAAATTAGCAGCAGTAGGAATGGCTCTATCAGTTGCCGTAGGTGCAGTAGGGGCAGTAGAATTAACACATAGTTCAGTGACAAAAGCATCAACAAATGAAAATCAACCAATAAAGGTAGATAACCAATCTACATCAAAAATATTAACACCATCCAATCATATGTTATTAATGATTGACCACCAGCCGCAGATGGCTTTTGGGACTAAGTCAATCGATGTGGCAACACTTCGTAATAATGTGGCGGGATTGGCTGAAGCGGCTAAGACGTTTAAGGTTCCAACCGTATTAACAACAGTAGCTTCTAAGTCTTTCAGTGGTTCAATCTTCCCAGAGATTAAAAAAGTCTTTCCAGATCAAAAAATTATTGATCGTACATCTATGAATGCTTGGGATGATAAAAACGTGGTACAAGCCATTAAAGATACTGGAAAGAAAAAAATCGTTGTTGCCGGTCTTTGGACTGAAGTTTGTGTCGTGATGCCAGTTTTAGAAGCACTTAATGATGGTTATGAAGTCTACGTGGTAACGGACGCTTCAGGCGGTGTGACGGATCAAGCCCACAATATGGCGATTGAACGTATGGTACAAGCTGGTGCCACACCAATCACATGGATGCAATATATGCTGGAATTACAACGCGACTGGGCAAATCAAGCTACTTATAATCAAGTACTATCCATTGCTGAAGAACACGGCGGTGCATATGGTTTAGGTATCCAATACGCAAAAGATATGTTCAACACTGGTGAAGGCAAATAATTAAAATGAAAATTACCTTCCTATCAATGATAGGGAGGTTTTTCATTCATTGGAGAGGTATTTTCCAAAGGGTACAATAAATCGCCCAATTAACAAGGGTTTCAATTCTAGATAAGTATTGGATAAATTTGCGTAATATAATTTCATTGAGGTTATATACCTGGTGTTCTACAATAAATAATAAGAAAATAAAGACAATGATTTGAAAACGTTGCCTTTTGCTTATTTGATTTTTACCATCAGACGATGGAGAGAAGGGGAATTATGGAATTAAGGGAATTGGAATACTTTATGGCTATATGTGAGGAATTACATTTCACTAGGGCAGCAGAAAAATTAGGAATTTCACAACCTGCTTTGAGCCGTCAAATGAGAACCCTTGAAGATAAATTAGGAGTCCGTTTATTTGATCGTTTAGGAAAAAAAATCGCCATCACAGAAGCTGGCGAAATTCTTCTGGAACAATCTGGGAAAATATTCTCCAATATAAAAAGTGTATATGAACAAATAGAAGAACTTCAAAAAGTAAAAAAAGGAAAACTTATCATTGGGGCAATGTCGGAAGAGTTAAGTCAGCTTGCATCCGTCGTTTTCTTAGAACTTCATCACAAGTGGCCCCAGGTCCAAACAAAGATCTTAATGTCAGATAATATTGAAGAAAAGGTTATTCGAAATGAAATTGACATAGCATTGACACTTATGCCTATAGAGAATGAACAGTTAACGAATATCCCTTTATATATTGTAGAAAATTATTTGGCCGTTCCATATGACCATCCATTGGCAAATAGGGATAAAGTGAAGTTAGAAGAGATTAAGGACCTGTCACTAATATTATTTCCTATAAACCACAAGTGCCGAAAATTAATTGATTTTGCCTTCGCCTCTGTGGGATTTGCCATACAGCCAATCATAGAATTGACTGAGGTAAAATCTATATTGAGTTTAGTGAAAGCAGGTATTGGAGCAACCATTCGTCCAAGAACACTTCTCGATTCGGAGAATGATGGAACCCTAAAGGTTATTAAGATAGAAAACCCAGCTATTTATAAGGAGATTGCCATTGTACATCATAAAGAAAAGTATATTGGACATGCTGCAAGAAGTTTTATAGACTTGTTGGTTGCTTATGTGGAAAAAACGAAACTGAATGAGAGGGTGCATCCTGAAAATACTTTACTTTCTTTCTAAAGAATTTTCCCTTTTTAAAAAACCTTTCCCAATTCATTGAAGTGGAATGTGTGAGGAACTTTAATTCCATTTTTAATTGCTTTATTAAGGGCTACTGAGGTAGCTCTTTTAAATTTACTAAAATAGATTTTCTTTTGATGGAAAGGTAGTTCATCGGAACGGAAGTGGAGCCTATTGGGTTTTACTGCCTATTTATTTTTACTAGCTTGGAATGGAGGCTGAAGTACAGCATTATTATTTTCTATTTATGAAATGGATGGTTTAAAAAACACTTGATTGGATGGTTATAAAATTTTAAAATCCTTTATTATAAATAAGCGGACTAAGATTCTGTATAAGGGAAAGTCCAATATTTATTTTCATAATGGGTATTAACTCCCGAGTTTTTTAAAAGTAGTAAAGGAGTTGTTCTAATAGAGGGATTGTTGAATTATCTAATATTTGTAAGTACCTACGAGAAAGTTTGTATTGTTTAAAGTTTATTCTGTATTGAAAATAGTATAACTATTATTGTGAATAAGTTCACATGAGTAGCTTTCTACTCTATTTTTACTATTATCATATTGTTTATGTTTGAAAATGAACATTCAAAATGATAGGCGTATTGAAATAGGTGAAAGAGAGAAAGGGAATTATGGAATTAAGGGAATTGGAATACTTCCTGGCTATTTGTGAGGAATTACATTTCACAAGGGCAGCAGAAAAATTAGGAATTTCACAACCAGCTTTGAGCCGTCAAATGAGAACCCTTGAAGATAAATTAGGAGTCCGTTTATTTGATCGTTTAGGAAAAAAAATCGCCATCACGGAAGCTGGTGAAATCCTACGAGAACAATCTGGAAATATATTCTCCAATATAAAAAGTGTTTATGAACAAATAGATGAGCTTCAAAATGTAAAAAAAGGAAAACTTATCATTGGGGCAATGTCGGAAGAGTTAAGTCAGCTTGCATCCGTCGTTTTCTTAGAACTTCATCGCAAGTGGCCCCAAGTGCAAACAAAGATCTTTATGTCAGAAAACATTGATGAAAAGGTTTTTCGAAATGAAATTGATATAGCTTTGACAGTCATGCCTATAGAGAATGATCAGCTAACTAATATCCCTTTATATAATGAGGAATATTATTTGGCAGTTTCAGATGACCATCCATTGGCTGATAGGGATATAGTGGAGTTGGAAGAGATAAGGGACCTGTCTCTTGTATTATGGCCAATAAACCACAAGTGTCGAAAATTAATTGATGTTGCGTTTGCCTCTCTTGGATTTGCCATCCAGCCAATCATAGAATTAACAGAGGTAAAATCAATATTGAGTTTAGTGAAACCAGGAATTGGAGCAACATTCTTCCCAAAACACTTCTCGATTCGGAGAATGATGAAACCCTAAAGATAATTAAAATAGAAAACCCAACTATATGTAACGAAATTGCAATTATACATCATAAAGAAAAGTATATTGGATCTGCTGCAAGAAGTTTTATAGACTTGTTGGTTGCTTATGTGGAAAAGACAAAACTCAATGAGAGAGTGTATCCTGATAATATTTTACTTACTTTCTAAAGAATTTTCCCTCATAAAAAAACTTCCCCATTCCAGGAAGCGGAATGGGGAAGGGAATAAGAAGATTTCTGTTTAAGTGATCTTACCGATGATTATTAGACACTTTCAATCGATGGACGCTGCCGCCCTGTGTGCCGACAAACAAATATTCTTCGTCTGATGATAGTTCAAGGGCAGTTGCATTTTTGTTATCAAGGCCATCGGATATATTCGACCATGTTTCCCCAGCATCCACACTCATTAACACACCGCGACCTCCCTTAAGGAGACCTCCTTGTCCCCCTTGATAAAAGGCACCAGTTGCTGCATAGACGACCTTAGGATTAGTAGGGGAAACGATGATATCATTGACATAAATGTTGAGCTTAGATTCAGCATACTTTGCTTTTTCTAATGTTTTCCCGCCATCTGTACTGACATATAAATGGTTTCCTCCCACTACTAAATGGTCTGGATTGTGTGAGTCAATCGCAATACTGCTTACAGGAACGTTTTGAATTTTTTGGAATGATTGGCCCATGTCTTGGGACAGAAATAGCCCGTCATTTCCGCCAGCCCAAATCCGGTTAGGATCTTTGGGATCACCGGCTATGGCACTAAACTGGTGTTCTTGCTTCATTTTTTTCCAATTATCCCCACCATCTTGGCTGACCCACACACCTGTTTCGGCAGAGCCTGGGATAGAATATGGGATCACGATTTCATTCGGGTTGGCTGGATGAACCAGTAGGGCAAGAGGGACAGAATAATCTTCAAATTTCAAATCCCATTTTTCTCCTCCATCATTGCTTCGGTACACACTCATCGTCCCAATCGCACTAAAGCGTGTCTTGTAGACGACATTTGGTTCTGTTGGGGACGTTGCAACCTGATATACTTGTTCTCCTGACATTCCTTCACCTTGAGCCGCTCCCCATTCGAGAGTGGAGGAATCAACTTTATTTTGATCAGGTAACATTGTCCGATACGTGTTAGAATCAGTTCCGGCAAGTAACTGGTATCCTTTGGTGTTACGTGAAATAGCCAAGTCATAAACCGTTGCTCCAGGAATACCCACCCGTTTATATGTTTCTCCTTTGTTCAGTGTTTCATATATTCCAGCCTGATCTGAAGAAACATAAACTGGGCGATTCCCGTTAGGAGAAGATTTTGCTCCTAAGGCAAAATCGATATCAAGGGACCTAGACCCTGGTAGCGGTTGTTTCCAAGATTCCCATGTTTTTCCGTAATCGTGACTTACCCAAATTCCATCATAACCAGTTCCTACATAAATACCCCCATCGAGAATCTTAACGCAAAATACATCATGAAATGGTACTTGATTGTGGGTAAGTTCATTCCAATCTTTACCTTGGTTTAAGGACGCGTACAATCCACCGCCAAAAGTAGCACGTGCAATAAGGATATCATGATTGCCTACTACTTCCTGTATCCCTCTATACTGGGGCTGAAACAATTTCACAGGCGTAGCCGAACCAGAAAATACATCTTTAACAGCGTAAACACCACTGTATGTTGAAAGGTATAGGTCGTTATTAAGAAGAAGTGCGCCAATAAGATATGGCCAATTGCCAGACAACTTCTCCCAGTTATTCCCTCTGTCTAAGCTGATAAATACTTCATTGCCGGAAATAGCAACCAATTTCTGCCCGCTCTCATCAATGGCTAAGTCAGTTACTTCTATGTTAGGAAAAGGTAGTGTATTCCATGTTATTCCACCGTCTTTGCTGGCGAATATCTTACCTATATACGTTGGATCATTAGACCTCGACCTAACAGGAACATAAATATTTTTTTCATTAGTAGGATTAACGATGAGTGCAGTTGGCGCTCCTCCTGCGACAGGAAAATTTCGAAACTCATGCCAAGTTTTTGCCCCATCCTCCGTCCGGAAAATAGAAGGAGATAGTGTTGATAATACCGTCATGACCTTAGGGTTTTTTGGGTCAACATGCATCAGCCCTGCATTAGAGTAAGGTCCGACAGCTTTCCAGTTAGAAGAGTGCTCCTTATCGGCTGGTAATTTTTCCACATAACCAGAGCCTATTATCGTAGATTCCTCACTAGAGGAATTTTTGACTGTAGAGCTAGCATCAATCTGATATATTCCCACTTCGCTAGTCTGAACGGGCACCCGCCACCAATGATCATGATCTAAGACAGAAGTCACTTGATTTGTCTTTCCGCTTGGAGTTCGAACAGTCACTTTTGGAGCTTGTGACAAATCAACCGGACTGTATATGAAGGCTTCTGTTCCACTCACTGTGGATGCTACTGGATCGGGAGATGCAGTAATTTGGAGATGCCGTACAGTCAACTGGTATGGCTCCCGCAAATGCTGCGATTCTGTTCCGGATTGGATATTTCCTTCTATCCATCCCGAAATAACCGTATCCTGATCCGGCCGATTCATGTTGATGTTCACATCAACATTGACTTGCTGACCTGGTTCCATATGAATATGGGATGGATTCACTGTAACGGCTGCTCCGGATTTTGTATCGTCCTTTACAGTGAAATCTATATCCACCGGTTTTTCGCCGTGATTGTTTAAAGATAACGAAGCGCTTCTATGAATCTCTGAATCTTTTAAATCAGCTATTCCAAAATTTAAGCCATTAGGTGAGGCGATCACATTGGTTTCCGCTGCAGCCTTTACATCCAGTCTTCCTGCCCCTTGAGTAAGCACATCATATGATGCCAGCGGTTTCGCGGATTCTTTTAAAATACTGGCAATCTCGCTTGCTTTCCAGGAAGGGTGGAGTTGTTTCATAAGGGCAGCTGCACCAGCCACATGGGGAGCAGCCATGCTTGTCCCGCTCATTCTGGTGTAACCGGTATCATCATCCTGTTTCTTGATGTAAGTCGAATTGATTTCAACACCCGGAGCAACTAAATCAGGCTTTGCTCGTAAGTCGGAATTACCACGGGAACTAAAGTTAGCAATTTGATCCGTTGCGTCCTTTCCTGTAATCGTGATTTTAACGGGTCCCTTGGCCAAGTAGGACTTTAATTCCCCAGCTTTTGTTCCGGTAATGAGCATTGCGGCCAACGTATCCAACCGACCATCCATGGATGAATCTGTCTGGAATTGATCTTGATCTTGTAACTTTTCAGATGAATTAGATGCATATTGTGATGGTATAGTATCTCCTAATTTAAAAACAGGGCCAGGTTGTTCAGGCAGGTAAAAGAGCGCAGCATCGGCCCCTTTTTCTTGAGCTGTAACCGCTTCCGAAAAAGCTTGCTGTACAGTTGCACCTTGAGGCAATTGAATTAGGACAATCTTTCCTTTTACATCTAATCCATCGTAGCTTTCTGGTCCTCCTTCTCCAACGTCTACCAGCTCGCTGGTAATTGCTGCTTCAGGAGGGTTAGCTGAAATCCCAAGGCGTGTAACGGACAAATTCTCTTCAACTGGGGCAACCATTTTTACGTCAGGTACTTTGATACCGCTTGTACTTGCACCGACAGCAAGTACTCCCTCTGCATTAGCAGGAGCACCAATTGTTCCATATCCAGGGCCTGAATTCCCGGCTGCTGCTACAACAACTACACCGGCTTCAACCGCATTTTGGGCGGCTTGGGAGATGGGATCACTGCCATCTCCTGGACCACTAAGGCTCATATTAATGACATCTGCCGGGTATGGATTGTCTGGAGAAATAGAGGCTTCAATTCCGGCAAGGATATCGGATGTATCTCCTGATCCGTTATTGTCCATGACTTTATAGGCTGTTATCGAAGCGTCAGGTGCCACCCCGGTCACTTTACCATGAGCCCCAATGATTCCGGCAACATGGGTTCCATGGCCGTAGTCGTCCATTGGGTCGTTATCATGATTGACAAAATCATACCCCCCGAGTACTTTGTGCCCTGGTCCGATCGCCCCGCCAAGGTCAGGGTGATTATAGTCCACGCCCGTGTCAATCACAGCGACCGTTACTCCTTTCCCTGTAACTCCTTGATTTTCTTGGTCGTGCATGGACCAAACGTCAGGAGCACCAATCAAAGGAACGCTTTCGGCTAAGTCTGTGTGATATTCCTGATCCGGATACACCGCTTTTACGCCGGGAATTGAACGCAGTTCATCAAGTTTGTTTTTGGGGACTTTCATTGAAATACCGTTAAAGGTAAATGTATATTCGTTAGACTCTTTGAATGGAATCCCTTTTTCATTTATTGTTTGTAATACTTTCCCGTGTGCCAGTTTTATACTCTCAGTGCGTTCTTTCATCTTACTTACTGCTGATTTGGAAGCGGCCCCTATCCTTACTGACTTCGGCAGTGTTTGAATGGCGGGTGCGCCGTCCATTTCGACCACCACACGTGTCATCACATTATCCGAATCGTTTCCCTGTGCCAAACCAATGGGAGCATCAAAAGCAAATCTCGCACTGGAGAATACTAGGGCTGAAGCGACAATACAGGTTGCGGTCCTCCCATTAAACCACTGATTTCTTTTTTTCATCTTATGTAATCACCTCTAATATGAATTGCATTTAAGGATAGCAAAATTAAACTATTAATAACATTGGTATAATTAAGACTATTCCAAATGCTAAGGTAATTATATGGCGATATTATTTTGGGGTAAATGACATCCTCGTTATGATAATGATTCATTTTAGTTATCAATAAAGAGTAGGAGGAGGGAGTGAATCAATTTTGGATTTATTTGATCCTATAAAAGCTTGGAAGTAGGGAAATAGAATAACGGCAGAAAATATACAAAAAAAACCTATCCTTTTCTATAAGGATGGGTTTCAGTAATTCTTCTCGCATCATTCCAACAAGAAGGGAAGACCGATGGGGAGGCACTTTTGAAAAACGGTTGACTTTTCCGATGGCGGTATTAAGTGAAGTCTTTCACTAATAACACTTTTCAGTTTAGTAAGCCTTAATATTTTTTATAAGAAGACTTATGGTGAAATTAATGTACAGGTCAATCTTCAAAAGTAATAATGGAAACCTTAATAAACCTTAAACATTTCATAGTTATCTTTATAGTACGAAATAATAAAGTCACGAAAATTCCTTACTGAAGAAGATAACAATTTATGTCTTTTCCAAGATAAGCCGACTGGATATGTAGCGGTGTTATCAGTAACTTTTATATAATTTAAACCCAATGTTCTACAAACTGAAATGGGAAGTAAAGCCACACCTTGATCAAGCTTTATAATCTCGGCCCCTAAATTAGAATCTACTTCAAATGCAATATTTGGGATGAAGCCAGCTTTCTCACAAAGCAAGGTTGTAAAACCCCTATATTCCTCATTATTAGCAAGAGTAATAAATGGTTCATTGGCGACATGACTTAACGAAATTTCTGTTTTACCCGTAAATCTGTGGTTCGAGGGTAAAACCAGAACAATATCTTCATTTATCAGCACACAACTCTCAATCTCCTCATCTTGAATAGGATAACCTGCTATACCTAAATCAATGTCTCCTTTTTTTAAACTTGTCATTATTTCGTTTTTAACTCCGATTGCTTGGAGAATTTTTGATTCAGGGAAGCGGTTAATATATTCGCTGATTAGTCCTGTAAGGATTCTTGGATTGGAAATTGATATTCTTATGGTGTTAGAAATTTGACGTTCCACCGATTGAATTTCCATTTGTGCAGTTTCAATCTCAGTAAATATCCTGTTTACATGTCTCAAAAGAATTTTCCCTGACGAACTCAATTGAATATTTCTCCCTTTTCTCTCAAATAGGGTTGTTCCCAATTCAGCCTCAAGTCTTTTAATAGTCAGGCTTAAAGAGGGCTGGGCAATATTCAATTGTTTGGCTGCTTTAGAAATGTGCTCAGTATAGGCAACTGTCTGAAAGTATTTTAGCTGTAGCAATTCCATCTATCTATGCCCCTTATTTATCATAATAAATAAATATAT
>NZ_JBALPP010000157.1:328-9641 GCF_036965425.1 Neobacillus drentensis | reverse complement strand
GGATTGTGTTTTGCTAGAAGTATCTATTACTTTACAAAACTCTATTTAGGAGGAATTACAAATCATGAAAAACTTCAAAATTTTTAACATAGTATTATTAATTTTAACTTTATGCTTTTTAGGTGCATGCAGCAATAATGAAAGCGCTTCTAATACAGGTAAAACAGATGACAAGTCTAATACTGAAAAAAAGCTAAAGATTGGTTTAACAGTTCCAAATTTAAGTAATCCATTCTTTGTAGCGATGTCTAAAGGTGCTAAAGAAGTTGCTTCTAAGTATAAGGCTGAAGTAACTACTGTAAGTGCGGATCAAGATCTTGCTAAACAAACTGCACAAATTGAAGACTTTATCACAAAAAAAGTTGATTTAATTTTATTAAGCCCGTTTGATTCTGCTGGAATTGCTGGTGCAGTTAGTGAGGCAAAAGCAGCAGGTATTCCTGTTGTTGCTCTTGATGGATTTGCAGAAGGCGGCATTGACACAGTGGTTATGTCTGATAACGTACAAGCAGGTAAATTAGCTGCGGAGTACCTTGTAAAACAACTTAATGGAAAAGGTAATATTGTTATTATTGATGGACCTCCTGTTTCAGCAGTGACAGACCGAATTAAAGGTTTTAACGAAGTGATTAATAAATATCCAGATATCAAGGTTGTTGCTAAACAAAATGGTGAGGGGAATCGTGAAAAGGCTCTTACCGTAATGGAAGGTACACTAACAGCAAACAAAAAAATCGATGCAGTATTTACAATAAATGATGAAGAGGCTGTTGGAGTACAAATTGCTCAAGAACAAGCTAGTAGACAAAATGAATTCTTTGTCGTAAGTGTTGACGGTGCGCCTTCTGCGGTTGATGCGCTGAAAAAAGGCGGAAGCTTTGCTGGTACTTCAGCGCAATTCCCAAATCAAATGGTTATTGACGGTGTTGCCTTAGCATTAAAAATCATTGATGGAAAGAAAGTAGACTCAAAAGTTCTTATTCCAACTAAATTTATCACTAAAGATAATGTTGATTCCTATAGCGGCTGGTAATTGATTTCCCTCTAGTAGAGGTAAAATATGGTGCTCTATCAGGAGCACTATATTTATATCCTAGTAAAATAGGGCTTAAAAAGAGACGTAGGGAGTGGCACTAATGGCAGTATTTCAGATTCAAGAACAAATAAATCGTCGTCTACCAGAGAGTCAGTTACCCATCCTTAGGATGAAGGCGGTTACGAAGAAATTTTCCGGTGTCAAGGTGTTGCAAAACGTTAATATCGAACTCTATAAAGGGGAAGTCCATGCCTTGATGGGGGAGAATGGTGCAGGAAAATCTACTTTAATGAAGATCATGGCTGGAGTGTATCAGCCTGATGGAGGAACGATTGAATATAAAAGTCAAGAAGTACATTGGAATAATCCAATGGAGGCAAGAAATAAAGGGATCAGTGTTATTCACCAAGAAATAAGCCTTTCACCTAATTTGTCCATTGGTGAGAATATTATGATGGGGACAACATTTAAGAAAAATAGGCTGGGCCTAATAAATTGGAATGATATTTATGAAAATGCTGCCCAAGTTTTAAAATCCATAGGATCTTCCTTGGATCCTCGAGCGGAGGTTTCCACCTTAAGTGTGGCCCAACAACAAATGGTAGAAATTGCTCGAGCTTTATCACTTAATTCTGAGATTTTAATTATGGATGAACCGACGGCATCTCTGACAGATAAAGAAATAGAAAAGCTTTTTGGCATCATTGAAGAATTAAGAAGAAAAGGCGTAGCTATTGTTTATATCTCTCATCGAATGGATGAGATTTTTAAAATTTCAAATCGCTTTACAGTTCTTAGAGACGGTCATTGGGTTACAAGTGGACCAATTTCGGATACAAATCCCGAGAATCTAGTAAAACTTATGGTAGGAAGAGAGTTAAATGAGCTTTTTGTAAGAGAAAGAATCGAAAGTATTGTTAGGTCTGAACAAAAACCAGTCCTTGAGTTAAAAAATGTCTCTGACAAGAAGTATGTAAAGGGGATATCGCTGAAAATCTACCCTGGTGAAATTGTGGGCTTAGCAGGCCTTGTCGGTGCGGGACGGACTGAGCTGGTAAGAACAATCTTTGGACTATCCGAACTGTCAGAGGGTCAAATAATTTTGGATGGCAAGCCCGTTCATATAAAAAGTCCTATTGACGCAATAAAACTTGGCATTGCTCATGTTCCTGAAAGCAGGAAGGAACAGGGGTTATTACCAAATTTATCTGTAAAAGAAAATATACTGATGGCACAATTGCCAACCTATCGTAAATTTAAACTATTGCAGTTTAAGCAAATGAATCGTGATGCTGATCGATACATTAAAGAACTTGGAGTAAGAACGGCATCAAAGGATCAAAATGTTATGGGCCTTAGCGGAGGAAATCAACAAAAGGTTGTTATTGCTAAATGGTTATCTATTGGTCCTAAAATACTGCTGCTTGACGAACCGACCCGTGGTGTAGACATAGGTGCAAAGACTGAGATTCATAAAATCATAAGTAGATTAGCAGAACAAGGGCTTGCTGTATTGATGATTTCTTCTGAATTACCAGAAGTATTAGGAGTTAGTGATCGGATTTTAGTGATTCATGAGGGGAAACTAAGAGCTGAACTATCTCGTAATGAAGCTACTCAAGAAAAAATTATGTACTACGCTACAGGAGAGGTTAAAAAATGAATACAAACTTACAAATGTCAAGTCCATCCGTAGTTTCATTTAAGGAAAAGTCAAAACAGATTTTTAATCAGCTGGGCATGGTAATAATTCTTGCCTTATTAATCATAGTTATGATTATTTTTGCACCGAATTTCACAGACTCAAGTAATATCTTAAACGTACTAAAGCAGAGTTCAATCACTGCCATTCTGGCAGCTGGGATGACTGTAGTTATATTAACAGGAGGAATTGATTTATCGGTAGGCTCAACCCTTGCATTGAGCGGTGTTATATCTGTATTACTATCAAATGCCGGAATTCCTCCAGTTATCGCTATGTTAGTAGGAGTTGCTGTAGGATATGTTGCTGGGGCTATTAATGGATTTTTAACCGCTGTAACTAAGTTGCCTGCATTTATCGTAACGCTTGGAAGTATGACCTACCTGAGGGGGTTGGCTTATGTTATAACCGGCGGATATCCTGTAGTTTTGGCATCAAAGCAGTTCAAGTTCATTGGAGCAGGGGAAATTCTGGGGATTCCTACTCCTATTTATGTGATGGCAATTGTTTATACCATCATGTTAATCGTTTTAAAGTATACGATGTTCGGGCGACATGTTTATGCTATTGGCGGTAATGAAGAAGCTGCACATCTTACAGGGATTAAAGTTAAACGCACCCTGATTAATGTATATTCCATCAGTGGCTTATTCGCCGGTGTTAGTGGTGTTGTGATGGCAGGACGTTTGTTCTCAGGGCAGCCCATGGTAGGAATAGCATTTGAGCTAGATGCGATAGCAGCTGTCGTACTAGGTGGTACTAGTTTTGTAGGGGGACGTGGCCGTATACAAGGAACTATCATTGGGGTTTTGATTGTTGCTGTGTTAACGAATGGAATGACTTTGCTTAACGTGGATTATTACTGGCAACAAGTTGTAAAAGGGATAGTTATTGTTATTGCCGTGCTTCTTGATAGATTACGAAGCAGAACTTAAATTAGTTCCATTTCAAATAAAAAGCCAGAAGAGTAGTCTTCTGGCTTAATAAATTCTAGAATTTAGGAGAGGTTCAAATGTATGATGTAACAGCTCTTGGAGAGTTATTAATTGATTTAACTCCTTATAACTCTTCTCAGCCTGGCAAAGTTGTCTTTGAAATAAATCCTGGTGGTGCCCCGGCCAATGTATTAGCGGGCTTAACCAAATTAGGCAAGAAGACTTGTTTCATTGGTAAGGTAGGAGATGATCAATTTGGACATTATTTAAAGCAAGTTTTATTAGATACAAACATATGCTGCGAAGGATTATCCCTTACCCAAAAAGCAAATACTACGCTTGCATTTGTTCATTTAGATGAAAATGGTGACCGCTCATTCAGCTTTTATCGAAATCCCGGTGCGGATACCATGTTAACAGAGGATGACATTAATGAAAATATCGTAGATCAAACCAAAATTTTTCATTTTGGATCTCTTTCCCTCACTAATGAACCAGCTGCCACTACCACTCTAAAGACAGTCCAAATAGCAAAAGAACAAGGGAAAGTTGTTTCCTATGATCCTAATTTAAGGGCTTTGCTTTGGAAGAATCTAGAACATGCAAAGAAAATGATTAAAGAGGGATTGAAATATGCTAACATTGTAAAGCTTTCGGAGGAAGAGTTGGAATTCATTACTGGAAAGGCAGATTTAGAAAAAGGAACAAGACAACTGGTTGAACAGTATAACACAGAACTTATATTTGTCACGTTAGGAGCTGAAGGCTGTTTTTATCGAAAAGGGGAGAACATAGGGAAATTTAAATCCTTCAAAGTGAATCCAGTTGATACAACAGGTGCGGGAGATGGCTTCTTTAGTGGCGTTTTATATAAATATTTAGAAAAAAATAAACCTATTGCTGATTTAAATATAGATGATATGAAAGAAATTACTATTTTCGGAAATGCAGTTGGAGCGATTGTCACAACAAGGAAAGGTGCAATATTAAGCATGCCGTACATGGAAGAAGTTATGAAACTAATGAATAGTCAAAATTAGTAACTGTTTTACATGCTCCCTTTTATCCAACTTTTTTTAAACTAATATATTCCCCTTACGGGTGTAAGAGTTAAGAGCGAGCTGCCTTTTGGTGGCTTTTCTTATTGAACTATCGATGCAGGTTTCTTCAAAAAAGAGTAACCTTTTTGTTATGTAAAAAAGTTGATTATTTATAATATAAATCGCTATAATTATAACCAGGTACTAATACCAACTTATAATAAAAACATGGGGTGGATTCTATGATAGGTTCGAGAATAACTGCTATTGGTACATATGTGCCCGAAAAAAAGCTAACAAATTTCGATCTTGAACAAATGGTTGAAACAACTAATGATTGGATTATTCAAAGAACAGGAATTCGTGAACGCAGAATTAGTCGCCCTGATGAATTTACCAGTGATTTATGTGTAGCTGCAGTAAAGGATTTAATGCACAGATATAATAAAAAAGTCGAAGACGTAGATATGATCATCGTGGCAACAAGCACTCCAGATTTTCCGTTTCCATCTGTCGCAAGCATCATACAAGAACGATTAAATATCAAACAAACAGGCGCCATTGATTTAAGTGCGGCGTGTGCAGGATTTGTATATGCTCTGCATACAGCAAACACTTATATTGCCTCGGGACTTCACAAGAAGATTCTGGTAATCGGTGCCGATACGATCTCAAAGATAACGGATTATACCGATCGAAGCACATGTGTTTTATTTGGTGATGGAGCTGGGGCTGTAGTGGTTGAAAGGGATGAACAATCAAAAGGTTTCATTGGATTCCATTTAGGAAGTGATGGAAGTGGAGCACAGTATGTATATCAAACTGGACTTTCAAACAAGGTTAATGAGATTGAGTTAATCGATACGAAATGCCTTGTACAAAATGGTAGGGAAGTTTTTCGGTGGGCTGTAAGGAGTGTTCCTACTAGTGTTAGACAAATTTTGAATAAAACACAATTGAGTTTAGACAAGGTTGATTGGTTTGTACCTCATAGTGCCAATTTACGGATCATAGAGCCAATCTGTGAAAAATTAGAATTCCCAATGGAAAAAACTCTTTATAGCCTAGTCAACTTTGGAAATACTTCTGCTGCAACTATTCCTTTAGCTCTTGACCTGGGAATCCGTGAGGGAAAAGTTAAAAATGGAGACAGAGTTCTCATGTACGGTTTTGGAGCTGGTTTGGTTCAAGCTGGTCAACTTCTAGAATTAAATTTTGACGAACAAATTTATACTCCTACACCGTTGTAACGAAAAAGATTGTGAAGGATTATACTTAAACAAACGGGTGCTTTTGTTTAATAACAATTTAAATATTGTAGTAGTAAATCATACTATGTTGTTATAAGTTGTTGTTGCAAATAAGCCAATAAGAGGGCTTAATAAGTAAAAAGATACAACACTATTTCTAGCGATGTACCTTTTTTATATTGTTTGACATTCTATGAAAGTCCTTTGTTTATCCAATAACACTTTTTTTAGCAAGTTATTTGCAAATGAATAGAGGAAGAATTAGGCTTCCTGATTAAGCTCCGCACAATGGTTCATCGTATACATTTGCACGGAGCTAAGTTTTCTAATAAAAATTCTATGCTGGGTATTCATCATTGAAAGGACCTTTTTTGTCATTTATTCTATTATAGCATCACAATAATAAACTCAGAAAGGCCGCCCCCCGCATGATG
Source organism: Neobacillus drentensis (assembly GCF_036965425.1). GTDB lineage: Bacteria > Bacillota > Bacilli > Bacillales > Cytobacillaceae > Neobacillus > Neobacillus drentensis_F. The sequence goes on along the minus strand of NZ_JBALPP010000157.1, from coordinate 3,244 downwards.
TTTCAATTGCTTATAGAGTTAAACCACCATCTACAAGTGCAATTGAACCAGTCATATAGCTTGCTTTATCTGATGCTAAGAAAACAACCATTTCAGCAAGCTCGTCCGGTTCAGCATAACGACCCATTCTCATATTTGAAAATTCTTCTGGAACATAACCGCCTTTTTCAAACTGCTCAGCAACACTAGCGGTTAACGCTGTTTGAACACCGCCTGGGCAAAGCGCATTAATACGGATTCCTTTTTTAGCATATTCTAATGCAGCACCTTTCGTTAAACCGATAACTGCATGTTTGCTTGCAGAATATACAGCAACACTATGCTCAGGACGAATGCCTGCAGTAGAAGCCGTGTTAATAATCGATCCGCTTCCTTGCTCTTCCATCACTTTTAGGACATATTTTAATCCAAGGAATACTCCTTTTACATTGACAGACATAATCCGGTCAAATTCGGATTCTTCAACTGAAGTGAAAGGTGCGAACTTTTGGATAATACCTGCATTATTGAAAAATATATCAATGCGGCCATATGTTTCGACTGCTTTATTTACATAGTTTTGCACATCTTCACTTTTCGATACATCTGCCTGAACGAAGATTCCTTCTCCACCTTGCTCTTTCACAAGTTTTAAAGTTTCTTCCCCTGTTTCTCTATTGAAATCAACTATGACAACAGTTGCTCCATTACTAGCAAGTTTCAAACTGCTTGCTCTGCCAATGCCACTTCCTGCACCAGTGATAACGGCAATTCTATTTGCTAATTCCATGTTCATTTCCCCTTTGTTTAAGATTTCTTACATCACCTATTTTATTGCTGATTAAGAATGAATTATTGTATTATTCTACGGATAATAGTATTTTCTTATTGTAAAAAATAAATAATGTAAACGATTTAAAAAACGGATGGAGTAGATGAAATAGATGGAAGTATCCATGGAGGATATGCAATATATATGCCAGCTTATTTGGGAAGTTCATGGAATACCAGTTTATTATGTCAATGGATTTGGTGAGTTCGAGTACGAATTTTCAAGCAGTTACCTACGGAGTAATCCCTATTATGTTCCATTTAAAGAGCAAATAAGTGTATATACGTATGAAGAGGATCCGAGTGAGTTCCCTATCTTTTTTTCAAATTCAAATTTGAATTTTTTCTTTGTGAATCTTAAAAAATCGAACTATTTTTTAGGTACTATTATTGTAGGACCTGCCCTTGAGACCGAAATATCGGATGAAAATATTGCAAAGATTCTAGATGCTTTTAAAGGAAACATCAATAAAAGAAATCTTATTGAATATTATCAAGCCGTCCCCATTAAGGACCATCATCAGCTACTATCGATTAGTTTAATGGTTTATTATTTGCTTTATCGTAAAGCGTTAGATAAAACGGTGGTCCTAGAAAACAATAAAGCGATAGACCTTGGTGTCATACAATCAGAGAATTTAGATGTTGAGCTTTCAAAAGGCAGAAGGAATTTCATTTTTCATTCCAATCTTTCATATGAACGGGTATTGCTTGATTATGTCAAAAACGGGCAGATCGATAAATTAAAGGATATCTTCGATTACTCAATCGTGGGTGAGGCAGAATTAGGATTATTGTCGAGACGGAGTCGCTTACGAAGTGAAAAAAATTTAATGATAACGGGCATTGCCCTTGTTTGCAGAGCTGCCATTGAAGGGGGCTTAAATGAGGAAACGGCCTTTACTTTAAGTGATTATTATATTCAACAAATTGAGGAATTAGGAAACCTAAAGGCCATATTGAGATTAACGGAAGAAGCCATAAGTGATTTTACCAATCGTGTTCACGGTTTAAATGTAGAAAAATATTCTGCACCCATAACTGCTTGTCGACATTATATTTACAACCATCTTTATGGAGACATTACACTGGAACAACTTGCAGAAATGTGTCGATTAAGTCCCAATTACTTATCATCTTTTTTTAAAAAAGAAGTGGGTATTCCTATAAGTGAATATATTCAACAACAACGAGTAGACGAAGCAAAAAAACTGTTGGCTATATCAAGTTATTCGATTTCAGACATCAGCACCTGGTTAAATTTCAATGATCAAAGTTATTTTATAAAAGTATTTAAAAAATACACAGGTTTAACCCCCAGGCAGTTTAGAAATGATCATTCATCCCATCATCTATCGACATGATGGGATGAAAATGTATTGTATAAGTAAGGTATTGGGTACTTGCAGGTTATGGATGCAATAAATATACTTATTGATCAATTTAAAGATTTAAATCCTGTTTTACATGAACATCTTGAATCTAATGGAGAGTTATTACCGCACGTCTACTTTGGGGAGTGCAATGAATTTTTTATAAATTATTTTAATGAGGAATTGCAAGTTCTATCATTTAGCGGACCATATTTAAAAAAAGGTGATGGGGGCCCAATCAAAATAAAACCAATGACTGCGTGTTCTTTCGTTGCAGAACTAGTAAATAAAGATATTTTTGCATATGAAGTCAGAGTCACTTTATTCGATACCACAGAAGATGTTGTTGTAACAAGTCAGGGTATTGAAAAATCTGTTTTTTCATATAGGCTGCCGAGTATAAAACCTACAGGAAAAATGGTAATAGTTGAATTACGGATAGGGAAAGTGCAACGTCATTATAAAAAAATAAGGCCGGCAAGGAGCGGCGGAACAGATACTTCCGCTTTTTTCTCTGCCAATGCTGTAACCACAGGTAAATAGCTTTTGTCTTTATTGCCACTAACCTGTTAAAATTTAAGCATACACCACTTGTGAAACACAGAATGGAAACCCGTTGGATTGCCGAAGGAGAAATATGAAGGTGATTGGGGGGGAAACGTTGAAGAAACGGTCAAGGTTGCGTAGACGGATTCGGGAATGGCTAAACAAGAGGAAACAACAGAAAGAAGAG
>NZ_JBALPP010000157.1:0-232 GCF_036965425.1 Neobacillus drentensis | reverse complement strand
TCAAGTAACGTGGCAGAATAGTTAAAGAAGGATTTGAAAAAATTTTTATATATGAAAAGGAAAAATTTATGATATTGAAGATTATTGGTTTTTTAATGGTCATAACAGGAATCAGCATATTGGGATGGTTAATGATAACAGCATACAAAGATAATAAGAATGAAAGTTTTTGGATTAAAATTCTTTTAATTGTTGGGGTAATGGTAGAATTTTAATTAGATATAACTGGAGT
>NZ_JBALPP010000156.1:0-20465 GCF_036965425.1 Neobacillus drentensis | reverse complement strand
ATTTTAGTAAAGTTATATATCAGGAGGAACACTTATGAAACCGCTTAAACCACTTATCAATTCATTAATGTTTAAGCTCTTTTTGACTATTTTCCTCATAATCGGTCCATTAATCATCTTTCACATTATTAATAATTATTATGCCAATGAAGTAATTCGAAACCAAGTGGCTCAATCTAACAAAAATATGCTGAATATTTATATGGATCAAATCGATAAGAGTTTGGAAGGTGTCGGAAATTATATATTTCAACTTTCCGCAAATACCGATTTATATTTTCTTCAATACCATGAAAACTTTGATCTTAACGATTATGAAGAGGCTAAAATTCGATTATCTAATTCTATAAATAATCAATCATACTTTTATACCGCAATTGACTCTATTTTTCTTTATTCATCATCCTATAAATATTTCCTTTATACTCAGAAAAATGATGAAAATTTTACAGACCGCATGAATGCAACGGATGAAATCCACGATTTGCTTGAGAATACACCGGAAAATCTTCGCGAGGGCAAATGGAACTTATGGAAGGGAAAGAAAAACTATTATTTACTATACTATTTAAATATAGATGGAGTTTATGTTGGGGCTTGGGTAAATATGAACAATTTGGTTAAGCCTTTTAAGTATATTGATTTTGGAGAAACCGGCAGAGCCCTGCTTACAACTTCTATGCTGCAGCCGATTACCAATAAAAAATTTATAGAAGATGAAAAATTAGACTTAACCTTTAAGGGAAATAAGTTTGCGGTTTCTGGGGATAATGAACGGTTTATGGTAATGAAGGAAAAATCATCTAGTGGTGATTTTTATCTTTTAGCTTTGATACCAGAAAGTGAAATTTTAGAGAAACTTCCTTTTTTACAAAGAATTTCATCTGTTATTTCTATTGGAGCTGTTTTGTTCTTATTTCTATTTATCTTTATCATGAGAAAGGTTTTTCTTCAACCTATAAAACGGATTGTTTCAGCTATGAAAAAGCTTCGTGAGGGTGATATGGAAGTAAGGCTTCCCATGAACCATAATTCTACGGAGTTTGAAGTCATGAATGGGACCTTCAACCATATGATATCGGAGATAAAAGACTTGAAAATCAATGTATACGAAGAAAAGTTAAATTTACAAAGGGCGGAACTAAATCATTTACAATTACAAATTAACCCGCACTTTTTCCTTAACTCATTAAACATCATTTATAATCTTGCAACGGTTAAAGATTTTGCCATCATTCAAGAAATGTCCAAATGCCTGGCCAATTACTTTCGTTTTATGTTTCGTAGTAATTCGTATTTCGTTAGCTTAGAAGAAGAATTAAAACATACGGAAAATTATATAAAGATTCAACAACTTAGATTTCCAGAAGCTATTAATTATGAGGTTGAAGCATCGTCAGATTTGATGGAATGCAATATACCCCCTTTGGTGATTCAAACGATTGCTGAAAATTCTATTAAACATGCTTTTAATATGGATGAACCGATTGAAATTAAAATAACTGTTAAAAAAGACAATGAAGACCCCGGTTTTATGGAGATTAAAATCCAGGATACTGGTGAAGGATTCCCTGAAGAGGTTTTATGTAGTTTGGAAAATGATGAATCCCTTACAAACCAGGAAGGGGAACGTATTGGCCTTTGGAATGTTAAGCGAAGGTTGAATTTGTTATATGAAGGGTATGCCCATATACACTTTTCAAACGAACAAGGAAAAGGTGCAACTGTCCGCATGAAGGTACCGATATAAAAAATTCAAAAAAGGAAAGGGGTATGATGATGAATCAGTTTCATGTACTTATCGTTGATGATGAAATTCATTCAATTAGAGGGGTTCAGGCTGGTGTTGATTGGGAAAAACACCATATCTCTACTGTTTATACAGCTAATAACATGAGGCAGGCTCAAGAGGTGTTTTTAAATAATAGGGTGGATCTTTTGCTTTGTGATATTGAAATGCCTAAAGGATCGGGAATTGACCTTTTAAAATGGGTCAGGGAACATTACCCAAGTACGGAAGCGATTTTTTTAACGTGTCATTCAGATTTCGGATATGCAAAACAAGCATTGCAATTGAAAAGTCTCAACTATTTACTCAAACCAGTCGATTATCAAGAGCTGGAAGGTGTTATTCACAATGCCTTGGAAAAAATTATAAAGGACCAGGATACAAAACTGGTGGAGGAGTCTTACCATCAACTGAAAAAATCTCACCAATCTGTCATGAAGGAACGATTCTGGTTAGATCTCATTCACCAAGTTGTCCCTTCTACCATTGACAAGATATTTGAGCATATGAAGTACCATCATTTGTCATATACGGAGCACACAACATTTCTTCCCATTTTATTTCATGTTCAACGTTGGAAAAAGGAACTGTCGGTCCATGAAGAAAAATTAAGGGAGAATGCCCTTCAAAACGCCGTGAATGAAGAAATTGCCAAATCCAATATGGATGCCCATGTAGTAAATTTGGGAACTGGTTATATTTTGGTCATTTTGCCCCTGGTAGAAGCAGCAAACATTGAGGAGCTTACATGTGATTTTAATGATTTTATCTCTCGATTTGCATTATATTTCTTATGCGAACTTTGTTGTTATATTGGCAATCAGGTTCCTATCGAGGAAGTTGTAAGTACGGTTCACAAGTTGCAGGAACTTGATCGTAACAATGTAACCAAGAGTAACCAGACCATTGTTTATAAAAATGAAAAAAAGGATTCTTGCTCGATTCCATTGCTACCAGTCGATTGGTCGAGCTTAATGAAAAACGGTCCAAAGGAAATATTATTGGGTGCCATCAATCAATATTTTGAGAAATGGAAAAAATCTGATGATGATATAACCGCACAATCAATCCATTTCTTTTATCAAGATTTCTTGCAATTGGTTTTCTATGAACTACAGGTAAAGGGCATTCAAGCCAATCAGGTTTATTCACAAAACTTGCTGACTGAAAAGCCTGTAAAAGTGTTGAAATCGTTGAATTCTCTCCAAGAGTGGGTAATTTATATTGCTGATGTAGCCATGAGCCAGCTTCATGTTCCTCAAGAAAAAGGTTCTGTGGTTAATATGGTTAAACAGTATATTCAAAACAATCTTGGTGAACAGCGGTTAACACGAGAAGAAATTGCAAATTATGTGTATCTCAATCCTGATTATTTAACAAGACTTTTTAAAAAACAAACAGGGGTATCTATATCCGAATACTTGCAACAGCAACGTATTGAATATGCAAAAAAGCTATTGACAGGAACCAATTTACCTGTAAGCGAAGTGGCTTTATCTGCTGGATACTCGAATTTTTCCTATTTCTCTACTATATTCAAAAAGGCAACACAATTAAATCCAATGGAATATCGAAAAATGGCGCTCTCCTCAGATAAGTCGTAATAACAAAAATAAAATGTCGTATTTTTAGTAAGTCTATTTTTACCCATCCTCTATACTTAATTCAGATAGTTGTTAACGCTTTCAAGGGGAGTTTTCAACAAATCAAAAAGAATAAGGGGGAAAGAAAGATGAAGAGATTGAAGTCAGTTACAAGGTTTTTAATGATCATTATGTCCGTCTTTTTAGTTTTGGCTGGGTGCAGTTCAAAGGAAAGCAGTTCAAGCAACAGTAGTAGCTCCGAGAATAAATCATATGAAATCACAATGGCTTATTTAACAACAAGTTCAAAGGTCGATGATCTTCCTTTGGTTCAAGAGGAAATTAATAAAATTACTAAAAAGAAGATCAATGCCACTGTTAAATTAGTACCAATTAGTGGTGCAGCATGGCAACAACAACAAAATTTAATGTTAACAAGTAACGAAAAACTGGATTTAATTATGTCTTCATCATTCTATGGCTACAATACACAAGCTGCAAAAGGTCAATACCTACCATTAGATGATTTGCTCCAATCACATGGTCAAGAAATTTTAAAAGTAGTTCCTAAAAATCTTTTAGAAGGTAATAAAGTTAACGGGAAAATATATGGTATTCCAAGTATAAGAGACTGGGGTTCTTATTATGGTTTTGCTATGAGAAAGGATTTAGTCGATAAATATAAGATTGATCTTTCTCAAATCAAAACATTTACGGATTTGGAAGATGTATTTAAAGTCATCAAAGAAAATGAACCATCATTGACACCATTAGTCAACACAACAGCAGGAACATCGATCGCTACAGCGCTCACAGCTGGAAAATTTGATGTGCTAGGGGACAACCTTGGAGTGGTGTCATTTAAAGATAAGAATATTGTGAATCTGTTTGATGACCCGCAATATGTTGAAGCTGTTAAATTAGCGCGAAAGTGGTTCAAGGCGGGGTATATCATTAAGGATTCAGCAACATCAAAAGAATCTGCGGCTAATCTTGTAAAAGCAAATAAAGGATTTGGCTATCTTGCTAAAATGAAGCCAGGTTTTGATGTACAAGAGACGGGAATAACTGGCCATGAAATGGTTTCAGTAAAATTAACGGATGTTTATTCCTACACAGATGCAGCCACGGGCTTCAATTTGTCGATTGCGCGAAACAGTCAAAATCCTGAAAAAACAATGGAATTTATCAATTTACTTTATACTGATAAAGACATTATGAATTTGCTAGATCTTGGTGTGGAAGGTAAACATTATGTGAAAAATACGGATGGCACCATTAAATTGCCGGAAGGCGTTAAGGAATCAAAATATGTATTTAACCAGTGGGAAATTGGAAATAACTTCTTAACTTACCCTTGGGAAGGAAACCCTGCAAATTACTGGGATATAATGAAAAAACATAACGAATCAGCTGTTTTTTCACCGGCATTTGGCTTTACGTTCAATCCAGATCCAGTAAAAACTGAAATTGCTGCATCTACAAATGTACTAAATCAGTATAAGCTGGGACTTGAATCTGGTACTCTGGATCCAGAGAAGAGCTTGCCAGAATTTAATAGTAAGCTTAAAGCATCAGGTCTTGAAAAAATTATTGCGGAAAAACAAAAGCAATTTGACAAGTGGAATAAGAAGTAAGGTCAAGGAAGAGAGCTAATGCTAGCTCTCTTTTTTTATAGTTTGAAATGAATACCATATTGCTAAAAGTCGGATTAACGAAAATAAGAAGTCGTTTTATGGATAGTACCAATAACACTAGTCTAATAAAATAAAATTATAGAACGAAATGAAAGTTATTTGTAAGCGGAAACAATTTAATCAGCGAGGGGGAAAAAGTATGTCAGAAGTGACAGTAAAGAAAATGAAAGCAAGCATCCAAGCGATACCGGCTAAAAAGGTAAATAGCAGGATGATCAAATTTAAAAGGTTTTTACCTCTTTTTATCATGATGGTACCTGGATTAATGTATTTACTGATCAACAATTATTTACCGATGTTCGGTTTGGTCATTGCTTTTAAAGATGTTAACTATGCGAAAGGTATCTTCGCAAGTGATTGGATCGGCTTTAAAAACTTTGAGTACTTATTTAGTTCAAGAGATGCCTTTGTTATTACCCGAAATACCATTCTTTATAACGGAGGATTTATTATCTTAAATACTATACTGGCAATTGGAATAGCCATTATGCTCAATGAAATCAAAAATAAGCTGGCGAAGAGCTTTTATCAAAGTGTTATTCTAATGCCATTCTTGATCTCGATGGTTATTGTCAGTTATCTCGGATTTGCCTTTTTAAGCGAAGATGTGGGGTATTTGAATAAAACGATTCTGCCTTTACTTGGGCTGGATGGAGTTTCGTGGTATAACGAAGCAAAATATTGGCCCTATATATTAACCTTCATCAATGTATGGAAGGGCGTCGGATTCCTATGTGTCATTTACTTGGCGGCTATTATCGGAATCGACCAGGAGTACTATGAAGCAGCCACTTTAGATGGGGCGAATAAATGGCATCAAATTATTCATATTACCATTCCCTCGATTATGCCAGTCATTATCATGATGACATTATTGTCAATAGGACGAATTTTCTATTCGGATTTTGGCTTGTTTTATCAAGTACCAATGAATTCAGGGGCAATCTACGATACCACGAATGTTATTGACACTTATGTTTACCGAGGTTTGATGCAGTTAGGAGATATCGGGATGTCCGCTGCAGCCGGTCTATATCAATCTATCGTTGGATTTGTTCTGGTCTTGTTATCCAATTATCTTGTCCGCAGAAAAAGTAAAGACAATGCATTATTTTAAGCTGGAGGTAAAGAAGAATGTATAAATCAGATCGAATCACACAATTGGTTTCCCATATCTTTTTAATCGTACTTGCGGCAGGCAGCATCATTCCGTTTATCATTCTTTTATCTTCTTCTCTTACAGGAGAAAAAGTCATATTGAAGGATGGTTACTCTTTTTTTCCCAGGGAATTTAGCTTTGCCGCTTATGAGTATTTATTGAATAATTCTGCAAGTATTTTAAGGGCCTACGGTATTACAATTTTCGTAACTGTATTTGGAACCGTTGTTAGTTTGGCGATAACTGCATTTTTGGCATATGCACTATCACGCCGAGATTTACCTTATAGAAATGTTTTTGCTTTCTTTGTATTCTTTACCTTATTATTCAACGGTGGGCTCGTCCCAACCTATCTTGTATACACACAAATCTTTGATTTAAAAAATACGATTTGGGCATTAATCGTACCTGGTCTGCTTATGAATGGTTTTAACGTATTATTAATGAGGACATTTTTTATAACGTCCATTCCGGAGCCTGTGATTGAATCAGCACGGATGGATGGTGCAGGTGAATTCAGGACCTTTTTCTCTATCATCCTGCCTTTATCGTTGCCCATTTTGGCAACGATCGGATTACTTCAAACGATTCATTATTGGAATGACTGGTTTAACGGTCTCATTTATATTACCGACCCACAACTTTTCAGTATCCAAAACATTTTAAACAGGATGCTTGCGGATATACAGTTTTTAGTGACAAGTGATTTGGGTTCAAACGCCAGTCAGGCAGCTTCAGAAATTCCTTCAACAGGTGTACGGATGGCGATTGCTGTTGTTGGGGTATTACCGATTTTAATTGCTTATCCATTTTTCCAAAAATACCTGGTAAAAGGAATTGCGTTAGGTTCTGTCAAAGGATGATAGTTTTTTAGAAGAATAGCCCTATATAAGGGCTATTTTCCTTAAAATTATTTATTCATAGCAGCGATACAGGAAGGAGTTATTCTTAATGGAAGGCTTTATGAATGGCATTCATCGTATTTCCGTGTGGGTTTTGAGATTAATGTATGTAAACCTGCTTTGGCTTGTCTTTACGTTTCTTGGCTTGGTTATTCTAGGTTTATTTCCTGCCACAACAGCGATGTTCGCCGTTGTCCGAAAGTGGGTAATGAAGCAGGATATTTATGTATTTCAAACATTTTGGACGGTTTATAAAAGTGAATTTATAAAAAGTAATTGGGTCGGTTTGATTCTGATCGCGTTAGGAAGTTTCCTATACTCAAATATAAAGATAATAGAAGTCATATCGATGCCAATATTCAAATTACTTTATATTCCCAATGTTATTTTGATTTTAATTTTCTTACTTACATTATTTTATATTTTTCCGGTCCTAGTACATTTTCATGTTGGGGTTAAAGGAGTCATTAAAAATGCAGTCATCCTTATGACAATTAATCCAATCGCAACCTTAATAATGGCTGTGTTTACAGGAATTTTCTTTTTTATAACATTTAAGTTTCCTGGATTAATTCCTTTTTTTAGTGGAAGTGTCCCTGCATTTTTACTAATGACTTTATGCAATTATACATTCACAAAATATCAAAAGTCGGATTACTGAAAATAGGTAGTCGTAATTCGAATAGTGGAAACAATGCCTGTGTCTTAAAATGAAATTATGAAAGCGTTAAACAATTTTAAGGAGGATTCTATGAAAAGAAATATCAAACATTTAATTGAAAAAATGACACTTGAAGAAAAGGCGAGCCTTTGCTCTGGTTTGAATTTCTGGGAACTAAAAGGGATAGCGAGATTGGGGATTCCATCCATTTTTGTTACAGATGGTCCACATGGTCTTCGTAAGCAGCAACAAAGTGCTGATCATTTAGGACTTAATGATAGTGTTCCAGCAACTTGCTTCCCATCAGCAGTTGGTCTTGCTAGTACGTGGAATCGTTCACTTATTGAAAAAGTAGGAACTGCTTTGGGCGAAGAATGTCAGGAAGAGAATGTAGCTGTTCTTCTTGGTCCTGGAGCAAATATTAAACGTTCACCGCTTTGCGGAAGAAACTTTGAATATTTTTCAGAGGATCCTTATCTATCTTCCGAATTGGCTGCAAGTCATATAACAGGTGTTCAAAGCGAAGGAGTGGGGACTTCCCTTAAACATTTTGCAGTCAATAACCAGGAGCATCGTCGTATGTCTGTTGATGCTATCGTTGATGAACGTACATTAAGAGAAATTTATCTTGCTAGTTTTGAAAATACAGTTAAGAAAGCACAACCTTGGACGGTAATGTGTTCCTATAACAAAGTAAATGGGACGTATGCTTCAGAAAATAAAACATTATTGACGGATATTTTAAAGGATGAATGGGGCTTTGAAGGATTTGTCGTTTCAGACTGGGGTGCCGTAAATGAGCGTGCAAAAGGGGTAGCAGCCGGATTAGATTTAGAAATGCCATCAAGCAATGGAATTGGTGATAAGAAAATAATTGAGGCTGTAAAAAGTGGTAAGCTTTCTGAACATACTCTAGACAGGACCGTTGAGAAATTATTAAATATTATTTTTATGGCTGTTGATAACAAAAAAGAAAACGCTGTCTATGATAAAGAGGAACACCACCATTTAGCTAGAGAAGTAGCAAGAGAAAGTATGGTTTTATTAAAAAATGAGGATCAAATCCTCCCATTAAAAAAGGAAGGAAACATCGCCATCATTGGAGAATTTGCTGTAAGACCAAGATACCAAGGCGGAGGAAGCTCTCATATTAAACCTACTAAACTAGATAATATTTTTGAGGAAATTGAGAAGAGTGCATCAAATGCAAATTTACTTTTTTCGCAAGGGTACGATCTAAAAACTGATTTGATCGATGATAAATTGTTAGAAGAAGCAAAAGATGCTGCGGCACGGTCAGATGTGGCAATCCTTTTTGTTGGCCTTCCGGATCGCTATGAATCAGAAGGATATGACAGGGAGCATCTGCGAATTCCGGTTAATCACCAGATTTTAATAGAAGCAGTTTCGAATGTTCAACCTAATTTAGTTGTGGTATTAAGTAATGGCGCACCCATTGAAATGCCATGGCTTGGTAAAGTAAAAGGCCTGCTTGAGGGATATTTGGGAGGTCAGGCACTAGGCGGAGCGATTGCTGATTTACTTTTTGGAATTGAAAGTCCAAGTGGAAAATTAGCAGAAACGTTCCCTAATGAATTACGTCATAATCCTTCTTACCTCAACTTCCCAGGCGAAGGAGACAAAGTAGAATACAAGGAAGGAATATTTGTCGGCTATCGCTATTATGATGCTAAAGCAATTGAACCGTTATTTCCATTTGGTTATGGTTTGAGCTATACAAGCTTTGACTATTCAAACCTTAAAATAGAAAAGTCTGAAATGGATGATACGGAAACCGTACAAGTGACGGTTACGGTGAAAAATACAGGTGAAGTGGTCGGTAAGGAAATAGTCCAGTTATATGTTCGGGATGTGGAAAGTACTGTCATCCGTCCCGAAAAAGAACTGAAGGGCTTTGAAAAGGTCGATTTACAACCAGGAGAGGAGAAAGACGTTACCTTTATCTTGGATAAAAGAGCATTTGCATATTACAACGTTGACATTCATGACTGGCATGTGGAAAGTGGTTTGTTTGAAGTGCTAGTCGGTAAGTCTTCTGCTGAAATCATTTTAAGAGGCAGTATTAAAGTGAACTCCACTGTTACTATTAAAAAATCAGTCCATAGAAATACAACAATTGGGGATCTCATGGCTGATCCAATTCTTTCTCCGATTGTACAAGAGACCCTTGCAAGGGCAAATGAAGGAGGCCCATTTGCAAATATGTCCGAAGACTCAGATTCGTTTGAAATGTTTCAGGCGATGATGAAATTTATGCCTTTACGTGCAATGGTTGCTTTCAATCCAGACAAATTTACTGAAGATATGTTAAACGCTCTCCTAATGCAACTGAATGAAGTTTTAGATAATGTTCAAGAAGAAGTAGCCCTAAAAAACTATAAATTTAAATCAAAAATTTGATGAACATATCTATGATTTAAAAAAAGGAGACTGAAAATGTTATATCCTATCGTTACTGAAACACGGAGTATTATTGACTTGAACGGGGTTTGGAAATTTAAACTTGATTCGGGAAATGGATTTCAGGAAAACTGGCAAAATACAAAATTAACCGAGGCTATGAGCATGGCTGTTCCCTCCTCTTTTAATGACATTGGAGTAAATGCCAATATACGCGATCATGTTGGCTGGGTTTGGTATGAACGGGAATTTTCTGTTCCGGTTATACTTCAGTCAGAACGTGTGGTATTGCGATTTGGTTCGGCAACCCATCTGGCAAAGGTATATGTCAATGGAGAGCTTGTTGTCGAGCATAAAGGTGGCTTCTTACCTTTTGAGGCAGAATTAAATAAGTATTTACAAAAAGGGAAAAATCGCTTAACAGTTGCTGTCAACAATATTGTCGATTATTCGACGTTACCGGTTGGAACGGTAATAGAAAAGGATATTCCTGGTGTTGGCAAAGTAAAACGCAATCAGCCGAATTTTGACTTTTTCAACTACTCCGGTTTGCACCGACCAGTGAAAATTTATACAACACCGACTATTTATGTTAAGGATGTAACGATTGTAACGGATATAGATGGCCAGGTTCACTATTCGATTGAGGCAGCCGACACAGTCCAAGTAAAAGTAAAGGCCATAGACGAATCTGGAAACGTAGTAGGTGAGGCAGAAGGATCTGCTGGCACCATCAACATCCTAGATGTAAGGCTGTGGGAGCCTTTAAATGCCTATTTGTACACACTTCAAGTTGAGCTGGAAAAGGATGGGGAAACCGTTGATATATATGAACAGCCCTTTGGTGTTAGAACAGTAGCGGTCAAAGATGGGAAGTTCCTTATTAATAATAAGCCATTTTATTTCAAAGGCTTTGGCAGGCACGAAGATACACCGATCCATGGTAGAGGCTTTGATGAGGCCGCTAATGTGATGGATTTCAACTTGATGAAATGGACGGGAGCAAACTCATTCCGTACAGCCCATTACCCATATTCAGAAGAAATCATGCGCCTTGCTGACCGCGAAGGTTTTGTCATCATTGATGAAGTACCTGCAGTTGGTTTGCACTTGAACATGATGGTGGTCTTTTTGGGTGGGCCTAAACGGGATACCTGGAAGGAGCTTAAAACCTTCGAGCATCATCAACAGGTGATCAAAGAACTTATCAAGCGTGACAAAAACCATCCTTCTGTGGTTATGTGGAATATAGCCAATGAAGCTGCAACGGAAGAAGAAGGTGCATATGAATACTTTAAGCCGCTAGTCGAGCAGGCAAAAGAACTGGACCCTCAAAAACGTCCTGTAACTATTGTAACTGAAATTCAATCTTCACCTGAAAAGGATCAAATTGCGGAATTACTGGATATCCTCGCCTTTAACCGATACTACGGGTGGTATGTGGATGGCGGCGATTTAATTTCAGCTAAAGAAAAGCTTCGTGCTGAGTTTAATGGCTGGCTTAAAAGGTGCCCGAACAAACCAATTATGATGACTGAGTATGGCGCTGATACGGTAGCAGGACTACACGATGTAGAACCTGTCATGTTTACGGAAGAATATCAAGTAGCATTTTATAAAGCAAACCATGAAGTGTTTGATGAATTTGATCATTTCGTTGGTGAACAGGTATGGAACTTTGCTGATTTTGCAACTGGCCAAGGGATTGTTCGGGTTCAAGGAAACAAAAAGGGCATTTTTACGCGCGACCGGAAACCAAAATATGCTGCACATGAGCTGCGAAGACGTTGGACAGAAATACCTGATTTTCACTATAAGGGATAAAACCAAGCCTATCCTAAGCTCATAAATTGTTGTTTGAAATAAATATCTTGTTTGAATAGTGGTGAGCTTTATGGAAATTGGTGTTGCTGCTTATCTTAAAAAGATAAACAAAAGCTTGATCTTAAGTAAAATTATTAAGCATGAGTTAATCTCTAGGTCTGATATAGCAAATATCACAAAACTAACAAAAGCTACGATTTCTGCACAGGCAGCTGAGCTATTAGATGAAGGCTTAATAATCGAATCTCATCAAGAGTATAACTACGTTGGAAGAAAGCCGATTATGCTTTCACTTAATCAACATGCCGGTTATGCAATGGGAATTGATCTGGATTTTCGGAATATTAAATTTACAGTATCTGATTTAATAGGGAATCCTGTTCATTCGGATAGTGTAGAGTTAGAGAATTCAAACTATGATGAGATTCTTCAAATTTTAATCAACAGAATTAGAGGATACCAAGAAAGATTTTCGCATTGTCGTTTTGGCATTGTTGGTGTTGGAATTGGAATTCATGGAACTGTGAAGAAGGACGAAACTATCTCATTTGTTCCACATCATAAATGGTATAACAAGGACTTAAAGGGTGATTTAGAGAAAAGTGTAAATACAGCAGTTTATGTTGAAAATAATGCAAATTTATGTGCATTTGCAGAAAAAGTATTTCACTTCCATCGAAGTAACGACTTAATCAGCCTAAGTATGTATTCAGGTATAGGTCTTGGTTTTTTGTTCAATGGGGAACTGATAAAAGGGTACCATGGATTTGCAGGGGAAATGGGTCATATGATCATTTCTCCTGATGGTAAGCCTTGTAATTGCGGGAAAAACGGTTGTTGGGAGTTATATGCCTCTGAAGCCAGTTTTTTAAATAATTTTTCTAAGATAATTGATAAACCAAAATTGACCTACCAGGATATAAAAAGTCTTGTTATTGCCAGAAATTCAGCTGTTATGACTCAAATGGATGAGTATATAATGTATGTATCTATTGGTCTAAATAATATAATTAATATACTAAATCCTGAGATACTGGTGTTAAATAGTGAGTTATTGAAATTGCTTCCTGATGCCATGAACACCATTAAATTAAACTTAAAAACTTCAATTAGTAATTATAAAGAAATATTCATTTCAGATCTCGGTACGAATGCTTGCGTAATGGGCGCTTGTGCCATAGCAATAAAGAAGTTTTTAGATATTCCTGAGTTAAATTTGACAATTAAAAAGGAAGTACTGGTACCAAGTATTTAAAATGAAGATTTTTTTTAGTTAACCTTCAATTATAGAGAGACAAAAAAATGTGACTGAGTGCCTTGGTGTCATGCAGGTATATGTGTTTTCGCCGATTTGATAGGACTTGAAGGAAGGACAGGGCAAATAAAATTAGGACCAGTTTCGGATGTAAAAAGGAGAGTGAAAGTTCACTCTCCTTAAAGTTTATTGTTATTAATTAGTTACACGCTTTATTAATTTATTTACCAGTTAACACAGCCTTCTTCAACTTCAGGTCGAAGCGGTCAGCATTCATTACTTTCACCCATGCCGCGATAAAGTCGCGCACAAACTTCTCTTTGTTATCGTCTTGAGCATACACTTCTGCAATACCCCGGAGAACAGAGTTGGAACCGAACACGAGGTCTACTCTCGTTGCTGTCCGCACTACTTCACCTGTCTTGCGGTCACGTCCTTCATACACGCCTCCCTCTAGAGGAGTCCAAGCTACTCCCATATCAAGCAAGTTAACAAAGAAGTCGTTCGTAAGTGTGCCAACACGATCTGTGAAAACTCCGTGTTTAGTGCCTCGGTAGTTAGTACCTAGAACACGCATTCCGCCAATAAGTACAGTCATTTCTGGTGCAGTTAGGTTTAAGAGTTGTGCTTTGTCTACCAAAAGCTCTTCTGGACTTACACTAAACTGCTGTTTCTGGTAGTTACGGAACCCATCAGCAACAGGCTCCATTACTTCAAAGCTTTCCGCATCCGTTTGTTTTTGTGTTGCATCGCCGCGTCCTGGAGCAAAAGGAACCGTTACATCAAACCCAGCATTACGTGCAGCCTTTTCTACCGCAGCACTGCCACCTAGGACAATCAAATCGGCAAGGCTGACTTTCTTATCTAAAGTACTTTGAATGTCTTCGAGTACATGGAGGACTTTTGCAAGCAGCTCCGGCTGATTTACTTCCCAATCCTTCTGTGGAGCAAGACGTATGCGGGCACCATTAGCACCGCCTCGCTTATCCGAGCCGCGGAAGGTACTGGCGGAAGCCCAAGCAGTTGTGACCAGTTCGCTGACCGTAAGTCCTGAGTTAAGGATTTTTTCTTTCAGCGCTGCTACTTCTGTATCAGTTAATTCATAATCGACAGTCGGTACAGGATCTTGCCAGATAAGATCTTCTTCAGGAACCTCCGGACCAAGATATCTTGCTTTAGGACCCATGTCACGGTGAGTAAGTTTGAACCAGGCACGGGCAAACACTTCGGCAAATTCTTTTGGATTTTCATGGAATTGACGGGCAATCTTTTCGTATACCGGATCATGACGCAATGCCATATCAGCGGTGGTCATCATCGTTGGCACTTTAAGGGAGGGATCTTCTGCATCGGGTGCAAGATGCTCCTCTGCAGGGTCTACAACAAGCCACTGCCATGCACCTGCAGGACTCTTTGTAAGCCACCATTCATAACCAAACAAAAGATCAAAGTAACCATTATCCCACTGTGTCGGATTAGCAGTCCAAGCACCTTCAATACCGCTGGTAATGGTATCACGGCCTTTACCGCTGCCGTTTGTGCTTAACCAGCCTAAGCCTTGTGCTTCAATCGGAGCCGCTTCCGGCTCTGGACCTACAAGGGCTGCATCTCCGGCACCGTGCGCCTTACCGAAAGTATGGCCACCGGCAATTAGAGCCACTGTTTCTTCATCGTTCATTCCCATACGTGCGAAGGTTTCGCGAATGTCACGAGCGCTTGCAAGGGGATCTGGTTTGCCATTTGGACCTTCAGGGTTAACATAGATAAGCCCCATTTGTACGGCAGCCAGTGGATTTTCAAGATCACGATCTCCTGTGTATCGTTTATCACCAAGCCATTCAGTTTCAGTACCCCAGTAAATATCTTCTTCTGGATGCCAAATGTCAGCACGTCCTGCTCCAAAACCAAATGTCTTACCACCCATGGATTCAATTGCGACATTACCTGTTAGAACGAACAAGTCAGACCAGGAAATCTTGTTTCCATACTTTTGCTTAATTGGCCATAGCAGTCGACGGGCCTTATCAAGGTTGCCGTTATCCGGCCAGCTGTTAAGAGGAGCAAAACGTTGGTTACCCGTTCCAGCACCACCGCGGCCATCGCCTGTCCGATATGTACCCGCGGCGTGCCAAGCCATACGGATAAAGAACGGTCCATAATGGCCATAGTCAGCAGGCCACCAATCTTGACTGTCTGTCATGAGCTCTTGGAGATCTTGCTTAAGCGCATTGTAGTCTAACTTTTTAAATTCCTCTGCATAATCAAATTCTTCTCCCATAGGGTTCGATTTTCTGTCATGCTGATGGAGAATGTTTAAGTTCAACTGATTTGGCCACCAATCTCGGTTTGATGTACCACTAGATTTTGTACTAGTAGCGCTGCCGTGAAACGGGCACTTTCCAATGTTACCATTTTCTTGCATTCGTTTTGCTCCTCCTTCATTGTATTAATTTAGTAGAGAAAAATTTTCCTCTAGAACTCCCAAACTGGAAAAATATCCCCCAAATATAATTTTATTAAACTATTGTTTAATTTGAAAGAAATATCTTCCTGTAAGAATAATATATGATTACAAACGAGGGAAAAATGTCATTTCTTTAACCTTTTGGATAGTAAAAATGTAAAGTTTTAATAGTGAACATTGATAGAATTATTACCTTAAATAAAGGGAACATTTTATATATGAGCCAAAACTGACTTCAATTAAAGGGTGTTTTTATAAATAAAAATGTTGAACCCAATAATAAGATGTGATATAGTCATTTTATCAAAAAAAATGACTAAAATACTAAAATGGTCAAAAAGTAGTGAAGATTTTTTTTAGAATTGAATGACCAAATGAGAGTATTAGTCACTTTATGCAAAAAAGACTTATTTTAGGGGTGAACAACATGAAAGCTTTTGCAAATATGAAAAGCGAATTTCTGAAAATTATTCGTACGCGCACATTGCTTATCGCCATTATCGGTGTGATGATGATTCCTGTGCTATACAGCGCAACCTATCTGTGGGCATTTTGGGATCCATATGCCCATTTGGACAGAATGCCAGTGGCGATTGTCAATAATGACAAGGGTGCCAGATACAATGGAGATCAGTTGACCATTGGGAAGGATTTAGTTGATAACTTGAAAGTGAAGAAAACATTTAATTGGGACTTTGTCAGTGAAAGTAAGGCAAAGCAAGGCTTGAAGACTCAAGATTATTATTTAATGATTGAAATACCTAAAGATTTTTCAAAAAATGCAACGACGTTACAAAGCACCAATCCACAGAAACTAAATCTGGTCTATACCGTAAATGAAGGCAATAACTATCTATCATCGAAAATCGGTGATTCAGCCATTGAAAAAATTAAGGAGGAAGTGGCTGCTTCGGTTACGAAGACATATGCGGAATCCATGTTTGATAGTTTAAAGGATGTAGCTGATGGGGTGAAAAAAGCAAGTGACGGTGCAGGTGAACTTTATAACGGAATTGCTAAAGCCAAAGATGGTACCGGCAGCCTAGCGGATGGAATTGCCTCTGCTGACAGCGGTGTAGAAAAGTTAGCAAATGGCGCTAAATCCGTTGATTCGGGAGCCAAGACAATCAAGCAAAAACTAGAAACATTGGCAGCTAAATCGGTTGCTTTTTCAGATGGGGTAGTATCTGCTTCAAACGGTTCAGAGCAGGTTCATAACGGATTACAGCAATTTAATACTGTCCTGACGCAAATGAAAGAAGGGAACACCAAGCTGTTAGCAGGTGCAAACCAAGCGGAAGCTGGCACAAAGCAAGTGTCTGATGGCTTAGCATCAGCTGAAGGAAGTCTGCATGAACTTGTGAAAGGATCTAAGCAGCTTACGGATGGCTCTTCTCAGCTGTCTGATTCCTTAGAACAATGGGAGGTAGGGGCAGTTAAAGCAAAGTCCGGTGCCGATTCAGTAAGTCTTGGGCTGAAGCAATTGCTTGACCAAGTAACAGCGATGGGAGATAGTACGATTGATCCTGCTGAGAAGGAAAAACTGATTAATAGCTTGAACCAATTATCGGAAGGAAACCAACAGGTCGTTTCTGGTGTAGGTGACTTGGCAAAGAGCGCCGGGCAAATAAAGCAAGGCTCTGATTCAATAGCAAATGGTGCTGAACAGTTAAACCAAGGACAGCAGAAAATGGCTAAGGGCATCAACCGATTATCAGGCGGGGCGGAACAGGTAGTAAATGGCCAAGAACAGTTATCTCAAGGTCTTGCCAAGTTTGGTACGAATTTAGATGATGCACAAAAAGGATTTAGTCAAATTGAAAATGGCTCTAGCAGCCTTACATCCGGGTTAGGGCAATTGGCATCCAGCTCTGTTCTTATCAAAGATGGAACGGATAAGCTAGCACAGGGAGCGACACAATTAACCACAGGTACGACTTCCCTTTATACCGGTGAAACAGACCTAAAGAACGGAATGACCAGCCTTGCAAGTGGTTCGACGGATTTAATGGAAGGAATGGCTAAACTTACAGATGGCTCAAAGGAATTGAGCAATCAATTAAGTGACGGGGCAAAAGATGCCAGTGATGTAAAGGCCAACAACAGCGTATATGATATGTTTGCAAAGCCAGTCAATGTTAAAGATTACAAAATGAATCAAGTTCCAAACTACGGAAGCGGATTGGCGCCTTATTTCTTGGCACTAAGTCTATTTGTTGGAGCTTTGATGCTTTCCGTTATTTTTCCAATGTTTAAACCAGCAACAGAACCGAAGAGCGGAATTAGCTGGTTTCTCGGAAAAGCCGGTGTTATTTTAGCAGTAGGAATTGCTCAGGCATTAATCGCGGATGCGGTGTTGCTCATGGGACTGGGGCTCGAAGTGAAGAGTATTCCTTACTTTATTATGTTTAGTATCTTTACTAGCTGGACATTCATGGCCATTATTCATTTCCTTGTGGCAGTTCTTGATAATCCTGGACGTTTTATTGCTGTTATTATCTTGATCTTACAATTAACCTCCAGTGCAGGAACGTTCCCAATCGAACTTAGTCCGAAATTCCTGCAAACGATCAATCATTACTTGCCGATGAGCTATTCGGTTTCTGGTTTTAGGGCGATTATTTCAACTGGAGACTTCGGTTTTATGTGGGAGACCATTGCGCATATTGCTATATTCCTTGTTTTATTCCTCGCTGCTACATTAACATTTTTTATAGCGAAATTTAAACGGCAGCAAGGGCATCTACATTTACAGGAACAATAACTTTTATTTTATTTGAGGCAGACGATTGTGGGTCTGCCTCGTTTTTTTTGGATTAAGTATATGTGTAATTGAAATGCCAAACCTTAACAAAAAGAAAAACTCGTGAACTTTTATGTTCACGAGTTTTAATGCTAATATCTTATTCAGCTGATTTTTGCTTTGGCACGAGAAGCATCGAGTTGCTTATTGATATCTTCGACGTCTTTATCTGAAAGAGGGTAAAGAGCCATCACAATCATCGAAACGATAGCAAGCGCTGCTGGAATCCAGATAGCTGTTATATTAATACCAGAAAGAGCACTAGCTGTTTGCTTCACCGCATTTCCATCGAAGCCGTAGGCAGCAAGGAACCAGAGCGGAATGGCTCCACCAAGAGTGAAGCCAATCTTGAAGAAGAGACCCATGATAGCGTTGATGATAGCAGCGTTACGTTTGCCAGACTTCATTTCACCATATGAGACAACTTCAGGAACGAGTGCCCACATGAAACCTGTTGCTGAAGTGAGACCCCATTGTTTGATGAAGGTTGAAACATAAGCAAGGAAGAGTGAATCGTGCATGCCATCTAGCGACCATACCCAAGTAAGGATTTCACCAACAACAAACATACCAAGGAAGAAATGGAAGAATCCCTTTTTCCCAAAGATTTTCCTCAATTTTGGCCAGAAGACTGGGAAAGCGATACCAGGGATAGAGGCGATGAGACCTACTGCACCCATCCAGTCTGAGTGGTTGACCGTGTATTGGTTAAAGAATCCATTCACTGTGTTCATGAAGAACATGAAGGTGAATGCAAGCATAAAGAAGAAACCAAGAATAACGAGTGGTTTGTTGTTCTTCAATTCAAGGAACAGGTCGGTAGCTTTCACTTTTGCAGATTGTTCCCTAGTAGCGACAACGCGTTCTTTTGTGAGACGGTAGCAGAAGAACAAAGCCACAGCGCCGAGTATCATGTAAACCATGTAAACCCAAAACCAAGCATGACTTGCAGATGCATCCGTATAAGTACCCATGTTGATCTTTAGACCGAAGAAACCTGTGTCTTTGAGTGAGCGGTCTTTTGGTGCTGCCATTTGGACAAACATTGGAAACAGTGTGTAAACCAAGAGGTTAGCAATGTTAGCCAGCATCATACGAGTAGTAGTGATTTTATCTACAGATTCAGGGTTACGTGTCAGTGAAGCATTTAGCGATCCGTAAGGAATATTGACGACAGAATAAACCAAGTCGAGTAAGAAGTAAGTGATAAAGGCAATTGCCACTGAACCACGAATTGCTGGAATTGGAACAAAGAGCATCGCTGCTAAGATAACAAGTGGAATACCTGCAATCAGAAGCCAGGGACGATATTTTCCGTTCTTGAATGTATGTCTATCGACAAAGGTACCAACCATCGGATCCCAGAATACGTTGACGATACGGACAAACAAGAAGATGAATCCAGCTGCTGCTGTACCTATGGCATTAACAGTTGTAAGATAGAGAGCCAGAAATCCACCGACTGTACCAAATACGAGGTTTTGGGCAAAGTCCCCAAGACCGTAACCGATACGTTCAGAAAGGTTGAGCTTATGATACTCGTTTTGTTGAATGTTTTGTGTGTTTTTGTTCATTTGTTGAACTGTTGATTCCCTTAAAGCCATATCATAAATCTCCTTTTTAGTTAAATTTCAAATCGATTTATCCGCTTACATTTAAACATTGGTAAAATCGTCTATTTGAAAAAATGAGCCTCTAGATTTTTTATAGACAAAAAATTAGGGGTAACCGCTTTCAGCGATGGTTAAAAAAATTAGAAACCCTTTAAGCCAACCCCATGGGTGTATTGTTGCATTCATTACCTAACTAAAAATATTCCCATATAAGGAATCTCTTATTTGATGAAAAATTATCATTTGCTCACTTAGTTTGTTTTGTATATAAACGAACAATATGTTTTATACTAA
>NZ_JBALPP010000155.1:0-3324 GCF_036965425.1 Neobacillus drentensis | reverse complement strand
CAAAGGTGCCAGTTTATTTCTAGCCCCCCTCCTTAATAGTCCTTTTAATATTTGTTGAATTCACTTTCAGGAGTTTGGATGATTATTGGACGCTTTGCAGGATCCAGCCATCTTAATATTGAAAGAACGTTCGTTTGCGCTGTCCCAGTGCATCCAAGTGTATAGCTGCTTGCTACATGAAAAAAGATAGCTGAACCTGCACCTGGAATTCTTTCGGCTGTATTGTAATTTATGACAAAGCCATAGTTATAGGGCGAGATATCCATTTTCTCAGCACTGCTCCATCGTCCATAGTTTTCAGAAGCTCTTTGCCAAGTGTTATAAAGTGAAGAACTCGAATCGTCTACCCAAACATCATCTGGAGTGATTTGGCGGTATGGGAGCTTTGTTCCCGGGTTTTGATAACGGCCGAATGCTGTTCCAATCGTATATTTTCCTCTAGGTGATTTTTTTGCCCCTTCACTCATTACAGTGGCAAAGCCTTCTTTCCCAATGTACCCATCGACGGTTAATTTCTCATACCATTTATTATCAATTTTTTCAAAGGTCCGAATTTTGGCTTTTACCGTGTTATATCCTGTTGTGGTTACGAGGATAAGTTGATTGTTTTCTGAAATCGTATAAAACTGATCGGCAATCGTATTGGGAATCCAAACGCCATTTTGATTTAGATAATACCAACCGCCAACTTTAACCCACCCTGTTTGCATCGCTCCTGATGTATTTAAATAGTACCAGAGGTTATTGTATAAAAGCCAGCCCGTCTGCATGGCACCAGTTTTCCCAAGAAAATACCACTTTCCACTGTCAAACACCCAGCCCATTTGCATAGATCCGTCATTGGCAAGAAAATACCATTTTCCTGAATCGCTGAGCCAGCCCGTCTGCATGACTCCCCTTGCGTCAAGAAAATACCATTTTCCATTATACTGAAGCCAACCTTTTTTCATCACTCCGTCACTGTCAAGAAAATACCATTTTCCCTCATCATTTAGCCACCCATGTCGCATGACACCATCGCTTCCAAAGAAATACCATTTTCCATTATTATATTGCCAGCCTGAATATTGAGTTCCGGTACTTTCATCCGCCTTTGGATAAATGGGGTTAATAATAAGAAATGCACAAATAAACATCAATAAAACTCTGATTCTCAATTTTTGTTACCACCAATCTTAAATTTAAAACTCTTCTATTATAATACTATCAAAATTATTTGGATTAAAGAATTACCGTTTCTACTTTTGGATTTCTTATAAAATGTCCGGAAAGCCATATTTCCAACAACTTTAACAATTCTGGATGAACTGGTAATTCGGCTTCTATTGGAAGATCTTTTTTAATCGAAAAAATAGAGGAGGCTTTTGTTATATATTTACATGAATGCCCCATGTTTTCCACGACAAAAAATTGTGCATCCCCTTTGACATAAAGGGGTAAATCTTTTAGTACTGCAGGATTTGCCTGAATATCCCTTGCTCCTGTTATCGCAAGAACCGGGCAGGTAACCTTTGCCAAATCTTCACGGACATTATAGGATAAATGTTCACGCATCCATTTCGCATTTATTTTTACAAAATTTTGCTTCATGACATCATCAGTTGAGCTTAGAATTTTTTCTAAAAACTTTTGTGCTTGTTTTTCAACTTTTTTATGTGCACCAAGTAAACGCAGTAAATATCCCTGAAAGCCCTTGGCATTGATCATATCCTCCGTGGCTATATCTCTTTGTCTCTTTAACGCTTCACCTAATCTTTCTACGGCACCAGAAAGTAAAATTAATCCTCCAAGGTCTTCTCTAACTGCTAAAGCTGTGCCAATAGCCGCTCCTTCACTATGACCTAATACGATTATATTTTCATCGTCCACTTCAGGAAGGTCTTTTAAAAATTTAACAGCAGCTTGGGCGTCATCAACCAAATCCCACAGCCCAGTTGTTAAAAAATCACCTTCACTGGCGGCCACACCTCGCTTATCATATCTAAGGCTAATAAAACCAATCGAGGTTAAATATTCCGCTAATTGACGATATAGCTTCAAATCAAGTTTCTTATTAACTTTACCATTTCTGTCCAATTTCCCAGAGCCCGTAATGATTAAAACTGCAGGGTTTTTTTCTTCATGATTTACTGGTAAACATAAAGTTCCCCTAAGTGCTGCCACACTTTGTATCGTTACTTCTTTCTCCCTAAGTGTCATTTTATAATCCCCCTTTTCTTTTTTCTGTTCTGGAATGATCACTGTGGCAATTGTTCCTTCGGATTCTCATATTGCATAATTTTTGTATATTATAATATTTGGTTAATGTAAAGAAAAAGTTGGAAATATTTATATTTATTCTCCAATTAATTTTTTAAATTACATGAAATGATAAATTTCGACTTATATTATAAAGAGGAGGTTTAGGGATAATGATTTTATCATGGATATTTGGAGGTATGCTGTTAGCACAGCAAGTAAATGCTCCAATTAGTTTACTCATAACAAAAGATGGCCAGCCTGTTTCCCATATTAATCAATTGGACTTCACCAATCCATACATAGACTTACCGATTGTGAATATGAAAAAATATAACCAGTTTTTGGATCAACTTGATAAACAATTTTCTATCGCACCTGAAAATGCCTTTCTTGACCAACACGGTAGTATTCACTCAGAAAAAGTTGGGTACCAAATTAACCGCCAAGCTTTTACTGAGCAAGTTTATACATATTTTTTTAATCATAGTCCAACCAGACTAGAAATACCCATATCAACTATCTATCCAAAGGTGGATAGTGAATTACTTGAAAGCATTGGCAGAATGAGAATTGGGCGTTATGTTACTTCCTTTAATCCGCATAATAAAAACCGTTCCACCAATATTCAGTTAGCGGCTGAGGCAATTAATAATTATGTTATATTCCCAGGCGAGACATTTTCCTTCAACAGAGTAGTAGGTAAACGGACTGTTACTCGCGGCTACCAGCGTGCCACTGTTATTGTCAGAGGGGAATATTCAGAGGATGTTGGCGGAGGAATCTGCCAGGTGTCGTCCACTCTTTTTAATGCGGTTGATAATGCCGGTCTGCAAATTGTAGAGCGATTTTCTCACACAAGAAAGGTTCCGTATATTCCTCCTGGCCGGGATGCTACGGTCAGCTGGTATGGTCCAGATTTTCAATTTAAGAACAAGTATAATCAGCCTGTATTAATCAGGGCAAGAACACTTGGCAACTTGTTAATCATAAAGCTGTACTCTTCTGAAGGCATGAATTATATTCCAAAAAAAATTCCAAATCCTCCATATTAAAAAGTCCGCAAAATTGGACTTAACCCCGTCA
>NZ_JBALPP010000154.1:0-1854 GCF_036965425.1 Neobacillus drentensis | reverse complement strand
CTTATATTATCGAGGTATAATGGAATACAGACCCATAACGTCATAATATTAAAATTATAAGTATATTATAATATTTTATAAAATTCAAAGTCGCTATATATTCAAATAAAACGATAAATATAATTACCTTTGAACAGGAGTTTAATGATGAATACTGGAAATTATAGATGGAGCAACAAACAATTAAGAAATCATGTAGAGGTCCTTGATGGAGAAAAAAATCCTCAAATCATCCTAAAAAATGCAACCTATTTAAATTCCTATTTACATGAATGGGTAGTGGCGAATATTTGGATATTTGAGGATCGTATTGTTTATGTAGGAGAGAATTTTCCTGAAACCGTAGCTGAATCTGAGGTCATTGATTGTAAGGGGCAATATGTAGTACCTGGATATATTGAGCCGCATGTGCACCCTTATCAAATATACAATCCTCTTACATTTGCAAAATACGCTGGACAATTCGGCACATCGACTTTAATAAGTGATAATATAACCTTTTTCTTAGAGCTTCCAACCACTAAAGCCTTTGAATTATTGAATGAATTTAAACGCATTCCATCAAGCATGTACTGGTGGTGTCGTTTTGATGCACAAACCGAGTTGCCGAATAATCATGATATTTTTAACACAGAAGATGTGATTTCTTGGCTCCAGCAGGAATCCGTGCTGCAAGGCGGAGAGCTAACGGCTTGGCCGAAATTAGTAGATGGAGATAACCAAATGCTATCTTGGATCCAAGAGACAAAGAGATTACATAAAAAAATAGAGGGGCATTTTCCTGGTGCTTCCGAACGCACTTTAGCCAAATTAATGCTATTGGGCGCAGATTGCGATCATGAAGCCATGACAGGTCAAGAGGCACTTACTCGATTAAAACAAGGGTATACCGTATCGCTTAGACATTCATCGATTCGACCTGATTTAGATATCCTTTTAAAAGAATTAATCGAGTTAGGGGTCCAAAAATTTGATCGATTTTTCTTTACGACAGATGGCTCACATCCTTACTTTTATGAAAATGGGATGACCGATGAACTGATAAAAAAAGCCATTAATCATGGAATATCAGTAATAGATGCTTATAATATGGCTAGCTATAATATCGCTCGCTATTACAATTTGGAACATTTACATGGTTCGATTGCTACAGGTAGAATCGCTAATCTCAATATTTTAGAGAGCAGATATAACCCTACACCAATCAGTGTATTAGCAAAAGGTAAATGGTTGAAACGGGACGGAAAAGATCAACAAGATTCATCTTCCATCGATTGGGACAGGTACCAAATATCCCCACTTGAGTTAAAATGGACTTTAAAAGATGAAGATTTGAACTTTTGGTCCTCAATTGGCATGAACTTATTAAATAATGTCATTGCGAAACCTTATGGAAGTACTATTGATCTAAATAGTGATGAATTATCAGCTGAACATGATGAATGCTTCCTTATGATGATTGGTCGGGACGGCTCCTGGAGAATTAATACCTTAGTAAAAGGATTTGCTCGAAATATTAGCGGATTAGCAAGTTCTTATTCCGGTACAGGAGATATCTTACTCATCGGTAAAAGAAAAAAAGATATGCTGCTTGCTTTTGAAAGAATGCAAGCAATCGGTGGTGGGATCGTCTTGGCAGAAGATAATCAAATCCTACAAGAAGTTCCTTTGCCTTTAATCGGTAGAATGTCTAATTTAGATATGGGCTTATTAATTAAAATCGAGAAAAAGATGATAGAGCTATTAAAGGTAAGAGGATTTAAATATGATGACCCTGCATTTACCTTACTCTTCTTCTCTGCCACTCATTTACCATTTATAAGATTAACTCCAAGTGGATTATATGATGTTAAA
>NZ_JBALPP010000153.1:0-20809 GCF_036965425.1 Neobacillus drentensis | reverse complement strand
TAAGTTGATTATTTTCATCGATTATTTCCGATTCAATCGTGGCTAATTTATAACTTTGCTGGAGTATTTTTGCCCTAGCATAGAGATCTCCGGTGTTTATGGGAGCAAAATAATGCACATCCAAATTCACAGTTGATATAGATGTTTGATAAATTGTGCGCAGTTGAATGGATTGAACCATGTCTAGCATGGAGGCATGGACTCCGCCATGCAGAGAATTATTAGTGTTTAATAAGTCTTTTTTTATTGCCAGCTTAAGTAAAATTTCATCTTCATTTCCACTTACAATCTCAAATCCAATATGCTTAAAAAATGGATTCCTTTCAAAAATTTTATTAATTTCTTTTTCCACCATCAGCAACTTCCTCCCCCTCCCTTCCTTACTTCTGGTTAATCGGAGTTGCCTTGAAAGTACCTATTCCCTTAGCAATTAGAACCCCGTCTTCAGTGAAGATCGTCCCCTCAGCCGTCACATATTTGCCTTCATGCTTCAAGATTTTTGTTTCCGCCTGATAGGTTTCCTTTGGCAATAGGTCGAAAAAGGAAAGATTTAAATTAATCGTGGTAGCAAAGGAATTCGTTTCTATGGAGATGGTGGCACCCATAGAAATATCGAGCATCGTTGAAAAAACACCAGGATGAATCGTTCCATCATCCTGGAGCAAATGCGGCTGCAAAGGTAATTTTAATTCAAACTTATCAGCGACCGCGCTTTTAAACCCCATATAATCAAAAAATGTAGATGATGTCTTTGGTCTGTTCACTCCCATGTTCCTTTCTACATAACCTCGACCATCAATGCCATTCCCTGGCCTCCGCCGACGCAAAGAGTAGCGATTCCCCTCTTTTTCTCACGGCGTCTTAGTTCATGGATTAAGGTGGTAATGATTTTTGCTCCTGTAGCCCCTAGTGGATGTCCAAGGGCAATAGCGCCGCCGTTAACATTTACCTTATCCATATTTAAATTTAATTCACGAATAACCGCTAAAGATTGCGCGGCAAAAGCCTCGTTCAGCTCAATTAAATCAATATCATCAAGAGTTAATCCTGTGCGCTCCAAAAGCTTTCTAACCGCCGGTACCGGTCCAATGCCCATGATTTCAGGAGAAACCCCTACGGAGGTCCAATCTACGATTTTCGCCAGCGGCTTTACCCCCAATTTTCCAGCATGACTTGCTGAAGTCAGTACTAATGCGGCTGCCCCATCATTTCTGCCACATGCATTTCCAGCCGTAACTGTGCCATTTTCTTTAAAGGCAGGGCGAAGCTTATTAAGCGCTTCCAAAGACGTTTCCGGTCTTGGATGTTCATCAACTGTAAAGATAAATGAGCTTTTTCTGTTTTTAATTTCAACCGGAACGATTTCATTCTGGAAATGATTATTATCGATAGCAGTAGAAGCCCTTACTTGACTTTCCAGCGCAAAAGCATCCTGGTCCTCCCGGGAAATCGAAAACCGCTCAGCAACATTTTCTGCGGTTATACCCATGCCAAGATCATGGCCATAGATTTCAACGGGCTGTTGACCTGCTTCAGTATTCGAATCTACAAGTTTCGTATTATCTCCTCCAAAGCGGGAGTTTCTTAGATAAATAGGGGCATTGCTCAAGCTTTCTGTACCGCCCGCAACTACGATTTCAGCCTGCCCGAAGGCAATTTGCTGCGCGCCAGATGCGACCGCCTGCATGCCGGAAGCACATAAGCGATTAATTGTAAACGCTGCAGCGCTTTCAGGAACCCCTGCTCTTAATGCTGCAACTCTGGCCACATTCGAAGACTCTGTTGTTTGTCTGACTTCCCCCATTATTACCTCATCAACTTGATCGGCTGAGATCCCAGCCCTGTTAATCGCCTCTTTAATGGCAATGGAAGCGAGCTGTCCAGAATTAAGGCTTTTTAATGCACCGCCATACCTTCCGACAGGTGTACGAACAGCACTTAAAATAAAAATCTCTTCCACTATAAAGTCCCTCCTGGATTAATAGATTAACAATATTCTTTTTCTAATTGTGCGGCGATAATATTTTTCTGGATTTCAGAGGTGCCCTCATAGATTCTTGTTATCCTGGCATCGCGATAATAGCGTTCTACTGGATAATCGGCGATATAGCCCAGTCCCCCATGGATTTGCACAGCTTTATCTGCCACGCGGTTATATACCTCAGATCCATAAAGCTTCAGCATCGCCGCTTCTTTGATCACCTTCATTCCTTGATCAACCATCCAGGCAACACGGTAGGTAAACGAGCGAAGTGCTTCAATTTCAACCGCCATTTCTGCCAGCATATGGCTGACTGCCTGATTTTTGATAATCGGCTTGCCAAATTGGATCCGTTCCTTGGCATATCTTGTTGACATATCCAATAGTTTTTGACAGGATCCTAGATTTCGTGATGCTAAACCAGCACGGCCATTTGCCAATATCTTTAACGCATTTACATAACCTTGGCCTTCAGCTCCCAATACATTTTCAACTGGAACCTCACAATCTTCAAAAATTAATTCTGCAGAATGCGATCCTCTTAAGCCCATCTTTTTTTCAATTGCTCCCACCTGAAAGCCTGGAAAATTCTTTTCCACAATAAAGGATGTAATCCCTTTGGCACCTTGATCAGGATCTGTAACGGCCATCACCGTAAAAACACTTGCCTCTGTGGCATTTGTAATGTAGTGCTTTAAACCGTTTAAAATGTATTTATCCCCGCGTCTTACCGCTGTTGTTTTTAAATTAGCAGCATTTGATCCGGCAGCAGGCTCCGTTAAAGCAAATGCTCCTAGTTTTTCTCCGCTTGCCATATCGGGAAGATACTTTTTCTTTTGCTGTTCATTTCCCATTTCAACAATGCCCACAGTCCCAATTCCTGTATGTGCTCCAATTAGTGTGGTATACCCATTGTGTGTTTGCCCTATTTCCTCATATAAAGCACATTTACCCACCATGCCAATCCCAAGGCCGCCGTACTCTTCAGGTATACTTAAACCAAACAGTCCCAGTTCCTTGGAGAGATTAATGATTCGTTCAGGAATATGGTTTTCTTCTTCAATTTGCATTGCAACAGCTTCAACCTCGGTTTGAATAAAATCTCTAATATTCTTTTTCATAAACAGAATGTCTTCGTCTAATTCAAAGTTCATTGTTGTCACCCCTAGTTCATCTAAATGGAATCTCTAAACCGTTTTCTTTGCTTCTTCTAAGAGGACTCGCTTTAATACCTTTCCAACCGTATTCCGCGGTAATGCTTCGATGATCTCGAATTGTTTAGGCACTTTGTATCGGGTTAAAAGATGATAGCAATGCTCACGCAACGCCTCTTCATTTATTTCCCTGCCCTGCTTTGGCACGATATAGGCCTTCACCAATTCCCCCGCTTGGCTGTCCGGTATGCCAACCACTGCTGCTTCAAGGACATCAGGGTGTTCGTACAGCACTCCTTCAACCTCCTGCGGATATACATTAAACCCGCCAACAATAATCATTTCTTTTTTTCGGCCGACTATATAAAAATATCCGTCCTCATCCATCGTGGCTAAGTCACCTGTATAAAGCCAGCCATCACGTAAGGCCAGGTTCGTTTCCTCAGGCTTATGCCAGTATCCTGCCATCACCTGCGGCCCTTTTATCAATAATTCCCCTACTGACTTCTCAGGTAGATCTTCCCCATTATCATTAACAATGCGGCAGTCTGTTTTCGGCAGCGGAATTCCAATGCTTCCAACCTTCATCAATCCATCCGGTGGATTTCTGTGAGTAGATGGCGATGTTTCAGATAACCCATAGCCTTCACCTATCGATACGCCTGTTAAACCTTCAAACTTCTTCAAGATTTCGATTGGTAAAGGAGCAGAACCACTGGTACAGGTTTTAAAGCTCGTTAAATCATAATTTTCAATATTCGGGTAATTCACAAAGGCATTGTACATTTTTGGGACACCTGGGAAGAATGTAGGTCTGTAAGTTTGAATGAGATGGAGTACTTTTACCATTTCAAATTTATTGACCAATACATTGGCTGCGCCAATGTAAATGGATAGGTTCATTCCACTGGTCATCCCATACACATGGTAGAGGGGAGTTGCAGTTAGGATCGTTTCTTCGCCAAAAAACATTCTGGCTCCGTAAAGCGCTTTACTTTGAAGGACGTTGGCTGTCAAATTAAAATGAGTCAGCATCGCGCCCTTCTTTTTACCGGTCGTTCCACCTGTATATTGAATCACGGCAATGTCATTTTGGGCATCAATAGCACATGATTCAGTCATCGGTGGAAAGCTGTTAATTAACTGACGAAGACTGTAAAAATCTTTACTTTCTTCGGAAATTTCCGTGACAAAAGCTTCTGTAAAGCTATAAGATTCTTTGAGTTGTGATATTTTTTCAACACCAGACGGTTCA
The DNA here is from genome assembly GCF_036965425.1 of Neobacillus drentensis. GTDB lineage: Bacteria > Bacillota > Bacilli > Bacillales > Cytobacillaceae > Neobacillus > Neobacillus drentensis_F. The sequence goes on along the minus strand of NZ_JBALPP010000153.1, from coordinate 16,419 downwards.
GTTACCAAATATGATATTTCAGCATCATGAAAAATTTCAAGAAGTTCTCTTGGGGTGTAGTGCGGATTAATCTGAACTACAATCATTCCTAGCTTCAAAGCGGCGTAATAAGAGATAACATAATATGGATGATTGGACACCATTAATCCTAGTCTATCCCCTTTATTAGCTCCTCTATTTCGCCATGCAGCGGCAAGCTTGTCTACCTCATCTTTCAACTGCTTATAGGTCAAGCTTTCATCTTCATAAATGATCGCTGTCTTGTCACCATATTTCCTTACCGTATTCTCCAAAAATGAGTATAAACTCACTTCCGGGATTGAGAAGGAAAGTTTGGTCGTCTCGGGGAAATGATCCATCCAGGGACGTTTGTGCTCTATAAACAAACCTTTCACCTCACTAAATGGAATCTCTTAAATATATTTTTTATTTGTCTGGTAGTTTAATAGATGATAGATAGTTTCAAGGACAGGCGTTTCAACCTTTAATTCCTTGCCTTTTTTTACGATATAGCCGGCAATGGATTCAAGCTCAAGTGTTTTTCCTTTAAGCTTATCCTGCAGCATCGAGGTATGATGATTTCTTGCCAAGTTTCCTTGTGCAAAAATGGTTTCGTAAAAATCCTCATCGATAGCAAAACCTAATGCTCTAGCAACTGCAATTCCTTCTTTACATATTTTTTCAGCAGAGGAATACAAGCCTTCATTTTCAAAGACAGCCCCCACCTTTGACTCAATTAAGGCAGTTATTGGATTGAAGGTGACATTCCAAAGTAACTTTTTCCATTTAATTTCTAAAATATTGTTCGTGGTAAATGTATCTATGTTTGCCGCATTAAATTGAGCTGCAATTTCATTTACCTCTTCAGATAAACGATTATCCAAGGCCCCAATCAAAAGCCTAGGCGGTACGCCAATTTGTTTCACAGCACCCGTCTCAGTCACAATGGCCTGGATATAAGTGGCACAGGATAAAATCCGCTTTTCTCCAAAGATGTCAGCAAGAATTTCTTCATTATCTACCCCGTTTTGAAACGTCATAATAAGGGAGGATTCTTTTAATAACGGAAGGAACTTTGTTGCAACCTCCGTTGTACTTGTTGATTTCACACAAAATAACAACAGGTCAATGTCTGAAAATGACTCATATTGATTGGTAAAGACTCCGTCTACAGTAAATCGCTCTACTTCGCTTTCAATCGCTAGTCCTTTTTCTTGCATTCTTTCAAGTGTGGTTCCCCGCGCTAAAAAAACAACTTCATGACCTGCCTTTTGCAAAAGCCCGCCAAAATATCCACCAACGGCACCGGTGCCTGCTACCCCTATCTTCATATGAAAATCCTCCAGAGAAAATATGTATGGACCTGAAAAGACGCAGCTTCATCTTTTCAGATCACTTTAATTAATCCAACAAATCCGGCTGCTCTTTCACAATCCGGTTCCATAATGGCTGGAATTGGAACCAGCCTGCTTCATGCGTTCCGACTGTTTCATAGGTAACAGCCGCATTTTCATCATCAATCACGATTGGTGATCCTACCGACTCTGCAAGTATTTGTGCCTGGCACGACCGTTCCATTGTAATAAACCACCATGCCGCTTCATCTACAGATTTTCCAACTGTCAATAGACCATGATTTCTTAAAATACATGCTTTTCGATTTCCTAAAGCTTTTCCAATCCGCCGGCCTTCCTCAATATCCAAAACGACACCGGTGAAATCATCGAATAATGAATGATCGTTATAAAATGCGCAGGCGTCTTGGGTAATCGGATCAAGGAGTCTTCCAAGAGAAGACCATGATTTGCCATAAACCGAATGGGCATGCGCAGCGGCTATGACGTCAGGGCGAGCAGCATGAACCTGAGAATGGATGGCAAATGCTGCACGATTAACAGGATAATTTCCTTCGACGACCACACCATCATGATTACAAAGAATTAAGTCAGAGGCTTTGATCTGACTAAAATGCATCCCGAATGGATTTACCCAAAAGTGATCCTTCCGCTCAGGATCGCGTGCCGTAATATGTCCGGCGACCCCTTCATCGAAGCCAAATTTAGAGAATAAGCGGAACGAGGCGGCTAATTTTTGTTTTAAATGTTGTCTTTCCTCTTCAACTGATGAGAAAACTGGCGGCTTATAGCTCAAAGTCATTTTTGTGGACATACTATCACCCTTTAATAATTGATAGAAATAAACCCAGCATTTTGAAGGTATCCATTAAATGCCGGGTTTTTTTAATTTTCAATTCTGTTTATCTTGTTAGTATTGGTGATATACTACTTCACCTTTTAAAACATCCTTGCCCTGCCCGTTAACCGCTTTAACGGTAAAGCTAAGTTTATTTTCTTCCTTTTCCTTCAATACCGCTTTAAGGGTAATGACATCGTTTAAAAATACCATGCCTTTAAAACGGATTGAATAATCTTCGATGAAGCCTTCCTCATAGTACTCGGTAAACAACTTTGCAAGGTTACCCATCGTCCACATCCCGTGTGCAATGATGCCTGGCAATCCTGCCTTACTCGCTTCATCGTCAATCGTATGAATCGGGTTAAAATCCCCGGAAGCCCCTGAATATTTAATGAGGTCCATTCTTGAAACAGGTTCTAATTGAATCTCTTTTAACGATTCGCCAATTTGTAATTCAGTAAGTGTACTCATCGGGTCAACACCTTCCTAACAGCTTCAGAAATGACAACCGTTGAGGTTGAACTAAAAATGGTATTCCCTGCTGCATCATCGCCATAGCTTTCGAGAACGAGGAAGCCCATTTCACCAAAGTTACCCTTTTTCTCAAAGTAGTTTTTTACTTTTGAATAACAGTAAACCTCTTCCCCAACTAATAAAGGACGGACATAATGAAAGGTTTGTTCTCCGTGAATTAAGCCTTTATTTGGAAGATTCAATCCTTCAATCACACCATAATCAAAAACCCTTGGGAATGTCGGAGGCGCAATATTCTTACGGTATCTGGACTTTTCGCCAACTTCTTCATCAAAATAAATAGGATGTAGATCGCCGATGGACTCGGCAAATTTCTTAACAGCTCCTCTTTCAACAACATTTTTCACTTTGTTTGATTGCTTGCCAATTTGATCTTTAAACAATTCATCCTCACCTCACCTAATTAACATTTTGGTCCGCCGGCTACATAGATGACTTGCCCACTTACAAATGAAGACTTTTCATCTGCAAAGAAAGCAACAGCATTAGCAATATCCTCAGGCTTACCGCTTCTTCCCACAGGAATATTTGATACGCTTGCCTGGATTAATTGCTCAAAGGAAATGCCAATTCTTGCAGCCGTTTCTTTAGTCATATCGGTTTCAATAAATCCAGGTGCTACAGAGTTCGCAGTAATTCCATATCTTCCAAGCTCAATTGCCAATGTTTTAGTAAAGCCTTGCAAACCTGCTTTAGCAGCTGCGTAATTGGCTTGGCCGCGATTTCCAAGAGCTGAAGTAGAAGAGATATTAATAATTCGTCCATACTTTTGTTCTACCATATACTTCTGAGCTGCACGTGCCGCATTAAACGACCCTTTCAAATGTACATCCATAACCGTTTGCCAATCAGAATCTGTCATTTTGAACAACAGATTATCACGGATAACACCGGCATTATTGACGAGAATATCGATCGAGCCGAATGTTTCATGAACCTCTTTTGCAGCAGCTTCTACCTGCTCAGCATCGACAACGTTTGCCACCTTTGTATACACTTCATAGCCTTTTTCCCTTAATTCATTGGCTGTCTCACTTAATGCCTCTTCGTTTAAATCAATAATAGCAACCTTTGCTCCTTCGCTTGCAAAAAGCTCGACAATGCCTTTCCCGATTCCACGGCTTCCTCCTGTAACAAATGCTACTCTTCCTGCAAATCTTCCTGCCATTTTTCTTCCTCCCAAAATAAAATTTTCTATTTAGACAACGCTTTCAAAAAATAATTAAACGTATTGACCAACTTTTGCATGACCTTTAATCAAGTTACGGGCAATGATCATACGTTGGATTTCATCAGTTCCATCGTAGATTCTCCAAAGTCTTGCTTCACGGTACCAGCGTTCAATTGGTAATTCTCTTGTATAACCCATACCGCCATGAATTTGCATAACTCGATCTACCACTCTGTTCCCCATATTTGCTCCATATAATTTAGCCATAGATGCAAGATGGCGATTATCTTCGCCTTCATCAAGGGTAAAGGCAGCATTTAGAACAAGCCAGCGGGCCGCTTCAATCTCAACGGCAGAATCAGCAATTTGCCATTGGATTGCTTGGCGCTCAGCAATCGGCTTGCCAAAGGTAATTCGTTCTTTGGAATAATCAATGGCCATTTGCAATAAGCGTTCAGCAGCCCCTACTGCTCTAGCACCGACGATCCATCTTGCAAATCCAATCCATTCTAAACCAAGATTATAGCCTTTGTGCAATTCACCAAGAATATTTTCCTCAGGAACGCGCACATTATCAAAAACCAAGCCAGCTGGACCCCATTCTCCCATTGTATGTATATATTCAGATTTCCAGCCCATATCACGGTCAACAATAAAACAGGTTACACCTTCACGTCCGCGTGTCGCTTGGTGTCTTTCTTTATCCGTAATGGCAATCGCCATAACGAAATCAGCTTCGTTTCCACCTGTAATAAAGGTCTTTTCACCATTGAGAACCCATTCGCTTCCATCTTTTACAGCCGTCATTTTAATGTTTTGCGTATCAGATCCTGCACCTGGTTCGGTCATGGCAAAGCATGACTTCTTTTCACCATTGATTGTCGGGATGAGGTATTTTTTCTTTTGTTCTTCATTTGCATAGTAAAGAATATTATCAGCAGAACCGCCAAATGAAAACGGAACAAATGTCTTGGAAACTTCCATTAACACAATTGCCATCATCATCTGTCCTAAATCTGCACCGCCATATTGTTCAGGTGTGTTTATACCCCAAAACCCTGCCTCTTTTGCCTTCAATTGTAATTCTTTTAATTTCCCTGGAGGGAGACTTGGTTCGCCTTCCCGCTCATTTCTAAGGACATCGTTTTCAAGTGGAATCAGTTCTTTTTCTACAAATCTTCTAATTGTTTTTTGCACCATTTTCTGTTCATCTGTCAGACGCAAATGCATAGTAATCACTCCATTCTTATTCTTGGAATCTAGTTTTTTACCATTAAAGATAATATGCAATAATCAATTGAAACATACCTACCGGTTGGTATGTAATTTAATTTTATTTCGAAATTTCAGAAAATACAAGTTTTAATTTATATGAAATTTAATTTTTTTCTCTTTATTGACTATTTTTATGTAATATTACAAATGATATATATGATATTCCTTCGTGAATATCCGTTTCAAATCCTAGGATGAGGTGATATTTGATGAGCTACAAAGATCATTTAGATTCACGCTCAGAGCGAATTTGCCACAACAACACGAGACCGAAGTTTGCCAGATCACAGGTAAACGGCGAGACTCAATTGACGCAAAGTGCGATCATCTTAAGGAGCAATGCTAAAGCTCACCGCTGGTAAGAGCTTGGCAATGGAAACGAAATGGGCCTTTTCTCAATTAAAAAAATTGGGAAAAGGCCTTTCATTATATTGATATTCTTTGCTATGAACGATAACATAAATGCAAGTTAAAAAACATACAGGAGAGACAATTGCAATGTTTGAAGAGTTTAAAATCAGAGATGCAGAAGTAAACGATTTGCCGATTATTGTGGAAATTTACAACTCTACGATCTCCGGCAGAATGGTAACAGCGGACACAGAACCAGTAAGTGTGGAAAGCCGAAGAAAATGGTTTGACGATCATTCCCCTGCTTTTCGTCCTTTATGGGTGGTTGAAAGTAATGACAATATATGCGCTTGGGTAAGCTTTCAATCATTTTACGGCAGACCCGCCTATAATGCCACTGCTGAAGTTAGTATATACATTCATCAAGACTTTAGAGGAAAAAAACTTGGTACATATTTAATACAACAAGCAATAGATGCCTGTCCAAAACTGAAAATCAAAACGCTACTTGGATTTATTTTCGCCCATAATGAACCGAGTGTTAAATTATTCAACAGCTTTGGTTTTGAAAGATGGGCCCACCTTCCAAATGTAGCCGAATTGGATGGAGTGGAAAGAGATTTATTGATCCTCGGTAAAAGACTATAAAAGGATTACAATAGAAATGGTACAGGAAGTTGTATTAAAAAAGATTTCCATAATTGAAATATTCCAAAATACCTAATTTTCCTGTACTATATTATGTGAGAAAATAATTTCTTACATTCTTGGAAATTAATTTCCTTGAAGGAATTGGAGAATTTCATGGAGAAAAAAAAGCTAATTTTCCTCTATTGCATTTTAAGTATTATATGGATATACGGTACAAATTATTTAATTAATCAGTTTGTGCCTTCAACTTATATGAATTTTGCCGCAAGATTTAAAGAGGTCCTATACATCTTTGTCACTGGATGGTTCATCTACTTTTTAATTGTGAAATCACAAGAATTAAATGCTTCAAAAGAAGAGCAAAAGCGTCTTTCGACGTTAATCAATTCAATGGTTGATTTTGTAAACTTTAAGGATGGCGAAGGCAGATGGATTGAGGCCAATGAATTTGGATTACAATTATTTCAGCTTGAACACGTAGATTATCGGGGAAAAAAGGATTCAGAATTAGCGGAATACACCGAGTTCTATGCAGATGCGCTCAGATATTGCGAAATTTCAGATGAGGAAGCATGGAAAAATAAAGGAATAACCCGGATTGAAGAAGTCCTGCCTGTGCCAGATGGAACCATTAGAACCTTTGATACCATTAAAGTTCCTTTATTCCATCCTGATGGGAGCAGAGAAGGTTTGGTTATTATTGGTCGGGATATTACTGAAAGAAAAAATATGGCAAGACAATTAGCCGAAAGTCAGCAGCAATATAAATCAATGTTTGAGTACAGTCCCGATATCGTATATATGTTTGACTTGAACGGAAACATAACCAATCTAAATCCTCACTTTGATGTTATAACCGGCTTCAAACGCGAAGAGATGATTGGTAAAAATATAATGACATTATTGCCCCAAAAATATAAAAGGTATCTCAACCGATTTATTTCTTCTTTAGTTGATGATAGTAAGCCTATTATGTATGAACTGAAAATTCCACATGCGAATGGGAAAACACTAACGATACAAGCTACCTCACTCCCTATTGTTATTAATGGGAACATAACAGGAATCATTGGCTATGGCAGAGATGTGACGGCCTTAAGACAAACAGAGGAACGTTTAAGAAGGACGGAGAAACTGTCGGTGGTTGGTGAGTTATCTGCGAGTGTTGCCCATGAAATACGGAATCCACTCACCTCATTAAAGGGATTTGTTCAGCTTTTACAAATGGAAGATCAGAAGCACCAATTCTATTATCAAATCATGTTAGATGAATTAAATCGGATTAACCACATTGTGGGGGAATTATTACTATTAGCCAAACCTCAGCTGTTGAAATACACAACTGCAGATATTCAAAAGCTTTTGAACGATGTTATTTCCTTATTAAGTACTGAGGCGAGTTTATATAATGTGCAAATTGAATCAATTTCTCCTGAAAATGAGATCATTATAGAATGCGATCCGAACCAGCTGAAACAATTATTTATTAATATTATTAAAAATGCGATTGAAGCCTCCATAAATGGCGGGAAAGTATCTATTATCCTTAAACAGTCTGACAGCGAACAGGTTATAATAGCTATTAAAGACAATGGTTGTGGGATTTCTAAAGAGCGTTTAGAAAAAATTGGCGAACCGTTCTATTCTTCAAAAGAAAAAGGAACTGGTTTAGGTCTTACTGTCAGCTTTAAAATTGTTCAATCTCACAAAGGAACAATCCGTTTTGAGAGTCAAAAAAATCAGGGAACGTCCGTTAAAATTACCCTGCCAATAAAGCAGGACTGTTCAAAAAAATCCAAGCCCGCCTAGGACGGGCTTGATTTTTTTTTCCGATTGCGAAAAAATGCCAAGATTAATAAAATACAGGGAATAATAATCTGGAAGGGCCAATGCAAATAAATCGTGACAACATTCAGCCCCTCTTTAATATGTTCCGCATAACTGGTTGCAATAGTCACGGATGAAAATAACACTAGTACTCCAATTGGGAACCCAAGCTTCCTTTGATTTTTGAAATTGAATATATCTGCCGCCCCAGCCACAGCTACATAATAATATATAGCTATCTTAAAAAAACCACCAATCACAAGATACAGCATAAATAATACATCGAGCCGCTCAATAAAATTCGCTAATTGAATTTTCCCGATTGTTGTTAACAATGGAAAATTGGAACGAACAAATAAATCCGTTCCTAACGCAGCAATATTTATGACAGCGGTTATCGCGATATTAATTCCACTTAGAAGTATCCCGCCAATACAAGCCATTTTCACTTTTTTTGGTTCATTTAAAAATGGCAGCACCATCGTAAAGACAATCATTTCTCCGAATGGAAAAGTAAAGGTTTCACGAAGAAAAGTTTTTATCACAGGCTTCCATCCATTTTCAAGAATCGGTAATATATTTTCAAAATGAATCAATCCAGAAAAGAGGATTAAAGAAAATCCTCCTATTGCCAAGATATAGATAATCGCAAAATATATTTCCCCCACTCGTGCAAGGACTTCAAAGCCCTTATGGATGGCATAAATGATTGTCAAGATCATTAAGGTATTAATGACAAATAACGGGGTGCTCGTATAGATGGTTGTGGTTAACAGCTCTCCAAAATCACGTAATACCCTTGAGGCATCGTAGATAAAGTATACAATGTAAAGTATTGCGATTAAACGGCCTATCCATTTACCGGTGATTTTTTGGATATAACTTGTAAGCGGAAGGTCAGGATAATACAAAAACAAGCGGTAGTAAACGAAAAAGAGAAGCACTCCTGCTGTCATTCCCAGCAAAATGGATATCCAGGCGTCTTGTCCTGCACCCGCACCCATACCAACCAGAATCGCGCTGCCCATTTCATACAGAACTACGAGAACAAATAATTGGGATGCATTTATTTTTGCCTTTTCCATATGCTACACTTCCCTACTCACAACGGGTTACTTATTCATCGTGGACCAAAACGGTTTAGTCCGAATTCCTTCTCGCCGAATGTAAGAATCTACCTCGACATTTACTTCTAGACTGGCAAATTGTTCGTTCCAATTCTTCTTTAGCTTTTTCCATAGCTTAGGGTCAGCTCGATGCACCCGTTCTCCAAACCCAAAAATATCACTTTTCTTTTTTTGGGCCGCATTTACCGCATTGACTATTTGCCTTTTAATTTCTTTTTCAACAAGCTTATCAAGCTTCTCAATTACTTTCGGATTCGTTAAATCAATCGCGGTATTGGCTTCACTAATCCATCCTTCATCTTCAATTCTTATATGAATGACTGGTTTTCCATTCTTAAAATTAACCGAAACTTTTGTTTTAGTGCGAATGGATGCCATTGAAATGGCGTCCTTTTTACCATTCCATTCAACATTAATATCCGTACTTTTTACCTTATTTAGAATCCAGATAGCCCCTCTGGCATTGTTATTTTCAATCCAGCCTTTTAGCTTACCATTTTTAAAAATAGCTAATCCATTCGCCTCAAGGTAGGCATCTGATTGGGTAGATTGAAGATTTTCCGCCTTTTGAGCTTCTTCTTTCTTCCCCATTACTAAATATCCATTTAAAATTGGTTCTTTTCCACTGCTGATAAGCCCACTAATAAAATCATCTACGTTAACACTCATATTTTCCCCGAGCATATTTTGGGTCGATTTGATCTCTTTTGTAATCTTACTAACAGGAAGTTTATCCAGGTTTGTCAGTGCTGAAACAAGGTTTTCGGCAGACGTACCTCTCGCAATCACCATTTCAGTAGTCGTTCTAAATTCAGGGTCCCGATCTAATGCATCAATAAGATCCAGCAAATCAGTTTTTGCCACGCCTTCACTTATTACCACTAAATTTGTGTGAGCATAATATAAGCGCCTGGAAATTTTCTTTGTCGCGCGTCTTGCTGCTTCTGTAATGGTGTCCCCTGAGCTTTTATATACAGCAATTGGCAGCCCTTGCCCTCCGCCAGTCTGCCCAGAGGATACATTGCCCGGATTTACAAGCTGCCACGAAACATTAAACTTTTGGTTTTTACCCTTGTCAATTCCAATTGCCATAACAAAGGCTAAATCCGTTAACTCCTTTTGATTCCAGCACGCGGTTAAAGAAGGTAAAAGAAAAAGCACACATATAGACAGCAACAAATATCGTTTCATTAGGACTCACCTTGCGATGATTGGTCTTCGTCCTGCTTTGGAGGACCCGGTTTTTGATTTTCTCCCGCACGGGCCATATTTCCCTTACTGATAAACATCGGTCTATTTTTCATGGCCCAAATTGGAAAACGTATGAACACATCCTGCTGATTTCTTATATTAAAAGGAGCAATTGGCATCATGTAGGGTACTCCAAAAGACCTTAAGGAGCATAAATGGATGGTCATAAACATAATACCAAGCATAATTCCATAAAACCCTAAAATGGTGGCAAGCCCCATCATAATAAAGCGGATTAACCTTGCAGCAATGGCCATCGTAAAAACGGGAGTAGAAAAATTGGCAATGGCTGTAATGGAAACGACAATGACCATTACTGGCGAAACAAAACCAGCCTGAACAGCAGCCTGCCCAATTACGAGCGCTCCTACAATAGAAACCGCTTGACCTACTGCCCGCGGAAGTCTTAATCCTGCTTCCCTTAAAATTTCAAAGGTAACCTCCATGATTAATGCTTCAAAGAATGCCGGAAAAGGAACATTTTCTCTTTGTGCTGCAATCGCGATAGCCATGGTGGTAGGAATCATTTCCTGATGGAAGGTTGTCCCGGCAATGTATGCTGCCGGCCCAATTAAAGCGATAAAAAAGGCTAAAATTCGTAAAAGCCGAATACTTGTTGAAATATCAAAACGTGCATAATAATCATCCGGCGCTTGGAAAAATTGAATAAATAAAGCTGGTACTGTAACTACAAAGGGTGTACCATCCACTACAAGGGCAATTCTTCCTTCAAGCAAATGGGAAGAAATAACATCTGGCCTTTCAGAATGATGTGTAGTCGGAAACGGTGTCCAGGTTTGGTCTTCAAATAATTGTTCGAGATATCCTGACCCTTGAACCGCATCAAGATTAATACGATTGAGTCTTTCCTTCACTTCACCAATAATTTTTTCATTGGCAATACCCTTTATATACATGATGGCAATATCAGTTTGCGTCACAGAACCCAGCTTCATCGATTCAATCCATAAATTTGGACTTTTTATCCTCCTTCTTATTAAGGCCGTGTTTGTTCGGAGTGTTTCTGTAAAGGAATCCTTCGGCCCCTGAATCGATAATTGGGTTGAAGGTTCGGAGATAGCACGTTTCTCCCATCCCTTTGTTTCCGCACTAATAGCTTTTGAGTAACCATCTAAAAAAAATATGGTATTACCGACCAGGATGGCATCATGTATTTCCTCCCAGTTTATGATCGTCTCGACGTTTCCCAATCCAGCTGTGAAGTCAAACATTTGTTGGAAACAGTCGGTAACCATATCCCTCACTTCTTCTGACACTGTTTCTATAAAAAAGTCACTGATCATATTATTACTGGCAAGACCATCAATGTAAACAGCCATACCCCTGCTTCCGCAAAATTTAAACTCGCGGTATGAAATATCTGTACTGTTTCCATATTCTTCTTTTATTCTCGCAATATTATCTTTGTAGTCCCGATGAATTGGCAACTCGTCCGGTTTTCCAGGATCCTGCATTTGCCTAAAATTATCGTTCTGTCTCTTTTTTTGCTTCTTTTTCAAAATATTAGACAAAATCGACACGTAATCTCCGCCTCACTCCAAGAAGTTTCAACTTCATTATTACCAATAATGGATAGATTACCCAAAGTGTTATATTTTATCCCAATGGATAATTCCATTCCAAAGTAGAACTATAATAACAACACATAAATATGGGTGAGGATTATGAAAATCATTTTGGTAACTGGTTTATTAGCGGCTATGTTAATAACCTTAATTATTGGAATCGATGTGATTATGGGAGTAAGATTATCTGGGGTATTTTGGAAAGCAACAAACCCTTTTAGAGTAATGGAACCCGCAGAATATATCATATTAATACTGTTTATTCTCTTCTTTTTTATTGATTCGATTGGAAGTTATTTAAATAAGAAACGGCAAAACAATCCTCCATCAAACTCATAAAGAAGAAAGCCCGCTTTCACTCAAAGCGGGCTTTCTTCTTCATGAGTTTCATGAATACCAGTTGGAGATTTCCTTTTGAATAAACGGATAAAAGCTTTAGCTCTATTTTTCCATTTGCTTTTTCCTTCGTAATTAGGCCCGTAAACATAGCGATTCCACAAATAATAGATTATTTCCTCAATGATAAGAAATAGGCAGCAAAACAAAGCAAAGATACCAGCCCAGTACCACATTCCATGGACCCCCTTCTCAAATAGTCCCTACATTCTATTTGAAAAATTCTATCTATTCTTTATTTTACCAGATTAATGGAAAAATGTGGAGGAAAGGTTTAAACCGTTTTTTCCACTGTGGGTATTTTTGCTTTGATATATGTCCTGTTCCCGGCAGTGAAGAAAATAATACTTCCCAGCGAAAGGATTGAAATAATCCAAAACATGAATTGTCCGTGGTAATGACTGAGGAGAAATCCCCCAAATATAGGACCCAGGAAATTCCCTATTTTTCGGAATTGGCCAGCCCCAAAATAAGTTCCACGTAAATGTTCCGGTGCTAATTTGTCCATCATCATACTGTTAGAAGGAAAAATTAAAATTTCACCGATCGTTAGAAGAATCATTGCAATAATGGCAATCACCCAGCCATTGATGAAGCTAAAGCCAAGTAATCCGGCCGCAATAAATAAAGAACCTGCAGCCATAGCCTGCATTAAGCTAAATTTTTCAGCAAAATGGCTGATCGGCATCTGCAAGCATACCACCATCACAGCATTAACGGTAAGCAAAACAGAAAAAATGGCTACACCGTTTTCCAGTGTCCCTTCCAAGAATTGCGGCAAATTGGAGTCTATTTGGACATAGCCGATGTTAATTAAAATGATCCCAAATAAAAGATATCTTAACGCTTTATCTGTCTTGATGATCTTAAATGCATCCACAAATGATACAACCTTTTTCGTTTCTAATTGTTTAGTAATAATGAGTTTTTTCATTAAAATAAAAAGAACGATTCCATATGCCAAGTAGGTTGAACCAGTAATGGCGAACGAAAGCTTTGCAGAATGATTAGCCAAAAAGGCCCCTACAAGAGGCCCTACTGAAGCTCCAATGTTCATGGCGGTATACCTTAAAGAGTACACCTTCATTCTAATTTTCTTATCAGTCAAATCTGCCATAAGTGCTTGTGATGTTGGTTCAAAAAAGGAAGTACATAGTCCATTAATGGCATTTAATAAGATGAACCATCCCTGACTATTTGCTATTGTAAACCCATAATAGACAAATGCTAGTGTAAACAAAGCGGTGAGCATAATCGGCCTTCTGCCAAACCGGTCTGATAAATGGCCACCGATGAATCCTCCCACTGTGGCCATTAAAGGGCTCATACCGACAGTCAACCCGATAATAATTGGAGAAAGATCGATATGACGTGATAAATAAATCGATAAAAATGGCAGTGTCATGTAGGCTGAGCCTCTGGATAATACAGTGCCAATTAATAATACCCAGACAATTGGGTGGAATTGCTCAATATACATTTTTATTTTATTCATATGTATGGCCTCGCAAATTATTTTTTACTTAATTAGTAAACTATGTTAAAGGCAAATTGTAAAGAATTTTCCTAATTTTACTGCCAACAAAAAGTCAGCACCCACAGGGAAACTGACTTTTCTCGTTAGTTCGGATCTTTATAATTCATTGCCCTTTCACTATCTCCAAAGCCTTTGGTAGTTGGATCTTGAACGAGCCCGAGCATGGATAGTATTACAAATATGGCATTTACTAATGTCAATATTGAATTTTGAATCGAATGAGATAGTTGGAAATCGGTAATCCCTAGTGAATGTAATCCAGCCAGCACCAGTTGGGCAACAATCATTAGCTGTGATATAAATGCGATTACCCAGTTTTTGTTGCGAAATCGGACCTTCCAGTTAATCATCATCCCATCCCCTTTCCATATGTTAAATTGCCTTTATATAACATATGCTTGGACTGGAATTGGTTGTCCACGATTGTCACGGGAAATTCTGATTTTACACTTCTCTCCTCATTGCTTTCAACACATCAACCTTTGTTGCTCTTTGAGCAGGCCGCATTCCCGATAGAATGGTTACACCATAACAAATTACCACACAAATGATTGGTAATATGATTGGAATGTCGCTAAAGGTTAAATTGGGAGGTGTTTCTTCACCAAACGCTTGATTAATAATCAATGGAACTGCAAAATTAACGGTATAGCTGACGCCATATGAAACAATTGTTCCGATAATGGCGCCGATTAAACCGATATAGCTGCTTTCAAGGAGGAATATACGTTTAATCGTTTTCGGGCTGGCTCCAATTGCCTTCATGATTCCTATATCAGGTGCCCGCTCCGTGACCGCCATTGTCATCGTATTGTAAATACCAATCGAAGCAATCAAGATTGCTATCGTTCCAATAAATATAAGTCCAGCTTTTGCAATCATAAATATCATATTTACTTGTTTCAGTTCATTCACTACAGAATATGTCGCATACTTTTTTTCTTTTAATTTGTCGGTGATATTTTGGACCGCCTCCATGTCTTTTGCATAAATTTTCACTTCATCATAAGTACCTTTATTAGCACTAATCCCGTCCATTTTCTCACTATCTGGGTCAAGCATCATTCCTTTAGGTGTTCCTGTAAAATTCTCGATTTCCATTAGCATTGCTTCTGAAATAAATACACTTCGATCTTCTGTCCATTCTCTTGAAGGTTTTTTTGAAATTCCGACAACGGTTAAAGGAAGCTTTTTTTCAACTTGTTTTCCATTCTTAAATTGTTTAACCGTTAATTCCAGCTTCTCGCCAAGTAACTCACCAGTGTAGCGATACTTCTCTTTTAGTTTTCCCTTGTTATCATACCTGTCCTCTGGTGCATCCATTAAAGCGAGATTAAGAGGAAAATTATAACCTACCACTACTTCCTCTTTACTTCTTGGTAATCTGCCCTTTGATAACTCAAAGCCAGCTTTGATTTCTGATGGAAAGTTTGTAACATATGTTTGCGCTGGTTCTTGGTAAGTTCCGTGAGAATAGGTGCTATCCTGCTGGACCATCTTTCTTCTTGTTACAGCTTTAACATCCTTAACCTTCTCAAATAGCTGAATATCTTTATCGGTTAATGGACGAAACTCACCTTCATTTTTTAATTCTTTTCCATGAACATCAATTTGCGTTATGACTCGTTGTTCAGTGATTTCCTTCACAACTGATTTCTGCAATCCAAAACCTACTGAAGCAAGGACAATTAAAAAGGCGCAACCCATTGCCGTTGCCAAAATAGTCATGTATACACGGGTTTTATTCTTTTTCATATTTTGTCTTACAAAACGGAATTGATCTTTTAGTTTCATACTACTGCTGCCTCCCGAGCGATACGGCCATCTTTTAATTCAATTGTCCGATGACCTATTTCCGCTACTTTCTCATCATGTGTGATAATCAAAAATGTGATCCCCAAATCCTGATTCAGTTCGATAATGAATTTGAGCAGATCTTCTTCTGTTTCACTATCAAGGCTTCCAGTCGGCTCATCTGCGAGAATTATCGGCGGGTTGACAATCATTGCACGTGCTATACTGACACGCTGCTGCTGCCCTCCTGATAATTCTCCAGGATAATGATCCTTGTAATCTTGCAAACCCACTTTTATCAACATTTCTTCTGTAAGTTTTTTTCTATCATTCTCGCTGGCACCTTTTAAAATAAGTGGAAGCTCCACATTTTGAAAAGCCGTCATACTTGCAATCAATTGAAAGCTTTGAAAGATGAAGCCTAGGTTTTTGATACGAAAATCAGCAAACTTAGACTCATTTAGGTCAGATACCTTTTTATCATTAATCCATATTTCACCATGTTTTGGATGAATAAATCCACTCACTAAATTCAATAGTGTTGATTTACCAGAACCGCTTCTGCCAACAATAGTGACAATTTCCCCTTGTTCTACTGAAAAAGTAATATCCTTAAGTACCGGTATGATGGTTTGATTCCCTTTTTTTCCAATCACAAATTCATGACTTAAATTTTTAATTTTAATCATATTCTCCTCCTGGTTTCCTGCACTTCACTTAAAT
>NZ_JBALPP010000152.1:0-27710 GCF_036965425.1 Neobacillus drentensis | reverse complement strand
TTATAAGGTAAAATAGTAATGAGTAATATACATTCTGCGAAAATTGTCGGATTTTTTATGCGATTTTTAAAGGAGTAACATGTTATAACTAAGAAAATATAAAAATTAGAATGAAACGGGAGGGCCCTCATGGACTGGAAAGAAGTAGCAAATAGTTGGATTGAATTTAAGGATTTGGATGTAGAATTACATAATCAATTAGAAGAATTAAAGAAAGAAGAAAAACTACTTGAAGAGGCATTTTATAAGAATCTGGAATTTGGAACTGGCGGTATGCGCGGTGAATTAGGTGTTGGGACAAACCGTATGAACATCTATACGGTCCGAAAGGCTTCTGCCGGACTGGCTGCATACATAGATGAACATGGTGTAGAAGCAAAACAACGCGGAGTTGTGATTGCCTATGATTCCCGCCACAAATCACCAGAATTCGCAATGGAGGCTGCCAAAACACTTGCCACCAAAGGAATTCAAACATATGTATTTGATGAATTAAGACCAACTCCTGAATTATCCTTTGCCTTAAGGTATTTAAATGCTTTTTCTGGAATTGTCATTACCGCAAGTCATAATCCTCCGGAATATAACGGATATAAGGTTTATGGTTCTGATGGCGGCCAGCTTCCTCCTGCTGATGCCGATATAGTAATCAGCCGGGTAAATGAAATAGAGAACGAATTATTAATCGAGGTCGACAGCGAGGAAAAGTTAAAAGCTGCGGGACTCATTAAAACCATTGGTCAAGAAGTGGACAAAGCTTACCTTGAAAACTTAAAAACAATTTCCGAGAATCCGCATCTTGCAGAAGAAACGGATCTTCATGTAGTATTTACTCCGTTACATGGAACGGCCAATAAACCGGTTCGTTCAGCGCTTGCTGCTTTAGGCTATAAGAATGTAACAGTGGTGAAGGAGCAAGAGCTTCCAGACCCTGAATTTTCAACAGTAAAAAGTCCAAACCCGGAAGAGCATGCGGCCTTTGAATTAGCCATTCGTGATGGGAAACGAGTAGGGGCAGATCTTTTAATTGCTACGGATCCGGATGCAGATCGACTTGGTATAGCAGTCCTTAATCCTGAGGGAGAGTATGTTGTTTTAACTGGAAATCAAACAGGGGCTCTTTTACTTGATTATCTCTTAACCCAGAAAAAGGAAAAAGGAACTTTGCCTCAAAATGGAGTTGTGTTAAAAACGATCGTAACATCCGAATTAGGTCGAAAAATTGCTTCTGCTTTCCAATTAGAAACGATTGATGTATTAACAGGCTTTAAATTTATCGCTGAAAAAATCAAAGAGTATGAAGTTACAGGTGAGCATACATACCTATTTGGTTATGAAGAATCATACGGATATCTTATTGGCGATTTTGCTCGTGATAAGGACGCAGTCCAAGCTGCACTATTGGCAACAGAGGTTTGCGCATATTATAAAAAACAAGGATTGTCCCTATATGAAGGAATGATTCAGGTTTTTGAAAAGTACGGTTATTATCAGGAAGGTCTTCGTTCTCTAACGTTAAAAGGTAAAGAGGGAGCGGAACAAATTCAGCGCATTTTAGCCTCATTCCGAAACGATCCGCTTAAGAACCTTGGCTCATTGAAAACAGCAGTATCTGAGGATTATTTAACGGGACTTCGTATAAGCGGAATTAAGGAAGAAAAAATTGAATTGCCAAAATCCAATGTATTAAAATATACTTTCGAAGACGGTTCATGGGTATGTTTAAGACCTTCAGGTACTGAACCGAAAGTAAAATTCTATTTCGGAGTAAATAGTGAAAGTCTTAAAGATAGTAAAGCGAAACTAGAAGCTATTGAGAAGGACTTTATGGAACTTGTAAATCAAAAAGTCAAGATGGTGCAAGAAATTTAATTATTTAACAGCATCCAGAATTACATCATGAAAGGAAGATTCATTGTGCTTAAAGGTCAAGTTGCGATTGTCACTGGCGCCTCGAGAGGGATTGGCAGGGAAATCGCGGTAAAGCTCGCAGAACAAGGGGTGAAGCTAACCATTGTTGGGAGCTCTTCACAGGTTTCTGAAACAGCAGCAGAGCTAAAAAACAAGGGGTATAAAATCCTGCCTGTACAAGCGGACGTTTCAAAGGAAGAGGATATGCAAAGAGTTGTTCAGGAAACGCTTGACTTCTATGGTTCCATAGATTTGTTAATTAATAATGCCGGAATTGGTTTCTTTAAATTGATTGAAGATGTGACGGTGGATGAGTGGAAGAAGGTATTTGAAGTAAATGTGCAAGGAGTTTTCTTAGCGACAAAAGCCGTTCTTCCACATATGAAAGAGAAGAAATCTGGAACGATTATTACCATCTCTTCTGATGTTGGCCGCTATACGATTCCTAATGGTTCGGCCTATACTGCTACAAAATATGCTGTTCAAGGTTTCTCCGGTTCTGTTGCACAAGAAGTTCGTGAATACGGAATCCGTGTTGGCACAATCAATCCGGGTATGGTGGATACGTATTTTGCAGAATCACAGCAAGGCTTGCCTGAGAAAAAAGACTGGCTCAAAGTAGAGGACATTGCAAATGCCGTGATTTACATGGCTTCTGCTCCCAAGCATATGTTAATTGATGAAATTGTCTTACATCCATTTGTCCAACAATATCCGATAGCATAAAAATAACCCCGAAAGGCACTTTACGCCTTTCGGGGTTGTTTTTTGAAAAATGGCTACTGGATTGAAATTGAAGTGGTGAAGTAAAGCGGAGGCAGGAAGTATGACTTTACGTTACCGAAAATGTTGTAATGAAGAGGAAAGGGTAGCGTAGAAGGAGTCTACGTTACCGAAAACGAGGTGGTGAAGAGAAAAGAGTAACGTAGAAGGGGTCTATGTGACCGAGAACGTGGTTGGGGAGAGAAAAGGGTAACGTAGAAGTGGTCTATGTGACCGAGAACGTGGTCGGGAAGAGAAAAGGGTAACGTAGAAAGGGTCTACGTTACCAAATGATGCTTAAGATGATATAACGGTCCCCGTAGAAAAAGTTTCATTGCCCGAAGCGCCTAAAAAAGAGTTTGGATGGTAAATGAAAAGGCAGTTCGATGCCCGTAGGGACTTAACAAGAGCTCCTAAGGTATATGAAAGCCCAGCTAAAAAAGCTATCCCACCTAAAGCAGGATAGCTCACTCCAATATTATAAATATTTCCGATGTACACCTTTGCCGTCATAGGAAAACAGCATTTTTCTTTCCTCAATGATGGTTTCAATATGGACCGGTCTTCCCCAAAGCTGCTGAACGTATGGCAATACCTTTTCAAGATATTTCACATCTAATTCAACGCCTTCATACCAATGCTTTAAGTAAAGTTCACCATTTTTGAGATAATCGCCATCATTAACGGTAATGTACGGAAACCCTCCATTTACCCGCATATTGACTAATTGATCGCGGATATGCTCCCATTGCTTATCAACAATTTTATAATCCCGTCCTTGCTTTTGGAAAAGATACATATCCTCTCGCATGACAAGGTCTTTATTCAAATAATTTCGTAAGAAGGAAATATCGGATTCAACCTCACGAACTTCAAATATTTTATCACGTCCAGAACCTGGCTGTACTCCTCTGCGCTTCATTTCTTCTGTTGGGTTATTGTACCGCTCCTCGATATCTTCAAAAATTTTAATACCAAGATAATAAGGATTAATGCCTGTTTTTGAAGGCTGTACCACACCAGCATTTAATTTGGCAAATTCAATGGCTTCCCCGCTTGTTAATTCCAATTCTCGTAATATCCGTTGATGCCAGAAGGATGCCCAGCCTTCGTTCATAATTTTTGTTTCCAGCTGCGGCCAGAAGTAGAGCATTTCTTCGCGCATCATCGTTAAAATATCCCGCTGCCAATCTTCAAGCTCTCTGCTGTAGGTTTCAATAAAAAGGAGCAAATCCTTTTCCGGCCTGGGTGGAAATTTCTTTTTCCTTGGCTGTGAAGGTTCCTGTTTTTCCTTTTCATCTAAACTCCATAGGTCATCGTAGGGAGTGTGAATTGGGTTTTCCCCCGATTCTTCTTCTTGATCGCCAATTGACCAAGCAAGCTTTGGCCTCATCAACGAAGGATCAATATGCTCATCAATTGCCAATACTGCATCTAAAAATGTTTCTACTTCTTTTTTTCCGTATTGAATTTCATATTTGTGAATTCGTTCGGCAGTAGCGGCCATGCTTTCTACCATATCCCGCTTCGTATTTTGGAAACGGACGTTGTTCTTAAAGAAATCACAGTGGGCTAAAACGTGAGCGACAATTAATTTATTTTGAATTAGGGTATTTGAATCAAGTAAAAAGGCGTAGCATGGATTTGAATTAATAACTAGTTCGTAAATTTTACTCAAACCCAGGTCATAATGGAGTTTCATTTTGTGAAATTGCTTTCCAAAACTCCAGTGTGAAAACCGGGTTGGCATACCATAGGCTCCAAAGGTATAAATAATTTCAGCGGGACAAATTTCATATCTCATTGGATAAAAATCTAGCCCAAATCCTTTTGCAATCTCCGTAATTTCACTAATTGCATATTCTAGTGATTTGCGTTCTTCTCCATTCAATTGCCATTCCCCCCTTTTCCTCTTACCACAATGTATGAGGGTAAACTGGGAATGATGAGAAAGAAGCCAAAAAACAATAAGCAAGGCTGCTTATTGTTTTTGATTTTCCACGTTTATATTTAAAACCTTATTATTTGTGGCATCATGACTCACTCTTACAATCACAAAGAAGTTCTGGTTATTTTCTTGCACTTTAAAACGGAAACCATCCTCTACCTTTGTTGTATCAATTTTTTTCCTTCCCAAGTATTCATAATCTTTAATGGGGGCGCCTGGAAAGTCTGCTTGTACAACTGTTATGGCAATCCTGCCAAATTTTTCATAGTCAGGCTTTTGTGCCTCTCCTTGTAGGTTAACATAGACAAAAAAACACAACATAATAAATAGGCCAGCTAAAAACTTTTTCAAGAAAATCCCTCCAAAAAAAAGCGTTTGAAAATATTTTGTCCAAAATGTTCTGTATTATGTATTATTTGGAAATTTTTTTTGCTTCTTGTGCAAGCTTTAGTCCCACCAATCGATTTCGTTTCCATTCCTTTTTAAAAACAGATAAAGGGGGGCTTGTCTCTCCAACAAGATAACTAATTTCAATCGTCATGGCGGGTTTGTAATAAGTGGTGATAAACCAGTCAGTGAAACCTCCTCCAACAGCATCGTCAGGGGGAGTATTTAATTTATATCCTGTTATCTTCGCAATTTTTTTAGCGATTAATTTATCCCGGGCAAGATTCTTTCCATTCTTATATTTCCAAAAAATCTCTTCTCCAGCTGTATGATAAGCAACCGCAATGGAAGGATTAATTTCCTTAATAAAATTGGTCAAGGCTATAACCTCTTTAGCTTGCAGCGGTTTTTTCCCTTTATAAAATTTATAAAATGGTTTGTTGACTTTTGTATCTAGACTTTCCCATCCTGCGGGATATTGCCTGTTTAGGTCTATACCAACTCCATTTGCTTTCCATCTTTTAAATCGTTTTGAACCATCATTCATATGAAAAATTTGATTCTTTTGTTTCGCTGAAAATTGTTTAAAGTTGTGTTGTTGTATGGTTACGCCATCTGGATTTAGCATAGGGACAAACCAAATCGAAATATCGTTTAAAATATTTTTGGAGCCTGTCATTTCCAATGCATGATAATCATGGGCATAAGTCTCCAGCATTTTCATTAAAAGCATGCTTGTCAGCCATTCACGACCGTGATGAGAGCCAATTAAGACAATATTTTTTTCCCCAGTGCCAAGCTTAACCGCCAATATATTTTGTCCAAAATGGGTCGTTCCGATTGTTTTTAATTCCATTTCTTCTTTATATTTTTCCTTCAATAACTTAAGATCATTTTCAAGCATTTCATAAGAGTATGGTTTATTTGTTTTTACAATTGAGGCATTAGCTGTGGTTTGAAATGCATGGAAGAGCATTATTAGTAAACAAAGATATTTAACCATTTAACCTCCCAAAAAGAATTTATACAGGTAAAAGTTGAAAAGGGCGTAAGAATAGGGTGTCCAACATTTTCTGTGAAAGTTCTTTAAAAAATGTCATACAATAAACTCAACTCCTAATAAGGAGGAGAGATAAAAAATGAATAAAGTGGATTATGACCGGGCGTTATATTATACGCATCGGTCAGAATGGGATAATTTACTGATTTTAATGGTTCGAACAAAAGATCAATTTTTATCCAAAAAGATTGAACAATTCCTGCATGCTTACAATTTTGAACGTGATTACAGTGTTCTTGAAAAGAAACTATATAACCTGCTTCGTTACATCGACCATGCTAATGAAACCTTTGAAGCCGATCCTAATGAGATACCGATGTATAGTCTTTCCTAAAAAAACAAGTGGATACAGAATTGTGTGAGAAACTTTTTTACAACCGGACCAAAGAATTCCACCAAAAAACACGGCTTTTTCATAAGCCGTGTTTTAACTGTTTTTTATGACACCATTTCGTACAGCATAAAGGGCAGCCTGGGTTCGGTCAGTAAGCTCTAGTTTAGCTAAAATGCTGGAGACATGGGTTTTAACCGTCTTTTCAGTAATAAAGAGGGATGCTGCAATTTCTTTATTGCTTTTTCCGCTGGCGATTTCTTTGAGGACTTCCAATTCTCTTCTTGTCAAATCTTCTAAAGGCTTTTTGTCTTCATTATTCCTTGATGAGAATTGAGTTAAAAGATGAGT
Organism: Neobacillus drentensis; assembly: GCF_036965425.1. Lineage (GTDB taxonomy): Bacteria > Bacillota > Bacilli > Bacillales > Cytobacillaceae > Neobacillus > Neobacillus drentensis_F. The sequence continues at coordinate 20,960 of NZ_JBALPP010000152.1, read as the reverse complement.
TGTTGCTTTGGGATGTAGTTGATTTTCGCCTTTCATTAATTGTCTAATGGCTTTTACAAGTTCATCAGGCTCAATATCTTTTAGTTGATACCCGGAAGCACCAGCTTCGATCGCTGGAATGACATGGTTTTGGTCAGAAAAACTGGTTAAGATCATGATATTCATGTCCGGATGCATTTCTTTAATTTTTCGTGTTGCTTCAATTCCGTCCATTACGGGCATGACTAAGTCCATGAGGACTACATCTGGTAAAAGGGTGTCTGCCAGCTCGACAGCTTCTTTTCCATTTTTCGCTTCCCCGATGATTTCGATGTTCTCTTGTGTTTTTAAGAAAAATACTAAGCCTCTACGGACAACATGGTGGTCATCAGCTATAAGTATTCGAATGGTACTCATTGTTCTTCTCCCCTTAGAAAGGTATATTAACTTTAATTATTGTCCCTTTATCTGTTTCACTTTTGATATGAAAAGTCCCCCCTAAGCTTTCAGTTCGGTCCTTCATACTTTTTAATCCGAGAGATGGGAGTTCTTTTGTTTCGTCATAATGAAAACCGGTGCCGCGATCTTTAATCTCAAGGGAAATTCTATTTTCACTTGAATGGATAGAAAGATGAACAACCGTCTCTCCAGAATGTTTTTTACAATTCGCCAAAGCTTCCTGACCGATTCTCCATAATCCTTCTTCAATGGTACTTGGTAAATGGATTACACCGTTCACATTTATGTTGACCTTTAAACCGAGCATGTCGCCGTAGCTACATAAAGCACTGACGATGCCTTTTTCTAGTCCCTTTGGACGAAGCTGCCAAATAAGTGCCCGCATTTCGTTTAAGGCTTCCTGAGCCAAATCTTGAATATAGCCGAAGGTTTCTTTAATATCCTTATTCTTTGTCATTTCCATGCCGCCCCGTGCCGTCAGACTCAAGGAAAAAAGGAGCTGGTTGACGGAATCATGCAAATCTCTGGCAAGTCTGTTTCTTTCTGCCGTTAAAGCAATTTCTTGTTCTCGGTGTGTCAGGTTTATTCGTTTTAAGGCAGATCCAATTTGCAGGGCTATAGATTCTAATAACGCGAGCTCTTCATGGTTAAATCTTGTTTTATAGGGAGAACCCACATTTAAAAGGCCGAATTTTTCGTTTCCAGCTTTTAATGGGACAGTGGCGTGATGTGTTAAACCACATGTATCTCCCAGACCTTGTTCAATGGCAATCTCTAGCCGTTTACATTCGATGATATTCGTAGCTTTATCTAAACGGCCATTATTGTAACGGTTAAGACACCAGCAGTCCCCGCTGCACATTAGTATGTTTTGATTCTCTGTCAATGCCGGAGGGAGGTTTTCTTTGGCAGCCAGTACAAATTGGCCTGTTCGGTCAATCAGAAAAATCCAGCCTGTTTGCATCCCTGTTACATTAAGTAGTTTTTTTAGAACCTCTGTAAGGATAGCCTGAATATCAGTGCCGCGGTTAAGAAGTTCGGCAATTTCTTTCAGTATTTTTAATTCAGAAAGATGATTTTCGTTCATTTAAAAGGACCCCCAGAAAATTCTAACTCTTTCCATTATTATAGCGTTTTTTATTCCAGCAAGCCTTAGAAAAAAGTACAGCTTTTTCTACGACTAAAGTCTGAAAAAGTTAGGTTATGCTGAAAATAACAGGATGGTCTTTTTACTATAAACAGATTAGATATAGTGTCTATTTTGTTACAATTGAAAAAATCTCGTTGACATTGAGAATCATTCTCTCTATAATGATAAATGTAAATGATAATCATTATCAAACGACAAATATAAAAAACAAACCGGGGGAAACAAGGATGTCTATCAAATTTAAACTTCTTGCAGCAACTGCAGCACTTTCTTTAGTACTTGGAGCATGTGGAAAAGCTGAAGAAAGCGAAACTAAACCAAAAGTAGAGAACAAGGAAAAATCAGCGGAGAAGAAAGAAGCTGAACAAACAGAAGAAGTGGATTATGCGAAAGTCTTTAGCGAAGCGATCACTGAGCTTGATAAAGCAAAAGAAGGTAAAGACGTTGATTTTGCAAAAGTAACTGATTTATACAATAAAAATTTAAAAGAGCTAGTTCAAAACCGTGATGCTGAATTTGAAGATACCCTTGATGAAAAAATCACTGCTGCATTAACAGCTGGTAAAGATGGTTCAATGGACAAAGTGGTTGTAAGACAAATTTTTGATAAATTGATGCAAAAAGTGTTCTATACTTCGATTAAGCACGATTTCACTGAAGTAACAGAAAAATGGGGTAAAACTGACGAGGTAAATGGTGAGCTTGAAGAAGCAAAAGGCTATTATGCTATCTTAAAGTCTACGGTTGAAAAGCGTGATGCCGCTTATGGAACCAATCTTGTCAGCGTGATTGATGGCGGATTTAATGAAATCGAAACTGCGATTAAGAACAATGATCAATTAAGTTTTAACTTAGGCAAGCAAGTAGTCGATAAGACCCTTATGAAGACTTTCTATCTTGCAACCGGAGCTCTTCCAAATGGATATGCGACAAAAACAGCAGCTGAAGCAAAAGAAGATGCTGTTGCAGCTAAGGTTGAGCAGGCGGAAGGCTGGGCATTCTTTCAATCCTTATACAGCTATTTGAATAGCCATGCTGCAGAAGAAACTGCCTTTATTGAAAAATCCTTTACACTTGAGTCTGATGTTAAAGCTCTAGATCCTGCAGCTGTTAACAAAGCGTTTGTCCGCGGATTTGCAAAAATTGCTATTTCTGAGTACAGTGAAAGTAAAGAGTTCTTAGAAAAAGGTGAAGATAAAGCAGCAGTTACCGGTTTAGAGGGAGCGTTATTTATCGATATCATCGGCGAAGATATTAAAACGCTTTTAGGTGAAGATGCTTATAAGACATTAAATGAAAAAGCCCAGAAATATGTCGATACAGCAAAAGCTAAAGATAAAGCCGCTGGTGATGCGCAATTAAACGACTTGATTTCTACTCTGAATACAATCGTAGAAAAAGCGAAATAATGCAGAGGAAAAACCTTGTTACAAACACAAGGTTTTTCCTATTTTCTCTAATTATGTCTTAATAGAGGTGTTTTAAATTGAAAGTTGTTGTAACGGGGGGAGCAGGATTTATCGGTTCCCATCTTTCCAGAAAGTTAATCCATGAGGGACATGAAGTAGTCATCATTGATGAACTTCACCCCTATTATTCAATTAATAGAAAAAACCGTCACCTTGAATTTATCAAGGAGTCAGGAGAATTTCGCTTTTTCCAAAAAAGTCTTATACATAATGAAAAGGAAGTCAGAGATATTTTTTTATCCTTTCAGCCTGAAGCTGTTATCCATCTTGCTGCTATACCAGGAGTCCCTCATTCCATTGAAGTCCCGAATGAGTATGTAGATTATGACATAAAAGCAACTATTAACGCTCTTCGGTTTGCTGGTGATTCAGAAGCAAAACAATTTATTTTTGCTTCATCATCTTCCGTTTACGGAGAACAAAAAAACGTACCGCTTGAGGAGGAAATGGCAACAGGAAGGGTAGTTTCCCCATATGCGGCTGCGAAGTTCAGCGCTGAAGCCTTTTGTCATGCTTATGCTTCATTATTTCCATATAAAGTCTCAATACTCCGTTTTTTTACCGTTTATGGACCATGGGGAAGGCCTGATATGGCCATTACTAAGTTTATAAAAAAATTACTGGCAAAAGAGGAAATTACTCTATTCGGTAAGGGAACTGCCAGGGATTATACATACATTGATGACTGTGTGAATGGAGTCTTAAGTGCTTTTAATCAAAAAGTAAGGGTAGGGACCTACAATATCGGATCAGGCAAGCCCATTTACTTAGAGGAATTAGTGGATCAGCTAAGGATGCATTTTCCTGAATTAACTGTTGGGCAAGGGGCTTTTCGTCAAGGGGATGTTCATTCGACATGGGCAGATATTAGAAAAGCAAATGAGCAGCTTGGATATTATCCTGCCGTTTCTTTTTCAGAAGGACTTGCCAATACAATCGAATGGGCGAAAAAACATGAAACGGAAATCTGTTAAACGGTACATCAGGTTGACAGGAGTCCTATTAATCGGAGTATTTATCGTATTATCCATTCGTTATTTTCGTCATGAAAATTTTTTAAAGGAAACGAAAGAGTTCTTCATTGACAACCCGATTATCCTATTGATTGTTACGATTTCGTATTTGTTTTCTTTTATCCTGAGGGCTGAAGCTTGGCGATTATATTTAGGAAATAACGTTAGGTTTTTCAGCTGTCTTCAGGGTGTACTTTTGAGTCTGTTTGTCAATCATATTACACCTATTAAAGTAGGAGATGCAATTCGAATCGGTGTTTTATCCTGGCGGGAAAAAAATATCAAGCCGGAAATATCGGCCCATTCGGTGATCGTTCTCAGGGTATTGGATATGTTTTTTCTTTTGTTGTTTTCCTTTATTGGATTAATCGCTTTATCAAGGTCATTTACGTTTCGATATTCTCTACCAATGGCACTTATTTTGCTGGTATTCGGTTTAATTGGATTCTTAATTCTTAGTAAATTTCGTCCGCCTTTTCTGGAAAAGCATATTCAATTAATAAAAACTAGCATAGCTAGCAGGAATTTCACATGGATTATTATCCTTGTTGCCTTAAGTTGGATTCTTGAAGGAGCTGTCGTTTGGGGAGTTACAAGTTCACTGGGGAACGGTTTGCCCATTTACAAGGCAATATGGGTCAACTCTATTACTGTCGGAGGACAGGTTTTTCAAATTACGCCTGGCGGAATTTCCACCTATGAAGCCGTCATGACAGCGGCTTTATCAAGTTTTCATTATCCGGTCAAGGATGGGTATATGGTAGCGCTTGTTAGCCATAGCTATAAATTTATTTTTTCCTATTTTGTTGGATTCCTGCTCTTGATCCATTCACCGAGAACAAAAATTAACCAAATCAGAGAAATTCTTTTAATGAGGAGAAGACCTGAATGAAAAAAGCATCAAAATTTGAAAAAACAGCAGCTAGGTGCTGGAACCTTTTAAATGAGGGAAAGCCGTTTACACCCATTTTTACGGTTGGCATCATGGTCATTTATTCATTATCCAAACTAGGTGACCCTTCATTTTTAGCGAATTTTTCCTTAGGGCTGCTTGCCATTGTACCAATGCTGATTATTTATTATTTATTTGACTATCCTTTGTTTTTAAGAAATTATTTATGGATTCCATTTACTGCCTATCTTATTATCTGGAACAATGTTAATCTCGGTCTGCTTCTAACAGCAATCGGTTTATATTTCTTTTTTACCGTCTTTTTTTGGGGGACGTTTTACTATCATTTACGGATAGGAACATCATGGCTAAATTTTACCCGCTTTTGGAAGCTCGTATTAAAAAATAGTGATTCAACCAGTGGAAACGCCCAGGAACAATTACCAAAGTTCTTGCTGCTTTTGTCACTTTGGAATTTAGTTAATACAGAACATGAATGGTCCGGACGTGAACTTGGCATTTTATTTCTTTTTTATGCTGGGGTACTTTTGTTTTCATGGATTCTACATAAAAACTTATTTGACTGGAAGCCAAAAATTATTCCAACCTATACTTCCAATGTTAAGGAGCGTGATTCTGCTATAAACGATAAGGTTATCGTTATGGTTATAGACGGCATGAGGAAAGAACGGTTTGAAGAGGCGAATACCCCCTTCCTTGATTTTTTGAGAAAAAATGGCACAGACTATACCCGAATGGAAACAGTCTATCCGGCGAGAACGGTCGTTTGCTTTTCTTCCATGTTCACAGGAACCTATCCATTTGAACACGGAATTAAATCCAATATGGTGTGGAAGCTCGGGATTAAAGTTGAAAGTGTGTTTGATAGTCTAAGAAAAATAGGGAAAAAGGGTTCATTATTAGCTGTTGCCCACCTCGTTGATTCATTTGGTAAGGATGTCGAAACCTATACGGCCGTAATGAATAATAGTATCGTCGACCGGAGCATTATTGAACGAGCCAAAAACATCATGGACGAGCAGAATCCAGACCTGCAGATTGTACAATTAATTAGTACAGATCAAACCGGACACAGCCGCGGTGTTTTATATGATGAATACATTCAAAAAATTGAAGAAGCTGATAGCCTGATTGAAGAATATTTTAATTGGCTTAAAGAGAAAGGCAAACTTGATAATTACACCTTTATTGTATGTGCCGATCATGGCCAGGCAGATGGTATCGGAGGTCATGGCCACTTGGATGAAGGAGAACGGTTTGTACCTTTCTTTATGTTTGGCCCTGCGATTGCAAAAGGAAAGAGTGTCGAGGAAAAGCATAGTTTAGTATCGATGGCATCGACTATCTCTTACTTATTGGGTGCTCCTTTCCCAGATAAATCCCGAGGTCCTGTATTAATTGATGCAATTAGGAAGGAAGTAATTAAGGAATGAAGCAGCAAAAAGTCATTGTTTTTCTACCAGCCTATAATGAGGAAGAATCAATCGTTGAGGTAATTCAGAAGATCCCAAGACATTTTAATCAAAATGTAAGTGTAGAAGTATTAGTCATCAATGATGGTTCGAGTGACCGAACAGAAGAGCTATCTTGGAAAGCGGGTGCTGATTATGTTCACACCTTTCCGAAAAATAAAGGTTTAGGTGCTGCAGTCCGCAAAGGTCTAGAGCTATGTGCTGCATATGGTGCAGACATTGGGGTAATGATTGATGCAGATAATGAATATCCTGCTGAGCAAATTCCGGAATTAATTGAACCAATCTTAATGGGAACGCATGACTATGTGATGGGTTCCCGATTCCTTGGGACAATAAAGGGAATGAGATGGAACCGAAGACTCGGAAATTACTGTTTCACCCTTCTGCAGGCACTACTGCTAAGGAAATGGATCTATGATGGTCAATCCGGTATGAGAGCCTTTTCTCGGCAGGCGATGATAGAAGCAGAAATTATCCATGATTACAACTATGCTCAAGTAGTCACACTTAATCTAATCCGCAAGGGCTTTCGAATGAAGGAAATCCCGATTCGTTATCAAGTTCGGAAAACTGGTGAATCTTTTATTAAGTTTAAGGCCTATATGACGTCTGTCCTCCCAGCCGTATTAAAAGAAATGCGAAGACCTGTTAATAAAGTAGATAAAGTAAATCTTAGGGTGAATGGAAAGGTACATCCCTTTATGAATAGGAACCAAGAACAGTAAATAAGATAATTATGTTAATTATGTGACTTTCTGCTTTGTTTCATTGACAGCGTGAATGATAATCATTATCATTATTATTGTAGGAGTGAATTTGTAGATGAAAAAATTCTCAGTTTTATTTTTTATTATAGCAATCCTATTGAACAGCTTCTCTATTACAGGGGTTCATGCTTATTCCTACGGGGATCCAAATGAAGAAAAGATTGCTGATGTTTACAAGGAAATGGTCGTTAAGCTTGATGAGAACCCTCCAAATTTTACATCTGCTAAAAAGCTATTCGAAACCGTAAAAGAAGAAATTGATATGCATATGGGTCCTGAGCCTGCAAAATTAATTATTGGCAATCTCGATGCAAAAGATAAAGAAGCCGCCATTTCCAATATGGAAAAGCTGTTGGTTTTAAATATTGCCAGACGCTTGGAAAGCATAGAAAGCAATTTTAAAGAATATGACACAACCAAACGTCTGCTTGCCAAAGGGTTTGCTACATACGAAGCGTTATCTCCAAAGGTTGAGGCCGAAAACCCTGAGAATGATAAAAAGATTCGAGAGGATTTTGATCAATCACTCGAAGCGTTGGGGAACCCTGGATTGTTTGGGGTAGGGAAGAAAGAAGCAAATTTAGATGCTTTTAAGGAAAATAAAGATGAAATCTTAAATAGCTTAAAAACCGAATTTAAATTAAAAAGTCTTGAGGTTGGTCATTTTTCTGAAAGTGCCGCTGAACAAGCTGCCGCTAAAAAGGACTGGACGGATCCCTCTAATATTCGAAACTGGATTCCACTCGTATTAATCGTCGCTGTTCTTATTGCTGTTATTATTTTTGTAATCCGTAGAAGAAGAAAATAAAAAGACACCTTGGGGAGGAGAAAAGGCTGTGGAGATTCAAGCACTGTTAATTACATTTCGTGAAGTCTTAGAGGCGTTATTAATTGTTGGGATAATTACAACCTATTTAAAAAGAGTCAATCATAAGCAGTTCAATAAATATGTTTGGTTAGGGGCGGGGCTCGCTGTTTTGGCGAGTGTCGGGGTAGCCCTTTTATTCCAACTGGTTTTTACCGGCTTTGCTGCAATGGGAAGCGAAATGTATTTAAAAATAGGGATTATGCTGGTGTCTACAGTCTTATTAACCCAAATGGTTTTCTGGATGGCGAGTCATAGCCGCGATTTAAAAGGGAACATGGAAGGAAAAATGAATAAATTCATTTCCACCGGCAATGTCGTCGGAATGGTTATCCACTCGTTTCTCGTTGTTCTTCGTGAAGGAGTAGAGACAGTGTTTTTCTTCGCTGCTATTACAGGCGGGAACATCGGTGCTGCCATGCAGGGGTGGGGTGCCGTCACAGGGGTAGTTATAGCCGCCATTGTTTCTTATTTGTTCTTTAAAGGTACAATGAAAGTGCCATTGAGTACTTTCTTCAAATTAACTGGTGCATTTATCATTTTAATATCTGCTGGATTACTCGTCCAAGCAATCTCCATGATGCAGGACCTTAACATAATAGGCAGTATTCTCCCGCATGTATATGATTTAACCTGGTTTCTTCCAGAGCATCCGATTGATTATACACATTATGTGCGTGATCACGGGACGGCTCCAATTCTTTCGGGAGATGTCGGTGTATTCTTAAAAGCACTGTTTGGCTATTCTTCGATGCCATCGATTGAAGAAGTGCTTGCTTATATCGGGTACTTTGTCGCGATATTATTGCTGACATCCTCAAAGCCGTCTGCAGTTAAGCATAAAAAGGAAGAAGCTCCAAACAATGCACAGGTTTTTAAACCACAAGCAAAATAATCTTTTATAATCAAAGTGCAAGGCCATGCTGCCTTGTACTTTTTCTCTATAAGGCGTGTGAAAATATGAAAATATCTATTCCATTGCAATGCACCCTATTAATAATCGTATCTATTTTGTCAATCATAATCGTTTTTATTTCTCAACTTATGTTTGTTAATCCCTTTACCTCGTCCTGGGATCAGGTTGATTTTACCCTTGCCGTCTCCCGTTTTGATTTGATGGCAATGCAGCCACACTTTCCCGGATATCCCTTTTTTATTCTTGGCGGGAAAATGTTGAATCCTTTTGTGAAAAATCCATCAGAGGCATTAACGTTATTTAATATTTTATTTTATGCCTCTTCTATTTTTCCTGTTTACAAGGTATGCAGGAGATTATTAACCAGCAGTTATTCATGGTTTTCAACAGCTATAATCTATTCAACCAGTTATTGTATCATTATGGTCAACCAGCCGATGTCAGAAGGGGCGGCTCTTGCTGCCTTTTGGTGGTATTTTTGGAGTTTGCTTTTTGCATTTGAAAGGAGGAATTCAACCTATATTTTGCTGCCATTAGGGTTGTTAAGTATCTTGTTAGGTATTCGCCTTTCTTATTTGCCTTTTGCGATTGGCATCCTTTTTCTTTTTTATTCTAAATTGAAAAATAAAACCACCACTTGGAGAGAGCTTATCTATTTTTCTCTTTTTGGCTTAGCCTTTCAGGCCTGCTGGGTAGTGGCACTCATTTTTTCGGAAGGCAGTTTGACTGGTTTTATCAAGCTCTCTTTAGCCTTTACAAGTGGTCATTTCAATGACTGGGGAGGTGCAATTGAAACATCTAAAATAAGTTTTTTTGAAAGGTTTTTTATTTTTACGTGGGATAATATCGTCTGGACAGGAATCGCAGCAAGATTTGCCATTATCATTCTTATTTACATTATCCTACTAGCTATATCCAAAAAAAATGTACCTGCACACCCTGTAATGAAGCTAGTATATTTAATGTTCAGCAGTTATTTTATATGGGGCCTGCTGGCACAAAACGTTGATAAGGCACGGCACACGCTGCCGCTTGTAGTTCTGATTATATTTTTTCTATGTAGCATAATTTTTTCAAAAAAAGGCTCTTTCCTGATTCTGACACTATCTTTGTTCCTATTAGGACAACAAGTTTGGAATGATGTTGTATTACTGAAGGCGGAGGCAACTGAAAGACCGGCTATTTATAAAATGAATGCATTTCTGGAAAAATTCGATGAGCCAATCGTGCTGTATACATGGGAAGAAACGAGGGTACTTCAGTATTTGCATGCCCCATATACTCACAAACGAATCGAAACCTTTCAATTTTTTCAGTCCGATTCAAAGTATTATCGCGGCAAAACGATTTTGCTAACGGATAAGGTCGTAAAGGGATTTCGGGCACAAGGGATTTCTTTAGATAGTAAAATTTCAAAGGTATTAAGCTTTCAATCAAATGAACTATTTGATCCCGTTTATCATGAGATTACTTTATATAAATGGGAAGGCAATTAATGAGGAAAGGAAAAAAATCTTTGAAAAAAATAGCGATTGCAGGAACTGGTTATGTTGGCCTCGTCTCAGGGGTTTGCTTTGCTGAACTTGGCAATAAAGTAATTTGTGTGGACCGTGATTCTGAGAAGATAAATTCTTTGCTTAAGGGGCAGGTAACCATTTATGAACCTGGCTTGGAAGAGCTTCTGAAGAAAAACATCGAAAAAGGGAGACTTACCTTTACAACCAACTCATTTGATGGATATCAGGATGCTGACATCATTATGATTGCTGTTGGTACGCCAAATGATAAAAATGGCTCTCTTGATTTACAGTTTATTGAGCAGATTGCAAAAGAAATTGGCAAGACGCTTAGAAGAAATAATATTATTATTGTAACGAAAAGTACGGTACCTGTAGGAACAAATGAAAAAATTAAAGACTGGATTCAGTCTCGGACCACACTTCGTTTTCAAATGGTGGCAAACCCCGAATTTCTCCGTCAGGGATCAGCCGTATATGATACTTTCAATGGAGACCGAATTGTTATTGGATCAGATAGTGAGGCGGCAATTCAAACTATTGAGGAGCTTTATGAGCCGTTTGGTGTTCCAATTATTAAGACAGATATCAAAAGTGCTGAATTAATTAAAATGGCAGCAAATTCTTTTTTGGCTTTAAAAATAAGCTACGCAAATGCTCTTTCAAATCTTTGTGAGAATATAGGTGGTAACATAGAAGAAGTGGCGCTCGGAATTGGGATGGATAAACGGATTGGAACCTCGTTTTTGAATGCTGGAGTAGGATTTGGCGGATCGTGTTTGCCTAAAGATACGGAGGCCCTTGCTTATTTAGCAAGAGAGGCTGGATTATCTTCCCATCTTTTGGATGAAGCAATGGAGATTAATAAGAGGCAGGAATTAAAGCTCATTGAGAAAGCTTTAAATCGATATACTAACTTAGAAGGTAAAAAAGTCGCTTTGCTAGGGCTGTCTTTCAAACCAAATACAGATGACGTTCGTGAGTCAGTAGCACTTAAGCTTGCCAAACAGTTGGTGGCAGAGGGAGCATTGGTCACGGCCTATGACCCTGTTGCGGTAAAGAATGCTATGAATGAGATTGGTAATTTAATCTCATACACAAATCAATTGGATGTGGCACTGAAAGGTGCGGAAATGGCTTTTATTGTAACAGAGTGGGAGGAGATTAAAAATATTCCCTTTAATAATTTAGTTGATTGGATGTCAGAGCCTGTTATCTTCGATGGCAGAAATTGCTTTAATCTGAATGCTATTAAAATTTATCCGATTGAATACCATTCGATTGGTAGACCGAGTGTGTATGGAAGATTAAAATGTAGAGCCCCCCAAGAAATCTCTTGAGGGGCAGATTTTTTTATATTAGATAGCTGCAAGTTCTTTTTGAAGAGCATCTTCTACTGTTACATACTCATAGCCAAGATCCTTTGCAACGGCTTCGAATGTAATTTCACCGTTAGCAACGTTCACGCCTTGTTTTAATGCTGCGTTTTCAGCAATAGCCTTATAAACACCTTTATTAGCGATTTGAAGGGCATATGGAACTGTTACATTAGTTAAAGCAATAGTTGAAGTTCTAGGAACAGCACCAGGCATATTGGCAACAGAGTAGTGAATAACGCCATGCTTTTCGAAAGTTGGATTATCGTGAGTTGTTACATGGTCAATTGTTTCAACAATTCCACCTTGGTCAATGGCAACGTCCACGATAACTGAACCTGGTTTCATAGTTTTAACCATTTCTTCTGTTACAAGCTTAGGAGCTTTTGCACCAGGAATTAGAACTGCACCAATTAAAAGATCTGCTTCTGCAACTGCTTCTGCAATATTGAAGGGATTAGACATTAATGTTTTAATTTGATTTCCGAAAATATCATCAAGCTGGCGAAGACGGTCAGCGCTTAGGTCGATGATGGTAACATCTGCACCAAGACCAATTGCCATTTTTGCAGCGTTTGTTCCAACAATACCACCGCCGACGATGGTTACTTTACCGCGGTTAACCCCAGGTACACCTGCAAGAAGGATGCCTTGGCCGCCATTATTCTTTTGTAAGAACTGTGCTCCGATTTGAGCTGCCATACGTCCAGCCACTTCGCTCATTGGAGTTAAAAGTGGAAGCGTTCTGTTTGCTGTAACGGTTTCGTAAGCAATAGCAATTACGCCGTTATCTTTAAGTGCTTGAGCGAGAGGGGGCTCAGCAGCAAGATGTAAATACGTAAATAGGATTAAACCTTGACGGAAGTACTTGTATTCACTTGTAAGAGGTTCTTTTACCTTCATAATCATATCCGCTTTTGTCCAAACTTGTTCAGCACTGTCGATAATCTCAGCACCGGCTTTTGCGTAATCCTCATTAGTGAAACCGCTTCCAATACCGGCGTCCTTTTCTACTAAAACAAAATGACCCGCATTTAAAAATGAAACAACACCAGCTGGAGTAAGTGCTACACGATTTTCATTGTTTTTAATTTCTTTAGGTACACCAATAAACATAACCCAAATTCCTCCCTAATTAACTTAAAAGTAATTTACCTATGGCTAAAGTATAAAAGGTTCGCCATAAAATTTCTTTGTTAAGAACGGAGAAAGATTCTTTCTCTTTTTGGAGATTTTCACAAAAAGTTCAAATCCCCTGATATTTTTCAAGTTTTAAATCTAAGTAGAGCATCATTTTTTGATTCGGATCCTTAAAATTTACCTCGCCAATTTCGGCGATCCTTTTCAAGCGATAATTTAACGTATTAGCGTGGACATTTAATTCCTTAGCAGCATCATTAATGTTATTATCATTATTTAAAAAAATCTCTAAGGTTTCCACAAGATTGCTATTATGCTTCTGATCATAATCGTGTAATTTTGTTAAGGAATAGTTTTCATATTCTTCGGTTTTCCTTTTTTCCAACAGGAGACCTAAGAATTGATATATGCCAAGCTTTTGATAATTGTATATGTCTTTGGTTTCGAAAGGGAATTTTTGTTTTATAGATAAAACAGATAATGTCTCCTCATAGGCTTGTCTGATTTTTTGATAATCCTTATAAATACCACTCAAAACAGGTGTGATATCCCTAACTCCGTATCGATCTCCCATTTTTATTATAAAAACCTGGCTAAACTGTTCAAGCTCTGTAAGAGGGTTTTCTAATCCTTCAGCAGATATTAATAGAATGAGCTGGTTACAGTCAATAGTATAAAGCATTATTTTCAGTCGCTGGTTTGTTTTTAAAAGATAAGAGATGTTTTGCTCTTCTTTACTGGTAATATTTTCATTAAATTGAAAAACTAAAATGGCGAACGAAGACGAAGGCGTAATTTGCAAAGTATGGAAGTTTTCCAATATTTCTTCCTGAACCTTCAAATGGCCTGTTAAAAGCTTCCAGAAAAATTCCTGAGAACGTTCTTCCTTTTTATTTTTCCTTGTCTGAAGCTGGAGGAGTTTATTTTTGGCAGCATCTGCTGCCTGTTTTAATAGGAAGAAATCATCATCCGTTAAGGATTTGTCGATTTCCAATGCCCAAATAAATCCGATTACCTCTTCCTGCTTCCAAATCGAAATGGCGACCCTGTTGCTGAGTCCTACATCATCTATACTCTTTACACGAATTGGCTCATTTGTTTTAAGGAGAGCAGGGATTGTTCCTTCTTTCCATAATTGATTAATAACTTTCTCTGGAACTCTGCGCCCTATAATCGTCGAAATTCTTGCCGGATCCGTTCGTTCATCATGGGTACTATAGGCAAGAAGCCGATGATTCGAATCCTCAATGGTCACAGGACACTTCAAAACCTGACTAATGAGGTCAGCAAATTCATCTAAACTATCAAATGCTGTTCTAAAAGGATCATGTAATCTGTTACTCAAACTGGTGACCTCCATAATGGAAGAATTAATAATATACCTTTGTTTAATTTTACAAAATTAAAGCGCAAATTTCTTGTTTTTTTACAAAAAAATTCGTTCACAATAATGTTAAGATAATTTCAAGAAATATTCAAAAAAATAATTATTTAAAAAATCTATTTTGAAAGCGTTATCAATTAGGAAAAAGGGAGGATAAATCACTAATACTTTATACCGTTGTGGTAAAATAAATAATATTGTTACTATTTTAATAAAATCAAATGAAGTGGGATGGAAGAGAAATTGAAGTTGATTAATCAGGGGGAGATTAATATATGAGCAAAAACACTCATGGCAAAGAACTTCATCGCGGTTTAGAAGAAAGGCATATTACTTTGATGTCTTTGGGGGCAGCGATAGGGGTTGGACTGTTTTTAGGATCTGCAACCGCAATTAAAATGGCTGGACCAGGTATTTTATTTGGATACGCCTTTAGTGGCTTGATTATGTTTTTCATTATGAGAGCCCTTGGGGAAATGGCGATTCAAAAACCTGTTGCAGGTTCATTTAGTAAATACGCACGTGATTATTTGGGACCGCTTGCAGGATATATAACAGGCTGGAATTATTGGTTTTTATGGGTCGTTACTTGTATGGCTGAAATTACGGCAGTGGGAATCTATATGGAATATTGGTACCCGGGTGTTCCACGTTGGATTTGGGCACTTGCTGCACTTGTCATTATGGCAACTGTAAACTTTTTAGCGGTTAAAGCGTATGGGGAATTGGAATTCTGGTTTGCTCTTATTAAAATCGTAACCATTTTGGCAATGATTGTTGTAGGAGCTGGAATGATTTTCTTTGGATTAGGAAACGGCGGCCTTGCAACAGGAATTAAAAATTTATGGGAACATGGCGGCTTTTTCCCAAATGGAATTAAAGGTGTTCTCCTGTCCTTACAAATGGTTATGTTTGCCTATCTTGGAATTGAAATGATTGGGGTAACGGCCGGGGAAGTAAAGAATCCGGAGAAATCTCTTTCAAGGGCGATTGACTCTGTATTCTGGCGAATTTTAATTTTTTATGTGGGTGCCTTGTTTGTGATCATGTCGATTTATCCATGGGAAGAAATTGGAACGAAAGGAAGTCCGTTTGTTCTTACTTTTGAAAAAATCGGCATTCCAGGTGCAGCAGGAATAATAAACTTTGTCGTGTTAACGGCAGCCCTTTCCTCTTGTAACAGCGGTATTTTTAGTACAGCACGGATGCTATTCAATCTAGCGGAGCACGGTGAAGCACCGCAGAATTTTGCTAAAGTAACAAAAAATGGAGTTCCAGGCATTGCGGTTTTAGCCTCTGCAGGTGCTTTATTAATTGGTGTAGTGTTGAACTATATCGTCCCGGCAAAAGTTTTTACATGGGTGACTAGTATTGCAACATTTGGAGCGATTTGGACATGGGGAGTTATCCTGTTATCGCAAATTCGTTATCGTAGATCCTTAAAGCCAAACGAAGTGACGAATTTAAAATACAAAGTTCCTTTATTCCCAATTACTTCGTATATCTCATTAGCCTTTTTAGCCTTTGTTATTGCTCTAATGGCCTATAATCCGGATACAAGAATTGCCTTAGTGATTGGCCCGCTATTCCTAGTATTCTTGGTTGGAGTTTATTATTTAAAAGGTTTTCATAAAAGAGATTTAAACCAAACTACTTCTAAAAAACAAATAAGTTAAGTGTAAATGAGGCCCTTGTAAAAGGGCCTCATTTTTTTATTTTGATTCCACATACTAATATGGAATCAAAAAGGAGGGCCAACTATTGGAGAAGAGTAAAATAATCTGCATCACAGCATTAACCTTATTTTTTACTTTTTCCTGTGATCAGGCAGAGTCACAAACCATTATTAACCCGTTGCAGGAGCAAAATACCATGTCAGTTCTTTGGTTTCAAAAAGCAGGGGAGGCAAGGGCATTATTTTATCAAGGATATAACATTGGAAAAATGAGATTGGATGACATCCTTAGTAAAAAACAATGGAAACAAGGGTTGAAGCCTGCAATTGTTCTGGATTTAGATGAAACTGTTATTGATAATAGCCCGTTATTCGCTCAGAAAATCATGTCACCAGCGAGCGCATATTTGAATTGGGGCATGTGGGTGGAGCGTGCTGAGGCAAAAGCCTTACCAGGTGCAATAGAATTTTTAAAATATGCAGATTCAAAAGGGATAGCCATTTTCTATGTATCCAATCGTAAAGAATCGCAAAAAGCAGCAACGATTATTAATTTACAACGGGTTGGCGCGCCTCAAGCGGATGCAGCACATGTTTTATTGAAGCAAAAGGGAGAAAGAGGAAAAGAATCACGACGTCAGCAGGTTGCCCGAACACATGATATTGTATTGTTGTTCGGTGATAATCTTGGAGATTTCAGTGGATTTGAGGGGCTATCTGTAACCCAAAGATCACAAATGGCCGACAAGCAAAGGTATGAATTTGGAAGGAAGTTAATCGTTTTCCCTAATCCAATGTATGGAGATTGGGAAGGTGCCATTTATCAATATAATTCAAGAAGATCTGATCTTGAAAAAGCAAAACTAAGGAAAGATAATTTAGAACCAATACAGCCATGATTTAATCGTAAATATGATTAGGCAGTTCCAATATTGATGGAGCTGTCTTTTTGCTTTTGTTATTAAAATTAAAGTAGTATGATGTATTTATTCTTTTATACCAAGTAATCTACCACATTTGGAAAATGAAAACATAACAATATATATTGTTTTTTGATATGATAGATTTTGTTTTTTAAATAAACCTAGTAATGAAGTGTTTCTTCAAGGAGGTACTTCTATGGATCGATTATTGCAATTAAATACGATTTTTATTAGCATTGTGATTGAAGCTATTCCTTTTATTGTCATCGGGGCATTAATTTCTGCACTGATAGAAGTATTCGTTTCTGAAAATATGATTATTCGACTGATGCCTAAAAATAGATTTTTATCAGTTATTACAGCTAGTTTTTTAGGGGTATTATTCCCTGGGTGTGAATGTGGAATAGTCCCGATAGCTTCAAGATTAATAAAGAAGGGGGTAGCCCCTCATGCGGCTATTTCCTTTATGCTCTCATCGCCTATTATCAATCCCATTGTAGTATTCGCCACATTCATCGCATTTGGTGATAGTTGGACAATGGTTTTTTACAGAGCAGGTTTAGCGTTAGTTGTTTCTATTTTGGTTGGTATTGTTCTATCTTTTGTTATCAAAGAAAATCCATTGAAAGAGAATATTGATATGCACGCGCATGATCATTCAAACCAAAACACCAAACAAAAGCTGATTAGTGTTATTACACATACAATTGATGAATTTCTAAGTGTAGCTAAATTTCTTGTCATGGGGTCAATGATTGCAGCAGCTATGCAGGTTTATGTACCTACAAAGATTCTGCTTACATTAGGTGATACAAAGGTGACTGCAATTTTAGTCATGATGGGCTTAGCGTTTATCTTATCGATTTGTTCGGAAGCGGATGCTTTTGTTGCTTCATCATTTAGAAATAGTTTCGGCCAAAGTTCAATTGTCGCTTTTCTCGTATTAGGGCCCATGTTAGATATAAAAAATGTATTGATGATGACTGGTTATTTTCAGAAAAAAATCGTTATTATATTGGTATCTTTAATTTCAGTATTTGTATTCATTGGCTCACTTCTTCTGTAAAGGAGGATTTAAATGTTTAGAGTTGTAATTTTATTATTGTTTACTAACTTATTTTTTACTCTGCACCTTTCAGGGAACATTTCAAAATATATAAACATGAAATACGCCTTCCTATCTAAAAGTATGGTCGTGGTGTTATTTCTATTGACGATTGCTGAAGGAATAAGATGGTATTTATCTGACAGGAAGCTCCAAAAGGAACACATTGGTTGTGATTGCCACCATGACCATGATCACGAACACAATCACAAACATAGCCATGAAATTGACAAAAAGACAGTATCCAAAGGAAAAAAGGTAAAAAGATTTTTATCTTATACGTTTGTTTTAATACCTGCCCTTACAGGTGTTCTTTTACCTGTTGCAACTCTGGATTCACAGCTAGTGAATGCTAAAGGGTTTCAATTCCCTAATTTAGAGGATGGAAATGATAAGTACGGAATGCATCAAGTTCTAAATCCTGATATGAGCCAATTTTTAGGGCAAGATGCCTTCTTAGATTTAGTTCGTAAGGAGTCCAAGTCATATAAAGTAAAAGAAGACATTACTTTAACAGATGATGATTATTTAAAAGCATTGGAAGTTATTTATAATTATTCGGGGGATTTCGTAGGAAAAACGATTACTTTTAAAGGTTTCTCTTATAACGGTCCTAACCTAAACAACAATCAAATCTTTCTACTTCGATTTGGGATCATCCATTGTATAGCAGACTCTGGGGCCTTTGGTATGATGATTCAATTCCCGAATGACATTCATATTCCAAATGACCAATGGTACCAGGTAACAGGAAAAGTGGATACCGTATATTATCCTCCAATGAAGGCGAGAATTCCTGTTATCAAAGTGACTAGTTATAAAACAATCAACCAGCCTAAAGATCCTTATGTTTATCGAAACAGCTTTAATTAATAATTGGATATGATTATGATTTACGATTATTTGAAACAAAGGACCCTCTGGGGTCCTTTGTTAATATCATTATTCTTTCCCAGCTTTTCTAGCTCTTAACATTCTTTAGAATATTTATGGCGAAGAGAATGATGGCCAGAACCATTAATGTTCCGCCAATGGCAATGAAAGGACCGGCAGATTCAACTCCAGAAACCAAGCACGCGAGGGCAATCATCATGACAGGCAATGCAATATTATGGAGCCAAAAGTGAACTTTCGCTAATCCTGTTTCCGCTGCACTTGGGTAAACCTTATAAATGAGTCCAGCTAGGGCCATTGACACCCATCCTAACAAGTTAACATGGACATGTACTGGCGTTAGGTCAAATTTCTCTGTCATGGACATATACATTCCCATACAAACCCCAATGACAAAATACACGACAGAGATTTTAATAAACCTGATCCCCATTCCTCAGCCTCCTTATTTAGCTAAAAAATATGACTTCAGTACTAAATATGAAGAACTACATGGAAAAAGAACTTTCACTTCATAGGACATAATTTGTTTTTTTTCAAAAAAACAAGCAGCCCCAAATTACGGCTGCTTAGAAAAAGGTTTTAATTCCAATTAATACGAGGCCGATTAAAAATCCACAAACAGCCCCATTTACCCTGATCCATTGGAGGTCCTTTCCGACATTGTTTTCAATCATGTTGATAAGTGTTTCGTTATCAAGCTTATCTAAATTCTCTTCGACGAGTTTGCCTATTTTTGAATGATTATTATCAACAAAGTTGGAAATATGCTTTTTAATCCAAGATTCCAGATTGTTTATTTTTTCAGGATTTGCTTTAAATTCATTTAAGCTATTTATAATTAAAGGCAGTAAGTATTCATTTATAAATATAGGATCTTCTAAAGTTTCAACGGCTTTCTGCTGAAGTTTTGTTAAAAAGCCGATAATTTTTTCTTCCGGTTCCCAATTGTCTATTAATTGAGCTTTAAAGTTTTCAATCTCATCATAAATCTTTTCATCACTTTTAATGGTTTGCAATTTATTATGGATATGAATGAGCAAGGTTTGTCTATTTTGATTAAAGGGATCACGGAAACTATCTACGCCTTTAAGGATTAGATTCTGGAGAATTCCTCCTAATTTTTCCTCATTAACCAGATTGCTAAAGGACTTCAAAGCAAACTGCATGATACCATCTGCTTTTATATTTTCAATAGCGTCAACTGCCATTCCACCGAGTTTGTATTTCGTTGTTTCTCTAGATGCCCATTCATCAATCTCTTTTAATACGAAATCAAGTGCTTTTTCATCGTATTTTCTAATCGATACTTGATCGATAAGTAAAGGGAGATAGAGTTTAATATCCAGTTCATTTAGATAATTCTTTATTTCCTTTTCAATAATGGGAGCAATTTTATTAATATCTACTTTGTTAAGTAAATATTGAATAAGGGTTTTGAAATTTTTTTGCACACCAGGCGAGTGTAATTCCTTTTCAATTAAGGAAAGAATTTTATCCGAGAAATGGAAGGTTTCTATTTTCTCACGAATACTTTCCTTTGTCAGCCAATCATTTTCCAACATTGAAATAATGCCCCTGATGATTCTTTTACGATTCTTGGGGAGTAAGGCTGTATGTGGAATAGGAATACCGAGTGGATGTCGAAACAAAGCGGTTACCGCAAACCAATCGGCTAGCCCTCCGACAAGTCCTGCTTCGAAACCCCCCTGTAGGATTACACCCCAAAGTGAATCCTGATAAGGCATTGTAGCAATGAATCCAATTGCCATCACAGCAAGGGAAATAGCGGCAAGATGCCTTGATTTATTTTTTTGCTTGAACATTTTTGTACCCCTCGTTTTTAGATAAATATGGTATTGTTATTATCTCAATTTAACATATTAAAAAGCAAAAAATACTTCTTAATAAAATAGTGAAATATTTTATTAAGAAGTATT
>NZ_JBALPP010000151.1:0-7581 GCF_036965425.1 Neobacillus drentensis | reverse complement strand
GTATTGGATCTTATTAACGCTTTTCCTTTGCCTTACATTGGGAATAAAGTTGGAGTTGTTAAATTTATAAAGTTGAAAAACACTACCTGGTATTTTATATGTGTATTCTTGGCCATTATTATCTATGGGGTTCAGTCCGTTGTGGAAAAATCAATTAAGATAGCAGATAGTGTTAAAAACACAGAGATATCAAGTAATAAAAATTAAGATGAGGTTTATAGATATATTTAGATATAGTT
The DNA here is from genome assembly GCF_036965425.1 of Neobacillus drentensis. Lineage (GTDB taxonomy): Bacteria > Bacillota > Bacilli > Bacillales > Cytobacillaceae > Neobacillus > Neobacillus drentensis_F. The sequence goes on along the minus strand of NZ_JBALPP010000151.1, from coordinate 7,342 downwards.
CCAAGAAACTACTACGGGTGATGAAGAATGCCGTGTCAAAAAAACGAGGAATTACAACGATTTGTGGAAGAAGCAAGAAGATATACAAAAGATGGCAAGGTTGCAGACTATATTCCCGAGCTGGGTAAAGCAAATCCTGATGATTTATCGATTGCGATTAGTTATCCGGACGGAAGATGTATCTCAGCGGGAGATATTGATAAAAAGATTTCACTGCAAAGTATCTCAAAGGTAATAAGCTTAGCTCTTGTTTTAATGGAGAGAGGTTACCGCTATGTATTTGAACGGGTGGGGATGGAGCCGACGGGAGATCCGTTTAATTCGATTGCCAAGTTGGAAACAATGCCGGCCAAGCCGTTAAACCCAATGATTAATGCCGGAGCACTGGTTGTAACCCATATGTTAAAAGGGGATTCAGTGGAGGATCGGTTTCATCGGTTATTAGGCTTTATCCGGGAATTGGCCGGTGACTCTTCCATTGGTTACTGTGAAAATGTAGCCCGCTCCGAATTTGAATCGGCTAATTTAAACCGCGCGTTATGTTATTTTCTGAAGCAGCATAGCATCATCGCGGAGGATGTAGAAACCTTATTGGATTTGTACACTAAACAGTGTGCTGTTGAAATGAATTGTTTGAATTTAGCGAGGATTGGTATGATTTTTGCAATGGACGGTGTTGATCCTCTTAATGGGAAACGGATAATGCCTGATGATGTTGCAAGAATTTGCAAAACCTTCATGGTTACGTGCGGAATGTATAATGCATCAGGCGAATTCGCCATCAAAATAGGGATTCCGGCTAAAAGTGGTGTATCAGGCGGAATCATGGGGGCTGTTCCTGGTAAATTTGGGATCGGCATTTTCGGTCCTGCCTTGGATGAGAAAGGGAACAGTGTGGCCGGACTTAAACTCTTGGAACTTTTATCAAAAAAATATCGTCTGAGTATGTTTTAAAAGAAATCCCATCTGGATGCCAGATGGGTTTAATTATTTGTAATAAAACTAAGGTAATGGTTAGTCATTTAGATGTAAAAATGATTCCTTTAAAGATGTATCTCATTCATATAACGACCTCCAAAGATAAAAGGTAGCATACGCTTGCCAGCCATCCCAATTTTCAGCGAATTCTTTTATTTCTTCTATGGCAGGTTTTCTCTTAAAACCTAATAAACTTTTTAATGCATTATGAAGGCCGGCATCTCCGATTGGAAAGGAAGTGTTGTAGTGTAAACATCTCATCATCACATAATCCGCAGTCCATGCCCCAATCCCTCTGAACTCGGTCAATGTTCTTTTCACTTGATGATAATCCTGATTCAACAATGTTTCCTTCGACAGGTCCCCGTTCTTTATGGCCTTAGCGATGCCAATGATATATTCAGCCTTCCTTCCAGTAAACTGGAGTTTCTTTAAATCCTCAACATCAATGGAAGCAATTTTTTCAAATGAAGGAAATAACCAAAAGGTATCCCCATTTAACGTGAGACTTTCTCCAAATCGCTCAACAAAACGTTTTTTTAATGTATAAGCAAATGTTAGATTGATTTGTTGGCCAATTACAGCCCAAACTAGCGATTCAAATAAATCAGGAATACCTATAATCCGCAGACCGTAGTATTTATTGGAGATTTTACTTAAAATACGATCCTTGGCGGCCATTTCATAAAATCCTGCCAAATCTTGACCTAAATCAAGCCATTCCCAAATGTATTCAGCAGCTTGTTTTCGAGATTCTTCAGAAGGTGTACTTAAGGGGAATTCAACGATGATGGAACGATTATTATATCCAACTTTAAACAAAATGAAGGTTTCATTTACTTTAATCAGCTTATATACAGATCCAGCCTTAATTTGATGTAGAAGTTCCAGGCTGGATCTGCTTAAAAATACTAAGCACTCATTAAAATTGAATTCCTCGGGAGGGTAGATTTCAACGTAGGTCTCAAAATCATTCCAGTTCATTTTTTAATGCCCCTTACTATTTTTTCTATATTCACTAGGTGAACAATTTTTTAAATTGCGAAATGCTTTGTAAAAATTAGAAGGACTCTGGAAACCAACCTCATAGCATATCTCCAGGTTGGTTAAATCGGTAAATTTAAGTAGATTTAGTGATCTGTCTATCCGTATTTTTTCTAAATAGGTGCGTGGAGTTTCCATTGTTTCTTGCTTAAATATCCGTTCAAGATAATAGGGACTTAGACCGACGAAGTCCGCTATATCCTTTAATACGAGATTTTGTTTATAATGATTGACTAAAAATGTAATAACATCTTTCACAAGTCCTGTATGAGGTGAATGTTCCACTTCAGGCTGGCATCTTTTGCATGGTCGAAACCCCGCCTTTTCAACTTCCTTAATATCGTAGTAAAACTCAACATTTATTTTTTTTGGTTTTCTAGATCTGCAGGATGGGCGGCAATAGATTTTTGTTGTTTTCACGGCCGTAAAAAATAACCCATCATATTTTCGGTCACAGGCGATAATTTTTTCCCACATTTCATCAAATGAAAGATTGATTTTACTCATAATCTTATCCTTTCCGTTTCTAGCCTAGTCCTAATATAAATGAGATGGTATCCTTAAACCTCATTTTAACAAGGAGGGTAAAGTGATTTCGTCCTGATTCTTGCTCTTATGGTCTAAGAGAAATGGGCATTACAACATTGAATGAAAAGTATGAGCCTGGAAACCAAAATTTAGGTGATAATGTAATCAGTCATTAGATTAATTTTAGTTGTTGACACAATGTAAGAATACTATTAAAATTAAAAATTATTCAACAATAGTTAAACTCAATCAAAAAAATTAATAATTTAGCAAGCTATGATTGCTATGGATCACACTATAGCAGGAGCAGCTTCTGGAGAGACCGCAGGAATATCGCGGCGCCGAAGGGTTCATAATCTCAGGCAAAAGGACAGAAGAGTACTGAATATTTATTTGTTATGCTGACAACAGTTAGCGTAACAAATATTATTTATTATTCTTAGACCTAAGAGATTGGAGGACCTCCAGTCTCTTTTTTTTATTGAGTTTACTATTTTGTTCAACGTTTCACATGAAACATTTTTAATCAATTTGAGAGGGAGATTGAAATGGAACAAAGAGAATTAAAGCGAAATTTAGAAAATCGCCACGTGCAGCTAATCGCCATTGGCGGAACCATTGGAACCGGATTATTCTTGGGATCCGGTAAAGCCATACAGCTGGCAGGGCCATCCATCATACTAGCCTATTTAATCGTCGGAATCGCTTGTTTTTTTGTGATGAGGGCGCTGGGTGAACTGCTTCTTTCTAAAGCGGGCTATCAATCTTTTACTGACATTGCTGAAGACTATCTTGGACCACGGGCCGCGTTTGTCACCGGATGGACCTATTGGTTTTGTTGGATTATGACGGCCATGGCCGATGTAATTGCCGTTGGTGTTTATGTTCGATATTGGTTTAATATCCCGCAGTGGATACCTGCGATTGTTTGCTTAATTATTTTATTGGGACTCAATCTATTAACCGTAAAGCTTTTTGGAGAATTGGAGTTTTGGTTTGCGTTAATAAAGGTCATAACCATTGTCGCCTTAATCGGTATTGGGGTCGTTTTGCTGGTGATGGGATTCAAGACAGAGGCCGGAACGGTTTCGATTTCGAATCTTTGGAACCATGGCGGGCTATTTCCAAATGGGATTTCGGGTTTCTTGCTTTCTTTCCAAATGGTTGTCTTTGCCTTTGTCGGTGTGGAATTAGTGGGAGTATCGGCGGCGGAAACATCCAATCCGAAAAAAAACATCCCGTCTGCGATTAACAAAATTCCGTTACGAATTCTATTTTTCTACGTTGGCGCCTTGATTGTCCTATTATGCATTAATCCGTGGACAGAACTAAATGCAGCCGAAAGTCCTTTTGTCAAAACCTTTAGCTTGGTCGGAATTCCGATTGCTGCAGGGATTATTAACTTTGTGGTCTTAACTTCTGCGGCTTCCGCTTGTAACAGCGGAATGTTTTCCACAAGCCGGATTTTATTTAATTTAAGCAAAAAGGATCAGGGGCCAGAGCGTTTTGCCAAGTTGAATAAAAATCATGTACCAAGTAACGCGTTATTTATCTCCACGCTTGTTTTAACGGGGGGAGCTCTTCTAAGCAAACTTGTTCCGGAACAAGCTTTTGGGATTGTAACAACCATCAGCGCAATTTGTTTTATTTGGGTTTGGGGTGTCATTCTTATTTGTCATGTAAAGTATAAGAGAACACGTCCCGACTTACAGAGAAAATCAACCTTTAAAGCACCGTTTACACCATTTATGAACTACGCTGTTCTGACATTGTTTGCTGCGATTCTCATTATTATGCTGTTTGCACCATCTACACGCACAGCTTTATTGTTGACTCCAGTATGGTTTATTCTATTATTTGCTTTGTATTCATATAGAAGGAAAAAAGAAAAAAAGCTAAGGTTATCTGCATAGAGATCAAAATCCAAGGGGATGGTTCTTGTGGCACAAAGATTTATAAAAGCCATGAGAACCGTCCCCTTGGTTTCCTAGTTTCAAGATTTTGATTTTTCTGTAATAATTAATGAAAGAATGAATTGACAAGAGGAGACTCTCAATGGGATATATTGAGGATTTACGAAAAATGATTGGAACCCGGCCGCTTATTCTAGTGGGGGCAGTCGTGGGAGCAATAGATAAGGAAGGGAAAATATTACTGCAGAAAAGACCTGAAGGGATTTGGGCGCTTCCTGGAGGACTATTAGAATTAGGAGAATCGGCGGAAGATGCAGGAAGACGGGAAGTCTTTGAGGAAACAGGTGTTGAAATCGGCCAACTAGAGTTAGCTGCTGTATTTTCAGGAAAGCAATATTTCAGAAAACTGCCAAATGGAGATGAATTCTACCCTGTCACAATTGCCTATATTTCAAGTGATGTGAAAAACAGTACAATCAAAATTGATGGGGTAGAAACGATAGATGCCCGATTTTTTCCTGTTCAGGAATTACCGGCACATACAAGTCCCTTAGTGAAAGAGATCATTAAACACTATATTGAAATGCCGAAGGGACAGTTCTGATGGCCCTTGTAGGTAGTTGCTGCCAAAAGAACCGTCCCTATGGTTTACAAACATCGAAAGGAAACTATGTCATGAATTTTGAATCTGTTGTTGCTAACGTTCCGGATTACAAAGCTTTTCTGACTGTTGAAGAGATGGATGACAGCTGCAGGGAACTTGCAAATGAGTTTCCTGACATTGTTACCGTTTTTGAGGCTGGAAAATCTCGAAAGGGACATTCGATTTTATGTATGAAAATTGGGAATGGACCAAAGAATGCTTTATGCTTTGCCTGTCCTCACCCAAATGAACCGATTGGAGCCATGACACTTGAGTATTTTTCTCGTGCTTTGGCTGAGAATGACGATTTACGGGAAGGATTAGGCTTTACATGGTACATGATTAAATGTATTGACCCTGATGGTGTTCGTTTAAACGAAAACTGGTTCAAAGGGCCGTTTAATGTATATACCTACACGAGAAATTATTATCGGCCAATAGGCTATGAACAGGTAGAATGGACATTTCCGATTGATTATAAAGAGCTGCATTTTCACAACCCGCTTCCTGAAACACAAGCTTTAATGACATTAATACAAGAAATAAAACCAGAGTTTATGTATTCGCTCCATAATGCCGGGTTTGGAGGGGCTTATTGGTACTTGACACATGATCTTCCGGAGCTGTATGAAAGATTAAGAGATTCAGCTATAAAACAAGGCATCCCCTTGAATTTAGGTGAGCCGGAGGAACCGTTCATAACGAAATTTTCTCCAGCTATCTTTAAAAATATGACAATTGGTGAAGCTTATGATTTCATAGAAAAGTTTAGCGGCAATAAGCCAAATATAAAAAATGGCACTTCAAGTTCAGACTATGCATCGACCATAACAGACTGTGTAACGCTTCTTGCTGAGCTGCCTTATTTCTTTGATTCTCGAATTGAGGATTTGAGTGAGGGAGAAATTACACGGAAAGAAGCCATTTTACAAAATGTAAAACAATCGCAAGCTCATTTTGACCTACTTGATAAGATGCTGACCGAAGTCCGCACTTATGTAAGTGTAGAGAATCCGTTTGTAAAACTTGTAGAAGAAGTAATTCAATATATTAAAGAAGGCAGTGAAGCCAAAGTCAAGTGGGCTGAGAGTAATCCTGAATTTGAAAAAATGGCTTCCAGGGCAGAGATTTTTGATAATTTACAAGTTGCAAAGTTTTATAATGGCTTGTACTTAGGTTTAACCGTTCGGACTTGTGAATATGAAATCGAACGGCTCAAACGGGAAAAAAATCGTGATGAGATTGTATTGAGCATACTCATGGAAACCTGCGAGAAAGGGGAGCAGTTCTTAAAAGAATATTGCGGAAATCTTGAAAGCGAACTTGATTATCTAGCGATTCCGATTCAAAAGCTTGTACGCATTCAATTAGAGAGTGGACTTATAGTTGCTAATTACATTCGTGAAAATCGATAAAAATAAACACTAAGGAGGAGTGCAGTGATGCCGGGACCTAATCTTACATGTAATGATAAAATTGAAACAGAGGATGAGTTACGTTCGATTATGGGGGAACCTAGTGAACTAGTTAGAAAAAAGGTGATTACCTATTTAGACGATCATTGTAAGGATTTTATTTCCCGTTCACCTTTTCTCGTCATCTCCACTTCTGACGCTTCAGGAAATTGTGATGTTTCTCCTCGTGGAGATATACCGGGTTTTGTCCTTGTACTGGATGAAAAACATATCATTATTCCAGAACGGCCAGGGAATAAAAGAATCGATACCATGCGGAATATTTTATCCAATCCAAAGGCAGGCCTTCTTTTTCTGATTCCTGGACTGGGAGAAACATTACGAGTGAATGGAAAAGCATCCTTGGTGAAAGATGAGATCCTCCTTGAACAAATGACCCATCGTGGAAAGAAACCATTGGTTGGGATCTGCATTGAAGTGGAAGAATGCTTTATTCATTGTGCAAAAGCAATGAAACGATCAGGCATTTGGAAACCAGAAACATGGAGTGAAAAGGATTCACTGCCAAATGCGGCAAAAATCCTTTTAGACCATACAAAAATTCCCGACATGACCGAAAAAGATCTAGACAAACTACTTCAGGAAGATTATTTGACTGACCTCTACTAAGCAGTATAAAACCAATAGAACCGTCCCCATGGTCCCATCTGGCTGACAGATGGGATTATTTTCTGTTGTCTCATAACCTCTATTTAACAACCTAAACATCCCTTTTACAATTTTGTTCAAAAATAGTTGATTTGGAAGTGTATTTGACTTAA
>NZ_JBALPP010000150.1:2754-7433 GCF_036965425.1 Neobacillus drentensis | reverse complement strand
ACCGTCAAGTGGAAAAATTACTACCCTTGGGCAATGAAAGTCCGTTTCATTTACCGCTAAGCGGAAAAAACACTATCCTCTGGCAATGAAAGTGCAATCCAACAAAAGAAGCAGTGCGATTTCACCACAAAAATGAAATCCACTGCTTTTTAAAATTAGTTTGTAAACATAAATTCAGTCGTACTTCCGGTCTGTCCTGAAATAACTTCCAGTCTGACATCTATTCGTTCTTTTAATTCCGGGACATGAGAGATGATGCCTACCAGGCGACCGCTGCTTTGGATATCCATTAATGCTTCAATTGCCTGATCAAGCGATTCAGGATCAAGTGTACCGAAGCCTTCATCAATAAACATCGTTTCGAGGGAGACGCCTCCTGCATAATTTTGAACAACATCAGCAAGACCTAAAGCTAAGGATAAAGATGCCTTAAAGCTTTCACCTCCGGATAACGTTTTAACATGGCGTTCCTGCCCTGTATATTGGTCAAATACAAGCAATTCCAAACCGCTTTGGGCACTTCCTTTTGAACGATCTGTTTTCCTTAACAGCTGAAAGCGCCCAGAAGTCATTTTCCTTAACCGTACATTGGCTTCGCGAAGAATATCATCCAAGAAAGATGCCAGTACATACCGTTCAAAGGTAATCCGGAAATTATTCTGTCCTTTGGCAATCTCGGAAAGATGGCCGATCAGCTTGTACCGTTCTTCAAGCACCTTCATTTTTTCATTCAAACGTTCAACCTGACTATAGATATCCTCATTATCCCGTTTTTTCACAAAAAGATCTGTGCGTTGATTTGTGAGATTTTCAATTTCATTGCTAACCTTGCTTAACTCGAACTTAATTCCTTCAACATCTGGTGCTTTCACATCAGCCAACAGTTCCGATAACTCTCTCAAACGATCTGTTACTGAACGCAGCTCTTCACGATATTCGCGGATTTCATTTTCAAGCTTACGAATTTCATTTTCAACTAATTTCGAAGCATGGTACAATCCGAAATTTTCAAATCCCTGTTCAGAGAGTCTATTTTTAAAGATTTCACGCTCTGTATTGAGCTCTTCTTGCTTTTCAACAAAGTGCTTCATTGCATTCTGTAATCTTGCTGTTTCAGCCGCAAGCTTTTCTTTTACTGTTTGCAAACGCTGCTGCGCGTCTTCCAATAATTTCACCAAGTTTTCATAGCTTTTACGCGAAACAGCTAGAGCTTTCTCATATTCAGCCTCTGAACGAAGGTTCTCTGGAATAACATTCATCAATCTAGTCAGATTTGTTTTCTTTTCTGTAAATTGAATCGTTAATTCCGTTACCTCTCCAGCAAATTGCTGGATCTCTTTTTGTAATACTAGCTTTTGAGCTTCTCTTTTCTCTATTTCTGTCTTCACTTTCTCTAGTTGTTCAATTTGTAGCGATAATTCTCTTTGTGTAAGAATAAGACTATTTTTCGCAGCGACAACTTCCGACTTAACTATTGAATATTCACTTTCTATAAAATCGGACCGCTGTGTACGAATTTCCTGCAATATTTCATCCAATGCTTCCTTTTGGACCTTCTCGGCAGATTGGCTTTGGTAAAGGGCAGCCTCATCGGCAGACTTTTCTTTTTCCCAATGGGCCGCTTGTTCTTTCGCAGCCTTCATATCCTGTTCCGTCGGAATGGAGTCATCTTGCTTAAAGGCTGGTGCAGGATGGTGCTCAGAACCGCACACCGGACATGCCTCACCTGTTTGAAGCCTTGCTGCTAAAAGTGATGCCTGGCCATGAAGCCATTTATTCTCCAACACTTCCACAATTGACTTAGCATCTGCTAATCTTGCTGCTGTATTTTCATACCGTCCCGTTGTATGTTTAAGATTTTGCACCGCATTTTGATGGCGAATATGAAGTGTCTGATATTTTTCTAGACGCTCTAACTCGGCATTAAGCTTTTCTACCTGCCGCTCATTTTCTAGGATGGTAAGCTTTCCCTTTTCGATTTCTGAACTTTGCTGATGTAAAAATTTAAGCCGTTCATCTAATTGCTCTAGCGTTTGTTCAGAATGACGATGTTTGTCCTTAATGTTTTTTAATAATGCCTCCACTCTAGAAGCCTCTTTTACCATAGCGGCAAATGAATAAACATCCTCTTTCATATTCAAGAGTCGATTAACCTCTTCAAGCGCGGACTTACGCTCTCCTTCACGGTCCATCTCTTTTTGAAGCTGACCTTCATATTGGGTAAGCAGCTCTTGTAATTTTTCAATATCGATTTTTATTGATTTGACATTTTCGCCGAGCTGGTCTTCTTCCTTTTTCAAGCGATGACATAGCGCTTCTTGCTCGGCTAGGACGGCCGCCTTTTGGGCCCTTTGAACCTGCTTTTCTTTTTCTACGAACAATTCCTCTTGAGAAATCAGCGTGCCTCGTTGCTCCTTTAATTCCTCTTTCGTTTTCAATTGTTTTAGGATGGTTTCGGCTTCGAAAAGCTGATTTTTCAGCTTGTCCTGCTCTTGTGCCTTATCTTTCAATTGAAGGTCCAGCTGTTCGAGCTTTTCTCCTAAGCCTGCTATTTCTTTTTGCAGGAGCGGCATGATAATGGTATCGTTCACGCTGTCTGCTTTCAAAAATTCACGCAGCTCTTCATTTACAACAGCTTGAATACGTCGAATAGCTTCATTCCTCGCTTGAACTTGATCTTCAACGGATCTTTTCAGCTCGGTCGCTTCATCCTTCAGTTTTTCTTCGACCAATTTATAAAACTGGGTATGGAATAGTCTTTGTAAAATGACTTCCTTATCCTTACTGTCAGACGTCAACAGCTTTCGGAATTCACCTTGGGGTATCATTAAGATTTGTCGAAATTGATTCGCATCGATCAACATAATTTCTTTAATTTTCTCTTCTACATCGGTGATTTTGGAAGCGAGCAGCTTTTTCTCACCCGACTCATCCAACCCATAAAGCTCGGCTTTTGCACCAATTGAGGTAAAACCGTCCCCTTTGTCTTTTTTCTTCTGCTGCTGGGGCGACCTAGTGATTGAATACACTTTGTTTCGAAGGGAAAAATCTAATGTGACCTCTGTTAATAGCTCGTCCTTGGCAAATTGACTTCTTAATTCAGGGCCGTTCCTGTCCTCCCCGCTTGCTTTGCCATAAATGGCATAACTAATAGCATCAAAGATCGTTGTTTTGCCTGCACCCGTTTTTCCAGAAATCACAAACATCGTCCGATTTCCCAGCTTGGTAAAGTCAATCGTCTCAGTACCTGCATAAGGGCCGAACGCCTGCATCGTCAGTTTTAATGGTCTCATTTCACCATTTCCCCCCTTAGTACTTTTTCAATAACCCCTACCATTGCATCCTTTTTATCCTGGGTAAATTCGGACGTGGTCATTTCCGTATAAAATTGCTCGAATAACTCAATCTCTGATTTTTTCTCACTTCTATTAGCTTTGAAAGACTGCTTTTTCTTTAAATCAGTAACATCAATTTTCCGCTCAAGGTGCAAAACATTTGGAAATACCTGACGCAGTTTATTAATTGGATCAATTAAGGCCCCTTCATCAAGCAGGGTGATCTTTAAATAGTCATGGATTCGTTCTTTTTCATAAAAGTGCGGGTCAAGTAATTCTTCTAAATGTCCTTCTAGTTCCCGCATATCATGTTTTGGTGTGAGGGAGCGGTAACGATGAGTAAAGTTACCACTATCATCCATTTCAATGATCGAAATAGTTTTGTTCTGTTTGGCTTCGGAAAAAGAGTATTTTAAAAGGGATCCAGAATATTTCACTTTGTTGTGTTTAATCGCATCGGGACTGTGTAAGTGGCCGAGTGCAGTATATGAAAATGGTTCAAACAGTTCGGCACTGACACATCCCGAGCCGCCAACGGACAAAATCCGTTCGGAGTCTGAGGTTTGTCCTCCCAGCACAAAGGCATGACCGACCAAGACATTGGGTTCATTCGGATTTAGCGTTTCTTCCATTTTGCCAATTAGGGTTTTCATCGCATCCTGATGAGAATGGATGGAATCATCTCCTAGGAGCTGTCTTACAACACCCGGTTCGGCATAAGGCACGAGATAAAAGTTTACCCCGTTGATATGGACGGGCTTGAAGCTGTTTGATAACTTGCCAGATAAATAGAATTGGCTATGCTTGTACCACGAGCTGCCAAAAGAAAGTCTTTCAGCACTATCGTGATTTCCAGCAATGGCTACGACAGGTGTTTTTAATTCAACATTAATTTTAAAAAGAATTTCATCAAGTAACTCAACGGCATCGGTTGGCGGAACGGAACGATCATATAAATCGCCTGCGATGACAACGGCATCAGGCTTTTCCTCGACAACAATTTCAATAAATTGTTCAAGTGCTTCCCGCTGATTTTCTGTCATATAAACACCATGGACCAGTTTACCTAAATGCCAATCAGCTGTATGGATAAATTTCATTTGCTTCACCCCACTGCATTTTTTCTCAATGCTTCTATTATAGCAAAATACCATTCATTAAGGTCTTGGAAATGCTAGCAATTTACTGGAATCAGGGATGTTTTTTTGTATAATAAAAAACAGCCCGGCAATTTACCGGACTGTTATAATTGGTTTTTTTAAAATTACTTTTTAGTTACGTTAGCAGCTTGTGGTCCACGAGCTCCTTCAACTACTTCGAAAGAAACTTCTTGACCTTCTTCTA
>NZ_JBALPP010000150.1:0-2690 GCF_036965425.1 Neobacillus drentensis | reverse complement strand
AGTGAACGAATACATCGTTTCCGTCTTCTGCTTCGATGAAACCGAAACCTTTTTCTGAATTAAACCATTTTACTTTACCGTTTTTCATGTAAAAAAATCCTCCTATTGGCTTAAATGCAAGCCATGTGTAAAATTCACCAAATTACAACGTGATAGCTTTACTTCAGTTCCTCATCCAAACATCGGTTAAAACTTTGAACAAGCTTGTAACATAAATCTAATCTCGTGCAACGGCTGTTTAAAATATACCCCTTTTAGGCCTATATGTCAAGAAACGCACTGTTGACACAATCCAACACGTTTCTACAAATCTGCCAATTTCTGTGTGGAATATGACTATTAAATTGGCAGATGCACAAAGCCAGACAATGACTTTGCAGGATTTTGTCGAAAAGTTATTGTAATCGCTTACTGATGTTCACTAAAAGACCAAAGAATTTAATTCTTCGGACCTACGGTTTCCTCTTCATCTTCTTCTTTAAATTTATCCAATATTGTAATAGTATCAACAAGATGATTATTAAAGATTTGTCTGGCAACAGCCAACAGTTCAATAATCATTGGGTCTTTCAGTGTGTAAATGACCTTATTTCCCTCTTTAGTTCCTGTAACAATATTTTTAGCTCTCAAAATCGTAAGCTGTTGGGAGACAGCAGACCCTTCACTGCCAACCAGAGTTTGGATTTCGTTGACGTTTTTATCCCCTTCTGCTAATAGTTCCAAAATGCGGATTCTCAATGGATGCGCCAGCGCTTTAAAAAAATCCGCTTTAAACTGCTGCATTTCAAGATTCAATTCTTCCACTCCTAATTATTATTAGACGGTACCTGTTAGTCCCTTTCTACCTTCAACAGCCTCAGTGGCAGATAGCTTCTTACATTCCCTAAAGGCAAAATGCTTACAGCCAAGGCATTTATTTTTATTAATTTGCTCCAGGGCATATTGTATGGCTTCTCCAGTATGTTCAAAAAAATGCTCCCCGCCAATCGTTTGGTACAAACCAGTTTTCTTTAGAACGCTTTCCGGTTGGGCATTTAAGCCTGATATCAATACTATACCATTTTTCGAAAAATGATGAACAATACTCGATAAATTCGCTTCACCTGTTGTATCCATCAACGGTACCCTGCTCATTCGCAGCAATAAAATTTTGGGGCGGTAGTTTATTGTGCTCATGATTGTTTTTTCAAAGGTTTCGGCTGCCCCGAAAAATAAAGGACCTTCGACATTAAAGATGCTGATTTGCGGACAGTCATGTGTATCAGTAACCATGCCAGTCTCTATTTTTTCATTCTTATGTTTTCGATTTGGCAAGGCCTTTGCCGTGACCATTAGGTCACTCATCCGTTTTGTGAACATAAGGGCTGACATGACGAGTCCCACCTCAACAGCGGTTGTCAAATTCACAAAAACTGTCAATAAAAACGTCACTAAAAGGACTAGTGAATCTGTCGATTTTGTTTTTAAAATATGAGCAAATACCTTCCTTTCACTCATATTCCAGGCAACGACCATCAAAATAGGTGCCATGCTGGCAAGTGGGATGTATGAAGCGTATGGTGCAAAAAACAGCAGAACAAGCAGAACTACAATACCATGGATGATCCCTGAAAATGGTGAAACAGCACCATTTTTAATATTTGTAGCTGTCCGGGCAATCGCTCCAGTTGCAGGAATGCCGCCGAATAATGGGGTGATCAAATTTGCGATTCCCTGTCCGATTAGTTCCTTATTACTGTTATGCCGGGTATTTGTCATCCCATCGGCCACAACAGCAGACAGGAGTGATTCAATTCCTCCAAGCATCGCAATGATACAGGCAGGCTTCAATAATTTCATAACTTGCTCAAGATTCAGGTTCGGTATATGGAATGCAGGTAGTGTACTTGGAATTTCTCCATATGCTATCCCAATGGTTGCGACTTGTGACGGATAAAATAAGGTTGCCGCAAGTGTGGATACAATTAAGCCAATTAGCGGACCTGGAACCTTTGGTGCAATTTTTGGTGTAAAAATAACCGTAATTAAACATATAAGTGCTGTGATAATACTAAAAACATTCGTTGTGTTTAGATGGACAATAATTTCTTCAATATTGCGTATAAATTCCTCATGCTTCTTGATTCCCTCTAAACCTAAGAAACTAGCTAATTGTCCAGTGAAAATCGTAACCGCAATGCCTGCAGTAAACCCTATGGTTACTGGTCTAGGGATATATTTAATGAGTGACCCAAGCTTCAGCACTCCCATCAATAGAAGAATAACTCCGGCCATAAACCCAGCAATCAGGAGATTTTCATAACCGTATGTCATCACCACTCCAAATAAAATTGGAATAAAAGCACCGGTAGGACCGCCAATTTGATATTTCGATCCTCCCAACATAGAGATGAGAATCCCGGCAACAATCGTCGTATAAATTCCATACTCTGGCTTCACCCCTGAAGCAATGGCAAACGCCATACCAAGTGGAATTGCGATAACCCCGACAATCAGACCTGATAGCAAATCCTTTGGTACGCATTTTAATGAATATTGATGGAACCTATTGTCACTAAACATATGAACCCTTCTTACCTTTTTATTTTTGTATATCTGATTATTTGAATATAGAGTAATTCGTATATACTAGCAAGACTTTTATTTGAAAAATAAACCAAAATTTTTAGCTTGTCTTCTGGGTCCCATTA
>NZ_JBALPP010000149.1:0-8423 GCF_036965425.1 Neobacillus drentensis | reverse complement strand
CAAACTTATTTTAAAAATATGAAATTTTGTAAAATTTTATTGAAAAAATGTAAATTATTAGAACATAAAAAAAGCTGCCACAATGACAGCTTCGGATTTAAAACCCTTTATATTACGCTTCCTTGATCTTTTATTGCAAAACCCCATTCTTATCAAAATAATACCTTTTCCCATTAATGGTGTGCCATCCAACAGCCTGTTTCCCTGGTACCAATACTTATTGTTTGGCCCTAAATTAATCCATTCATTCGCAGCCATAGCACCACTTGACTTAAAGTAGTACTTTGTTCCGCTTATGATTTGCATTCCAGTTGCCATACCGCCCCATTTGTTGAGGTAATACCACTTTCCGCCTTGATACAGCCAGCCCGTTGTCATTGCGCGGCTTGTGTCAAAGTAATACCACACTTTAATGCTGAATGGAGCTGAATAAAGTGATTGATTAACATATAGATTTTTCCAACCTGTCGCCATTGCTCCAGTATTTGGATCAAAATAGTACCACTTGCCATTCACTTGCTTCCAATCAACCGCTGCTGCACCGCTCGTACTGAGATAATACCATTTTCCCCCGATATTCTTCCAGCCGCCAGAAGCCATAACACCATTACTATCAAAAATATATAATTTGCCGCCAACGAAATGAGCACCCGTTACCATATAACCTTCTTGTTCGTCTAAGTAATACCATTTCTTGTTCCAGCTAACCCAGCCTGTAACGAGCTCACCCTCATGATTGAAATAATACCAATCGCCTTCAATTTGCTGCCATCCCGTTTGCATGACCCCGTCACTATTAAAATAGTAGAATTCATCGTCAATCATCGCAAATCCAGTGACCATCGTTCCGTACTAATCGAAAAAATACCATTTGTTATCAATCTGCTGCCAGTCATAAACGAGCTCACCATTTGGTAAAAAATAATACATGCCATCTTCAATATAATTCCAGCCGACGACCATTTGTCCATCTTTATTAAGGTAGTATTCTTTCTCATCTACATAAATCCACCCAGTAGCCATAACTCCGTTTTCATCAAAGTAATAGCGATGATTCTCGTAATCAAACCAACCTACTTTTGGATTGCCGGATTCATCAATGAAATAACGCTTTCCATCTATGGTCACCCATCCAGTGGAGTTTTCGTCCCCCACGGCATTTGGACTAAGCTGAAAATCCTTACTCCCCACTCCGGCTGCCAGTGCCTGTTGACTACTAAACTGCGAAACTAGGAAAAAACATAAAGCTACAAACAAAATCCTAAACCATAATCCAGAAACCCAACCTCTATCCAAGTTAATCCCCCTAAAATAATTAATGTTATTGAATCCTTTGTTTCAATTGCTTCATAAGTTCTTCCTTTGTCAAATTAGGTTTTACCTCACCTAAGTACAGGAGTTCACCATATTTTTTCTCTTCAGCCCCCAAGTTCACAATCTTATCTGAATACTGATTAAGCGAATTATTTTGGGCTGTTTCATTATGATTGTGCAGACCCACTGCATGGAGAAGCTCGTGAAGGATAACCCCGTTTCGATAATCTCTTGTGATTTCCTTATCCGTTCCAATCAGGGTTAATGCTTCCATAGTCCCGTATGCAGGTGAGATCATCGTTGGCATTTCAACTCCCCAAACATCATTCCTATCCACATTATAGGCCTTAAAATCGGATGTCGGTTTAAAAACCATTTTAATGTACCGGCTATATTTCGGATTATAGGAACTATCGATGATTTTCATTTCATATGGGAAAAAGGCATTAATTTCTTTAATGGCCTTGTCAACCATTTTCCTATCTTCCTCGTTATAATCCCCACTCAAGGTTATCGCTACATTATCTGTAAATCTATAAATAATAGGTATCTCTTTATTAAAATAATAGTTTACAAATTCATTAATCGTCTTATCAGGAAAAGTTCTATCATCTATTAAAAATGAAATCTCTTTCGCAGCTGTTAATCCATTAGGCTTTGTCGCAGTAATCGTTAGTGTATGCTCCCCAGGCTGTTGAATCGGCTGATCCAGGGGCACTTCTTTACCATTTAAGGCGGCTTTATAGGTGACGCCCTTTTCCTTTTCAATGGTGAAATTAGCTTTTTTGAAATAAACCTTTTGTACCCCTTCCTTTATTCGTGGCGTAATCGGAGGCTTATCATCCACGACAAAGGTATAGGAAACTTGCTTCTTTTCCCAAAGAAGCGTGGACTCGACTTTAAGGACGTAGTTTCCATTCTCTTTTACCGTATAGTTAGAAGTGATTTTCTTTCCGTTTAATGTAACCCTTGCATTCCCAAAGCTTTACTTCAAATAAATATCTGGATATTCATTTGAAGGAAACCTTGCCATTTTCTATACCGCTTAGTTTTATTGAAGGTTCAATAAAACTAATGAACCCTAACAATAAAGCAATAATTCCTAAAAAAAGACTCAGAATCCTCTTTCTCTTTCTCTCACTTTTCTTACTAATTTCCTCTATACTTTTCAATAGTCAGCCTCATTTCTTTGTTAACTATTTGTTGACAAGATAATATCCCCTAAGTTGAAATCAGTATATCTTTTAAATAATAGGACAATTTACACTATTATTTTATCATAAAAGTAAATTATTCCAATTTTACTAACATATTCATCCAGTATGCTGGCGGTTTGCTATGAAGCGGAAATTCCTGAAGTATCCCGAATATTAAGTGCAAATGGAGCGGAAATCATTTTCTGTCCCTCATACACATTTACGGAAGCAGGATTCTGGCGGGTACGCCATTGCGCACAGGCACGCGCAATCGAAAATCAAGTATATTTTGTTCACTGTCCGACTGTAGGTGAGCCTGGAGCTCCGCTGCCAAATGGCTTTGGCCGTTCCTCCATACTTAGTCCCTGCGACCTGGCTTGGATGCCGAACGGAATTGTAGCAGAAGCCGAAACAAATAAACATACCGTAGTCACCGGTACCGTTGATATTGATGAACTCTATGAAAATAGAAAAACAGGTGCCGCAACTACCTTTGTAGATCGCACCCGCCGTGAAGATGTTTATTCAAAATATGAGCCATATAAATCCATAAGCCTCGAAAAACAAGAAGTTGAAATCTTAAAAACCGAACTGTCCGTAGACTTAAAGCTGTTTACCTTGCTACCGAGTTTTCGGGCAGTTTTTTTAATTGTCAATAAACCATGACGGTAAGAACAATGCCTGTCCCCCCAGAATAATGTCGATGAATTCGACAAAATGTGAGGGGATGACAGGCACTTATGTTATTTTAAAACATAACTTTCATTCTCTTTCACCATATACTTTGGCTTTATTTTTTTCCCATTCAATGTAATCTCTGCTGTCCCAAAGAAATCACCGGTAGCTGATCTTCAAATCGATCCGTTTTGGAGATTTTATTATAGATTTCCGCGATCAATCACATCACTCCAATCAATAATGTAAAAAAACAAAAACAGCGGTGCCCTTTAATGGCGCCGCTGCACGTATTCCACTATTACTGCATGACCTTCCAGAACTCCCCGGCCACTACTTGATAACCTAATAAACTTAGGTGAATATTGTGAGGATTTGTAATATATTCTGCAAAATTACTTACATTGATTACTTGAGCTGTTGGGACAAAGGTATCCCCATGCTGAGTCGCCTGGGCTTGAATTTGCGCATTAAAAGCTTTTAATAGTTGATTTAATTGTTCTTTTTGCACCGGATCAGCCATATATGGGAATGGGTTGTAATAGCCCATTACATATACCTTAACATTCGGATTCAGTTGATCAATTGTGCTTAAAATTGTGCTAATTTTACCAGCAATGGCTGCAATCGCTGCAGGTGCTTGAGCCGGATCCTTTTGAACGACAGGAAGCAAATCATTTGCCCCAATATCCAAGGTAAGATGAGTTGCTTTTTGAATTTCTTGTTGAACGTCTCCCCTCTCTAAATCTGCTAAGATATTATCCGTTGTATATCCCGAGACTCCGAAGTTCGCAAAATCAAGCAGTTGATACGATTTGGCAAAATTCGCAGCAATATAATTCGGATATCCCCAATCTAAATCTACTCCATTTACAGGAAGTCGATCTTGACCCTCTGGAGTCATCCCAGCAGCCAGCGAATCCCCCAACGCCACATAATTGACTTGAATCCACGCGCCATCCGAACCTAATTTATAACCTTTGATGACAGTATCAGCCGCCATATCTCCATTTTGATTGAAGTAATACCATTTGCCGTCGATTTGCTGCCAGCCAATCACCATCGCTCCACTATCCGAAAGGAAGTATTTTTTTCCTGATAACTCGAGCCAGCCGGTTTTCATGGCACCTGTTAGATCGAGGTAATACCATTTCTCCTTAAGCAAAATCCAGCCTGTCCGCATTTCACCGCTAGACTGGAGGTAGTACCAATTGTTATCGGAAAGCAGCCAGCCGGTTGCCATTTTTCCATCAGACTGAAGGTAATACCGCTTTCCATTTGTTTGAATCCAGCCTGTTTTCATTGCTCCTGAATTATCTAGGTAATACCATACTCCGCCAGTATTGAGCCAGCCTGTCTTCATGGATCCATCACGATTTAAGTAGTACCACGAACCGTCAGACTTTACCCAGCCTGTTTTCATGGCACCTGTTGAATCGAGGTAATACCATTTGCCATTATCATGAAGCCAGCCAGTGTATTTCCCGCTTGTTGTATAGAAGTACCAGGTGCCATTCGTAAAAACCCAGCCACGCGGAGGGATTTCATTCCAAACCAGACTTGAAATTTTATTAATGGTTTCAATTCCATAGGAAAGGGATTTATTATTTGTTGTTAGAACCGAAATCACATAGTTTTTCCCTTGGCCATTTACATATCCGACACTATTAACATACGATCCGGAATCGGCCCAGCCATTTTTTAAGGCAACACTGACTCCTGAAGGGAGCCCGGCCCCCGTACCCCAGCGTTGATCTGCTCGTACGTTCCGCATCAGATTAAGGCCGTATGCTCTCTGGGAATCTGTTAATAATGTATTAGGATAGGCAAAGTATTTCATCATGGTAAGCTGGTCCTGAACGGTTGTCGTGGTGCGTCCCCACCATCCGCCCGTACCTGCAACCGTATTGGTCATTCCTACTTTTTGAAAAAAGGACTGAACGCTTTTATCGCTGCCTAGCTGCCGCCAAATTGTACTTGCAGCACTGTTATCACTATTTTCTATCATTTTAGTAAGCAATGAATTTTCATTGCTTGTGATTGGGATCTTTTGATAGAGTACATCAGCGAGCAACGACATTTTCACGATACTCATCGTATAGTAGGTTTTTGAAGGGTTATATGTATAGGTTTTACCTGTGTTTGCATCGTAAACACCAACAGAAACCGTGTTGCTTCTAGAAGCAAGGTAACTGGTTACATCAGAGCCCAATATCGTTGATGCCTGTACAGGAATTTTGGCACACAACAGCATGGCCATTCCCACAATGGCACATGCGACTATTTTCTTATATGATTTCATTTTCAACTCCCTTTCTAACTATCTATGAATCCTATTATATAATACTTTAAGTCTATCAAAAAATTATTTTTGCCTTTAATTGGTATATGGTGATGTTATAATATAGTGGTCAACTTGAAATAATTTGAATTTTCGTGGGTGATTATATGAAAATTTCAATAGAAGAAATAAACAAAGCACTGGAAGAAGAAATCCTGATTAGGTGTCATGAAGTGGATGACGAAATCAATGAAATCGTCGCCAAGCTGAAAACGGAAAACCCCATTGTACTCGGATATCAAAATGATAAAGTCCATCGCATTAAGCTTAGTGACATCTACTATTTCGAGGCAGTTGATGGTAAGGTTTTTGGGTACTGCAAGGACAACGTTTTTGAGGTAAAACAAAAGCTTTATGAGTTAGAGGAATTTTGCGAAGGAAAGAACTGTTTTCGTGCATCCAAGTCCACAATCTTGAACATAGCCAAAATCACATCCATTCATCCGTCCATAAGCGGCCGATTCGAAGCGGTGCTTGATAACGGGGAACGTGCTATTGTATCGAGGCAGTATGTGCCTGTCCTAAAAAAAATGCTTGGATTGTAATAGGAGAGATAAATATGAAGATGGCCAAATTTGCACAAAAAATGTTGAAGGATTTCTTGATTATCTTTGCATCGATTATCATTATTATCACTTTATTGCGACAAATGTATTATCCCGATACCGACTTTGATTTAAAGTCGATTTATATCATTATGGGCTTTTCATTTTCAAGTGCATTGCTGGGATTTATATTGTATTCTCCTAATGATAGTAGTGAGAAGAATATGCGTTTAAGAATGGCCATTCATTTTTTCACTTTGGAGATTGTATTGATCGCCCTTGGCAGCGTTTTTGATCTTGTGACGAGTGCAGTAGATGGAATCATTCTGGCATTGCAAATTGCCGTCATTTACATCGTCGTTCGTCTGCTGTCATGGCGAAATGATAAAAAGGAAGCCCAAAAAATCAACGAAAAACTAAAAGCATTTAACAGTAACCAATAAAATCATAAAGCAGCAGTTGTCAGCCACACATTATTTTGCGGTAAGTTTGATAGCTTACTGCTCTTTTTTTTGCATCTTATTTGCCTGTGGATACAACTTACTGATTTTCTATATACTTCCTTCTGGCAGTTTATTATGCTGAGTCCATAATAAATTATTCAAAAGAGAAGGAGTCACTCCGATGGGAACTTTACTATTATTGATTATGTTGGCTTTCGAAATTGCTTTTTCAATCTATTGCATTGCTACGAAGCAAAATCATAAGAAAATGAAAAATTGGATTAGGATTGCTATATTTTTAGCATTTGTATTACTCACCCTTTCATCGGTGTTTTTGTGGAGCTTCCGCTGGGTATTGGCTGCCATACTGTTTTTTATCTTAGCGGTAAAGGGAACGGTTTCGCTTATCCGCAACAGAACAAATTCACCAAAATACAAAACTTCTAAAATTGTCTGGAAATCCATGATTATGATATTGGCTTTCAGTTTCGCACTTGCACCTGCCATTGTTTTTCCGCAGCATAAATCACCAAAAGTGACAGGGAATTATGATGTAGCAACCGCTGCTTACACATACATTGACAAAAACCGTATAGAAGAATTTACCGACAAGAGGAAAAACAGATTTGTAGATGTGGAATTTTGGTATCCCAAAACGGGAGATGGAACATACCCTCTATTAGTGTTCTCACATGGAGGCACTGGCATTAAGTCAAGCAATACTTCTACCTATGCGGAGCTTGCAAGCCACGGGTATGTAGTCGTTTCTATCGATCATCCTTATCACTCCTTTTATACTCGTTCAGATGACGGAACGGTTGCAACGATTAATTCAGATTATAACCGTGAAATCAACAATATGAATAACGGGGTTTACTCAAATGAAGAACTTTATGGTCTCATTCAAAAATGGATGAAACTGCGAACAGACGATATGAATTTTGTCATTGATACGATACTTGAAAAAGCGAAAAGCGACAATAATCCCATTTATCAACACATCGATACAGAGAAAATGGGTGTGTTCGGGCACTCAATGGGCGGTGCAGCAAGTGTTTGGCTGGGCAGAGAGCGCGATGATATTGATGCAGTCGTCAATATCGATGCCCCTTTCTTTAGTGAGCTGGCTTATAAGAAAGAAAGGGATGATTTTGCTGCAAGCAGCAAAGCATACAAAACCCCGCTTTTTAACATTTATTCAGATGATGTTTGGAGACAACTTGAAAGCAACTCCCTTTATGCAGCGAACAAACTTGATAATAAACATTTTAAAGAAGCATATACAACCCATTTTCAAGGGGCAAAACATTTAAGCTTGACCGATTTGCCGCTTTTCTCCCCTATCCTTGCAAATTATCTGCAAGGCGGAAAAGCCGGCATTGATCCATATTACTGCATTGAAACGGAAAATAAACTAATTCTTGATTTTTTTGACAATGAATTAAAGGGCATTGGCCATTTTTCTCCAGAGAGGACATATTGATTTAGAAGGGCCCATTCATATTACGTACAAAAACAGCAGCGGTTGTCCCACTGCTGCTGTTCTATTTCTTTTTATTTAAATACGCATTTCCTAAAACTTCAATTAAAATAAAAGCCGCATTTAGTAGTACTGGTGAAAGGGTAACCTGTTTTCGATTTTTATTTTGTATATTTACTATCTTTATGAACGGATTCGTTTCAACAGGAGATTCCTGATTTAGATGATGTGTGAAGTTATGAGCTGTTTTGAACAGAAAATCGTCATACCACTTTCTTTTTTCAACATTTTTAAGAGTTTCATAGGCTTCTTTCACTTTTTTAAACTGTTCAGAATTCCCTTTGTCTTTATCTGGATGTACTTCTTTTACTTTTTTTCGATAAGCTTCTTTAATTTCATCAAAAGTTGCATCATAGGGTACGTCTAAAA
>NZ_JBALPP010000148.1:0-21282 GCF_036965425.1 Neobacillus drentensis | reverse complement strand
ACTATACTAATAGGGTAAAGCGAAATTATTAACATATTATTCTAGAAAAAACATTCTCATTTTTTCCTTTTCTGTTAGTTCAGACTGGGAGAAATAAGTTTTAAGGAATATATAGGCATTCGCCGTCTCTCTCCGCGAATAACTACATAATTTATAAGGTATCTATTACCAAAGGAGAGTTGCCCGATGAATCCATACGGTTATTACCAAGTTCCTCAAGCGCCTCAAACCCAAATTGACTATAACACTTACGGACAATTTAACCCGTATACACAAGCAGTGCCTTACTCACAACCAGAGTATTCACAGCCAGAGTATTATGAGTATGAACCTGATAGACAACCTCAGCAAATAGAGCGCCGCCTTAATCAACTTGAAAGGGAAAATGAGCGCCAAGAGAGGGAGATAAACCAACTTCAACGCCGGCTTCAGCGCGTTAATCAACGGCTTCGTGTCTTGGAAAGAAGATTTAACATTCCATTTACACCTTTTGATGGAGAATTCTAAAAAATACAGAACTGGGCAATTGCCCGGTTCTTTTTTGTGAGAATCACTTTCAAAACCAATCTATAAAGGAAAAAGGTTGTTAATTTATCTAACAGCTTCGCTGACAAACAGCAAAAATTCAGCTAACTTTTCATTATAAACCATTGAAAGGGAGATTATTATGTATCAAAAGAATGACATTCAATTAGCCGAAAAAATACTTAAATTGGATCAATTAAGAGATGAGTTGTATGAAGAATTAATGAAAACACTCGGCTCTAAAGCAAATGAACTTCTACGAACACTTCAAAATTGCTAATAAAGGAGAGGAGAAGGTTGGGAAAACACTTAAGGGATGGAATAGAGAGGCTGCGGAATTTTTACATTAAAAAACTGTTAGAATCAGGTATCCTTCAGTCTTCTGACCCTAAGATTACCTCCCTCACTATAAGTGAACTGGCGGGTATATACAAAAAGACTTTTTCCCCTGGCGACAAATAAAAATCAACTCCCTCAAGATAATTTTTTCAAAATTTAATCATTTTTGTTCCAAATTCCCAACTCATGTGAGAAAATATAACATAGAATATTTTGTACGTAACAGTTTTATAGAATGCTAATATTGTGTGGTGATAGAAGTCATGGGAAATGACATGTCCTATAAAGATAAAAAGGTTATTACCATAGGGGTCGTCAGGGACCTGACCGGTCTTTCCGAACGTCAAATTCGCTATTACGAGGAAAGAAAATTGATTTTTCCTGAAAGAACACCTGGCGGCAGCCGAAAATACTCCTTTGCCGACGTAGAGTTGTTGGTAGAAATCGCCAACAAAATTGAAGACGGCGTCCAGACACATGAAATCCGAAAGGAAATGCTGCGCGCCCAAAAGAAACA
Source organism: Neobacillus drentensis (assembly GCF_036965425.1). GTDB lineage: Bacteria > Bacillota > Bacilli > Bacillales > Cytobacillaceae > Neobacillus > Neobacillus drentensis_F. Next base: position 19,901 of record NZ_JBALPP010000148.1, on the reverse strand, counting down.
AAACCAAGAAGATGTCAGAAGAAAGATGATCCAAGGACAACTAAACGCCCAGTTTGGATTACGAAAAGGACCAACTTCCTAACAGAGGTTGGTTCTTTTTTGGCAAAAGCAAAAACCATGTGAGGTATTCTAACAAACTTATAGAAACATCCTCCACATCCATGTAAAAATACAACTACACCGAATGTTAAGAAAATTAACATAGTTAAAAGGAGGAGCATTAATGGATACAATATTCTTGATGAACAGTATGTGGGTCATGTTGGGAGCAGTCCTTGTCATTTTAATGATTGGAGGGTTCATCTTATTAGAAACCGGCTCAACCCGCATGAAAAATGCCGGACATATTGCCGGCAAAACGATCCTTACATTTGGAATTGGCTCGATTGTGTTTTGGGCTGTGGGCTTTGGGTTAATTTTTGGTACCGGCAATTCCCTGATAGGCTTTTCCGATTTCTTTTACTCAGGCTATGATATCGATAGTTTATCACTCTCCGGTGCTGTTTTCTTTTTATTTCAATTAGCATTCGCGGGCATATCGCTAACGATAGCATTTGGCGGATTTGCCGAACGAGCTAAATTAGGTGCTTACCTAGTATTCGCTGTTCTTTTCTCTGTAATTGTTTATCCTCCAATCGCCCATTGGATTTGGGGCGGCGGCTGGTTGGCAGAGCATGGTAAACAGGACTTTGCCGGGTCCACCGTAGTCCATTTAACTGGAGCGATGGCAGCCCTAGCCGCAACCATTATCTTAAAACCAAGGATTGGTAAATATAATAAAGATGGATCCGCGAACAATTTAGCTGGCCATAACCAAGTGTTTACAGCATTAAGTGTATTACTTCTCTGGGTTGGTTGGTTTGGATTTAACGCCGGCAGTACTTTATCCGTTGACAAAGGCTTCTTCGGCTTCGTTGCCCTCAATACAAATTTGGCAGCCGCCGCAGGTACTGTCGCAGCAATGATAATTTCGTGGATGGTTTTAGGAAAAGCTGACGTTCCAATGATGTTAAACGGCGCGTTGGCAGGGTTAGTTGCTATTACTGCTTCTTGTGCTTTTGTTGATACTTGGGCAGCTGTCCTGATTGGTTTTATCTCAGGAATTCTTGTTTTTTACAGCATCCGCTTTTTTGAAAAAAGAAAAATCGATGATCCAATTGCTGCGCTATCTGTTCACGGAACAGCTGGAGTATGGGGAACGTTATCCACTGGCTTCTTTGCAACAAAAGAATTAGCAACCGTTGGTCAGCCCGGATTATTTTACGGAGGCGGCCTGCATCAATTAGGTGTTCAAGCAATCGGAGTTCTTGCCTGCGGCGCTTTTGCCTTTATCGTATCATTCATTCTTCTATCCATTATGAAAGCAACTATGAACGGACTTCGTGTTTCCGAAGAAGAAGAAATCATTGGGCTGGATATGAGCGAACACGGCAGTTACGGCTACCCTGAATTAATGAAGGCAGAACAAAAACTAAACGCATAAAATTTCCATGTCTCATGATTCCTGCCCCTCCGTTTTTGGGGGTGGGGGTTAACTATTAAGGCTCTTTTTTAATGAACTTATACGAAAAACAACAATCTTTGCGAAAATAGCCACTATTAAAGAAAAGCGGTGAAACGGATGGGGAACTCCAGCTACATAGAGATTAGAAATTTCAGGGATAGCCGGATAGGGGAGGTTTCTCGCGACCACTTTAGGCTAAATAATCTCCATGATGAAATCATGAAACAAGTAATCGAATTAGCCGTCTGCCGAACAAAAGAAAAGTATGGTTCCCCTCCCTGTTCCTTTTCTTTTTTTGTCATGGGCAGCGCTGGCAGATCGGAACAGTCTATTTGGAGTGACCAAGACCACGGTATCATTTATCAGGAACTAAGCCCAGAAGCACAAGCCTATTTTTTGGAGTTAGGAAAGGAGATTACAGCAGGATTATATCAGACTGGCTACGATTACTGTGATGGCGGTGTTATGTCCAACAATCCAATGTGGTGTAAATCCATGTTCGAATGGCAGCAGCAATTAACAGATTGGCTTCTCGACTCTTCCTTTGAATCCATACGGTATTTACTCATTTTTATCGATGGAAGATCCATATATGGCGGAAGCGAAAATATAGAAAAGCTAAAATCAATCGTCTATCAAACTATCCATAAAGAACATCTTATCTCTAAAGTTTTAGGTAATACACTATACCTTAAGAAAGGGGTAAACATCCTCGGAAATCTATTAGTCGAAACACACGGTCCATATGCCGGCTCTCTCAATCTAAAAGAAGCAGGGCTCTTTCCTTATGTAAATGCTGTACGACTTTTAGCTATTAAAGCGAATGTGACCGGGACCTCTACCCTTTCGAGACTCGACCAGTTGAAGGAGTCAGAGCTTTCTTCCATTGAAAACGACATATATAAAACGCTGTTTTTAAGGTTACTAAACTACCGGCTTACATATGGAAATCACACTGACTATAAATCTGGACATTTTTTACCCATTCAAATCCTCAGCAAAGAGCAAAATAAGGAGTTAAAAACCATTATTAGAAACGGTGCCGCCCTCTTTCGATTAGTACGAAGATTAATAGAAAAGGATGATTAAAAGTGGGAATGAATGAGATGTTCCAATTTTTTCGGCAAATTTCTGGAAAGCTCAATTTGAATATTTATGCAGGAATACAAGGACAATCTACTCCACAACAGATGGCCTTTATCAGGAATCTTCAAAAAGAAATGAGACAAAAAAACACTCTAGACTCCCCTCTTAACGAAATAAAAGTAGTTGTGTTTGATATAGAAACAACAGGATTTTATCCTGAAAAAGGGGATTACGTTCTATCTATTGGCGCCATTAAAATGAAGGGAGCGAAAATTGAGACCGGAGAAACTTTTTATTCACTAATAAAATCAGAGGAATCACTATCTGATGAAATTGCCGCCTTAACCAATCTGAGTGAAGAAGAATTACAAAAGGCGCCGCCTGCAGCAGAAGTATTAATGCAGTTTTTCGAATTCGTTGACGGAGCTATTCTAGTTGCCCATCACGCCAACCATGAACAGGCCTTTATGAAAAAAATAACCTGGGACATTTTACGAACCAAATTTAATCATCGCATCATTGATACCTCATTTTTAATCCGTCTATCTGATCCCTATTTGAAATCAATGCCGCTTGAAGATGTATGCAGCATTTGCGGAATTCAGATTAAAGATCGGCACCATGCTCTGGGGGATGCCGCTATGACTGCACAAGTTTGGCGATATTATCTAGAGATAGCTCAGAAGAAAGGTTTCGGTAATTTAAAGGAGGTGTATGAATATCTCGCAAAGTTGGAATAAGTAAAAACGCTATTTTACAGTAGTGTTTTCTGCTCTAATGGACAAAATGCTAAAAATGCAATTAATCCGAGTTTCCAACACTATCACGTTATTTTCCTCTGGTTTTCCCCCCTCCTTTCTACAGCAAAAATATTCATTTAAAAAAATTTTCAAAAAAATTTTTCCTCTCCTTTTCCTTATCATGACAAGAATGAAAACGCTAACAATTATTTTGATTAATTTGAATTGTCTGATTTTTGTATTGACCATGTTATCGATTGGTTGTATGATTATCGTCAATAAGAATCTATCGATAAATGATGCCTTTGTTCATCTCCATAACAGGGATGGGGCAAGGCTATTCTTTTAAAATGAGGATTTAATCATTTAAAGCGTTTTATCATGAAAGAGGAGTGGTTAAGTTGGGAAGTCAATGGATATTCCTTGGCGGCCAGTTCGTCAAGAAAGAGGATGCTGTCGTTTCAGTATTTGACCATGGCTTTTTATATGGTGACGGAGTATTCGAAGGTATTCGCGTATATAGCGGGAACGTCTTCAGGCTCGATGCCCACCTTAAAAGGCTATATGAATCAGCTCAATCCATTATGTTGAAGATTCCATATACACAGGAGGAAATGACGGAGCTAATCGTGGAAACGATTAGAAAAAATCAGCTAGAAAGCGCCTATATACGTCTCGTTGTTTCACGCGGTAAAGGGAATCTTGGACTGGACCCTTCTTCCTGCTCTAATCCAAACGTCATCATTATCGCTGAGGAATTAACCATGTATCCAAAAGAGTTTTATGAGCATGGAATTAAAATTGCCTCTGTTGCGAGCAGAAGAAATCGCCCAGATGTTCTGAGCCCACAAATTAAATCGCTGAATTACTTAAATAATATCCTTGTTAAACTGGAAGCCAATCAAGTTGGTGTTCAAGAAGCTTTAATGTTAAATGATCAAGGATATGTGACCGAAGGTTCAGCAGATAATATTTTTATTGTAAAAAATGGGGTTATCTATACTCCTCCCGTTTACTTAGGTGCATTAGAAGGCATTACACGAAATGCCATTATCGATGTTGCTAAAGCAAAAGGTTTCGAAGTGAGGGAAACTCCTTTCACACGACATGATGTTTATGTGGCTGATGAAGTTTTCTTAACTGGAACAGCAGTAGAAGTTATAGCCGTCATTGAAGTGGATCAACGAGTAATTAAAGACGGCAAGCCTGGAGAAATAACGAACCAATTATTAGAGGAATTTAGACAAATTGTCACAACCGACGGTGTGGCTTGTTATCCAACAGGCGCAAACCATGCCATCGTCAGTTAGGAGATAGAAAAATGCGAAGCGATATGATTAAAAAGGGAATTGACCGTGCTCCCCACCGCAGCCTATTATACGCAACCGGGGTAAAGACGAGTGACTTAGAAAAACCGTTTATCGGTGTCTGCAACTCTTATATTGATATTATCCCTGGACATAAACACCTTAATCATTTCGGTGCAATTGTTAAAGAAGCTATCCGGGAAGCCGGCGGCATACCTTTCGAATTTAATACAATTGGCGTTGATGACGGTATTGCTATGGGACATATCGGAATGCGTTATTCCCTTCCAAGCCGTGAAATCATCGCTGACAGTGCCGAAACAGTTATTAACGCCCACTGGTTTGACGGTGTTTTTTACATTCCAAACTGTGACAAAATCACTCCTGGAATGTTAATGGCAGCCGCCAGAACCAACGTACCTTCTGTTTTTGTTTCTGGGGGTCCAATGGAAGCAGGTGTTTCCTCTACAGGAAAGCAGCTTTCCCTCACCTCGGTATTTGAAGGAGTTGGAGCTTACCATAACGGTACTATTAGTCAGCAGCAGCTGTTAGATATTGAAACGCAGGCCTGTCCTACATGCGGATCCTGTTCAGGGATGTTTACAGCCAATTCGATGAACTGTCTCATGGAAGTGCTCGGAATGACCGTTCCAGGAAACGGGACCATCGTCGCGACTTCAGAAGAAAGACATGAGTTAATTCGTCAGGCTGCAAGACATTTGATTGAATTAGTGAAAAAAGATATTCGCCCACGCGATATCATTACAAGAGAAGCAATTGATAATGCATTTGCGCTTGATATGGCAATGGGAGGCTCAACAAATACAGTGTTACATACACTAGCCATCGCCCATGAAGCCGGAATTGAATACGATCTCCGCGATATTAACAAAATCGCTGAAAAAGTTCCTTATTTAGCAAAAATTATGCCGGCATCTGATTATTCTATGGACGATGTTCATCGTGCAGGCGGTGTCAGTGCAATCATCAATGAGCTGTACAAAGTGGAAGGTGCCTTGCATGATAACTGCTTAACAATAACAGGAAAAACTCTTGCTGAAAATGTGAAGGAAGCAACAATCACAAATGAGGCTGTTATCCGGACAAAAGATAATCCATACAGCCCTGTTGGCGGCCTGTCCATTCTTTATGGAAACATTGCACCGGATGGCGGGGTTATCAAAGTTGGGGCAGTAGATCCATCGATTAAAACCTTCCTTGGTGAAGCGATTGTTTTTGAATCACAGGATGAAGCCCAAGAAAACATTAATAATGGAACCGTAAAGTCTGGGCATGTCGTTGTTATTCGTTATGAAGGTCCAAAAGGCGGACCGGGGATGCCGGAAATGCTCGCACCTACTTCTGCAATTGCTGGACGCGGGTTAGCGAAAGAAGTTGCGCTCATTACTGATGGCCGCTTCTCTGGTGCAAGCCGAGGGATTTCAATCGGTCATATCTCACCGGAAGCAGCCGAAGGCGGTCCTATCGCCCTTGTTGAAAATGGCGACAAAATTTTAATTGATCTTGAAGCACGCTCTATTGAGCTTCTCGTAGATGAAGAGGTTTTAGCTGAAAGACGCTCTGCTTGGGTTAAACCAGAACCAAAAATTAAAACTGGTTATCTTGCAAAATATGCAAAGCTTGTTACCTCTGCCAATACTGGCGGGATTATGAAGATATAGAAAAAACCAATGGGAATTAGTAGTACCCCTCCCCTTCCAAAGGAAGCTAAGGTACTAAACGTGTTAAGTGAAGAATCATTTGACAAAAAAATATAATAAATCGATGACGGGAATAAAGGAATAAGAATTTGTATTTTCAGAGAGCTGGGGTTGCTGGAAGCCCAGTAATACAACTTATTCTGACATCATCCCTGAGTGTTGCTCTGAAAAGCCTCTCGCTTATTAGGTGCAATCGGGTGTTAATTTGATAGCACCTGTTACCAAAAGAAGCGTTTTTTTAATTGTCGCTTCATAAGGCAGTATTCGTAAGGATGCTGTGAAACCGGGTGGTACCGAGAAAATGAAAAGGTCTTTTCTCCCCGATTATTCTGTATTTGATTTCTTGAATGCAGTTTATTCGGGTAGAATAGGGCCTTTTTTACTGCGCTTGAACAAGATCAGCCATAGGCTGAGTATTTAAATATTCAAATACCCTTAAGGAGGGAATACAAGGTGAAAGTAGAAGCAAAACTGGAATTCCAAACCAGTACCGCACCAAAAACAGGGGCAGACCTTCTCATTGATTTATTAATTAATGAAGGAGCTGACACCATTTTTGGTTATCCAGGCGGGGCTGTTCTGCCAATTTACGATGCTATTTATCGCGCAAAGGCGAGAATCAATCATGTCCTTTTCCGTCATGAGCAAGGCAGTATCCATGCTGCGGAAGGTTATGCACGAATTACTGGGAAACCAGGAGTCGTTCTTGCCACATCAGGACCTGGAGCAACGAACCTGGTGACAGGAATTACAGATGCTATGATGGACTCCTTACCGCTTGTGATTTTTACAGGACAGGTCGCGCGAAGCGTCATCGGAACGGATGCTTTCCAGGAAGCAGACGTTATGGCGATCACGACACCAATTACGAAGCATAATTATCAGGTCCAATCCATTTCCGACCTGCCAAGAATTGTGAAGGAAGCCTTCCATATTGCTTCTACCGGGCGTCCAGGACCAGTCCTAATCGATATTCCTAAGGATATTTCAGCCGGAGAACTATTCGAAGAACCACAAGAAGTAAGCATTCATTTGCCAGGTTATCAGCCGACTACTAAGCCAAACCCGCTGCAAATCAAAAAACTGGCAGATGCACTTGGAAAGGCGAAAAAGCCTCTCATTCTTGCTGGTGCAGGTGTTCTTCACGGCAAAGCTTCTGCAGAATTAACAGAATTTGCAGAAAAACATAAAATTCCTGTGGTAACAACATTGCTTGGTCTAGGAGCATTTCCAGCGAACAGTCCTCTTTCTTTAGGAATGGGTGGAATGCATGGTACCTACACCGCAAACATGGCAATGTATGAATGTGATTTGCTTATCAATATCGGTGCCCGTTTTGATGACCGTCTTACCGGCAATCTAAAACACTACGCACCAAATGCAAAGGTGGCCCATATCGACATTGATCCAGCTGAGATAGGTAAAAATGTTCCGACTCTTATTCCTATCGTTTCCGATGCCAAAGAAGCGTTAGTCGAGCTGAACAATCAGACAGCTGAATCGCCCGATAACAAAGCATGGTTAGAGACGCTTAATAAATATAAAGCGGAATTCCCACTTTGGTATAAACATAATCCTAACGGCATGAGCCCGCAATGGCTGATTGAAGCAATCCATAAAGTTACAAATGGGGATGCAGTAGTAACAACCGATGTTGGCCAGCACCAGATGTGGGCTGCACAATATTACAATTTTGATAGACCACATCGCTGGGTCACCTCCGGCGGACTAGGAACGATGGGCTTCGGCTTCCCTGCCGCAATTGGAGCACAGATGGCTTCTCCAGAAAGCACTGTTGTAGCAATTGTTGGAGATGCTGGTTTCCAAATGACCCTTCAGGAGCTATCTGTAATTTATGAACAAAACCTGCCTATCAAAATCATTATCGTAAATAATGGAGCGCTCGGAATGGTTCGACAGTGGCAAGAGCTGCTGCATGGGAACCGTATTTCCGAATCGATTCTTCATTCACAGCCAGATTTTGTAAAGCTGGCAGAAAGCTATCATATTCGCGGGTTAAAGATTGAAACACAGGAAGAACTAATCACAAAGCTTCCTGAAGTATTTGCTTATAATGGTCCAGTTCTTATGGATTGCCGAGTTCTCCAGCAGGAAAAAGTTTTTCCAATGATTGCTCCGGGTAAAGGGATACACGAAATGATTGGGGTGAAACCATCATGAAACGAATTATCACTCTAACAGTTCAAGACCGAAGTGGTGTTTTGAATCGAGTTACTGGCCTGTTACAAAGGCGTCAATTTAATATTGAGAGTATTTCAGTTGGGAAAACCGAAACCGAAGGAATCTCAAAAATGACTCTGGTTGTTGAAGTGGAAGACGATCAGCGACTTGAGCAGGTTACCAAACAATTAAACAAGCAAATTGATGTTTTAAAAGTTTCCGATATTACGGATAAAGCAATCGTTGTACGGGAGCTTGCCCTAATAAAAGTGGCTAGCAGCTCACAGCTTCGCAGCGAAATCAACGGAATTATCGATCCTTTCCGTGCCTTGATTATCGATGTAAGTAAAGATAGTTTAGCTGTTCAAATTACAGGCCGCCCTGACAAAATCGATGCTTTGATAGAGTTGCTTCGACCTTTCGGCATTAAAGAAATTGCCAGAACAGGGCTGACAGCCTTCCAACGAGGTCATCAGCCACAAGTAAATGATCTACCAACTTATTCACTATTAAAATAACTAATATATTTGAGAGGATGATTCATAATGGCAAAAGTACTATATAACGGTGATATTCAAGAGGCAGTTTTACAAGGAAAGAAAATCGCGGTAATCGGTTATGGCTCACAAGGTCATGCCCATGCTCTTAACTTAAAGGAAAGCGGCTTTGATGTAGTTGTTGGCTTACGCGGCGGGAAATCTTGGGATAAAGCGGTTGAAGATGGTGTAGAAGTAACTTCAGTTGCAGAAGCGGCTCGTCAAGCAGACGTAGTAATGGTTCTTCTTCCAGACGAAATGCAGCCAAAAGTTTATGAAGAAAGCATCAAACCAAATCTTGAAGCCGGGAATGCTTTAGTTTTTGCTCATGGCTTTAACGTTCATTTTACACAAATCGTACCACCTGCAGATGTTGACGTATTCCTAGTTGCACCAAAAGGTCCAGGACACTTAGTACGTCGTACGTATACTGAAGGTGCCGGCGTCCCTGCCCTTTATGCAGTTTACCAGGATTACACAGGTCAAGCACGTGAACTTGCCCTTGCCTATGCAAAAGGTATTGGCTCTGCCCGTGCAGGTGTATTAGAAACTTCATTCCAAGAAGAAACAGAAACAGATCTATTCGGAGAACAGGCTGTTCTTTGCGGCGGTACTACTGCCCTAATCAAAGCAGGCTTCGAAACGCTTGTAGAAGCTGGTTATCAGCCAGAAGTTGCTTACTTCGAGTGCTTACATGAATTAAAATTAATCGTTGACCTTTTATACGAAGGTGGATTAGAAAATATGCGCTACTCTATCTCAGATACTGCTCAGTGGGGTGATTTCGTTTCCGGACCACGCGTTGTTAACGAAGATACAAAGGCCCGCATGAAAGAAGTATTAAAAGATATTCAAACAGGTGCATTTGCAAAAGGATGGATCCTTGAAAACCAAGCAAACCGTCCACAATTCAATGCAATTAACCGCAGCGAAAACAATCATCAAATCGAGGTAGTCGGTCGTGAACTTCGTGCCTTAATGCCATTTATTAAAAAACCAGTAAACCAAAAGAAAGAAGTGGTGGTAAATGGTTCACGTTAACATCTTTGATACAACCTTACGCGATGGCGAACAATCTCCTGGTGTAAATTTAAACCAGCTTGAAAAATTAGAAATTGCCAGACAGCTTGAGCGGTTTGGCGTAGATATTATGGAGGCCGGCTTTCCGGCTTCCTCTCAAGGCGATTTCGAAGCCGTAAGAGCCATTGCCAGAGCAATTAAAAACTCTTCTGTGACTGGCTTGGCCCGTGCAACAAAATCGGACATTGACATTGCGTGGGATGCCTTAAAAGATGCAGCCGAACCAAGATTACATGTTTTCATTGCTACCTCCCCTATCCATATGAAATATAAATTAATGAAAACTGAGGATGAAGTTGTCCAGACAGCTGTGGATATGGTCTCATACGCTAGACAAAGATTTCCGCAAATTGAATGGTCAGCTGAAGATGCTTCCCGGTCAGATCTTGATTTTCTTGTCCGAATTATTACGAAAGTCATTGATGCCGGCGCAACTGTCATTAATCTTCCTGATACAGTTGGCTACACAACACCTGAAGAATATGGCCGCATGTTCCGTTACGTGAGGGAAAACGTTCCAAATATTCATAAAGCAGCCTTATCATGCCATTGTCACGATGACTTAGGGATGGCCGTTGCCAACTCTCTTGCAGCGATTGAAAATGGCGTTACCCAGGTAGAAGGTACCATTAATGGTATTGGTGAACGTGCCGGTAATGCTTCTTTAGAGGAAATTGCTGTTGCTTTAAATATTCGTAAGGATAAGTACCCTTTCACTACTAATCTGGTTTTAAAAGAAATCAAACGCACCAGTGACTTGGTGAGCCGCTTTACCGGGATGAAGGTCCCTCCTAATAAGGCAGTTGTTGGAAAAAATGCCTTCGCGCACGAATCCGGCATCCACCAGGATGGCGTCTTAAAAAATGCATTAACCTATGAAATTATTACACCTTCAATGGTTGGAGTTGGATCCAATGACCTTGTTCTTGGAAAGCATTCCGGCCGCCATGCTTTTAAAGATAAAATCGAGCATTTGGGCTTTGACCTATCACAAGAAAAGCTTAACGATGCTTTTAAATCCTTCAAGGAATTGACAGACAGAAAAAAAGAAGTAACAGATGAGGATTTATTTACAATTTTAATGGATATCCAAACAGCAGCGATCGATGTGAAAAAATATGAGCTTGTCGCTTTCCAAGTCCAGTACGCATCAGCAAACCTTCCTACTGCAACGGTTGCCCTTACGACTCCAGAAGGTATCCGTGCAGAGACTGCCCGTACAGGAAGCGGAAGTGTAGAGGCCTTATTTAACACTTTAGAGGCTTTGGTTAAGGAAGAAATTCACTTGACTGATTTTAATTTAAGCTCAGTTGGACGCGGACGCGATGCTCTTGCAGAAGTCCATGTAAAAATGACTGTGAACGGAACGAATGTCAGCGGCCGCGGCTCCGCGCAGGATGTGCTCGAAGCTTCCGCAAAAGCATTCCTGAACGCTGTCAATCGTGTATTTTTTAACCAAAAAGCATTTATCAAAGAACCTGCAGCTCTTTAAAAAACAAGGCGCCTAATAGCAAGGCGCCCATCATAAACCAAAAAAATGAGGAGGTTGCTTCTAATGAAAAAACAAATTGTCTTACTTCCCGGTGATGGTATCGGCAAGGAAGTTATTGAATCTGCGAAAGATGTATTAAATGCAATTGCTGAAGAATATAACCACTCTTTTAGCTTCGAAACCCATGAAATCGGAGGAGCAGCCATTGACCTTTACGGCACTCCCCTTCCAGAATCAACCATTGATGCCTGTAAGCTAGCCGACGCGGTTTTACTTGGTGCTGTAGGGGGACCAAAATGGGATAACAACCCTTCGCACCTACGTCCAGAGAGAGGCTTGCTTGGTATCCGAAAGGCACTGGATTTATTTGCAAACCTTCGTCCGATCAAAGGCTTTAAAAACCTGCTTCATGCTTCACCATTAAAGGAAGAAGTAGTTTCAGGAAGCGACCTCCTTATCGTACGTGAATTAACTGGCGGCATTTACTTTGGAACTCCAAGTGAGCGTCGTGACAATGGCCAGACAGTGGTTGATACTCTTGCCTATACCCGCAAAGAGATTGAAAGAATAGTAGACAAAGCGTATCAAGCAGCTCAAGGCCGCCGCGGCCGCCTTACTTCTGTAGATAAAGCAAACGTGCTAGAATCCAGCAAGCTATGGCGGGAAATTGTTGAAGAGAAAAAGGCTCAGTATCCTGACGTTACCGTTGAACATGTTCTAGTTGATGCGGCTGCGATGAAGTTGATTACAAATCCTTCGTATTTCGATGTTGTTGTGACTGAGAATATGTTTGGCGACATCCTTAGTGATGAGGCTTCTGTACTGACTGGTTCGCTTGGCATGCTCCCTTCTGCCAGCTTGAATGAATCTGGGGTTGGCCTATACGAACCGGTTCATGGATCTGCACCGGACATTGCTGGAAAGGGTATTGCTAACCCAGTTGCGATGATTCTATCTGCTGCCTTAATGCTTAGGTATTCATTTAAGCTTGATGACGAGGCGAAGATGATTGAGGACGCGGTTCAATCCGTACTTGATGCTGGCTTCCATACTGCTGATTTGCAAATTGCTGAAGGACGCAAAGTAGGAACGGCTGAAATGACTCGTTTGGTTGTGGATTATATCAAATCTCAAAGTCCTTCAAAATGTATCATGAGCTGTTACGTTTAATAGGACGTGGTTTCCGCCAGGCTCATACTTTATGATCCTGGCGGTTTACTTATTAGAATTTGCAGATATTTTTAGATTCGCCGATAAATTGGCTAAATTCGCCGATAAAATTAAAAATTCGCCGATAAATTGAAATATTCGCCGATATCTACTAATTTTTCGCCGATAAATTGATTTCATATAAAGATTTTAGAAATTTCATCTGCTAGTTTTAAGATTTTGAAGCAGATTTTGTTATTTTACATGCAAAAATGACTCTTTTTTTGCAATCTTACTCATCAAATCTATTAAAGTGAGGAAGGAAGCTATGCAAACACCAAAAAATATTATCCAAAAAATTTGGGAACAGCATATTGTATATCAAGAAGAAGGAAAGCCGGATTTGCTTTATATTGATTTGCATCTCGTTCATGAAGTAACCTCTCCTCAGGCATTCGAGGGCTTACGAATGAACGGCCGGAAAGTGCGCCGCCCAGACCTAACGTTTGCGACGATGGATCATAACGTTCCAACCCGTCAGCGTCTTACTATCAACGACCCAATTTCGAAAAAGCAAATCGATACCCTTCAGCAAAACTGTCAGGATTTTGGTGTTCCACTCGCTGATATTCATCATCCTGACAACGGAATTGTCCATGTCATCGGTCCTGAGCTAGGACTTACTCAACCTGGAAAAACAATTGTCTGCGGGGATAGCCATACCTCTACTCACGGGGCATTCGGAGCACTAGCATTTGGTATTGGCACAAGTGAAGTGGAACACGTCCTTGCGACGCAAACACTTTGGCAGGCACCACCAAAGACCCTTAATGTAAAAGTAAATGGAAAACTTGGGACAGGCGTGACAGCAAAGGATTTAATCCTTGCAATCATTGGAAAGTTTGGCGTACAATTTGGAACTGGCTATGTAATGGAGTACACAGGCGAAGCAATCCGTGCACTGTCAATGGAAGAACGGATGACTGTCTGTAACATGTCAATCGAGGCTGGCGCAAGAGCAGGACTTATCACGCCGGATGAAACCACTTTTGAATACTTAAGAGGCAGACGTCATGCTCCTAAAGGTGAGGAGTTTGAAAAAGCGGTCGCCCGCTGGAAAGCACTGGCTACCGACGAAGGTGCCGCTTATGATGCTGTCGTCGAAATTGAAGCGGCGGAAGTAGAACCGCAGGTAACATGGGGAACAAACCCAGGAATGTGTATCCCAATCACTGCAAATGTTCCTAGCCCAGATGAAACAGACAAAACAAGTGAAAAAGATGAAATTACCCGTGCCCTTCAGTATATGGGTCTTGAAGCTGGCCAATCTATTTCAAGTGTTCAAATTGACCATGTCTTCATCGGATCGTGTACAAATTCACGCTTAAGCGACTTGCGCAATGCAGCTGAAGTTGTCCGCGGCCGCAAGGTTAACCCTAACGTTAAAGCCATTGTTGTTCCAGGTTCTTTCAGCATAAAGCTTGCTGCTGAAAAAGAAGGTATTGATGCGGTCTTTAAAGAAGCAGGATTTGAGTGGCGTGAAGCTGGCTGCAGCATGTGCTTAGCGATGAATGATGATATCGTTCCTCCTGGCGGACGATGTGCTTCTACTTCTAACCGCAATTTTGAAGGCCGTCAAGGTAACGGAGCTCGTACTCATCTCGTCAGTCCAGAAATGGCAGCTGCTGCCGCGGTTGCTGGACATTTTGTTGACGTCCGTCAATTTACTGCTCAGGAGGTTGGATAAAAAATGGAACCATTACGCATTCATCAAGGCCTTGTTTGTCCTTTAAACAGAACCAATATTGATACAGACCAAATTATCCCGAAGCAGTTTTTGAAACGGATTGAGCGCAGCGGTTTTGGCCAATTCCTGTTCTACCACTGGCGCTTTGATGATGATGGAAATTTACGTGAGGATTTTCCTCTGAATGCCACGCAATATCAAGGTGCTTCAATTTTGGTAGCCGGCGATAATTTTGGCTGCGGCTCTTCCCGCGAGCATGCTCCTTGGGCTGTTCAGGATTTCGGCTTTAAGGTCATCATTGCTCCAAGCTACGCCGATATTTTTAAAAATAACTGCGTGAAAAACGGCATTCTTGCGATTCAAGCTAGTGAAGAACAAGTCCAAACCGTTATGAAAAAGGCACAAACTGAGGGTTATACCTTAACTGTTAATTTAGAAGACCAAGTTGTATATGACAACGAAGGCTATGAAATTAAATTCGATATTGCTCCGTACCCGAAACAAATGCTGCTCAACGGCTGGGATGAAATCGGTGTAACCTTAAGCTACGAAGAAAAAATTAGTGAATATGAACTTGCGCATAAGTAAAGAGCTTGGATCTCCAAGCTCTTTTTTACTGCCCTGCAGATGCAAGCACGTGCATCATCAATTCCTGAAGTGTCTTGTTCCCAAGGGCATTTTGTCCAAAAGCATTTGAGTTAGGCCAATATAGATGCCTAAAGGAAACGCCATTGTCTAATTCTATTTCTAAAAATGCTGGCTCTCCCACAAAAGCATTCTTTTGTTGTAATACGTTATAATCCTCTATCTTTAATTTCAGCCATTCATTTAAAAATAGTTCCTTTACCTCCGGAGAAAATGTATGTATTCTTCTCCCGTCCTCCGTACTTTCAATATAGATATTTTTCACAAGATTCTTAATGGGATATAAATCCCCTAATGTTTTAGCTGACTTATTTTCCTCAGCAATATATACTTTGTCATTAGCTACCACCAAAAGAGACTCGGGGTATCCTTTTACAGCATAAATAGTGGTTCCTTCTTCAACATAAGCTGCATCACCATTTTTCATCTTATGATCACTGCAGGCTTTGTCCGCCATTTTAAATTTTATCTCTCCTAATGGCTTTCCCTTTTCAATTTGCAGGTGGATCCCCTCATCTGCTGGTTCAGGAAAATGGTGCTGATATTTCACATTATTTATCATTAGCAGGTCTACCCATTCGATTGCTCCATCCGGACAACCCATTGTCCGAATACAAGAGGATAGTATTGTTAAAACGAGCATTAAAACTGCCAATCTAGTAATCCAGGACAAGTACATCCCCCCTCCCAAACATCCTTTATGTATACTTTCTCCATAAATTGGAATTAACCCTTTTCGAAAAAAAAAGAACCCCGAAGTATTACTTTAAAATGACCATTAGGAAGCTCTATGGGACAAATACATTCTAAAATACTAGCTAAATGTCCCATAGAAGAGTTCTATAGGACAAATACATTTTAAAATACTAGCAAATGTCCCATAGAAGAGTTCTATGGGACAAATAAATTCTAAAATACTACTAAAATGTCCCATAGATGGGCTCTATGGGACAAAATATTCAAAATCACTACCAAAATGCCCTATAAAATACATTTGCCCTTAAAAGTTTGAGTAAAGTTCATTTTCTTTATGCTCTGCTAAAAAAAATTAAAATTCCGGCAATCGATCTAAATTATTTTCTTTGATACCATCAGGCTCGCTGCGAATGATGTCCCTTCCATATTTATGAAAGACATCCACATGAGCAAGCTTGCCAGCCTTTGCCTCATCCAGAGCAGTGATATAATCCAGCTCCCTCCCTGTGTTTGTTTTAAAAGCAATTATATCGCCATCGTCGTTTTTCCTTACGGCGACGAACTCTTCTTTTCCGTCACTATTACCTTGACCTGCTTCCAATTGAGCTTGCTGCTCGCTTTGCTGTTTATACTGTTCATAAATTTTTTCAAAATCCTTCTCTTCCATAAAAATTCCACCTCCGAACATTTGTTAGTATTTTTCTTTTCTTAAAATTTATCCCTCTCCTTGGATTCAAATAGCTTTATTCTATACACTAATATTGGGTGGCCCCTTTGTGACCGGTTCGCTTATATTTTTTAAAATCAAGTACAGCAAGAAAAGAACCATTATATTTATTAAAAAAATGAACAAAAATACTATCGTAAACCAATTTGATTGAATTAATTCTGAATCTTTTGTGAACACAAACGGAGTGAGAACAATGCTTGATTTATCTAAAGACTATGATCCGAAACAAAATGCTTCGATAATAACCAGCCTTGCGAATAATCCTTCTATGGCTGTTCAGGAAACTGCAGCTCTCTTTAAGCAGTTACATCAAAAGGAATTTTCTGCTCCAAAAGTTGTTAAGAAACGCTTTTCTTTTGCAGAAATGTTTTTTCGGCTTTTTTCAAAAAGGTCTAAGTTCGGTATTCCACCGATAATGAATGTGGATTCTCAAGGAATGGTGTATCCAGAATGGATAGATTTATTAAACAATGAATTCACTGAATTACAAAATAGAGCCATTAAAGAAGTAAATATCATGGATTATGGTGCAATTGGGGATGGTTTGACAGATTGTACTGCGGCTTTTCAAAAAGCATTAGGAATGGGCTCTGTAAAAGTAATGATTCCAAAGGGAATTTATGTTACCAAGGGTATCCGCCTTCCGTCTTGGACTATTCTGGAGGGTGCTGGAAAAGGTGTGACGACAATTAAGCTGCATGACGATGCTCCTAAAGGAACAAGGCTTATTACTAACGCCAATCATTGGCGAGGAAACCACCATCTTTTCGTTGGGTCATTGAGTTTGGACTGGAATGTGGAGAGACTTGGCGATAGTCCAAAAACGAGTACTTGGGGTAATCATTCAAGCTGTTTAACGTACGCAAATGTAACGTATGGCTGGGTAAAGGATGTAGTGGCAATCAATCCAGGTCTTCATTGTTTTGACATTTCCTCTACCTTGTACAATTATGCAGGGGACGGTTTTCGTGCCCGGGGCGGCAGCATGTACGTGTGGCTTGATCATTTAAATGGCTATGGATTTGGCGATGACGGCATTACCACCCATCATAGTGATAATATTTTCATCTCGAATTCACATATGTGCGACCCGAGCGGACGAGCCCACCAAAAAGGTTTTTCAAATTCAAACGGGATCGAAATCGATGATGGCTCTCGGAATGTCTTGCTCGTCAATAATTCTACTGCCCGTTGTTTTGGCGGAGTGGAAATAAAGGCTCATGAAAATTCATCCGCGGCAGCTAATGTCCAAATTGTTGGACATATTTCAGTCAATGATAACCGCTCCTATAATTTTCGCCATATCGGTCATCACAAAAGCACGGATGCTGAATCGAAAACGGCCTTTAATATCATGGCTGCAAATCTACTATGTATCGCTCCGATATTTTCAGATCTATATAAGGATTCCGCACCGCGAGGCTTGGTTGTTTCCGCATATAAAAATGTCGTCATTAATCAGTTTACCTTGATTGGCGACCCGGATTATGACTACAAAGGAAACCCTGTCATGGCAATCCAATATCGTGCTAGAAATGTAGTTTTGAAAAACATTTTGATAAAGGATTTTAAAACAGCAGGAGCTGGCATTAAAGTATTTGGAGGAGAAAATCAGGCGGACAGTGTTCGGATTTATGACGTGGAGGTAGTAAATTCTTCTCCTAAATCCATTGATGTGGGTCAAGGTATCCTAGATATTAAGATTGAAAACTCCAATAAAAAAAGCGTCATAAACGATCGTTGACGCTTTTCTTATTTTTCAATTTGAATCTGGTCAATTAGCTTTTCGGCAGCTTTTCTATATAAATTACTCATATGAACAAGCGAGGAAATCATGAGTACCTGCTCTAGGTACAGGGCAACATCGTCCATCGATTCTTTTACTTCTGACTCTCGATCCTGGAGATCCATTTTAAAGTCCTCGACATTTTTGTTGGTTAGATTTAAATAAGTATTGTAAAAGGAGTCTAAATTGATTGCCTCTTTAATAATTTTTTTATTGACGCCATCAAGTAATATTTTAATATCATTGATCGATAAAGCCCCTTTTAGCTGATAAATCAGACTGATTAAGATGAGATGTTCTTTCGAATATTTTTTATTTTTTATTGGAAAGATCAGCTTTCCCTTCGCATAGTTATTTATCATCGTTTTAGTAAGAACCTTTTCTTCGTCATTCCGCTTCGATTCAGCAAATGTATTTTCAAATAACTGAATGACTTGGTCCATGTATAAATCGATATTTGGAATTTCCTCCAAAGTCAGACTCGTTTCTAGGCCAAGCTGTTCAATAAGTTGATTGAAATTTTCCATTCTAAAATCCCCGATCGTGTGCAATATATTTTTCATTATACCTAATGAAATAAGCATTGACTAGATGATAACACATTAGTATCATTATATGTAGTTATCAAAACTACATGTTGCAATAGGAGGCATTCAAATGAACAATTACATTCGGGAACCAATCAATGGACTCACCCATTTAGCAGGGGCTCTTTTATCCTTTGTGGGGCTTCTCGCGATGGTTATCAAAGCATCCATGTCATCTCCATCACCAATGACCATTGCTGCTGTTATCATTTTTGGCGTAAGTATGATTTTGCTTTATTCTGCCTCGGCTACTTACCACATGGTTATCGCCAGAGATAAAGTGATTGCCTTTTTAAGGCGGCTTGATCATTCCATGATTTTTGTCTTGATTGCAGGAACATATACGCCTTTTTGCTTCATTAGTTTGAACGGAAAAACCGGTGCGATTCTTTTTTCGATTATTTCTGCAGTAGCGATAAGCGGAGTAGTTTTTAAAATGGTTTGGTTTAATTGTCCCCGTTGGATTTCGACGGCACTCTATATCGCGATGGGCTGGATGATTGTGTTTGTTTTTTCGCCGCTTGCCGGCAGTTTAAATCCTTGGGGTTTATTTTTATTGGTGTTAGGCGGCATCTTCTATACTATTGGAGGCGTCATCTATGGGGCGAAGCCGAAGTTTTTGGAGTTTAAGTATTTAGGCTTTCATGAAATTTTTCATATTTTCATATTGCTGGGCAGCCTGGCGCATTTCTTTAGTGTGTTTTTGTATGTTATATAATATGAATATTCTTATAAAATGGCTCGGAGGTATACTCCAAGCCATTTTACATATATATGAGGTTGAATAATCTACTCCGTTTTAATGATGTCATCGACTTTTCCTATTATTTTTATTATTATGTTTTTTGTGACTTCTACTTTTTTTGTATTTATTTTTTTCTTTACTATCTGTGGCATTATCTTTTGTGGAATCT
>NZ_JBALPP010000147.1:249-5507 GCF_036965425.1 Neobacillus drentensis | reverse complement strand
TTCTTGTTGAACTAACGGGGCAGGTTTGTTAAAGAAGGAATATAAACAAAATTGGTAGAATAAGTAAATTGGATATAAATCTTAACGTCTAAATATTAATAAGAGGGGAATATCTATGGGAACTAATGAAGTAAAAAATTCAAACTAAAATAAGCTCTAGGGGGTAAAAAATATGAAACAATTGGGGACGCTATACTTTTTCAGTGGAAAAATGGGAGCTGGAAAATCAACTAAATCAAAAAAATTGGCGATAGATAAACATGCGGTACTGTTGTCTGAGGATGAATGGCTTTCATCTCTTTATCCCAATCAGATTGCATCATTTGAGGACTATCTAAAATTCTCAGCACAGCTCAAGCCGTTGGTGAAAAAGCATGTCCAAAACATATTAAGTGTCGGTACAGATGTAGTGATGGATTTTCCAGCTAACACTCAAAAACTGCGAAAGTGGTTTTTGGATATGGCGTCAGAGGTCAATGCAAGCCATCAACTAATTTTCCTTAATCTAAATAACGAGCAATGCTTACGTCAAATTGGACAAAGGCGTAACGAACAACCCGAAAGAGCAGCTTTTGACACGGAAGCGGTGTTTACTCATGTTACTAAATTTTTTGAAGCACCAGAGGCATCCGAGGGTTTAAATATTTTAGAGTTTAGCGGAAAAGAATAACAAGGAGTTCAATGATTCGTGTGTATAGAGTACCTTTTGTTCTGGGAGGTGCTCTATATGATATAAAATGAAATGTGAGTAAGAAAAGTTTCTATGTATATATGTTAAAATCGATGCAACTTTGTGAAGTATTACACTTAAGTTAACGAGTGCTTGAGTTGAAGATGGGGTTGCGGCAAGCAGCTCTTTTTTTCGTTGATCAACTAACGAAGCAGTTTAGTTGAAGAACAAATTAACAAATATGTTAGTAAGAGGAATATTCGAAAGTTAATTTATTTTGTGTGCCAATTTAGATTGATTTTACTAATGTTTAGTGAAGATAATACAACAAAATTTTTTTTACCTTGAACAAAATATAAATCAAAAACATATCTTAACATTAGGTGGTACACCATAAAAAAGACCGTGGCTCGAAAGACACGGTCTAAAAAACAACTCTAGAAGTGAATGAGTAATCCATCCTCGTCGGCAAACACAGGGTGGATTATTCTTTTTGTTTATTTTGATTAAACATGTGGACAACACTCTCTCTTTCTTTTACTTAATGATTTGTGAATTAATTTTTCAAGTTTTTGCATCGTTGTTACGGCAAATTTATCGTTTTGATATGCTCCACATTCCGATATATCCGTTCCCCTTCGGCTGTTATTAGATTGATTTTGTTATTTCGAATCCCTTGGAGTACGCCTATTTTTTCAGTATGGTCTCCACAATCAATAATCACTAGTTGATTTTCCAACCTTTTCAACTGTTCATCAAAAGATCTGGCTAAAGAAGTGGATTTAGGCACAAGGGTTAGATTTTCCTTGTCTAAGGAATACGGTGTTGTATTAGGGGGATACGGAATTAGCCATTTAACATGATTCATCGAAATAAACATTGTTTTGTATACAGGGGAGTGAAAGACAAAATAGTCGTTCATAATGCTAGTTAAATAGCCATGAATGGATTTATTCCCTGTCACATAAACCTGGGTAAACAAACCTTTAGCAACAGTTAATGCTTTTCTAAAGGATATAACATCCGTTTCAATCGGTTTTTCTGGAGGAGGGTCAGTAGAGAAATCTTCTTCGTCTAAACTAGTTTCTTTCAATCTTTGAACATGATTAAATGGAATGTAGAGGAAGGAATGGTTTTTGCCATCGTACATGACGATGATGTCTAGTCCACTATCTAACAGAATTCCCTTATGAAAATTTCCTCCTGAAAGTTCAACTTCAATTTTTTTTCCTATTAAATCAACAAAATCTATAAGCATTTTAATTCTCCTTTTTCTCAAATAGTCTTATCGTTGAAGAACGCCACCAAAAAGCCAAGAAACCCAATAATATAGAATAACTAAGGTAAATAATGTAGCTGGCGGGATAACAACCATTGTAATTTTAATATACTGCCACCAACTGATCATTACTTTCCCTTTCCTTACGATATGCATCCACATCAGCGTAGCAAGCGTTCCCATTGGAAGTAGTAACGATCCCATGTCGCTGCCGATTACGTTAGCTAAATAGGCAATTTTCAATTCAAGTAAACTTAGATTCATATGCGTTAACGTGAGTGTTCCGACCATGAGTGCTGGGTGATTATTAAAAATATTGGAGAGAACAGATAGAAGTACACCCATCATGACACTCGCATGCAGCAGGCTTCCAGAAACGATTGGTTGCATGAAATTGATCAACCAGTCCGTTAAACCAATGTTATTGAGACCGTAAATGATCGTATACATACAAAAGGCGAAAACGATAATATACCACGGCGTTTTTTTCAGCATATCGGCAGGGGATATTTTTAAATATGCCCATCTCCATCCTAAAAGGACAAGCGAGCCGATAACAGCCATAAGAGAGACTGGAATATTCACAAACGAAGCTACAAAGAGACTGACACGGACAGCAAATACGAATAGTAGAACGTTTCGCATAAATCTTGAACGAGCTTTTTCCGAAGCATGTTGAATTCCTATACGCTGTTTAAGTGGGTGGTAAGAAGAGCTTGTCAGACCTGAAACATTAGTAGGAACGGTTTTCGGCAAGATTTTTCTAAATCGTAGGAACAGGAGAACAACAAGCAAAAGTAAACCAAGAGTTGCAGGAACAAACATCATCGCCGTATGCAAATACAAACTCATATGCACGATTTTTAGAGCGATTAAATTTACAATGTTACTTACACCAATTGGAGCACTCGAAGCAGTCGCAATTAAGGCTCCAGACAGCAAATACGGAATTTTTTGATGGTTTTTTAAGCCCATGTTGTTTAATAACATGACTAGGATTGGAGTTGTGATTAAGATACTTCCATCGTTATTGAAGAAAAGTGTCATGAGAAAACATAACAAATTGACGTACCAGAATAAACGAATTCCTGACCCCTTTGCCATGGCAGCCAGTTTTTCTGCCACCCAATTAAAGAAACCAAAACTTTCTAAAACAATCGCCATGACAATCGTTGCCATAATCGTAATGGCGGCACCACTAATGGTGCTTGAAATTATACCCAGGTCTGTTAAGGAAACACTTCCACTCAGTACGACAATTACCGCACCTATTGCAGCAGGTATAGCTTCATTGATCCCTCTAGGTCTCCAAAGAATAAATCCGAGGGTAACCAAAAAAGTGATGATGGTTATCCAAACGGTTAAATGACCCATATTTTTACTCCTTTCATCTAGCTAGTAATTCAGGATGTTTCCCTGAGACGACGTTACCTCCATGTTTTGCTGACTCCGCTAATGTCCCTCCCTTCCATTTATCCCTCTGTGCTTTTGTTGTACTGTATTTATATGTATCCAATATAAGACAGGCTTTAGGTTTGTACCCGTTTTTCAATAAATCAACTAGAGTCTAAAAAATTTTACTTGTAATTACATGTATCGTGACAGAATCAAGTTGCAAAAATAAAAAGCGAAGCATAGTCAGCTTCGCTCATTACGATTTAATCTTATATTTAACGAACTACTTGTGTTTTTAAGGAGCATGGAATTTTTCTAGTTTGTTTAACCAAGTAGATTGTGAAGAATTGTACTTAAAGTAACGGGTGCAAGAGTTAAAGATGGAGATCGCTGCGGTGATCTTTTTGCTTGTTCAGCTAACGGAGCAGGATAGTTTAACAAGTATTTACAAAAACTACGAATTATCAAGTTGCTTATTCCAAGGGGGAGAAATATTGAAAAAGATTTGGATTGCTTTTATAACAATTAATCTTTTTATGATTATTTCGGGCTGTTCCAATGATTATAAATACCCTCCAGGGAAAGATACTGTGGAAATTTATGGTGATGGAACTTATCAAATATTATCAGTAGGAACCTCAAATACGCTATACAATGTTAAGACGCAAGAAGATATTGAGAAAGTTGTTTACAAATACAAAGAAAAAAAGCCATCGGTCTATGTTATCGGAGAAAGTGGATATACGGTACTCAATTATCAAACAGGCAAAATTAAAAAGTATATAAAAATGAACGAAATTCCTACAAAACAAAGAAAAGTTTTTACGGAAATCGAATAAGATTGATTTCTTCAACTACCGGGTGCGATTCCTCAATAACGAGGGATCGCTTTTTCCATATTGAAGTAACGAAGCAGTTTAGTTGATTTGAAGTAACGGGGAAGGATAGTTCCACAGGAAAAAATAATAAATAGATTTAGTTAGAGAAATATTATAAAAAACATATCAGAGGGAAGTTGATTTAAATGGTTAATAAAAAGACATTCGCTTTAGCAATGTTAATCGTTCCTTGGCTAACTGTTCCTTTTATGGGGAAAAAATCATTTTTTAGGTTTTTACCTGTAGCAAGTTTTGTTAATTTATTCATAAGTGTGTTAAGTGTAATTGCTAATAAGAAAAAATGGTGGGTAACTAAAAATCCATTATCTCCAGGTTTTGTGGATTTTACATATATATTAGGTCCTTTTTTTGTTACCACACTATGGGTATTTAAACTAACCTACGGCAATTTTATGAAATATTTAATTACAAATATGGTGATAGATGTCATTTGTGCTTATCCTTTTGCACAAATATGGGAAAAGGTAGGAGTTTTTAAATTTAAAAAGTTGAATCACACTATATGGTATTTTATATGTGTATCATTAGCAATTATAATTTATGGGTTTCAGTATATGGTAGAAAAATCAATGAATAAAAATCTAGACGGGGTTTAAAGAAATACTTTAGAGTAAAATAACAATGTTTAGTTTGTGAAAATATATACTTAAATTAACAGGTGCAAGAGTTAAAGAATGGGATGGCTGCGGCGATCTCTTTTTTATTGCACTAACGGGGCAGTTAATTGAAGAAGGTAGGGTTTACTTAGAGGCATTAGGTTTTTAAATGGAGGTGATATATAATCAACAAAAGGACCAAATAAAGGGGAAATACTTGTGTGGAGACTCGTATATCTAGCTTTTGGTATATTTAACATAGTAGCAATTTTGATACCAAAAAAGCTAAGTAAAATAGAAATTTACGCTACTTCCTTTTTTGCCTTCACCTATGGTGTTACTGTAGATATGATATTAGATCTACATTATAATTTGTATGGATATTTTGAAGAAGGATTTCAATGGCTAGGACTTTTAGC
>NZ_JBALPP010000147.1:0-217 GCF_036965425.1 Neobacillus drentensis | reverse complement strand
ATTTTCCATCTATTAGTATTTTGTTTCTTAATCTTTATCCTTTAATAAGTAATAAAGGAAAAAAGATTTTATACATCTTCGCATGGACAGTTTTTTCAGTTGCTTTTGAATGGTTTTGTCTACATACTAAGTTCTATTATCTAAATGGCTGGAAGCTTTGGTATTCAGCGATTGCGTACCCAATAATATTTTCAATACTTCTGCTTAATTTAAAGCT
>NZ_JBALPP010000146.1:0-7037 GCF_036965425.1 Neobacillus drentensis | reverse complement strand
GTTTTTGAATTGTCTTCTTATTTTTAGAAATAAGCCTTAGATCGGCGCTTCTGTTATACAACATGCAACATCTGTACTATATCAATCCAAGTATATTATTGTAACCAAATCTTTACTAAATACTTATAACCCCAACAAAATCACCATTATTACATCATGCAATTTTTCCATTATAAAAACTGTTGTATCTGTTTTTATAACCTGTTACAATAAAAGTTGTAATTTATTGAAAATTTTTAAAATTCTAATTGTTAATTCGGTTTACACAGATGGGAGGAATACTATTGTCAAAATTGCCGAAAATCAATGAATTAGGCTTCTTTGAAATCCGCCTCGAATCCATTGGAGGCTTAGGAGCTAATTTGGCGGGAAAAATGCTATCCGAGGACGGCGTTGTTGGAAACGGACTAAATGGAGTCGGTTTTTCATCATACGGATCAGAGAAAAAAGGCTCCCCTGTCAAAGCACACATTCGTTTTTGTGACCCTGATACCAATATTCGTGACACCACTCCCATAGAACGACCTCATGTTGTTGGCATTTTCCATGATGCCCTTTTTAAAACCATCGATTGCACTAGCGGGATCTATCCTGACAGCACCATCTTAGTGAATTCTCAAAAATCCCCTGACGAACTAAAAAACCTAATGAAAATATCTGGTGGAACCATTGCCATTATAGATGCTACAGGAATCGCTTTGGAGGAACAAACAAAAGCGAACACTGCCATGCTCGGTGCGCTTTACCGGATTCTGGATTTTTTAGACCCAGAGTCCATGAGACAGACCATTCGGCGAACATTCGAGAGGAAGTATCCTCACTTAGTCGAACCAAATATCTGCACCTTTAACAGAGGGTATACTGAAGTCGAATTTAAAACCTATGAACTTGATGAAGGGGCAGAACCAAAACCATTTAAAAGACCAGAACCGCTCCTCGGATATAAGACTCAGGCCATTGGCGGTATGATTACAAATCCAGGAAACAGTATTTTAAAGGATTTAAGCATATCACGTGCCGGAATGCTCCCGCACTTTCATGAAGAAAAATGCATTAATTGCGCAGCATGTGATACAGCCTGCCCCGACTTTTGCTTTGTTTGGGAAGAAAAGGAAGATAAACGAGGCCGCGCCCAAATGTTCCTTCAAGGGATTGACTACCAATATTGCAAGGGCTGTTTGAAATGCGTACATGCTTGTCCTGTTGAAGCACTTACAGGAGAAAGGGAATATAATGACGGTTATGCTGATAAGAACCGTGTACCTCATTTGTTTGATTTGGCGATTCGAAATTAAGGAAAGGGCGGGATTTTCATGACCATTGAAGTAAACCAAGAAAATTTACCTGTTCCAAAAGGGACAGTTGAACAAAGTGTTGTATTTGAATCAGGCAATGAAATGGCCGCCTATGCAGCCCACCAAATTAACTATCATGTAATGGGATACTATCCAATTTCTCCTTCCACTGAGGTTGCCCAGTTCCTTGATGGGATGAAAGCAAAAGGGGAACATGATATCGTGTTGATTCCTGCTGATGGAGAACACGGCTCAGCTGGAATCTGTTACGGAGCTTCAACTGGCGGTGGTCGAGTTTTTAACGCAACAAGTGCCAATGGATTTCTATATATGTTAGAGCAGCTGCCTGTTCAATCCGGAACCCGTTTTCCAATGGTGTTGAATTTAGTCAACCGCTCAGTTTCGGGTCCGTTAAATATACATGGAGATCATTCTGATTTATATTTTGCTTTGAATACCGGCTGGCCCATCTTGATGGCCCGTGATCCGCAAATTGTCTATGATATGAACATTATCGCCATTAAACTTGCGGAAGATGCTGAAGTCAGACTGCCTGTTATCGTTTCTTTCGACGGTTATTTCACCTCCCATCAAAAACGGCGGGTCCAAGTTGTAAAAAATAGAGCGGATGTCCAGAAATTTATCGGTGAGCCTCCAAGGAACTTCCCTCATGCATTAGATCGGGAAAATCCGGTGACCATCGGTCCATATATGAATGAACCGGACTATATTAATAATTGTTTTCAACAATCTGAAGCGATGTATAATGCGGAACATGTCTTTGAAGTCATTTCAAAAGAATATGCGCAATTAACAGGGCGGGAATATCCAGTCCTTGATTTATATCGTATGGAGGATGCTGAAGTAGCTGTATTTATGTTAAATTCAGCTGCCGAGGTTTGTAAAGATGTGGCCGACAAGCTTCGTCTACAAGGAATCAAAGCAGGGGTCATCTCCCCTAATATGATTCGTCCTTTTCCGCAAAAGAAATTGGCAGAAGCATTGAAAAATGTGAAAGCGGTAACAGTAGGAGACCGTGCAGACTCCTATGGAGCACACGGTGGAAATATGGCATTGGAATTAAGAGCTGCCCTGCAAACAGTTGGAAATGCTCATACAAAAGTGGTTAACCGTGTTTACGGATTAGGCGGCAAAGATTTTTATGCCGATGACGCTGAACAGTTTTTTCATTTAGCTCTTGACGCAGCTCATAAAGGACATGTGGAAAAGAGTTTTGACTATTTTGGGCACAATCCGGGAGCCCCTGAATTTGCACCGAAACGAGTATTAAATCCAATGAAAAAAGAAGATTTGAATACTGGTTTAATTACCGTTACTCCTGATGAAATTACCGGAGAACTAAAAGTGAAAATTCCGCCGATGCGCAGCCTAACAAAAAAACCAAAACGATTGGCTTCTGGACATGGAGCGTGCCCTGGCTGCGGAATTTTCTCCGGGTTAGAGCTGTTTTTCAAAGGGATTGAAGGAGATATTGTAGCCTTATTCCATACTGGATGTGCCATGGTCGTAACGACTGGTTTTCCTTATAGTTCTCATAAAGCGACTTACATCCATAATTTATTCCAAAATGGTTCTGCAACTCTTTCTGGTCTTGTGGAAATGTTTCATGAACGAAAAAGGCGCGGTGAATTTGCTGAACTTGGCCTGAGTGATGACTTTACCTTTGTAATGGTTACTGGTGACGGTGGAATGGATATTGGCATGGGCCCTGCCATTGGCACAGCCCTAAGAAATCATAAAATGATCATCCTTGAATACGATAATGAAGGCTACATGAACACAGGCAGCCAGCTATCCTACTCGACTCCAATGGGGCATATGACAAGTACCTCAAGTGTAGGCACTTTCCAAAAAGGCAAGCCGTTCCATCATAAAGATACTGCCCAAATTATGGCCGCCACTCACATTCCATATGTATTTACCGGAACTGAAGCGTTTGACCGTGACCTATTAAAGAAAGCCGCAAAGGCTCAGTGGTATGCCCAAAATGAAGGATTGGTTTACGGCAAAATATTAATAACCTGCCCATTGAATTGGAAGTCTAAGGACGAATTAGGCCAGACAATCGTGGAGGCTGCCGTGAATTCCTGTTTCTTCCCTCTCTATGAAGTGGAACGAGGAATTACAACTATCACTTATGACCCTGAGGCTAAAAATAAACGGTTAGATGTTACCGAATGGTTGAAGCTGATGGGAAAAACGAAACATATGTTATCAGAGGACAGTAAAGACATGCTGCAAATGTTTGATGATGAGGTAGAGCGCCGCTGGATGAGGCTCAAAGCTAAGCACGAAAGTCCTTATCTTTAATTCTATTAATAAAAGCTGAAGTCAAACCGAGCTTCAGCTTTTGTTTACATTTCTATATTTTTCAATCCATTCTTTAAACATTTCATTTAAGGCTCCCTTTTTTTGACTTTTCAACCATTCCACTTGGTCGATTGGGAGTTTTAATTTTAAACTAACTTCTTCTATCGGCATTTCAACTTTCCTGATTTCTTCTAACGTGATTCCTTCTTCTATATTTGGAAACCAAGCATCATTTTCGTTCACCTTATTAAAATCTTCATATTCATGAATGCCATCGAGCTCACAAAATAAATTAAGCTGCGGTAGACCTCCTGAAAAGACTTTTACATGCATAATGGAATTTATGATTCTTCCATCCTCCAACTCTATTTCAATAATAAGGTTCTCCATCTTTTTATATTTTTTCACTGTAACCTCACTGACAATCAGATCTAACTCTAAAGTGATTCCTGTGCTTGATTCAAAAAGATAAATGGCACTTTTAAACACATGAATAATTTCACCATCGATTATTACTGTTTTAACACTCACCATAAACTGTTCCCCCACCACAGATGTTTCAACGGATTTATATTCGATACTATCATGTATTATAAATTAAAAATAGCCATCATTCGATGACTTAGTGATTATTTTTAAAGTATTAATATCTTTCAAATCCAATGGAACACAGACGGTCAAATGTTTATGCTTCAAAGGAAAAATGTATTTAACATTTTTTACAAAATATTGTCTGTCGTCCCTCTTTTTCATTTTCTTCAAAAAAGACTACCTTCCAATCGCCAAATTCTGCTAACAATTCTTTTGATTTAAGCTTATATTGATTGGATACTCTCTGATTTTCATCCAGAGGAGACTGATAAAAGGTTTCCATAAAAAAATAACCATCTTCTCTTATGAGGTTCTTAACAATGGGGAATAAGGAGCGATCTAGGAAATAAGAAATAACTATTAGATCATAAGGGCTGTTAGGCCAATTTAAACTATTCAAATTCGTTAGATCGGTCACCAGGGGCCGCAACTTAAGATTATTTTTTACAGAATAATCTTGAATATAGTTGATAGCGACATCCGAAATATCCATTGCCACAACGGAATAATTCATTCGCGCAAGGAAGAAACTGTTACCACCTAAACCACAAGCCAAATCAAGTGCAGTGCCTCCTGAAAGATAGGGAGACATGTTCTTTAATCTTAGATTAAGAGCAGGCTCCTTCAGCTGTTCAATTCTTTCTTTATGCTTCGAATTCCATTTTGTTTTTGTGTCCATTTGAAAGCTCCTAATATTAGTATTTTCATAATACTCCATCTTACTTTTATTGCAAAGATTATGTTGTTCAATCCTATACTTAGATATAATCAGTAAAGTATTAATTAAAGAAATTTAGATTAAGTTGGTGGTCGTATGAAAAATCTTATAAATATTGATAAAATGCAACAAGAAGATTGGCAACAGGTCAAGAATATCTATCTGGAAGGAATCGCAACCGGCAATGCCACCTTCCAAAAAGTTGCACCCTCTTGGGAAGAATGGGACAACGGACATTTAACGAATTGTCGTATTGTTGCCCGCTTTGAAGGTACTATTTTAGGGTGGGCCGCTTTAAGTCCTGTTTCAAGTCGACCTGTTTATTCTGGGGTTGCTGAAGTTAGTATCTATGTTAGTCAAACTAGCAGCGGGAAAGGAATAGGCAGTAAGCTTTTACAGGCTTTAATTGATGTAAGTGAAGAAAAAGGATTTTGGATGCTTCAAGCTAGTATTTTCCCAGAGAATGCTTTAAGTTTACAATTACATAAGAAATATGGCTTCCGGGAAGTTGGGAGGCGTGAGCGTATCGGTAAAATGGATGGTGTTTGGCGGGATACGATTTTATTAGAAAGAAGGAGCAGTAATGTTGGAATAGGATAAGTATAAAAACTCTTTCTGGTCACGGATCTTTTTGCGTGAACATTTTTTCTGTTCCCTCCTTTCCACGGCCACAAAATATCTATTAATTAAAACGTTTACAGGTTGGTCTAAATCTCCTGCTTATTCAATATTTATAAGGAGAAGTTAATTTCCTATAAAAAATCCGAATAATAAAGGAGAGTTCAAAGGTGGTTGTTATTCATTTTTTAGAAAATAAATCTATCGTTTTAAGTCAGCTGCGATCAACGATTCCTTCGGTCGATGAGCCGATAAAAATAAAAGGAAAAAAAGGAAAAGTTGTCGACATTAAGACAATTGATGAACGAGTCATTCATGTATACGTAGAATTTGAAAAAGTTGTGGTTAAAAATCAACCCGCTTCAAAAGAAGTCAAAAACAAAAAAAGATAATTATATGTTAGTAAAGCCAGCGAGTTGATACACGCTGGCTTTACTTAAGATTGAATCCCAAAATGGTCCTTAACTAATTCTTTAAATCTATTTTTATCAATTTCCTGTTTAGTAACTTTACCATCATCCCATTCGGTAAAAGAAGTATCCGTTAAAATCATATTCCCTCTATCCGTTATCTTTGTAATTAACTGTTTTTTGTTAAAAGGGGATTCCGGGTGCTCTATGATGATTTTTTGTACCTCATTTAAATTTGATACGTCTTTTATTATATCCTTGGAATCAAAAGTATACCCTAATTTCCACTCTTTGTCTTTATGCTTTACTTTCATAAATAAAACATAATCTCCGTGTTCATTATTAAATCTCTCAATTCTAAATTCGCCATTACCAGAGGTGACAACCTCACCTGTGAATGGTACAGGTTTTAACGGTAAGTTGCCTCCAAAACCAGTATCAATTAGATATTGTTTCCCATTGTGGGTGATGACAATGGCCACGTGTGTCCTCCCAAATGTATTCCATCTCTGACCAATTTGGTCATATACCACTCCACGAACAATGTTTGCCTTAAAACCATTTTCAACTAAGAATAAGTAAAGGATGGAATTTAGGTCATAGCAAAGCCCGCCTTCTTTTTTATCGATAATTTTGCTTATTAAATTCTCTTTTGTAATTTCAGTTGTCTTTTTCNNACAAATTTTCAAAAGGGATTGATTTAGCAGTCTTTTCTAAGACAAGATCCAATTTTTCAAAAGTAATGACTTCCTTCTCTTGCAATCCGATTCTGTTCCGAAATTGAAGATTAAAATCACTCATTCCTCATCTCTCCCTAAAAATCAATATTCTGGCAAGTACTCTGAATAAATTTCCGTTGCATAAAAATATTTTAATTTATCTAAAGGTATAGCTTCAACTTTATGAACTTTTTTAGCGGTAATATTGGGGTTTGAACGATCCCCAAAAAAAAATTCAAAATTTTTTTCAAAAATCTTCACTTTAAAAAGCATAAAATTCGAAAAACATGTTATATTCAAGTAAATTAAAAATTGGAGTGAGAAAAATGAAACTACAAGTTAATCGAACTTATAA
>NZ_JBALPP010000145.1:0-12435 GCF_036965425.1 Neobacillus drentensis | reverse complement strand
GCGTTTCATTGCCCGAAAGTCAAAAAAGTAGGCATCGGCGGTAAATGAAAGAGCGTTTCATTACCCGACAACCCCAAAAACAAACTTAAAAGGTAAATGAAAACACCGAACTTATAATAACTTTGTTTTTAATGCAAATTACCATCTACATATTTACCATAATCCGGAATAGCGATTCGATCAAACTCGCTCACTAGTCTTTTCAATCCATCTTCCAATACTTCTCCAGTCACTGGCAATCCATGGCCAGTTACAGCTACAGTGGGCTTCAAAGCTTCCAATTTTTTAACTGATTCCCAGGCTGCCTGCCAATCGGTGGTAAAGTATCTCGGGGGCCCATTTATCCCTTGTTCCTGAGTAATGACCTTATACAACGAATCCTGCTTTACATTAATAAAAGCATCACCGGCTATTAAAGCACGGTCTTCCTCTCTGAAAAAGGAAACATGGCCAGGGGTATGGCCTGGTGTATGGATCCAGCGGAATCCAGGCAAATGTGGAACGTTTCCATCAGAAGGGAGTTTTTCAACTCTCGTTCCAAGATTGATTGGCTCATTTGGAAATAAAGGAGACATCTTCGCCACCATTCCGCCTTCTACAGTCGAATCTGGTTCTGGATAGCTTTCTTTACCTGTTAAATAAGGCAATTCCATTTCATGCGCATAAACTGGGACTCTCCAATGATTCATTAACTCTATAATCGCACCCACATGGTCAAAATGTCCGTGAGTTAAAATAATCGCTTGCGGCCTGCTCCCAGCTCCAAAACGCTCCTCCGCTGCCGAGATGATTTCATCTGCTGAACCGGTCATTCCCGCATCAACCAAGACAAATGACTTTGAATCAGGGTTACCTACAAAGCAAATATTGACAATCTGAATGGTGTGACAATACAAATCTGGTAATACATCAATCCCGACGCCGCTTCCTATTGAAGTGGCGGGAATAAATTTATAATCATCTCCATACGATAGTTCATTATCCATTGGGAATCTCCTTTTCATTAAATGGTTTGAAAGTAGTTTTTTCCCAGCAACCTTTAATTATTCTAATCGCAGTTTTTTAAACAAAATAAATTGTTAAAATATTTTAATCATTTATATTGACGAATCCCTATTGGTATAGTAGGATTAATGACATCAACTAAATATCGCTTATCTAGAGCGGCTGAGGGACTGGCCCGTTGAAGCCCGGCAACCTACGAAGAAAGGTGCCAATTCCAGCAAAATGTGCTCATTTTGAGAGATAAGGTGTTTTACATAAGTGAAGACGCCTTTCCTTAATGGGAGAGGCGTTTTTGTGAAAAGGGGGGCGAATAATCTGAAACCATCAGAATGGCAAGAAATTGCTTCACACCTTGAGCAAATGCTTGGCACATTAAAATTCGGATCCATCACCCTAGTGGTTCAAGATGGCAAGGTAATACAAATTGAGAAAAATGAAAAGGTTCGTCTTCAATCAAATAAAACGCGCTGACTAGATAAACTAGAGGCGGTCTTCACCAAAATTCTGATGGAAGACTGCTTTTTTTATAGACTGAGAGGAGGCTAATAAGAAATGACGAGTTTAGTAACTTATGAAAATTGGAATCAAATTTCCGATTCGTTTTCTATAGAAGATGAAACGAAGGGTGCTCTTGGCGTTCTAAAGTGGGCCTATAACAATTACCCAGAAGAGAAAATTGTTTATGCATCCAGTTTTGGTGCGGAAGCAATTGTATTAATTGATATGATTCAACAGGTAAAACCGGATGCCCATATCGTCTTTTTAGACACAGGGCTGCATTTTCTGGAAACCTATGATGTCATTGATAAAATCCAAGCCCGTTTCCCAACATTGAAAATTGAAAAGAAACAGCCGGTGCTTACATTGGATGAACAATCTGCCCAATATGGATCAGCTTTATGGAAACGCGATCCAAACCAATGCTGTCAAATTCGAAAAGTAATTCCGTTAAGGGAAACGCTGACCCAGAAGGAAGCATGGATTTCGGGGCTTCGCCGCGAGCAGTCACCAACAAGGCAGAATACTCAATTTCTAAACAAGGATGACAAGTTTGAAAATATTAAAATCTGTCCATTGATTCACTGGACATGGGATGAAGTCTGGTCCTATATCCGCGAAAAAGACCTTCCTTATAACGAACTGCACGATCGTAATTATCCAAGTATAGGATGTTTTCCTTGTACTCAGGCTGTAAGCTCTAATGGTGATTCACGTGAAGGGCGCTGGACTGGAAGCAGCAAGACTGAGTGCGGTTTGCACTCATCGTAAGGAGGGGGTTCTAACGCTTACAATCATTGCTGTTACCATCGGATTATTCTTTGCCGTAAATATTGGGGCCAGCGGGGCAGCCGCCTCAATGGGAATTTCCTATGGTGCTGGAGTAATAAAAAAACAAGTGGCCTTGTTCCTTTGTGGAATAGTAGTCTTCCTGGGTGCCTGGCTTGGTGGTGGAGAGGTTGTCAAAACAATTGGCAGCGGTATTGTTCCAAGTAGTACTTTCACAAATGCTATTGCCTTAATTGTGTTAGCTGCAGCAACCTTATCCTTATTTTTAGCAAATGTATTTGGAATCCCGCTATCCACCAGTGAAGTGACAGTAGGTTCTGTGGTTGGCGCAGGCATTGTTTATCAATCGGTATACTTAGGGAAGCTTTTATGGATTGCCCTGTTTTGGCTGTTCACACCGTTTGCAGCCTTTGTGATTGCCATCCTTGCTGCCAGCTTTTTGAAAATAAAACCAATAAAGTCCTTTGTTGAAAAGTCAAATGCTGGACCCATTTTAGCAGTTATGGTTATCATCATGGGATTGTTCGAAGCCTTTTCAGCTGGAATGAACAATGTGGCAAATGCTGTTGGACCATTAGTGGCTGCTGGTTTAATGTCTAAAGGAAGTGGAGTTCTTTGGGGCGGTCTGGCGGTTGCCTTAGGTGCTTTCCTTCTTGGTCACAAAGTGATTGAAACAAATGGCAAAAAAATTACTACGCTTAAGTTAGAGGAAGGCTGTGTCATTTCAGGTACTGGAGCAAGCATTGTCACTGCTGCTTCCATATTCGGGATACCGGTGCCTTTAACGCAAATCACTACGTCTTCGATTATAGGAATTGGTTTTGCCAAGCATGGGAAATCCGTTTTGAAAAAGGACATCGTTGTACAGTTATTGAAAGTTTGGATTGTTTCACCGGTATTATCAATGGTGCTTTCCTATACGATCATCCAATTAGTAATTGTCCAAAATTTTTACCCAATCATTGTAATGATAGGTGCACTCATCTCCGTTTTCGGAGTTCTATCCTTAATGAGAAAGTCTTCACCGTCTGGTGCGGCTTCTAATACAACAATCACAAATGAATTTAAACTAGTAAAGAAAGGTTGATCATTATGTCATTTTTACCAAAACCTCATGGAGGAAAGCTTGTAGAAGCCTTTGATCCTTACTATGATTTTTCAAATGTTGAAAAAGTACTTAATATTGATGCGATTGCATTAAGTGACCTTGAATTAATTGGCATTGGCCTTTTTAGTCCATTAAAAGGATTCCTTGGGAAAGAAGATTATGAGTCAGTTGTAAGCAATATGCGTTTGGCGGATAATACGATTTGGTCAATTCCTGTTACCCTGCCTGTATCCTATGAATTTGCAGGTACGCTAGTTGCGGGGGAAGAAATTAAGTTAAAATATAATGATGAAGTTTATGGAGTCATTAAGGTTTCTGAATGGTATGAGCCAGACTTAGAGAAAGAAGCACTTGAAGTTTATAAGACAAATGAACATGCTCATCCTGGTGTGAAACGTCTATTTGAAAGAGGCCCTGTTTATGTTGCAGGTGATGTAGTCCTAGTTAAAAAACCGGAAAAAGGCGTTTTCGGAGATGTTTGGTTCGAGCCAAAGGAAACCCGTGCGTTATTTGAAGAAAAGGGCTGGAAGACTGTAGTTGGTTTCCAAACTCGTAATCCTATTCACCGTGCCCATGAGTATATTCAAAAAGCTGCTCTTGAGACGGTCGATGGACTGTTTGTTAATCCACTTGTTGGTGAAACAAAGTCTGACGATGTTCCAGCAGATGTCCGCCTTAAAAGCTATCGTGTATTACTAGAAAACTACTATCCAAAAGAACGTGTTCAGCTTGGAGTTTACCCTGCCGCAATGCGCTATGCTGGTCCTAGGGAAGCGGTTTTCCATGCGATTGCCCGGAAGAATTTTGGATGCACCCACTTTATTGTCGGCCGTGATCATGCCGGAGTAGGCAACTATTATGGAACCTACGATGCGCAGCACATTTTTAGCAATTTTACAGAAGAGGAACTTGGAATTAAACCTTTATTCTTTGAGCATAGCTTCTACTGCACAAAATGCGATGGTATGGCATCGGATAAAACTTGCCCGCATGGTAAGGAAGATCGTGTGATTCTTTCAGGTACAAAGGTTAGAGAATTACTTCGTGCCGGACAGCTTCCACCGTCCACCTTCAGCAGAAAAGAAGTGGTCGAAGTTCTAATTGAAGGCATGAGAGAAAAAACAACTGTTTAAGGGTGAACTAAGATGAGTAAATCAACGAATATCACATGGCATGATACAACTATCTCGAAAGTTGATCGCAATGCACAAAATGGACACGGAAGCTGTACACTTTGGTTTACTGGTCTTTCTGGTTCTGGCAAATCGACTATCGCAAATGCCGTCTCCAATGAATTGTTCCGTCAAGGAATTAATGAGTATGTTCTAGATGGTGACAATATTCGCCACGGTTTAAACAAAGACCTTGGCTTTTCAGACCATGACCGAACAGAAAACATTCGCCGTATTGGGGAGGTGGCGAAGCTTTTCGTGGATAGCGGGAAGATCGTCACAACTGCCTTTATTTCTCCTTTCCGCTCCGATCGGGAACAAGTAAGGGATTTATTTGAAGAGGGAGAATTCATTGAAGTTTTTGTTAGCTGTCCAATCGAAGAATGTGAAAAACGCGATCCTAAGCAGCTTTATGCAAAAGCACGCCGTGGTGAGATTAAAGATTTTACAGGGATTGATTCTCCTTATGAAGCCCCTGAAAAACCGGAAATCACCATTCATTCTAATCTGCTTACGGTTGGAGAAGCAGTGGAGCAGGTATTAAATTACCTCCGAGAGAAGAACATAATTTAGAAGGTTTCGAGCGAAGGGAGCAGTCACCGTGAAGGCGATTCTATACATTGGCCATGGAACTCGTTCAAAAAAAGGGGCGGAGGAAGCCATATCCTTTATCCAAAGGGTAATGGTAAGGATTAATGTTCCGATTCAGGAAGTCAGTTTCCTCGAGCTGACTCACCCATTTATTGAAGAGGGCTTTCGGCGATGTGTGGAAAGGGGAGCAACAGAAGTAACTGTTGTTCCGCTGTTCCTTTTAGCTGCTGGTCATATAAAAGAAGATATCCCTAATATTATTTTTGCCTTACGTGAAAATTATCCACACATTCCTATAAAGGTAAAGGATCCTTTCGGAGTACAGAGGATCCTCCTTGATGGTATTGCTGAGCTTGTTAGAGATACTGTATCAGATTTATCTTCAAACGATACTATCCTGATTGTCGGGAGAGGAAGCAGTGATTCCAGTATTCATGATGCCTTTACAGAAATTTCTTTTGGTATTCGTCAGCGTCTTGGTGTGGAGCGGGTTTCCGTTTGTTTTTTGGCAGCAGCTGAGCCAAGACTCGATGAAGGTTTAGAAAATATTTGCAACGGCGCTGCCGGACGGGTGATTGTTGTCCCATATTTATTATTTTCCGGTCTTCTATTAAATGAAGTAAATCAAAAGGTACGCAAATGGCAAAATCGTGGTCAGCAGATTGTACATACGGGGCAATTAAGTAAGCATCGTGTAATTGAGGATATTGTTATTCAACGAGCAATAGAATAAAGATTTCAGACAAGCACTCTTTTGGGTGCTTTATTTTTGAGCATAGTTCTTGGATAAATTTCACAACTTATTATAGTGTTTAAAGTAGGAGATTTTATGCGAAAGAAAGGAGAATATCAATGCCAACAAGTTTAAAGGATACAACAACCTTACATAATGGTGTTGAAATGCCATGGTTTGGACTTGGTGTTTTTAAAGTAAAGGAAGGTTCCGAAGTTATTGAATCTGTTAAGTCAGCGATTAAAAATGGTTATA
The DNA here is from genome assembly GCF_036965425.1 of Neobacillus drentensis. Taxonomy (GTDB): domain Bacteria; phylum Bacillota; class Bacilli; order Bacillales; family Cytobacillaceae; genus Neobacillus; species Neobacillus drentensis_F. Next base: position 6,284 of record NZ_JBALPP010000145.1, on the reverse strand, counting down.
AAAGCATTGATACAGCTGCCATTTATCAAAACGAAGAGGGCGTAGGCCAAGGGATTAGAGAGGCAGGTGTACCAAGAGAAGAACTGTTTATTACATCTAAGGTATGGAATTCTGATCAAGGGTATGAATCCACTCTAAAGGCTTACGAAACTAGCTTAAAGAAACTTGGGCTGGACTATTTGGATCTCTATCTCATTCACTGGCCAGGAAAAACCAAGTATAAAGAAACGTGGAAAGCGCTTGAAAAGCTATATAAAGACGGTCGTGTCCGGGCAATTGGTGTAAGTAATTTTAAGGTGCATCATTTAGAGGACTTACTTAAGGATGCCGAAATTAAACCAATGGTTAACCAGGTCGAATATCATCCACATCTTTCCCAAAGAGAGTTGCTTGCTTTTTGTCAAAAGGAAGGTATTCAGCTTGAGGCATGGTCACCGCTTAAACAAGGGCAGCTATTAAATGATCCAGTGATTACTGAGGTTGCTGCAAAGTATGGGAAATCCGCAGCTCAAGTGATTTTGCGCTGGGATCTCCAAAATAAAGTAGTTACCATTCCAAAATCTATCAAAGAGCAGCGCATCATTGAAAATGCCGATATTTTTGATTTTGAATTATCTTTAGAGGATATGGAAAAAATTGATGGGCTCAACAAGGATGAACGCGTAGGCTCCGATCCGGACGATATGTCGTATGGTTTTAGTGAGTAGAAACCGATAATGAACCAGTAAAAAGTCTTGTACTTTTTGCTGGTTTTTTTATTGAAAAGATATGTACTGCATTTGCATTGAAGAGTCAGAATGCCCGTGAGCAGTAGAAAAAGATGCCAGCGGTCACTGTGAAGGAGTCAGAATGACCGACAAAGGTAAAAAAAGATGCTGACAGTCACTATGAGAGAGTCAGAGTGCCCTTCAGAGGTAAAAAAAGAGCCCCTCGGTCACAGTCACGACGATAATTTAAAAAAGGACCTGCGCTATGGCAGATCCTTTGGTTGTATTAATGCCCAACCCCAATATCATCCACATGTTTAATATGCTTGCTATTTAACCAGATAAACAGCACAGAAACTAATACAAATCCTGCTCCCACAATAAATGGGACGGATGGGTTATAAATCTCCGCTAGCTTTCCAGCTGTATAAGGAGCAATCGCACCGCCGATAAAGCGTAAAAAGCTGTATGCCGCAGATGCAGTTGACCGCTCCACAGGGGCCGCATTCATTACAGCAGTTGTAATGAGAGTATTATTATTACCTAATAATGCCCCCGCCACAATAACTGCTGCAATAATTACCCATTGTGTTGAAGTCCAAATACCCATTGCAACTAAAACAAGAGCAAACAAAGTTAACATTGCACACATAGATTTAATGGTTCCAAAGCGAGCCTGTAATTTTGGTGCCATGAAAACCGAAGTAACAGCTAATAAAATTCCCCAACCTAAGAAAACATAGCCTAATCCATGTTCATCCAAGCCCATAACGAATGGTGCAAAGGCTAGTAAAGTGAAAAATCCAAAGTTATATAAAGCAGCAGCGATACCGAAAACAAGCAATGAACGATGTTTCAAGGCTCTAAACGGATCGGACAGGGATGTTTTAGTTTTCACTGCATTTTGTGATGCAGCTTTTGGCATTAAGATTAATAAACCAAAGAAGGCAATGACCATTAAGGATGCGACACCAAGGAAAGGGCCTCTCCATGACATGGCGCCTAACCAGCCTCCTAGAAGGGGACCGACAGAGATTCCAAGTCCGATAGCCGCTTCATAGAGGATAATCGCTTTGGCGGTTCCGCTATTTGAGAGCGACACAATCGCTGCTAAAGCTGTTGCTACAAACAAGGCATTTCCTAAACCCCATCCTCCACGGAGCCCAACAAGTGCCCAAATACCATTTGAAAAGCCACCCAAAGCAGAGAAAACAGCGATGATAACGATCCCCACCATCAGAGTCCATTTAATTCCGAGTCTTGACGAAATCATCCCAGTAATCAGCATCGCCACAGCCATAACGGCATTATAACTGGTGAATAGCAGGGTTACTTGACTTTGTGAAGCATGCAGCTTCTCAGCAATTGCCGGAAGGATTGGGTCAACTAGACCAAGACCCATAAAGGCAATAATACAAGCGAAAAAAACGGCCCAGACAGCCTTAGGCTGTTTTAATAAACTAGATTCGGATTTTACTACCGATGAACCCTTTGCTGAACTTGATGAAACTGATTGAGTTGTTGACGACATCCAAATTTCTCCCCTTTTATAAAGTCTCCCTTTGAAATTAAACTAAAGCCTTAAAGGAATTTCTAATTACATCTCCACGGCTAATTATTCCTGCCAATACCCCATTTTTCTCGACAGGAACCTTCTTAATTTGCTTCTTTCCTAAAAAAGCAGCAATGTTCTCAATATCCTCTTCAAAGGACACTGTGAAAACCTTCCTTTTGGCAATTTCCATTACATTTAAATTTAAAATCCTTTTTATTCTCTCCTCAAATTCTTCCTGGTCGCCTTTTATAACAAAGGCATAATAAAAGCTGTCCACGATATGATCATCATGTTTTCCAATATAACGCAAGATATCTCCATCACTTATAAATCCAACTATTTCATTACTATCGTTAACAATTGGAAGTCCGCTTATTTGATTCTCAATAAATTTACTGATAACAGATCTTACGGTATCATTTTCCTTTACCTTATATACATGGCTGACCATAATATCTTTGGCGTGCATTATTTTTCCCCCCTCTAAATTTTTTTTTTTTAAAAATAGTTGTATAATGAAAGTATATAATTGTATTATACAACTATTATTCGAAGTGTCAATAGTGCTACACGATAATACAAAATTGTCCTGTAGTACATTTGCTCATCGGAGTATGTTATCATTATTCATAGAAAATCAGTATAGGTGGGGGAGTTTAAAAAATGTATGATGATTCTTTGGAAATCCTTGAATTAGAATTAGCAGTCCTCATTCGCAGAATTACTTCTGCCACTTCTCATAAAAAAATTGGCAATCTTGACCGCTCTGCTTATCTGTTACTTCATCAAATAGATACAAAAGGTGCTGCCGGAGTGAAAGCTTTGGCTGGTGAATTTCAACTTGATATTTCTACTGTAAGCAGACAAGCTGCTTCTTTAGAACAAAAAGGCTTATTGTATCGGATTCCGGATGAAACAGATGGGAGAGCTTATTCGCTTCAGATAACGGAACAAGGTTTAAAGGAATTAAAAGAAGATAAACATATGAGAATGAAAAGAGTAGGAGAAGTAACAAGAAACTGGACAGATGATGAGCGACAAACATTTGCCATTCTTTTAAAAAAATATAATAAATCCGTTCTTAATGATTAGAAAAAAGAGGTGACGCAAAAAGTCGATAATACAACTTTTGGTCAGCCTCTTTTTTTAGTTTGTTTTACTTGTATGTTTCATTGGCGATAAAAGCTCAATAAATCTTTCAAACGGAAGCTCACATGCCGGATATTTTTCTAATAAGGATAACATTGAAACTCCTTTATCAACAACATGGACTTTGTATGCATCCTCATTAAGAAGAGCATCTATTTCTCTTTTATGTGGAGGACATACTGTATAGGAAGCAAGTTCCTGAAGTTGTTCATGAGTAACAGTCTCTTCAAGGTCAACACTAAAGCTTAGCAAATCCCAGGCACGAACTGGAAAATCTAATGGAAGATGTGTAGCACTATGTTTCATTCCTTTTAAAACTAATTGGTCATTTCCGCCCAAACCATAACGGTGGAGTGCGCGTTCCACTAGTCCCGCTGAATTATGAGGAAGCTCCTCAATTTGGATATTTTCCGTTTCTTGAGGCTGGGAATCCCCATTTAAAAATTGTACTGTTAATCCATTGATAGGCTGATCAGGCTCTTCCTTGAAATCTATACCCAATGCCTCGATGACATTTGGCCAAAATTGTTCATGCCATTCCTCGAACTGCTTTTCAAAATCGCTGCTGGCGTCTCCTTGCCCCTTTGGTACTAATCGAGTGGCACCTTTTTCAGCCAGCTTTTCACCTATAAAATTCGGTATACTTTGATAGGTGCTTGCCCAATTGGTGTCACCGCATCCAAAAACAGCATAACGAACTCCATTTAAGCTTGTATCATCTTCTTTAAGCCACTTCACAAATTTGCGGGCATTTTTTGGCGGGTTGCCATTATAGGAAGAGGAAACAATTACTACTAACCCTTCTTTAGGCAGGGAGCCGGCATACCCATCGAGTGGTGCAGCCTCACTTTGGAAACCTTTGAAACGAGCTGTTACCGCCAAATCCTTGGCAATCCCTTCTGCTGTACCCATATTTGAACCATATAGGACAAGAAATGGGGTGTTGTGCGAACCAATAACGGATTGATTAACCGGAGCTAAATCCATCTTTGGATTAGTCATTTCATTACCGGTCTCATTTCGGAATAAGGCAGCCGCACTTTGGGATTCACGCGGACGAACCTGCATCGTTAATCCGTCCGGCTTAAGCGTCAAGGTTTCTTTAACGGACAATTGATAATTGGTATGGTCAACCAGCTGGAAGTGCTTTAAAATCATCCCTATTAATAATGTAGCTTCATGCATCGCAAATTGTTGTCCAATACATGCCCGTTGGCCGTTACCGAATGGTTTATAGGCATGGTGAGGGACGGTTTTTGGATCCTCAAATCTTTCTGGTCGGAATTCCTCAACATCTTCGCCCCATGCTGATGTATCACGATGAAGTTTCAGGTTAAATACATTGACAACATCCCGTTTCTTAAGGGGATATTTCCCAGCCAGCATCGTGTCTTCTTTTGCATAAAGAGAGAAGAGCGGTGCTGTAGGCCATAGTCTTAAGGACTCGTTTAAAATCATGCGAATGTATTTCAAACTGCGAACTTGCTGATACGTTGGAACAGTACCAGTTAGTACTCTGTCTACCTCATGGTATGCCTTTGCTAAGATTTCAGGATGTTTCATTAGAAAATACAAGGTAAAGGAAAGTAATCCACTTGTTGTTTCATGTCCGGCAATTAAAAATGTAATAATTTGATAGCGGATATTTTCGTCACTTAGCTTTTCACCTGTAATTGGATCCGCACTGTTAAGCATTCGTGATAGCAGGTCTTCCGCGTCATGGTCTTCACTCGATTTACGTTCTTCAATGATTTGATCCACTAATGAAAACATGTATTGAATATCACGCTTAAACTGCTGCTTTTTCTTTACCATTAATTTATCATGTAAGCCAAGACGATTGCTTTGATTCATTGCTTCATCAAGAGCACGGCTCATACTCTTTATAAAACGGTGTGGTTTTTCACGGTAAAAGCTGTTAAAGCGATAATTGAATCCACATAAACCAATCGTATCTAACGTGAGACGGGTCATATCTTCCGACACATCGATACTCTCGTCAGAATTTAACCTGGCCCATTTCTGGATGAGCTGGACTGCAATATCCACCATCATCGAATGGTATCCTTTCATGGCACTTTGACTAAAGCTAGGGAGGAGAATATTATGAGCCTTCTTCCAATTTTCCTCCTTAGTCCAGCTCGTAAAAAGACCATCACCGGAAAAGGATCGTACTTTTTGCAACGGTGCATTGACAAGCTTATCAAAACGCGACTCATCGGATGCATCTTCAACTAATTCAGCAGAAGAAATAAATATACCAGTCCCTGTTGGAAATTTCAGTTTAAAAATTGGACCGTATTCATAGCTAAGTTTCATGATGGATTGTGTTGGTTTATGTACATCAAGTTGCGGGAGGTTACCAAGCGGGCCGTACGTTTTAGGCTGCGGAATTGCAGCGTTCTCATTAGTTACCATGTCTTTTTATGGACCTTCCTTCCTGTCAATTTAACCGATTTTCAAAATTTATAATATTAAAATAATATTTACATAGATTATAACACGTCTGTGTTGGTAATATAAGATGTCAGAAAATTAAAGATTTAGATAAATTTCGACAAAACTCTTACTTTCGGCATCTTCCGATGTTTTGATAATAGGGTTTGAACAACTGCAAACGGTTACAAAACAGACAATCTAAGAAAAAGAAAGAAATACATGTCTATTTAATTTGTGTTATTTGATTTCGTTAATTATGTCCTTCCCCAATACTTCGGAGAGCGAATTATTATTTTGGCAGAATATCTAATGCAAAATTTATAATTTTTCATGGCAATTTTTTACGATTTGATTGTCTCTGCTATCTGGCCTGTGGATTTCCTCTCCGGGCACTCGCTTTCCGCGGGGAGGTCCTTGAGCCTCCTCGGCGCTTT
>NZ_JBALPP010000144.1:0-38925 GCF_036965425.1 Neobacillus drentensis | reverse complement strand
TAAAATAGACAATTTCAAGCCATTTTTCAACAATGATTAAGGCTGTGGAATGATATTTCCAAACTATTCCATGATTAGCATTTTAAATCCTTAACAAATTTGTCACAACTTTTTTCAAAAACCTATATTATCATCATAGACATCTTGGTAATATTGTGAAAGAGGAAACTTAATCCGAAAATTAATCTAAAATAATAATTAGTTTAATTGGATTTTCTGCTTGTATTTTTTTAAAAATGGAGTTATCCTATTGAAGTTTGTGAACGAATTCACGTAAGGATTGTGAAAAAATGAACAATTTGCCTGAGAGGAGCTTTAAAATGTTTAAAAAGGGCTATTTAATCCCCCTACTGGCTTTCCTGCCTGTCTTATTTTTAAGTGGCTGCAACAAAATGGTGGTATTTGACCCAAAAGGTCCTGCTGCCAGAGACATTCTTGGTTTGATTAACTGGTCACTCGTATTTATGCTAATTGTCGTTGTCGTTGTTTTTGGATTATTTGGTTATATTGTTTGGAAGTACCGTGCTACACCAAAGAATAAAGACTACGTACCGCCTGAAGAGCACGGCAGTACAAAATTAGAAATCATTTGGACAGCGATCCCGATTTTGATAGTAATTGCTTTAACAATCCCTACTGTAAATACCATTTATAAACTAGAAAAAGTGCCTGCAGGCTATGAAGATAAAAAACCAATTACCATCAATGTCACTTCAGCTGACTGGAAATGGATCTTCAGCTATCCAGAGCAAGGCATTGAAACTGTGAACTATGTTAACATTCCGGCTGGTACACCGGTTAAGTTTAAATTAACCTCTGCTGGTACAATGCAATCCTTTTGGGTTCCTGCACTTGGCGGTCAAAAATATACGATGAACAAAATGGAAACACAGCTTTATTTGACAGCAGATAATCCTGGTGAATTTTTAGGAAGAAATACGAACTTTAACGGCAAGGGATATGCCGATATGGAATTCACTGTTGAAGCTAAATCCTCTAAAGACTTTGAAAAATGGGTTAAAGAGGTAAAAGCAAACGCTCCTAAGCTTACAGAGAAAAAATACAATGAGCTTTTAAAACCAACCCACTTAGGACGTGAAACATTTACTGGCACCCACTTAGCATGGGTCGACCATGGGAAAATGAATTCCAAAACCTATACAAATCCTGAGTTATACAAGGTTCACGGAGTTCAAGGTAAGATTTTTAAAGATGAAGAAAACAACACGGAAATGAATGATTCTAACGGAGGTGAACACAATGGGAATTAATTGGCATGACTTTTTCATCGTAGGAAACCCATTAATCCTAGGTTCACAGATTGCTATAGTACTAACGATGGTTGGTATTGTTGCCGGTATAACCTATTTAAAAAAATGGAAATGGCTGTGGCGAGAATGGCTCACAACCGTTGATCATAAGCGGATTGGGATAATGTACATCCTTTCAGGCGTATTGATGTTCTTCCGCGGTGGTGTAGATGGTCTGTTAATGAAGGCGCAAACCTCGCGCCCTGAAATGAAATTTTTAGATGCGCAGCACTATAATGAAATCTTTACAACTCATGGCGTTATCATGATTTTGTTCGCAGCAATGCCATTGTTAATTGGTTTAATGAACGTGGTCGTTCCGCTGCAAATTGGAGCTCGTGACGTTGCCTTCCCACAATTGAACGCCTTAAGCTTTTGGCTGTTCTTCAGCGGTGCGATGCTGTTTAATATTTCTTTCGTTGTCGGCGGATCTCCAGATGCTGGCTGGACGGCTTACTTCCCTCTTGCCGGTAAAGAATTTACGCCTGGTATCGGAAATAACTATTATGCAGTTGCCCTGCAAATTGCAGGAATTGGGACATTGATGACGGGAATTAACTTCATAGTCACAGTTTTAAAAATGCGTACAAAAGGCATGACATTAATGAGAATGCCAATGTTCACCTGGACATCATTCATTGCTTCGGTCATTATTGTCGCATCATTCCCTATCTTTACCGTTGCTCTTGCATTGATGACCTTTGACCGTATTTTCGGTACCCATTTCTTTACAATCTCAGGCGGCGGAATGGATATGATGTGGGCGAACCTGTTCTGGCTATGGGGCCACCCAGAAGTATATATTGTTGTACTCCCTGCTTTTGGGATGTTCTCAGAAGTTATCTCAACCTTCTCACGTAAAAGATTGTTTGGATATAATTCGATGGTATTTTCCATCGTTGGTATTGCGTTTTTGAGTATGCTAGTTTGGGTTCACCACTTCTTTACGATGGGTGCAGGACCTGGAGTCAACTCCGTCTTCTCGATTACGACGATGATGATTGCCATTCCAACTGGTGTTAAAATGTTTAACTGGCTGTTCACGATGCGAAAAGGCCGGATTGAATTAACAACTGCAATGCTCTGGGCACTTGCATTTATCCCATGCTTTGTCATCGGTGGTGTTACCGGGGTTATGCTGGCAATGGGTGCAGCTGATTATCAGTACCATAATACCCTTTTCCTTGTGGCCCATTTCCACTATGTATTAATACCAGGCGTAGTATTTGCCGTATTTGCCGGACTTTATTACTGGTGGCCTAAGATGTTTGGACACATGTTAAATGAAAAAATTGGTAAAATTCATTTCTGGTTCTTTACAATTGGATTTAACTTAACGTTTATGCCAATGTTCTTCCTAGGATTAGATGGGGCTGTTAGACGTTCTTACACCTATTCTGCTGAATCTGGTTATGCTCCATTATTCCTAGTATCAACGATTGGTGCCGTTATTCTAGCGATTGGCTTTGGTGCCCTTTGCTATAACATTTACTGGAGTGCAAGATATGCAGACCGTAATATCTCAAACGATCCATGGGATGCACGTACACTTGAGTGGGCTACCGCTTCTCCAGTTCAATTCTATAATTTTGCGAAACTTCCAGAAGTGAAATCAATCGACGCCTTCTGGTATATGAAGAAACACAATGAAGGCCTTACTTTAAAGGATGAAGAAGTAGAAGAAATCCATATGCCAAGCAATTCAGGTCTTCCATTTTATATGGGTGTTATTTTTGGAATCACTGGATTCCTCTTGGTATTCGAATGGAAGCTTGCCGCCCTCGTAGCTACGGTCGGAATCCTTGCTGGGTTGATTATCCGTTCATTCGATTACAATGATGGGTTCCACGTTCATAAAGATGAGATCAAGAAAACTGAAAAGGCATGGAGAAGTGTGAATAAAGGGGTGAACAACCATGTCAGCTAACGTCAATACTGCTTTGCCGCTTGAATATCAAACAGAGCAAAATAGAATGAACATTTTGGGGTTCTGGATTTTCCTTGGTGCTGAAATCATCCTATTTGGAACATTGTTTGCAGTCTTTTCTGTTCTAAATGCCCGCTATGCTGGCGGGCCTACCCCTAAGGACCTTTTTGAAATTAAGGATGTAATGGTAGAAACCATCCTGCTGTTAACGAGCAGTTTCACCTGCGGTCTCGCAATCTATGAAATGCGCCGCGGGAACCGTAATGGATTGTTACTTTGGTTCATCATCACCCTTCTACTTGGGGCTGGGTTTGTTTTCATGGAGGTTACAGAATTCATTCATTATGTCCATGAAGGCGCAACGATGCAGACAAGTGCATTTTTATCAAGCTTCTTTGTTTTACTTGGAACACATGGTCTTCACGTTTCCATGGGGATTGGCTGGGCAACGATGGTCATCATTCAAATTTTCCAGCGCGGCTTAACACCTGTCACCGCCCGTAAAACGTTTATTATCGGTTTATACTGGCACTTCTTGGATGTTGTGTGGATCTTTATCTTTACATTTGTTTATTTAGCAAGGATGGTGGCCTAAGATGGAGAAAAATCATAAAGGATTCCCTGTTACACATGTAATTGGATTTATTATGTCTCTTGTGCTAACTTTTGCAGCACTAGGAGTTGCCATCAAAACCTCCCTTCCGTTTAAAACCATACTTTGGATTATTGGATCACTTGCAGTCGTCCAAGCAGGCCTTCAGTTATACATGTTCATGCATATGAACGAAGGTGAAGATGGAAAATCCCAGGTAATCAACGTAGCTTACGGCTTCTTCATCGCAGTAGTCACAGTTGCCGGATCTATTTGGGTTATGTCTTTCGGGATGTAATAAGAAAAACGTAACAATAAAGGGTGTCAGGCACCATGTGAAATATTCACAATGGTGCCTGACACCCTTTTGTTATTTTGGATTTCGTTTTCGTTTTGTCCTTACCAGCTGGTAGCTGATAAAAGCGACATATAAAGGAATCGCCACATATATAAAGTATGGAAACCGGTACTGTTCTTTTTTAAACACGAAATAAATGGCATATCCTAAGAAAAGCGTGATGATGATCCCGTATTTTGGCAGCGGGATATCTTTTAGACTCGGTATTTTAATCGTACTAACCATTAAATAACATAAGACAAAAAACGAAATAGGCAGGATAATCTCAGGCATCTTCCATTGAAACGTTGTTAACAATGTCAACAGACCGCCTGCCGCGGTTATCGGGACACCTGTGAAATATTTAAGGGACGATTTCACCGCATTAATATTAAACCTTGCCAATCGATAAGCTCCGAATAACGGGAAAAGACCGGAAATCGCCATGCCCGGTATCCCAAAATAAGAAAAATAGGAATAATATGCCATCATCGCAGGTGCCACACCAAAGGTGACGATATCTGCCAATGAATCAAGCTCTTTCCCCAGTTCACTTTCAACCCTCAGCATTCGCGCAATCCGACCATCCATACTATCCAGCATCATCCCTATTAAGATAAGGATGGCCGCATTTTTATAATCACCTTGTGCCGAATACATCACGGACAAGAAACCGCAAAATAAATTTAAAAGTGTAAATAAGTTAGGAATACTATTTCTAATAATATGTATCACTCCAATTTTTAACCGCGAAGCTTTCAGTTCTTAACCTCATATCTCGCTTTTATATTTCTTATTATAACGTTTTTCCTTGTAATATTGGAAAAACCATATTAACACAGCCAGCCAAAATCCACTGGCAAAATAACCCCCGATTACATCACTTGGATAATGTACCCCTAAATAAATGCGGCTTATACCGATTGAAAGGATCATCACGATACTAAAGACAATTAGTATACTCCTTCCCCATTTATTCGGAATATGCCGCCAAAGTAAAAAGGTGATGATCCCATAAACGGTAAAAGCACTCATTGCATGGCCGCTTGGAAAACTATAACCGCCGATTTCAATTAAGCGATGTAAATCAGGTCTTACCCGCTGAAAAATGTTTTTTAATATACCATTTAGACAGGCAGAACCAAGGATGGCTGTAATAAATAAAATAAGTTCAATTCGATGATGCAATACTTTATAAAGGAAAAACATAAGCGCCAGACTTAGAATGATAACAAAGGATGCTGAACCAATAAACGTAAACACCTTCATAACACTTGTTAATCCAGGGGATTCTTGATCTTGAATCATCTGGATTACCACACGGTCAAAACTGATTATTTTCTGGTCGCTGATTAATAGGGAGATCAAACTAAAGCCTATTATACATACAAAGCTTACAATAAAAGCCATCATCAAATAGGCCCTTAAAATCATAAAAAAATTCCCTCCACCCTAGTATATTTTCACCTTAACAGAAAAAGAAGAAAATGTAAAAAAGCAATTCCCCGCCAAAGAGGAATTGCTTTCACTCATTATGAAACCTTTGGTTCTTTTTTCAGCGGGTTTGATTCCTTGTTTTTCGAGAAAAACCAGCCTGCTGCTGCAATACCAGCTAATACAACATAAAAGCTTATCTTCCAGGCAGTTGAATGGGCAAAATCTTCATTTAAAATAGCAAGCTCTGGATGTGAAAGTGTATAAACGGCAAGCTTTACACCCACCCAGCCGACAATTGTAAAAGCGGCAATTTCAAGACCTGGCCTTTTTTCTAATAGCTTCACAAACTGATTTGCGGCAAAGCGCATGATGATGAGACCGATAATTCCTCCAGTAAATATAACAAGGAATTTTCCTCCATCAAGTCCGCCTATTGCTGGAAGCGGTGTATCTGGAAGGACAACTGCCATCGCTACCGCTGCAAGAATCGAATCAACGGCGAAGGCAATATCCGCTAATTCCACCAAAAGGACTGTTCTCCAAAAGCCCCCGCCTTTTCGAACCTTACTATCCTTTTCATTCTCTTTCTTTTTTACGACCTTGCGGAAAATATGATTACCAGCCATAAACAATAAATAAAGGGCACCGATTGCTTGAACCTGCCACACATCGACTAAGAAAGAAATCGCAAATAATGAAGCAAAGCGGAACACAAACGCCCCTGCTAATCCGTAAAATAATGCTTTCTTCCTTTTCTCTTCAGGCAAGTGCTTTACCATAATCGCCAAAACCAAGGCATTGTCGGCAGCCAAGAGTCCCTCTAATGCAACCAAAATCAATAATACCCATCCATACTCCAGTAATAGAGTTAAATCCAAGAAAATTCCTCCCTAAAAGTTCGATTTTTTCAAAATACTCCTTATGCCATAAAAATAGGCCTTTACTGTATACAGTAAAGGCCATGTAAAAAAGCATACAAAAAGACCTTTACAGTAAAGTAAAGGTCTTGCTAACAACGTAAATGTTGCCAATAAAGCCGGAGAATGAAATTCTCGGAATGACGACTTTATTGTAGCAGCTACTCCCCTTTAAAAAGGAAATATTTAATTACTATTAATATACGATATTTTATTCGAGATGTCAATTTAATAAGGCTCTTTTCGTAAACTTTGTTGCTTGTGGAACTAATTAAGAGTCATTTACAAAGTTTCCAGGCAATTCTCGCAAATGTTTTTACGAAAAGATGCCACGAAGAATCTTGTTTTAAGGGTTAATGAACTTTTACGTAAAACAACAATCTTTGAGAAACTAGCCATTAATAAAGTCTATTCTTGTAACCTTCTATAAGGCCTGCTTCGACTTCATCAACCGAAACCCCTTCAATGTTCGCGTGGTCAGCTAAGATCTTTGCAGCCCTTGGAAGGTGGGCTTTATCTTTCCATGTTTCCGGCTTCCAAAGCCCAGAGCGTAATATTGCTTTCGCACAATGAATAAAACATTCTTCAGCCTCAACCCCTATCCCTAAAAGAGGTCTTTTCCCACCTACTGCCATTTTCTCTAACAATTCATCATCCTTCACTAAACAGGCCTTACCATTGATTCTCAGTGTTTCTCCTAATCCAGGGATAAAAAATTGAAGGCCAACACGCGGGTTCTCGAGAATATTCTTCATCGAGTCCACTCGTTTATTGCCTGGTCGTTCAGGGATTAGAAGCTGTTTTTCATTTAAAACCATGACGAAGCCAGGTTGGTCTCCTCTTGGGGAAACGTCACAATTCCCTTTTTTGTCAGCAGTTGACATGACCAAAAAAGGAGACAAGGATATAAAATTTTGGCAATGTTCGTCGATATAATGTATAACCTTTTTTTCCGCTCTTTCACTCGGCGTACCTATAAAACTCCGAAGTTCTTCATTGGTTGATATTACGTCTTTAAATTTAAGTGTTCGTGGCCTCATAAATTATAACCCGTATACCTCAGCATATTTTTTCTCCAGATACTCGACAAGATAATCTGCGTTTAATTCCTCACCCGTCACCTTAACGATTAATTCATTTGGGGTGTAAAGCTTGCCGTACTGATGGATATTTTCTTTTAACCATTCTTGAATTACGTCGAATCTGCCAGTTTCTATATGGGAATAAAAATCAGGCAGGTCTTTTTGAATCGTACGAAGAATTTGTGCTGCATAAAGGTTTCCTAAAGAATAGGAAGGGAAATAACCGATACCGCCAAAGGACCAGTGAACATCCTGAAGCACGCCTAATGTATCCGTACTTGGAGTAACCCCAAGGTAATCCTGCATTTTTTGGTTCCAAATTACAGGCAAGTCTTTTGCCTCAATCTCTCCGGCAATCAACGCTTTTTCAATTTCATAGCGCAGCATAATATGAAGATTATAAGTTAATTCATCTGCTTCCACACGAATAAAGGACGGCTCAACCGTATTCACAGCTCGGTAAAATTCATCAACGGAAACATTCTTCAGCTGGGCTGGAAAATGCTCCTGCAGTTTAGGGAAAAAGAATTTCCAAAATTCTTTGCTGCGGCCGACCATATTTTCTAAAAATCTTGATTGCGATTCATGAATGCCAAACGATGCTCCGCTTTGAAGGATGGATTCTTCAAATTCAGGATTTACATGCTGCTCGTAAATTCCGTGGCCGGCTTCATGAATAGTACCAAACAGGGCTGAGCGGACATTTTTTTCTAAATAGCGAGTCGTTAATCGGACATCCCCTGTATTAACAGTTTGAGCAAATGGATGCACAGTTTCGTCTAGGCGGCCGGCATCAAGATCAAACCCTATAATCGGCAGGATATAACGATTAAAGGCTTTCTGCTTTTCAATTTCAAAAGACTGCTGAAAAATTTCGGCCATTGTCCGTTTTCCATTCCCTCTAATACGCTCTAAGAGTTTAACACTTGATTCTCTTATCTTAGCAAACAATGGATCTAGTCTTTTTACTGTTAAACCTGGTTCAAACTCATCTAATAATGCATCGTATGGATGCTCCTCATAGCCGTATATTTCAGCAAACTTCCGCTTATAGTATACAATTTTCTCTAAATAAGGCAAAAAGCGGGCAAAATCATTGTTTGCTCTAGCCTCTTCCCAGGCATCATTTGCCTGTGCCGTAAGGATGCTGTATTCCTGAAAAAGCTCTGCAGGAATACTCTTTGATTTTTGATAATATGCTTTGTATTCGCGGATCTTTGCTTTCGTATTATTGTCTAATTCCTTTTCGTTCTCCGTTTTAGATAAGGTATCCAGCAGTAAACCCATTTCACTTGATACCATTAGCTTAAACACTTCAGTCCTAAGAGTACCGGTTGCTTTGGCGAAAATCGCTCTGCCTTTTTTCGGCGCCATGACCTTTTGATCCCAATCAGTCAACCCTATGATACTTGAAAAATGGGTGATTTTTTTATCTAGTGCTGTAAATTGTTCTAATGCCTTCTGTAAAACTGGATCAATTACTTTCTGTTCCATATGTAGAAGACCCCCTATTTTCTGTTTTTAATGGAAATGGTTGATAAAAATTACCAATCCAAATTCATTATAAAATAAAAATTCTAATAAGGGAAAAAATTAGAAAATCTTTTGGTTGACAAAAAAATCAGTTCAAAAAAATTTTGTCGACACCCGCATTCTCACCCCCTAATTATTAGTGAATCAGGAAATACTTTACATAAACTTGATTAGAAACGTAAAATAATAATATCGTAAGATGTTTACTGGCTGGTAAAGGATGTGCAACCTTTGGAAAAGCAAAAAAAGAAAAAATCTCATTTTCTCTTTCGGTTAAATATATTGTTTTTTAGTGTATTTCTTCTATTTTCTATCCTTATTTTACGACTTGGCTTTGTACAGATCGTCTATGGGGAAAATTTTAAAAGAGATTTAGAAAGAAAAGAGGATATAACGGTAAGTAATCCGGTCCCAAGAGGAAAAATGTATGACTGTGATTTTAAAGTTATTGTTGATAACATTCCCAAAAACGCCATCACCTTCACCAATGAAGGGTTTAGTACAAATGAAATGATTGAAACAGCTGAAAAACTAGCAAAACTTATTGAGAAGAAAACAGATAAGGTGACAGACAGGGATCAACGGGATTTTTGGATTTTGAAGAATCCCAAGCGCGCCGAAGCCAAAATTACCAAAAATGAAAAAAATTTATATGAAGCCAAAAAACTATCCGATCGGGATTTATATAAGTTAAAGCGGGATCGGATAACTCCTCAGGAATTGAAGGAAATCGATCAGGATCTGGAAGTACTCGCCCTTTATAGAGAATTTATCAGTGGGTATAAATACACACCCCAAATTATTAAAAATGAAAGCGTTACAGAGCAGGAAATAGCGGCCGTGAGCGAAAATCTTCAATCCCTTCCAGGTGTTGACACCACAACAGATTGGGACCGGACCTACTTGTTCGAAAATACATTAAGATCTGTGCTTGGAAAGGTAACAAAGTCGGATGAAGGCCTGCCCGCTGACAGATTGGATTATTATTTAGCAAAGGGTTACAGCCGAAATGACCGGATTGGGAAGAGCCAACTCGAAATGCAATACGAGGATATTCTTCATGGCTACAAGTCAAGAGTCAAAAATGTAACCGATAAAACAGGAAATGTGATTGAAACCCAAACAATCACGAACGGCAAAAAAGGAAATGACCTTGTCCTTACCATTGATATGGATCTACAAATGTCGGTTGATAAAATTATTGAAGAAGAGCTTTGGGCAGCAAAGCAATTTCCTGGAACCAGTCTGACCGACCGGGCTTATGTGGTGTTAATGGATCCTAGAAACGGCGAAGTTTTGGCCATGTCAGGAAAAAAAATAGAAAGAAATAAGGAAACTGGCAAAGTAGAAATGGTAGATGATGCTCTGGGAACATTTACGACCACCTATAACGTGGGTTCTGCTGTGAAAGGTGCCACCGTCTTAACAGGGTATAAAACAGGGGCCATTTCTCCCGGTACCATTTTTGACGATGCCGGGCTGAAAATTCAAGCCACCCCCTTGAAAAAATCTTATACCTATCTTGGGAAACTGAACGAAATCAATGCTTTAAAAAAATCCTCCAACGTATATATGTTCCGTACAGCCATCAGAATTGGTAACGGACATTATGAATATGATAAACCTTTGAAAATTGATAATACCGCCTTTGATACTATCAGAAATTCATTTGCATCATTTGGTCTTGGTACAAGAACCGGAATTGATTTACCGAATGAACAAACAGGTGTTAAAGGGCAAAGCAAACTCCCTGGATATTTACTCGACCTCGTTATTGGTCAATATGATACTTACTCTGCAATGCAGTTAGCCCAGTATGTTTCGACGATTGCCAATGGCGGCTACCGTATGCAGCCACATGTGGTAAAGCAAATTCGCGAACCAATTGAAGGGTCCAATGAACCTGGTGCAGTTTTAAAAGATATTCATCCAACGGTCCTAAATACGATTGATGCGAAAAAAATGTGGATAAACCGTGTACAAACAGGTTTTAGAAAGGTCATGCAGGAGCCCGGCGGTACAGCCTATAAATTTTTCAGCAATGCTACCTATGCTCCAGCAGGTAAAACGGGGACTGCAGAGGCCTTTTATGATGGACCGCTACGCAGTCGTTTCGGAAAAGAGCCGCCACCTGTCATGAACCTTAGTTTAGTCAGTTATGCTCCGAGTACAAATCCCGAAGTAGCCATGGCAGTGTTGGTTCCCTGGGCTTACGCCGGTAAAGAGGATAACAGAGCAAACCTGAAAATTGGACGCCGGGTATTGGATATGTATTTTCAAATGAAAAAGAAATAGGATGCCTAACAGGCACCCTATTTCTTTTTTAACACCGATTTAACTGCCCGCTCAATTTCAGCATAACCGGTGCAGCGGCAAATATTTGATTCGAGCCACTCCTTTATCGTCTCATCATCAGCATCTGGTTGCTGCTCAATTAACGAGTGACAATTCATAATAAAACCTGGTGTACAGTAGCCGCATTGAAAAGCGAAGTTTTCAATAAACGCTTGTTGAATAGGAGTATTTTGCAATCCTTCGATTGTTGTCACCTTTTTCCCGATTGCTTCCACGGCCAGCATTAAACAAGATTTCATGGGCCAGCCATCGATATTCACCGAACAGGCTCCGCAATCACCATTTAAACACCCAGGCTTCGCACCTGTCAGGCCAAGTTTCGCGCGCAAAGTGTATAATAGAGTATCAGCTGACCTGACGGTAATCATTCGATTTTCTCCGTTAATGTTTAACGTGATTGTATGAAATTTCAAGTTTCACCACCATCCTTCAACGAAACTATCAAACTCTCACATCATCCAATGCCCCAAGCACATCAAACAATAAATTCTTCAAAACAAATAATCGGTATTCTGCTGACCCTTCAACATCATCTAAAAGCGGATCCGGCATAACTTCCAGTGCCCCTTCCACTCGTTCTTCAATCGAGAGTCCTTTATTATTGAAAGCGGCCTCTACTTCCTTGGAGCGAAAAGGGAAGGGACATAAACCACTGATTGCAACACGCACTAAATCGTGAGTTTTTAATGCAGCTATGGTTATCAACGGATACCCCATATCCCATTGCTGACGGCGTTTGATGCTGATAAACGGCGCCCTGACAAACCTGCTCTCCGTTGCTATTTGAACCAAAAACTCCCCTTTTCTTAATCTGAGTTGGCCGAGAAATATCTCATTAATGGGAATGACTTGTTTTCCTTCAGATCCAACAATTAATACTTGACTATCGGCCAGTAAAAAGGGCAATACAGCCTCCCTGTAGAAAATCTGCGCACAGATATTTCCACCCAAGGTAATTTTTCCACGTGCTGTATGGTCGGCAACTTGACTTGCTGTCTTTGTTAATAACGGAAAAAGATTGGCTTTTTCAATTTGAGTTAAGGTAAGAGTGCTGCCGAGAAGCACATGATCCCCGCTTACCTGCAATACCTTACATTCAGCAATATCCTTAATGTCAATAACCGCATCCGTATAGGCTAAATCGATTCTCCCAAGCGTAATTAATTCTGTTCCTCCTGAAAAAAACATCGGCCGTTTACCCTGTTGATCTAAATACTGATACAAATCAACTGCTTCTTTCAAAGTTTCCGGCTTATAATATTCAAAATCAAAAGGAAGCATTACTTTGACGCCTCCTTTGTTTTCCAAATCAACTCAGGGATCAATGGCAGATTTTGAAGTGAAACATCTGCTGCAATCGACAAAGCATTCCCGATTGCCCCTGGCATTCCCATAAGTCCTAATTCCCCTATTCCACGAGCACCATAAGGGGCATCAAGCTGTGGGGACTCTACAAATCCCACCAAGTATTCAGGATTTTCACCGTATCTTAGCGGCCGGTATGTTCGAAGCTGCGGGTTTAAGACCCGGCCGAGTTCATCAAAATAAAATGTTTCACGACACGCGAAGGCGATTCCCATGCTCATCGCACCCATTACTTGCCCTAAAGCCGCTTTTTCATTCAAGACCTTTCCTGCATCTACGACACTACAGGCTTTAATGACACGGTACGTCAAATTACGCCGATCAAATTCAATTTCCACTGCATATGCCGCAACTGACCACTCAGGCCCTGGCTTCCCTTCACCTGTTTCAGGATCTAAAGGTGTTAAATGCCTTAAAATATAATTTCCTCTTCCAATGATTTGACCGCCAATTGCGTTTCCATTCGGATACTTGTAGCCATAA
Source organism: Neobacillus drentensis (assembly GCF_036965425.1). GTDB lineage: Bacteria > Bacillota > Bacilli > Bacillales > Cytobacillaceae > Neobacillus > Neobacillus drentensis_F. The sequence goes on along the minus strand of NZ_JBALPP010000144.1, from coordinate 25,587 downwards.
CCGATTTCTTTAAAATGGAGCCCTATGGTTGGATCATCTCTTAAAAATACCCTGCTTTCGGCCACCTCCAGGTCTTCCTTTGGCGCCCTTAAAACACATGAAGCTACATCTTTCAGCTGTTTGATGACATCCTCTGCAGCTTTTAAGACAGCCCTTCCTGCCATAAACGTACCTCTGCTTGCAACTGTCTTAAAATGCTCAGGCATTGTTTGAGTATCGACTTCCATTCGTACATGTATATTGTCAACATTCATTTTCAATCTTTCCGCCAGAATTTGGGCTAAGACTGTTTTTGTTCCAGTACCAATTTCAACCAGACCTGACATCAAATTAATACTGCCGTCGGGATTAAAGGTTAGAATGGCTCCAGATGGAGCATTCGTGTCAATCGTTGAGGTCTTCCAGCTGCAGCTGACCCCTTTAACTCTTACAAATCTTTCATCTATTTTTTGCACTGCTCCTTTATCCCAGTGGAATAATTCCCTGACTTTTTCAATACATTTTTGCAGATTCCCAACGTTACTTTCATTTAATCTCACCCTGGTCGGCGTGGTGTCGCCTGGTTTAATCGCATTAATATACCTAATTTCAAGCGGATCCATATTTAATTTTTGCGCCAGTAGATCAATTGTTCTTTCTATTACAAAGGTAAGTTCGGAGTGACTAAAGCCCCTATAGGGTGATGCATAAGGATGATTCGTATACATACAGTAAGAATCGCACCAAACATTTTCAATTTTATAAGGACCTGTACAATCGACCGCTCCTGACCTTGTTACATCGATGGCTTTATCCGAATAGGCCCCTCCATCCCATAAAAACTGAATTTCAGCAGCCCTAATTTTCCCAGTTCTATCTGCCCCTAATTTAACAGTGGCATCTAAACCAATGTGACAAGGAGAGGTGATAATATCTTCCTCTCTAGTGTTAAAAATCTTAACCGGTTTTCCTCCGACTTCTTTGGAAGCAACATAAGCGAGCAGCTCAAGCTGAACAGGAGCTTTCCCTCCATAACCACCCCCGACAAATGGTGTGTGAACAATGATTTTCCCGATATCCTCACCAAAAAAATCGGAGATTAATCTTTTGACCATATAAGGTGCTTGCGAAGAAGTCATAATGATGATATTTCCATCCGGAAGAATTTCCGCTGTCGCACACCTAGTTTCCATGGCCGCATGGTCGGAAGGGGCAAAGGAAAAGCTTGCTTCCACCATTGTTTCACTTTCCGACCAGCCCTGATCCAGATTCCCCTTGCGGATTTTTATATGGTTGGCAATGTTGGTTCCTGGCACTGGATCTGAATCTTCCTCTTTCTTGTATTCACCTGATTGCTCATGGACAAGTGGTGCATCCTTTTGAAACGCCTGTGTAGGCGAATTGACAACCGGCAGTAATTCATATTGGACCTTTATTAAATCGCCAGCTTTTTTGGCTTGTTCAGGAGAATCAGCGATGACAAGTGCAACAACTTCCCCGTGGTAACGAACCTTATCAACCGCAATCACAGGCCGATCGCGAATCGCTTCCCCTGTTAATGGATAGTGATTCCCAGAGAGAATTGCACGAACACCTGGAACTTTCCAGGCCCCCTCAGTGTCAATATCGACAATTTTGGCATGACCAAAAGGGCTGATAACCTTATGCCCCGTAAGCATTGAAACTGAATGAAAGTCATTTGTATACTTTGCCCTGCCCGTCACTTTATCAAGTGCCTCTTTGCGAATGACACTTTTGCCTATAACCTCCAATCTCCAGACCTCCCTTTTAATGGCCAAATTTCTAGTAATGCTTGGTAGTCCTCAAAGGTATCAATATCAAAAAAATAAATGCCGTCATTTAGTTCCACTTGTTTACCTTTTAATGCTTTCTCGCCGCGAATTAAGGAGCGCGCCCCCTGGTCCCCTTCCAATTCCATTAAAGATGGAAAAAGTTCCCTTCCAAGAAGAACAGGCGGTTTAGAATTTCCATTTTGCGAATAACTTAAATGAGAATACTCATTAGAAGCAGAGAATTCATCCACTAAACGATTAATCATCGCGCTTGTAACAAATGGCTGGTCGGCTAGGAGTATTACTACTCCGTCCGCTCCTTGTTCTACTGCCGCCTTTACTCCTGACTTTAGGGAAGCACTCTGTCCCCGGTCAGCTTCCTCACAAACTAGAATACTTACATCTTCTCTATTTGAAAAAGGAGCTAACCACTTAAGTGAATCTCCTTTTCTTGTAACCGTTATGGTGTGCTCCAGCTTTGATTCCAGTGCAGCCCGTAAGGCCAAGCTTCCCAGCCATGTTTCATAGATCGGTAAATTCAGTTTACTCCTTCCCATCCTAGTGCTTTTGCCGGCCGCCAAATATATTCCAACTAATCTGGAACTGTCCATAATAACTCCACCTTTTTACGAACCGGCTTTCTTAACACTTCAATCATTTCGGCTACGATACTGACAGCGATTTCAACAGAACCCCTTGAACCAATTGCGAGGCCAATGGGAGAATGGAGCCATTTGGGAATCTCCTCATTTCTAAGCAGCCGTTTGGTTCTTTCTTTCGGTCCCAAAATACCTAAGTATTTAACATTCTTATTAAGTATGGACAGAAGGATCTCTTGATCTTTCTGAAAATGATGCGTCATGATAATCACAAAATCATAGGGGGTAAACGAAATTTCTTTCAGCAACTCACTAGGAAATCCCAGTAAAAGACGTTCAGCACTTGGAAAATATTTTTTTTGACAGAACTCGTTGCGCCAGTCACAAATCGTAACAGAAAATCCAGTTTCTGCACCCAAGGATACCAATGGTCTGGCATCAGGTCCTGCTCCGAATACAATCAATCGTGGCTTTGGCTGATAGGTTTCCTGGTAAATAGGCAGTCCATCAGTGACTCCAGATTTTATCTGGATATCAACCTTTGGTATGACACCTGACCATTGACCAAATGGGCGCTTTTCTTTGGTGAAAAAAACATACTCTCCCACATTGTGTAAATTTTTCAATACCGTAACAGGAGTATTATTTTCTAATTGTTCCCTAACTAATATCAAATCCTCTTGAAGTTGAGCGGTCACGGGTTCTAGCAAAATATCAATTGTCCCATTACAGCCTGAGCCTTGCCCCCAGCCCATATCCTTTTCGTCGCTCATGTCATAATGGAAGGTAAAGGCCTTTTGCTTTTCGAACACCTCCTGTACCCTTTCAGCTAAATCTGTCTCCAAACAACCAGCACTTAATAGTCCAATTTGACTGCCATCCTCAAAAAACAGCATAGAAGCTCCTTCTTTTTTATAAGCAGAGCCGTTTACTCGAATGATAGTCGCAAGTACCTTTTTCCCAGAGCCCTTCATTGCATCCAAAATTAGGAATATATCCTCCATCAAAACTCCCTCACTTCAGACAAGTAAATTCCTAATTTATTTATATTAAGGTGGAAGCTATTCCTAGAATGGTTAATTTTTCATTCGAATCATTCATAGATATTAGTAACATCAAGAAAAAGGTGAGATTTTCATGAAATTAACGAAATTTACAGATCCTTTACCTATCCCCCCTGTTTTAAAACCAAAGTGGAAATCAAAGGAATACACGTATTATGAGGTGGGCATGAGGGAAACCAAACAATCGTTGCATCGCGATTTGCCTAAAACAACGATTTGGGGATATGAGGGGATTTATCCAGGTCCGACGATTGAGGTTGAAAAAGAAGAAAAAGTATTTGTCAAATGGGCGAACAATCTGCCAGCAAGACATCTTTTTCCAATTGATCACACCGTTCATGGAGCGAAAAAAAAATTACCAGATGTTCGAACTGTTGTCCATCTTCATGGGGGCAGGACAGAACCAGCGAGTGATGGCTACCCCGATGCCTGGTTTACCAAAGACTATAAAATGAAAGGAGCCTTTTTTCAAAAACAAATTTATCAGTACTTCAATCAGCAAAGCGCTCGTGCCCTTTGGTATCATGACCATGCAATCGGGATTACCCGATTAAATATCTATGCCGGGCTGGCTGGATTTTATCTTATTAGGGATAAGAAGGAACTTTCGCTGAACCTTCCAAGCAGCCCCTATGAAATACCGCTGCTTCTCCAGGATCGATCGTTCCATGAGGATGGATCGTTATTATATCCCGAACAGCCTGACAAAAATGATTCTGGAATCGTTCCCTCGATAATATCGTCCTTTTTTGGAGAAACAATTCTTGTTAATGGCAAGGTTTGGCCTTATTTAGAGGTTGAACCAAGAAAATATCGCTTTCGGTTGTTAAATGGGGCAAATTCCCGTTTCTTCGGACTATCCTTGGATTCAAAGCAATTGTTTTACCAAATTGGCACAGATAGTGGATTTTTGGAGCAGCCGGTTGGAGTGAAAAGACTATTGCTTGCACCAGCGGAAAGAGTCGATGTCATCATAGACTTTACAAACCTAGAGGGTACGCTGGTTACGTTGAAAAATGATGCGCCAACTCATTTCCCCATTGGGGACCCTGTAGACCCAGAAACAACTGGAGTAGTTATGCAGTTTCGAGTGAATAAAACCTTGTCCACGATTGATACCACTGTGATTCCGCCCCATTTAGACCCGATTGGCAGGTTGCCGGAACAGACTGCATGGAAATATCGATTTTTAGAATTAAGTGAGGAAAAGGATCAATATGGAAGACCACTTCTGCTGCTTGATAAGAAGAAATGGGATGATCCAGTTACCGAAAATCCCATTGTGGGTTCAACTGAAGTCTGGAATTTTGTTAATACTAATGGCGATGACCATCCAATACACGTCCATCTCGTTCAATTTCAAATAATCGACCGCCGCCCGTTTGATGTGGAATACTTTAAGTCGACCAAACAAATTAAATTCACAGGCCCGCCAATCTCCGCAGATTTTACAGAACAGGGCTGGAAGGACACGGTAAGGTGCCCACCTGGTCAAATTACAAGAATCATCATTCCGTTCTTCCCCTATACAGGGCAATATGTCTGGCATTGCCACATGCTCGAGCACGAGGATTACGAAATGATGCGGCCATACATTGTACGTCCGCCAATCTAGCTTTAATAATTTACCTGGTGGATTTATATCCACCGGGTTTTCATTTTTCTAAAAAACGGTAGGCCTAACTAATCTATTGAAATAAATCCCTTCAAAATAGCTTGCAACAATGCGTAGCAAAGCTCTGAATCCTGCAGCTGATTTTCTTTGACAAGATGAAAACATTCATGAATACTTATTTTTTTCAAGATAATTTTTTCATGTTCTTCAAGCTGTTGATTTAGGTTTTCTCCAACTTCATCCGTAAAAAAAACATGTGTAATTTCATTTGTTCTCCAGGATGCAGGCATTAGTGTCCCAAGATAATGTACAGTTCCGCAAGTATAACCTGTTTCTTCTTGAAATTCGCGTCTAGCTGCCTGTTCAAGATTCTCCCCTTTTTTCACGCCGCCGCCCGGTAACTGCCATACAGTAGAATTGATAGGCCTTCTATATTGCTCGATTAATAAAAGAGAATCATTCTCCTTTGCAAGCGTGACAACTCCATGAAATTCCTCTAATTTGAAATAAGGTCTTTTAAAGGAATCCTCCTTTAAAGCCATTCCACTTAAGGATATTAATGTTTTATCCCCCATTAAAGACCGCCTCCAAGCTCTTTTCTCTTCATTAATGTTAGGATATTTTCTTTTGGACTCCAGCAGTTAAATTTAAAGTTTGTTTTCGTTTCATAGCCTAAACGGCTGCAGAAATAGCGCATTCCTTCTGGTTTTTTCTCGGCTATAAAGTGTTTGCACGTAGCACAACAATGGAAATCTTTCAACCTGCTCACCTTTCTTAAACTATTAAACTTTCTTTCATAGTTTGTTCATATTTATCGATTAAGATATAAATAGGTTCACAAGAGAACCTTAACCTCCGCCCCCCTTTATATAGATTTTTGTTTGGTACCCGGCCTAAGGCCGGGTATATTTTTTTGAGGACAATCTTTATGTATACTTCTTTCAAACCCTGTCAATAACAATACCAATCACGCTAATAAGAAGGTGTTAGGATTGAAGGGTTTTTATTTTATCAATGACCGAATAAGTTTAAATGGATTATCAATGGATGAGAGCAAAAGACTTCAGGAACATTCGATTAAAAATTATATACAGCAGCAAAAGATAGAGATTGTTACACTAAATCCATATCAAATAAATGATTTTTACACTATTCCACATGCCCTTTTATATGATTTAAAGAAAGAAAAGCAAGCATTTGATTGCTTGATCTACTATTCCACTCTAGTTTTGGAGGATTTTATTTACAGCTATCCCGCCAAATGGCTTATTTTAAAAAGCTATTTTACCGACATTATCCAGGTTGAGAACCAGAATGATGTAAATATACAAAATGTCATTTAATCTAGAGATTTTTTTGCTGTTTTTCGATAAACAAAGACAAAATTAATGAGGAAAATAATGAGTATATAGATTCCATATAAGCCAAAGGAATAAAGCTTACTGCTTTTAAATAAGGCTCCTGCAAAAGACAAGATTAAAATATTGGGAAGCTTTCCAATTGTTGAAGCAATAAAAAAGATTGGCCATTTAACATGACTTAATCCACAAATAATATTAACTAATGGTGCAGGAATGATTGGAACCAAGCGGCATGAGAGGATTGCTACGAAGGAGTTTCTGTTAAGAAAATCCTCGTATTCTTGGACTTTTGGATGCTTAGCTAGTTTTGCCTGCGCGAAATCCCGAAAGCCATACCTGCTTAAGAAGAAAAATCCCATAGTCCCAATCATGGCACCTGTTAATGAAACTAATACCCCCTGGACTGTTCCAAAGACACCTCCTATGATTCCTGCCAACACAGGAAAGGGAATAACTGGAAAAAAGACACAAATAGCTACGAGAAGCATACTGATCAGGAGTGAGACAGAGCCGCCTGTTTTTATTAATTGTATTAATTCATCCTTCTGAAATAATCCAATCGCAATGATCAACAGTAATATTGTAAAACTTACGAATCGCTTTAACATTTTATCTCCTCTATACTTCAATTAATTAATGAATAGGAAGCCAAATGGTTACGGTGGTCCCTCGTCCCTCTTCACTCTCAACTTTTATTTTTCCATGATGGCTTTCAATAATTCGGTAGCTGGTCATTAAACCGAGACCTGTTCCTTTTTCCTTAGTTGAATAAAATGGTTCACCAAGCTTTAACAGCCTTTCTTCTGGTATCCCGCAGCCGTTATCCTTAATTTTAATAATAACAGCTAATTCATCCACACAAATAGAAACATCAATCAGGCCCTTTTCGGACAATGCATCTAGGGCATTTTGAATGACATTCATGAAAACCTGTTTTAATGAATTCGGATCTCCAATAATCGAAGGCACTGAACTAATAGATGTAAAGTTGATTTTTAGGTTCTTCATCAAAGCCTGAGTTTGTAATAATTGAACCACCTGTCCAACAAGACTATTTATTTGAACAAGACTGGTTTTTTCTGCATGGGGCTTTGCCATTGTTAAAAATTCTGAAATGATTACTTCGAGGCGCTGTAATTCATCCAACACAATACCTAAGTAAACTGGATTAATTTCTTTTTCTGCGTTTAATAACTGCATGAATCCTTTAATGGGAGTTAGAGGATTTCGAATTTCGTGGGCTACCGCGGCAGCCATTTGGCCGACAACAGCCAGCTTTTCGGATTTTCTCAAGCGTTCGCCTGTTTCAATCCGGTGCTGGATATCCCTCGATACTGTCACAATTTCCTTCACTTTACCAGTAAGAGGATCTATTAAAGCCTTGATGGTTGACTCTAACCAAATATAGGATCCGTCTTTCTTTTTACAGCGGCAAGTAACTAACATTGATGTATTTTCCGGACCTATTCGGCACTGCTTTGTTACTATTGCCTCCAAATCTTCCGGATGAATGATTTCTTCTGGATTTTTTCCAAGCAATTCCTCTGGTTCGTAGCCCAGAACTGCCTTTACTGAGGGTGATATATATTGGTAGGAAAAATCCACCTGATGCAGCACGATGATATCTGATGAATGCTCAGCCAGCAGTCTGTATTTTTGTTCGTTTTCCCTTAGAACCGTTTCCATTTGCTTTTTTTCTGTTATATCAATAATTTGTGCGAGTATATACTCTTCCTCAGTTCCTTGGGCTTTAATTTTGGAAACATTTAAAATGCCGGTCTTAATTTCACCAGACTTGTGTATATACCTTTTTTCAATTTCATACTCATTTCTTCGTCCACTTAAAATCTCTCGAAATAAATGGACATCATTGGCAAGATCCTCTTTATGTGAAACTTCCTCAATAGATAATGCCGTTAATTCGTCCATTGTAAACCCAAGAAAATCACAGAAAGCAGGATTGTATTGCATATTCGTAAAATCAATCCGGCCAATTAATTGAGGAATCCTAGATTGATAAAATACTTCTTTTAAATGTGTGGAATTAAACATAACATCCTCCCGACAAGCTTGCAGCTTAAAAAAGAGATACCTATTTAGTATAAAGCTAAAACCCTATTTCATAAACTATAAATTTTCGAATTTTCTTAAAAATAACGCTTCAATCAACATAAAAAAACCTTTTATCGTTTTGGATAAAAGGTCTTTTTAATATTTTATAAATACGGGGTTCTAGCACCAAGGTACTTTGGTTTCCAGTAGGTATTTGTCATATCGGCGATGGCAACACCGTGTGATCCCGCTTGAATAAATTTATTATCGCCTAAATAAATTCCAACATGTGTTGGTCCCGGGGCATACGTTTCAAAAAATACTAAATCACCAGGGTTTGGGGTGCTGATCACCTTTAAACCAGACCACTGGGTTGCAGCTGTACGTGGAATTGTTATGCCAACTTTATTTAAGACATAACTTGTAAACCCGCTGCAATCAAAGCCAGCCGGAGTATTTCCTCCCCATAAATACGGAGTTCCAATATATTTCTTTGCTTCATCCATTACCATTTGAGCCTTTGAAACCGTTGGAGCCGGAATTGGTGATTGCAAATTCGCTGTAACCTTTAATACTTGGCCCACATAAATCGTATCGGATGTTAAGTTATTGATAGATTTAAGCTGTGTTACCGATAGATTATTTCGAGCTGCGATCCCCCAAAGGGAATCCCCTTTTTGAACTGTATATGTTGTTTCGTGGGTATGCGGAACTAATAATGATAGTTTTTGATTTACAAAGATATTATCGCTAGTAAGTTGATTCCATGCCCTTAAATCAGCAACTGACACACCGTTCGCTTGCGAGATTTTCCATAGGGTGTCTCCTGATTGGACCGTATAGATATTTTCATGTGCGTATACAGACCCTCCAAAAGAAGTAAACAAGATGCCGGCAGCGGCCGCAACGGTCAGTAGATGTTTTTTCATAGAGGCACGACTCCTTTTAATATATTGGTATATACATCATAAAGGAGATAGATGCCTGGTTAATATGGCAAAGATATGGTTTTCAATACAGTTCATACCTAAATTGGTAATGAATGCACATATTATTACACGAAAGAAAGATTGCCTTTCTAGATACTGTATAGGCTAGAACCACTTTTTTCAAAAACAGGTTATACCTATGTAACATATTTGTAATATTTTACGGACTAGATTGTTTACTATTTTCCTAGAAAACAATGTAGAAATTTTGTAACAAACCTCCCATGCACACACCGACGATAAAATTATAATGAACCTATAGAAACAATTTACATGTTTCAAAAAATAATAATGAATCTGGTGATGAAAATGCAAGGAATTAGTAAAGGCCATCCAAAGCTCAAAGGACATCCACATGGAATGGGTAAGACAATTGATTATGATCAAAACCCATTTATCGTGATTTGGGAAGTAACAAGATCTTGCCAGCTAAAATGCGTTCACTGTCGCGCCGATGCGCAGCTTACCCCTGACCCGCGGGAATTATCCCACTCGGAAGGAATCAATCTCATTGACCAAATTTACCATATGGATAATCCAATGCTTGTGTTCACTGGCGGAGATTGCATGATGAGAGAAGACTTATTTGAACTCGCTGATTATGCCATAAAAAAAGGTATGCGGGTTTCGATGACACCTAGCGCGACGCCAAATGTAACTATTAAAAAAATGAAAAAGGCAAAAGAAGTAGGTCTTTCACGCTGGGGCTTCAGCCTTGATGGACCAACCCCGGAAATTCACGATCACTTCCGAGGAACACCAGGTTCATTTGAACTTACGATTGAAAAAATAAAATACTTAAATGAATTAGATATGCCGCTGCAAATTAATACGGTTATCTCTCGGTACAACTATGATCATCTCGAAGATATGGCCAAGTTGGTTGGTGAGTTAAAGGCAGTAATGTGGTACATCTTCCTGCTTGTTCCAACTGGCCGCGGTCAATTAGAAGCATGTATTTCACCGGCAGAGCATGAAAAAGTTTTTCGCTGGCTATACGAATTAAGCAAAACCGCTCCATATGATATTAAGACGACCGCAGCACAGCATTACCGCCGAGTGGTATTGCAGCAAAAACAGCGGGACCATTTAATCGAAAAAGGCGAAATTAACTACGAAGATACGATTACAACTGATTTCGCCTCGATGCACGATGGCTTAAAGCGGGCGCCAAAAGGTGTAAACGATGGAAACGGCTTTGTGTTCGTGTCTCATATTGGCGATGTCATGCCAAGCGGCTTATTGCCGATTGTCGGCGGAAATGTTCGTGATACTCCACTTGCAGAAATTTACCGGGAATCAAAAGTATTCAAGGAGCTTCGCCAACCTGACAACTATAAAGGCAAATGCGGTGTCTGTGAATATAACAAAATCTGCGGCGGTTCCCGCTCTAGAACGTATGCGGTAACTGGAGACTATTTAGAGAGTGAACCGTTCTGTGTATATATTCCACAAGCAATGAGGAGTAAAGAAACCTCCTCTTTAGTATAAATTAAAAATGGGCATTCCAATTTTAGGAATGCCCATTATTATCATTCTATTAGTCCCGTATCACTGATTTCTACCTTTGCATCCACCTTAAAGGCGAGATGAGGATAAATTCGCTGCCATTCTTCCCAATCATTATTATTAAAATGACGAGAGCGATAACGTAAGCCAAAACCAATTGGGTCTACATTTGCTTTTTGAATTTTAACTAATACCTCTTTGATTTGCTTTTTCAATCGTTTTTCAGCAGCTTTTTCAAAGCGGGATAATTGTTCATTCGTTATTTTAGCTGTCATTTCCTCAATATTCCCTTTTACCTTTACACTCACCTTGATGCATGGCTGTTTTCCTTTTAGTGTAATAATTTTATATTTTGTTTTTATTTTGGTCGTGCTCACAATAAATTTTATGTTTCCTGTTTTCACCCATAAGGCACTTTTATTTTCCCGATTCATTATGTGATTAAGGATTTTCGTCTCTTCTTGAGTTAGACTAAGAATCAATTTGCTTTTATTAAAAAGCCCTACTGAGTTAACTTCCAGTAATTCTTTTTTCGCTTCTATGATTGGAAGAAAGGGGTCTAATCCTCTTTCAATTAATCTTTTTTTCATATCAAAATAAAACTCAGAAATGATATAGGGCGTTTCCGATCCATCTTTACCGAGAGATAGGAATAAGGCGTTTGATGGGAGCTGTTCTGATTTAGGCTTTACCTTAAGGACATCCATGGCGGTTGGTGTACCGATCGCCACCCAGGCAATTTCTTGGATATCTCTTCTTCTTGCTAACCAATAATAAACCCCTGCGTTATCGGTTAATTTAACCATTTCTTCGCTAAACACCACTACTTTGGCATGACTAAAATCAATTTCTTTATCCACTTTTGTTTTGATAGCCCTTACGGCTTCTGCCATAGAATCAGCTTTTTCAGTAACAATAAAAAAATCATTTGCCTTATTCTTTCCACCTGGTATCGCAAATTTAAGGCTGACTAGATATTTTTTTGAGCTATTCTTTGCCTTATCTACCCCGATACTGACAACAAACAAGCGTTTATCGATGTCTTTAAAGCCGCAGCCATTTAACAATAAAACTGCTGATAATGAAATTACGATCAATCTCCATTTCACAAGTGTTTTCATGCTGTACGCCTCCTTGCCCAAAGGAAAAAGATCGTGACGGTTATCACTTCAACACCAAGAAGAAGGATCATCCAATAAGCAGTTATTTTATTTAAAAGAACCGTATTCAGAAAAAGGACACCAGCAAATGCACAGCAAGTAAAGGCAGCCAAAATCATCCAATTCTTCTTTTTGTTTTCTTTTTCTTTGAAGGTTCCTTTCAATAATTCAAGGGCCACATGCCAGTGAATGGAAATACTCATTAATGAAATACTCATATAGAACATTAAAAATATGTATAAGACTCGTTCAATTGGACTATAAACTAATCGGAGTGAATCTGAAGTGGAAATCCACGGATAGAGATATTCCTGCGCTCCATCTGAACCGTGAAAACCAATGGGAATAAAAAAAGTGGTAAATAAATTAAAAATCCCCAAAAATAAGATAATAATAAAATTCCAAATCTTTAATCTTTCTTTGATTACCCGATTAAATATGATTAAATTCGTAAAACCAGAAAAACTATAAGTTGCTGCAGCCATTGCTTTTAAGCTTGGTTTCTCAAATAAGTGTGTCCCTACTTCAAGTATAGAATCCCAGCTTAAAAACTCGCTTGTAAGCGTCTTATAGATAATAAAACCTATTAACGGTGTATTAAGATATAAGACAATTTCCAGAAAATACATGACCCTTTTTGTCGGAAGCTGGATGATTAGAAAAATCGCTGCTAAATAAATCGTTATCAGAAAAAGTTTCGGCATCTCCGGATTAACGAAACGGCTTAATATATCTGTAAAACCAAGTAAAGTAATGAGCCCAGCTGAAAACCACATAATTTGAATACTCCCTAAGTGAAGATTTACCAACCACCGGTACTTTGAATGGGCTAGTATTTCTGGTAAACCCTGGCCTGGGAATTTATTAAGGGCGTGACTGTATAAATAATTCATTCCAATCCCGATTGGTATGGCAATAAGGACCCCCATAACCGCACCCTTATAACGATACTCAATCAAAATTTTCGGAATAAAGATAATAACATTGATCAGCATATTCAAGATAACTAAATATAAAAAATATCGATTCACAGACCTCCCCCCTCAAAAATCAGTTACTATTCTTTGCTGGATTTGGTTTGTACCAGTGTTAAAAATGGCTGTCCAAAACTGTCAAGCTTAACCATATAGGCGAGAAACATGAAAAATCCGAGCACAACGCCCACCAAACCGAAACAGGTAGCTAACGCTAAGATGATATATTTTACGATCCTTACAGAGAAACTAAAGGCATTAATCGGCACGACAAAGTTAGAAATGGCAACGGCTGATACGATGATAATCATAATGTTGCTAACCAGACCTGCTTCAGTAGCTGCCTGCCCTAAAATCAAGCCTCCAACTGTTGTTGCCGTAGGTCCAATGGCTTTTGGAAGACGAATACTGGCCTCAGTTAATAGCTCCATCATGAACAACATAATTACAACTTCCACAAAGGATGGGTACGGTACTGCTGTTCGGCTTCCGGCTATGGACAGAGCCAATTGAAACCTAAATAGTTCCGGATTATAGCTTGTTACTGCTACATATAACCCTGGCAGGATAAGGCTGGTAACAAAACCGACATATCGCAAGACCTGTAGAAAAATGGAAACCCAATAGGTTTGATATATATCTTCCATGGAAGCCATAAAATCCTTCATGACAGTGGGTAAAACGACGGCAAAGGATGAACCAGATACAAGCAGAACCACTTTTCCAGCCGCTAAATTCACTGCCACCCTATCCGGCCTTTCTGTTACAAGCATGACAGGAAATAAAGCCCGATTGCTTTTTTTTATTAGGTCCAATAACTGCTCTCCAGTTTGGAACATTTGGATATCAACTGAAGCTAGAAATTCTTTGACTCTTCTTAGGACATCCTGATCTACTAATTTTTCATCGTGAAGAATCATTACTTTTGTTTTTGAAATGGCTCCGATTGTGGTGGATTCCACCTTTAAGGTAGTTTCTGGATAACGGTGGCGAATGAGACCGAGGTTTGTCGGCAAGCTTTCACTAAGACCTGATTGAGGACCTTGAATGGTGGTTTCAACCGTCGTATCTAAAACCGAATTATTCCTGTCTACTTTACTATCAAATATAAAGATAAAATCCTGATAAAAAAGTATGGCCACTCCTCTGATTAACTCTTCAAGAGTTTGCTCTTCATTCTCAAATGGTTTTACCTTCGGGTGTGATTGCAGATAATCCAAAAACCTTTCTGCTGTTGTAATTTCGAAAAAAGGTTTGACCACATAATCTTGGATGACAGTCTCATCACTAATCGTTTTTATATATAAAGCTTCAATGTATTTTTCTTTCGTATGGAGTTCCTTGAAAACAGCATCCTCAGACTGCATTATTTTTTCTTTTAAATCTTCTTTGATGGATAGAACTTTATTAGATGGCATCTCCATGCTCCTAACAATTTCTTTCATCCTAATTTCCCTCAAAGATTGGAATTTTATTCTATTAAATCGGGAATGTTGATTTTAGACAGCTTTTATCTGAAAGGAAAATATGGAAATGATGATAAAGGAAAAACAGGTATCACAGGCATTTTTTCAATTTATTCTCCCCTTCTCTTGGAAGGCAGCTACGATACGCAATTTCATCTTATTTCTACAAAAGAATCAATTTACTCCATATCGATTACATGAATTACATAATGAATCGACCTATTATGGAGGCTACCAAGTCTCACACAGTGAGATGAAGGCTTTTTTTCATCCCTTAACCTCTCAAATTCTCTTTCCATCATCCGGTTATGAGAAGGGGTTTCAAAGATATACGAAAGTTATAAACGTAGAGAGCTTGTTGAACATTGACCATCTAAAAGTACCGTTTCAAATCCATTCCATTGATTTGATCATCTGTCCTTATGAGCTTGGATTCATTACAGTACGCACAGAAATAAAGGATACCTCTTTATCGAATGCGATAGATTTTGCAAATCATTTTAATAGGAAGGATTATGAGGATTTGCTACCAGATTTGGGACCCTTTATTGATTTGGATTCACCGCCCCCATTTTTAGAGCCAGACAAAATGCATATCCAATCGCTTCTTCATTTAGCTAATGAAGAATCCATTGATGAAATCGATGTATTCCGCTCAGTAACGCTTTGTGGGGAGGACGCAGGAAATCATGAATATATACACAACTATGTAAAAGACCACAGCTATAGCCGATGGGCACCCAATACATTTATCTGTGTAAATGAACATTGTTTTACATGTATAACAAATAGCAGTACTCAAAAATTAATGGCAGAGGCCAAAAACTTTTACGGGGAAAATTACTACTTGCAACTAATTAATCTATTTAATAAATTGGTGTTTGTTAAAATTGCCCATAACTATTCAACCATTCACATTGAGAAAGATTATAATGAAATAGAAAAACTAATTTATTTTATTAATTCGTTTAGCTCAAATTTTTTCTTTATCGAATATCCAGCTAAACCGGATGGTCAGGAACTTTTTAGGCTTTTTAGACGTGCCTATGATATTGACTCATTGTATTTAAATACAAAAGAGACACTTTTCAGCTTGTTTAAGTATGAGGAAAATTCAGTGACAAAAAAGGATAGTATGCTCCTTTTAGTTCTCACGCTTTATACGGTTATCTGCGGAATCTTCAGCATGAATCTATTTACAAAGGATCTAGAAGGGAAGATTCATTGGTCACATTTTAAGTCATATAATCCCTTTGAATACTTCGCTGTCTTTATTGTCTTTAGTGGTATAATTGTGGTAGGAATCCTTGGTTTTCAAAGTTTGTATCAAGTCATTCAAGAAAGAAAGAATAAAAAGCAATGGGATGAGCAAGCTGTTATTTCTCCCCAAATTCCCAAAAAAAGTAACTAGGAGTAATTATTATGATTAGCTTCATGGGTATTACCCAGTCAAATACATTAGTAAAACTAGATTCGATTGATAAATTAACTCTACCCAAATATAAACGCTTTTGGGTGGATTTTAATGAACCGACTGATGATGAGATAAAACATTTAAGCGAAACTTTTAATTTTCATCCACTGGCTATTGAAGATTGTATAAATACTACCCTTCAAAGACCTAAACTCGATTATTACGATGAATATACATTTTTTATTACTCACATTGTTCGAGAAGAAAGAGAGGAAATCACAAAGGAAGAGCTAGAATTTTTTGTAGGTGAAAACTATATAGTTACTTTCCACCTTAAGCCTTCTATTGAAGTTTCTCAAGTAGTGAATAGAATAACAACTTTAACCAACTTAGATAAGTTTACAAATACTCATGTGTTTTATGAAATTTTAGACAAAATCGTAGACAACTACTTCCCTATTATTTACAAAATTGAGGATAAGTTAGATGAAATTGAAGATAACACTCTTAATAAACCAATGAATAATTTATTAAAAGAATTATTCGAAACAAGATATATGTTATTAAATCTAACGCATACTGTTAATCCAATGCGTGATCTGCTCTACCGAATGTTAAATTCTCAGCATTTGAAAAACTTAATTACAAGAAAAGAATATTATTCTGATATCTACGACCATCTTTTAAAGTTATCGGAAATGCTGATGGCAAACCGAGAGATAACCGCCGACATTCGGGATAACTATCTTTCGTTAAATTCCCATCAAACCAATAATGTGATGAAGGTTCTTACCATTATGACTTCCATTTTCGCGCCCCTAACTTTAATTGCAGGAATCTTCGGGATGAATTTTAAAAATATGCCCGAATTGGATTGGAGATATGGATATGGCTATTCTCTTGTCTTAATGGGCGTAATCGGATTATCCATGTTTCTCTGGTTTAAGAAAAAAGGATGGTTTTGATTTAATTACACTATTGTTAAATTTTCGATATAAACCAATCTATGTATAATTAGAGTGTATGAAAAATCAGAAAGGGGAAAATTCCGTGCCAAATAAATATACAGATGGAACCATGAAATTATTGACGGACTTAGTATCAATTCCAAGCCCGTCCGGCAATACAAATGAAGTCATTACTTATGTTGAAAAATTCCTTACCGAGCTGAAAATTGAGACGAAAAGAAACCGCAAAGGCGGATTAATTGCGACGATTGAAGGTAAAGACCAAGGCCGCCACCGGATGCTGACGGCTCACGTTGATACACTCGGGGCAATGGTTAAAGAAATCAAATCGAATGGGAGACTCAAAATTGACCTGATCGGTGGATTTAAGTTCAATTCGATTGAAGGAGAATATTGCCTGATTGAAACAAGCAGCGGCAAAAAATATACAGGGACCATTTTAATGCACCAAACCTCGGTCCACGTTTATAAAGATGCCGGAAAAGCAGAGCGAAATCAGGAAAACATGGAAATTCGAATTGATGAAAAAGTACATAATGCCGACGATATTCGGGCACTTGGAATTGAAGTAGGTGACTTCGTTTCCTTTGACCCGCGTGTGGAAGTAACGCCAAGCGGCTTCATAAAATCCCGCCATCTAGATGATAAGGCAAGCGTGGCTCTATTGCTCCAGTTAATGAAGCAGATAAAAACTGAAAATATAACACTCCCTTATACGACACATTTTCTAATTTCTAACAATGAAGAAATCGGCTACGGCGGCAATTCCAATATTACACCGGAAACAGTTGAATATTTAGCCGTTGATATGGGAGCTATGGGCGATGGTCAATCTACAGATGAATACACGGTCTCCATCTGTGTAAAGGATGCAAGCGGCCCTTACCATTATGGATTGCGAAAAAATTTAGCTGCTTTAGCAGAAGAAAATCAAATTGAATATAAACTCGATATTTATCCTTTTTATGGTTCCGATGCGTCTGCCGCTATCCGTGCCGGCCATGATATTGTCCATGGACTAATTGGACCTGGTATTGATTCATCTCATGCCTTTGAACGTACTCATCAATTGTCGCTTGAAAATACTGCTAAGCTTTTGTTCCATTACATCCAATCAGAATTAGTTCAATAATCTTCTTTTCAAAAAGGCCAAGTGTCACAACTTGGCCTTTTTTATATTTTTTTTTAGGATTTGGTCACTTAAAATTAATTCTTTTCTCATCTAATTTTAATGCAACAGATTCAAAACCGAATTATTATAGTTAAGTCAGTTGGGATTTAGGGGGTACACCACTATGTTTGCTAAATTTAAAGCTTTCATTGTCGATCAAAGGATAAAGTGGTTCGGTCGCTTTGTCTATTATTTGCTGATACTTCTTTTGTTATTTTTTATGTACGGTTTTAATGATGCAAGTGCCGGTTCTTATATTTACAACGACTTTTAATGTGAGGTAGGTAAACAATGAGAATATTAAACACCATAAGAGAGCTTGCACAATCACAACCCGAAACATTGGCCTATATTTCACCCAATGTGGAAATTACTTATTCCGAGCTTTGGAGACAGTCTGATCAAGTGGCTGACTTTCTTTTAAACCAAAATTTACAAAAACAATCACCGATATTGGTATATGGACATATGGAAGCCTCGATGCTGGTTTCTTTCTTAGGAAGTGTAAAGTCAGGTCATCCCTATATACCGGTAGATACATCGATTCCGTCGGAGCGGGTGATAAATATCATCAACAGTGCTCGATTAGAATTAGTCATTAATTGTTCTGGGCAAGAGATGGACATTGATACTTCTTCAATTTCTGTTGTGACTTTAGAGGATATCCTTTTGGGGCAAGCCTTAGAAAACCAGGTTGACCCTAAGAACTGGGTTGAAAGCCAAGATAATTTTTATATCATATATACGTCCGGCAGCACGGGTAACCCTAAAGGAGTTCAAATTTCAGCAGCTAATCTGGAGAGTTTTGTGGATTGGATGACTGCGGATTTTCCGATCAATGGACCATTTCGATTTTTAAATCAAGCACCTTATTCCTTTGATCTTTCTGTTATGGACCTTTACCCTGCTTTGGTCAGCGGAGGAACCCTTTTTTCTATCACCAAAGAAATGATTGCAAGGCCAAAACTTTTATTTGAGGCATTAAATAATTCTAAAACACAAATTTGGACATCTACGCCCTCTTTTGTGCAGATGTGTTTAATGGACCCCTCTTTTAATGAGGAGCTGCTGCCTGATCTTTGCGTGTTTTTATTTTGCGGGGAAATCCTTCCTATTGGCATCTGCCGGCAATTATTCGACAGGTTTCCTAAAGCTAAAATATTCAACACCTATGGACCAACAGAGGCGACGGTAGCAGTAACCTCGATTGAGGTTACTGCTGAAATGTTGGATTCCTATCCATATCTCCCGATTGGAAAACCGAAAGAAGATACACAGATCCTATTTTTAGATGAAAATAGTAATGAGGTTTCCCCTGGTGAAAATGGAGAAATGGTTATTGTCGGTCCAAGTGTTAGTAAAGGGTATCTTGGACAGCCGGAACTAACGGAACGGGCTTTTTCTCAATATCATGGACATCTCGCGTATCGCACAGGGGATGCCGGCTACCAAAATCAAGAAGGGCTTATTTTCTACAAAGGCCGGATTGATTTTCAAATTAAACTGCATGGCTATCGAATGGAATTAGAAGAGATCGAATTCCATATTGCTAAATCGAAATTTGTGAAAGCTGCAGCCGTCATACCAGTTTTTCAAAATGAGAAAATTGATTATTTAGAAGCCGTGATTATCCCTGATCATCATGAATTTGAAAAAGAATATCAGTTAACGGGTGCGATAAAAAAAGAACTTGGCGAATTTCTCCCTGCTTACATGATTCCGAGGAAGTTCTCCTATCATAAAGAGCTTCCGATTACGGCCAATGGGAAACTGGATCGAAAAACAATAAAGGATATGGTGCGGACATGACGCCATATGGTTCTTTCACATTCTTTATCATCATCGCCATCCTTTTAGCACCGACTATTATTCTTGGTTTACGGGGAAAAAGATTTCATACCTATAATATGCTGACAACGATTGCTGCCTTAGGTTTGATCTTTTCATCTTCTCTTAATCAGGCATTGGCGTTAATACTGTTTACCATTTGGCAGGTTTTATTAATCAGGTTATATATCCATTACCGAAAACAATCAAATGGCAATGGCATTTTTTACTCGGCGGTTTTTCTATCAATTCTGCCCTTGGCCGTTTCGAAGCTTCTGCCTTATTTTTCGCACATTAGCGTAATTGGTTTTCTAGGAATTTCTTATTTAACCTTTAAGGGCACACAAATCATTATGGAGATTAGAGATGGGCTTATTAAAAAGGAACTGCCGTTATCTAAGCTGCTATATTTTATCCTGTTCTTCCCAACCATTTCATCGGGTCCGATTGACCGATACCGCCGGTTTGAGAAGGATTTAGAAGCGCAAATGTCCGGAGATGATTATAAGCAGCTCCTTTATGATGGAATCAATAAGATCTTCCTTGGGTTTTTATATAAATATATTATTGGGTATTCTATCAATCATTTTTTTATCGCTAATTTACGATTTATTGCCCATAGCCAATTCCAGCATCACTTATATTATATGTATGCATACAGCCTCTATCTCTTTTTCGATTTTGCAGGATATAGTGCGTTCGCGATTGGTGTTAGTTATATTATGGGAATTAAATCTCCGGAAAACTTTAACAAACCTTTTATCAGCCGCAATATCAAAGATTTTTGGAATCGCTGGCATTTGAGTCTCTCCTTCTGGTTTCGAGATTATGTTTACATGAGGTTTGTTTTCTGGATGACAAAGAAGAAATGGATAAAAAATCGTAACATTGTCTCAAATCTTGGCTATATTTTACTCTTTTTAATCATGGGCTTCTGGCATGGTCTTGAAATCCAATATATTCTCTATGGAATCTATCACGCCCTGCTGATGGTTCTTTATAATTCATTTGAACGATTTAACAAGAAGCATAAATGGTGGCCAAACAATAAATTTACCCATGTGGCAGCTATTATCATTACGTTCCATTTCATTTGCTTTGGGTTTTATATTTTCTCAGGACAATTATTTCAAAAGGGAGTTTGATTAACATGGAATTTAAAAATGAAGTTATCGCATTATTAGCTGAAATCTGCCAGGACGATGTTGTGAAGGAAAATCCGGATATTGATTTATTTACGTCTGGTCTGTTGGATTCTTTTGGCACTGTTGAATTACTTGTTCAGGCCGAGGAACGGTTTAATATTCTCATTCCTATCACAGAATTCGATCGCGAAAGTTGGAACACACCAAATAACATTGCCAATTTATTGGCTGATAGAAGATGAACAAACCTTTATTTTCACCAATTTTCTTAGCTTTCCTTGTTCTGGCTATGCTGATATTAATACCCAATCAATGGATTGAAGAACTTATTCCAAAATCTAGAGTTGCTCAAGCGGCAACGGAATTAAATCCATTTATGTTTCAAGGAAAGTTTGTTCAAAAAAAGATGTTGGAGAATAAACAATATTTGCCGATTTATGGCTCATCTGAGCTTGCAAGGCTGGACCGTTTTCATCCGTCCAATTATTTTAAGGAATCGAAGGATGGATTTACACCATTTCTTGTTGGCCGAGGCGGGACAGAATCGTTAATTCACTTTTTAAATTTTTCAGAGCATACGAATCAGCTTAAGGGGAAAAAGCTCGTTTTTGTCCTGTCTCCGCAATGGTTTCAACCGGGAGGAGCAGACGAAAGCCATTTTGTCCCCAATTATTCTTCCCTTCAAGGATATGATTTTGCCTTGAATCAAAATATAGATCCAGTGATAAAGAAAAAAGCCATTAAGCGTTTGCTTACTTTTTCGCCGATAAATAGTGACCCGCTACTTTCAACGATATTAAAAGCGGAAATTACGAATGATCCTTGGGAAAAGAAAAAGGCTGCTATCTATCGTCCCTTTGCCACTCTTTATCATGATTTATTAGTTAAAAAGGATTTTTATTATACGCTCGCAGGCGGTTTTCCTCGTAATCGTGATATTAACAAAAAAGTCCGAAATAAATCCTGGGACCAATTAGAAGTCCAAGCTGAGCATTTGGGTGAACGACAATCAACGAATAATCCTTTTAATATTAGTAATTATCAATACAATAAAATAAAGAAAATGGTTCCTTCCTTAAAGGATTCAAAGGTCGGGGCATCCTATGGTGAATCCCCTGAATATGGTGATTTCCAGCTTGTCCTTGATTTGCTGAAGGAATCAGGAGCGAAACCATTATTTGTATCTGTTCCCGTAAATGGGAAGTGGTATGATTATACAGGCTTTCCTTTAGAAGGCCGGGAAGCTTATTACACCCGAATAAAAAAGCAAATTGAGTCCGAGGGCTTTCAAATTGCCGATTTTTCAAATCATGAATATGACCCTTATTTTATGAAGGATACGATTCATATTGGCTGGAAAGGCTGGGTATACACAGATAAAGTTATAAAGGATTTTTATGATGGGAAAAATGTAACTGATACTTTAGCTCAAGCAAAATTGCAGAAAAACTAGAATAATTATAGTATATCCGTTATAATAATGTAGACTATTTACCAGCCACTCACTAGGAGATGTAATTATGTTTTCAAATATTGGTGTACCGGGATTAATTTTAATTTTAGTGGTTGCTTTGGTTATCTTTGGGCCAAATAAGCTGCCGGAAATTGGACGCGCGTTTGGCAAGTCAATTCGTGAGTTTAAGAGAGCGACAGAAGGAATTGCCGACGATATCAAGGAAGAAATTAAAGAAGATATAAAAGAAGCGAAACAGGAAGAAATTAAGGAAGTAAAACAAGATAAAGTCGATCTAAAAAAGTAATTGTACAATGTAAAAACATCCCCAAATTGTTTAAGGGATGTTTTTTTGTTTTTACTTCCGGGATTTCTGTGCCATTGCTTGAAACTGGTTCATGAGCATTTTTCGGGATTTTTCATTTCGAAGTAAAAACGCTGCCCCTAAACCTACAGTTGCCAGCATTAAATTTTTTCGTTTCATTGGGATACCTCCTCAAATATGCATCATTATTAATTTCCCCCAGGTTTTACTTTTTAACTACTGAAATTAGAAAAAGCCAATCCTTGAGAGTTGGCTTTTTCACTACAATAATTATTTCTTTAATAATACTTTAAGCTTTTGGTTATGCTCTTTGGTTTGCTGTAATAACTGATTTAATAGCAATGTTGCTTGTTTGTTATCTTTTTTCTCAACGGCAAGACTTAAATCATGATACATTTTCCATTGTCCCATCCCCTTGCCGCCATGTGCTTGCTTTATGAATTCCTCTTTTGTAATTTTACCTTCATCCAATTGCTTTTTTAATTCCTGCATTTTTGCCATTTTCTCATTTTTCCATTGCTCGCGCTTTTTTGCATTATCAGGACTCATCCACTGCTTGTGAAGCGTCTTTCTTTCATCAAGTACCTTCGTCCATTCTGCTTTTTTATTAGGTGTAAATTGGTCTACCCAAGCCAGAAGCTTTTGCTCTTTTTCCTGCATATGGGCTTGCCAGTCTCTGTGCATTTGATGATGCTGCTTGCCTTCAGCACAGTCACACGGCTTTTTTTCCATATGGTCTACCGGTGCATGTTCATGTGCACCCACAATTCCTGGGAATGTCAATAATAGCCCCAACGACAAACTGAACAATTTTAACTTCATTCAATATCCCATCCTCACTTTTATACTTAGAAGATTAAACCAGTTTTAAATTGGCACGAATTTATCATGCCCAGTTTTTCAAAAAAAATTTACCATTTTGACAAAAATTTAGGAATTAAACTCTTGAGTTCTTTTATAATGTGTCGTAATCTATAAATAAGAATTTATGTGAAATATTTCACAATAAATATACGAGCAACTGCTTTATTTTTTTAATATAAGTATGTGAAATACTTCACATTATTAGGAGTGAATAATTCATGAAAAAACCAAAAATCGTAATCTTGGGTGCCGGATACGGCGGAATCATGACAACTAAAAAACTTGAAAAGCTGCTAAAACCAGGTGAGGCAGATGTAACCCTGATAAATAAGCATGATTATCATTATATTACAACCCAGCTTCATAAAATTGGTGCTGGAACAGCAGCAGACCGGCAAATTGCCATGTCCATTCCCGACTTAATTGACCAAGACAAAACTCATTTAAAAAAAGGCACAGTCTCTTCTATTGATATCAACTGCCAGGAAATACACCTAGAAGGCGGAGATACGGTGGAATATGATTATTTATTAGTGGCATTAGGATTTGAAGTTGAAACGTTTGGAATTCCTGGTATTAAAGAAAACGCATTTGAAATAAGAAGTTTTAGAAGTTCTAAAGCCATTTACCATCAAATTATCAAGCAGCTAACTCTTTATAATGAGGATCAAGATCCTTCCCGCTTGACCTTTATCGTGGCTGGAGGCGGCTTCACTGGTATTGAAATACTTGGCGAATTAGCTGAAGGACTTCCAAAGCTATGTAAAAAGCATAATGTTCCATATGATAAGGTGAGAATAGTCGCTGTTGAGGCTGCAGCTTCAGTGATTCCATTTTTTCCGGAAGAATCTATTCAATATACAACTGAAGTGTTAGAAAAAATGAATGTGGAATTACACATGGCAACCAAAATTTTGGAATGTACGCCTGAAAAAGTTAGTTTAGAAAATAATCTGGAGATTGCCACACGGACACTTATCTGGTCATGCGGGGTAAAAGGCAACTCAATCCTGCAAAATTCCGAATTACCACTTATAAAAGGTAAAATCCCTGTAGACCGCTTCCTTCGAGTTGAAAACAGTAAAAACGTCTTTAGTATCGGAGACTGTTCATTATTCATGAAGGATGAAAAAACAGCATTGCCTCCAACCGCACAGGTTGCCTTACAGGAAGCCGATATATGTGCAAAAAATATTGTTGCCACAATACGAGGGAAAGATCTAACAGCCTTTGAATACAACCATAAAGGGTCTGTTGCCTCCATTGGAACAACGTCGGCTGTTGGTAAAGTTGGCAATTTCCGCCTTTCTGGCTTATTTGGAGCGTTTATGAAACAGGTCATTGAAGCAAGGTACCTATATAATCTGGGTGGTCCTGCTCTTATTGTAAATCAGCATTTTGGTGTTAACAGTGAATCAGTAAAAATTACTGCAAAACAATAACCTGATTCAGTAATCCCTATTTTAATCGAACAGCCCTATTTTTTAAAATGGGGCTGTTCGATTAAGAGATCGGAATAAGAATTCTCGCCAATTCATTAAAATTAGATGCACGTTTGGCCTCCTTGCTTTGCGATACAAAATAATTTATATCGCTAAAACGATGGAGGATTGTATACGTCATTAATTTTTTTTGCAGTATGTGATTAACCTCTATTTTTGGAAAACCATAAGACTCAAGGAAATGCTTAATAAGTTTTTGATTACTATTAAACATAAACATGATAGGTCCTAATAGATCATAGTCACCATCTCCCAAAAAACAATCAGCAAAATCAATAACGCCAGTTAACTTCCAATTTCCATTTCTATTGTTTAACAGTAAATTAAAAGGAGTGTATTCACCAGTAAGCAATTTAT
>NZ_JBALPP010000143.1:0-8833 GCF_036965425.1 Neobacillus drentensis | reverse complement strand
TTTTAGTTACCCACCATTTATTCCTATAACAGAACAGACTAAATACACTTATGAACAAATTGACAAAACTTGCTACAGGCAAAAACCTAAAAAAACTTCGTTTCCCCATAAAAGGGACGGTTAGCCAAGGAAGAATTAATGTTGCTAATGAAAAGGCAATTTTTATATTATTCTTATTCTTACCCATTCTGATACTCCTTCAATTGATATAGTCTTTTTCAATATTCTATAAAGTAACGAATATTATGTTTTTTTCTTAATATTCCAGATTAACGAATCCACACCTGCAGAGAAATGAGCAATCGGTTTTACTTCAGAAAGGTCAAAATGAAAAGGTGTAAAAAGGGTATTCCTTTCTATTTCTATCTCCGCTTTTTGTAACGGCCAGGGCTGATGGTGTATTTCACCGCAATAGATGTTGACTCCGTTATTTGAACTATAGAGACAATATCGCTCAGTGAGCCAATGGTCCAGCATTCCTTCCTTTGGAAAATATACCTCCGATACGGGAAAATATTTGCCCTTAAATGTGATAAGAGCATTCGCATTGCCTTTACGAACACTCTGGCAATGAAAGGATTGTCCTTCTTTTTGAAAAGAAACCTCCGCCGAATGATAGGGTAAACAATACCATCTCTTTGCAATATTTAAGGAAGCCCAGTTCTGAACATCAATAGACAAAAAATAAATACCGGGTTTGCCATCACATTTAACATAAGTTCTTACATTGATTTCAGGAAATTTAGGGGTTACAGACACAGATGAAATTCCCCGAGGATAGATTCCCTCTAACACGAATAAAATTACGCCTAACCAGGCGGAGCCATTATAGGTGTCAATTTGTAAAGAGGAAGGAACATGCGGCCGTAATTTTTCAAGCGGAATAGGCCAATGCAAAAACAATAGATTTTTCCATGTTTGTCGCATAATCCAATACTTCGAAGGTAATGGCCATGGACGATGAACAATGTCATTCATTATATGCATGAAAAGATCCCCCTGTTTTTATATGTTCATAGTTTGGTGAAAAATAACAATTTCATACGATTAAGAATACTAAAAAGCTCAATTATTTTTTATATGAATTTCCTGTTTTTGGATACAATAGGAATGATGGACTACCTTATTGAGAATATGCTGAATATGGAGCTATAAATATGTTGAACATTTTTTATTATTTGGCTTTTGCAATGGTAACAATTTTATTTTTATTCTTTGTTTTCATGCTTTTTGGGTGGCGCTGGTTAATGAAGCGTATGGTGAAGCAAATGGGAAAAATTATTTTAACTGACAGTTATCAAGAAAATGTAATGGAGTTGATGCCGGGACTCCGGCATATGGGCATTCAAAATATGCTTGAAAATAGCTTACGTGCTGAAACAGGCGACGTTCTCCACCGCCCGTTGGGGTCTTCAAAAAAATGGCCGCATTTAGATCCGATTACTTTTATCCCTGCCCAAACAACACCCTTTCCTATAGATGGAGATGAAAATGTCGATGTGCAGGTAACCATTGGGCCAAATGCAAAAAAACCAATGAAAATAAAAATCCCGTTAATGATCAGCGGGATGGCCTACGGGATTGCCCTTAGTGAAGAAGTGAGACTCTCTTTAGCAGAAGCAGCTAATAATGCAGGAACCGCAATTAATTCTGGTGAAGGGGGAGTCTTACCTGAGGAACTAAATGCAGCCGGAAAGTATATTTTGCAGTTCTCCAAAACAGAATGGGCAAAAGAAGAAGAATTATTTAAGCGGGCAGATATGATAGAAGTTAAGTTAGGACAAGGCGCCTTATTTGGGACAGGCGGGAAAATTTCTCCTAAAAATTTAACGGGTCGTGCCCGTGAAGTGATGGGGTTAAAGGAAAATGAGGATGCCGTAATTTATGATAATTTTTTTGAAGATCAAACGCTGGATGATTTGAAAGAACTAGTTGATGAGCTGCGGAGCCTGACAGGTGGTGTTCCCATTGGAGTAAAAATGGGGGCTGGCGGAAAAATTGAAGAAGATATTGATCATTTAATTTATATGGGGGTTGATTTTATTGCCATTGATGGAGGACAAGCAGCCACACTTGGTGCCCCGCCGATTTTATCTGACGACGTTGGAATCCCAACACTGCATGCGATTGTCAGAGCTGTCAATCATCTAGAAAAGAGAAACATGAAGGGAAAAATAAGTTTAATTGCCTGCGGAGGACTTCTAGTACCGGGACATTTTTTAAAAGTGCTCGCCCTCGGAGCCGATGCAGTATATGTAGGCTCCGCTATGTTATTTGCCGTCTCACATCCTCAATCATTGAATGCCATGCCGTTTGAACCGCCTACACAAGTTGTTTGGAATCAAGGGAAATACAAGGATCAATTTAAGATTGAAGACGGGGTAAAATCAGCGGAAAAATTCTTAACAGCAAGTACGGAAGAAATAAAAATGGCATTAAGAGCAATGGGAAAACGCTCTTTAAAAGAGTTATCAAAAAAGGATCTGGTGTCTTATGATGAATTGACCGCCAAATTGGTTGGAATTCCGTTTTCGTTTGAACCATGGGAAAACAAACAAATGGAGACATAATTGTTCATCACTCGATCCAACTTTTTTCATTTTCTGTAAAAATGGAGAAGACTGACTATGGCAAACATATTCTTTTATTTGACTTTTGCAATGATGTCGCTATTATTTGTCGTGCTTATATTCATCCTCGTTGGTTGGCGATGGATTATGAAACTTATAGTGAAAAAGGCTGGGAAAATCATTTTAACTGACAGTTATCAAGAAAATATTATCGAACTAATGCCTGGACTTCGTCACATGGGCATTCAAAATATGCTAGAAAATAGCTTGCGTGCTGAAACAGGAGCAGTCCTTTTTCGCCCGCTTGGAGGCTCTTCAAAAAAATGGCCGCATTTGGATCCAATTACTTTTATCCCCGCGCAAACTTCTCCATTTCCAGTTGATGGTGAAGAAGAGGTAGATGTTGCCGTTACCATTGGGCCAAATGCAAAAAAACCAATGGAAATAAAAATTCCACTTATGATTAGTGCAATGGGATTTGGGATTGGACTTAGTGAACAAGCAAGGCTTTCATTGGCAGAAGCAGCCCAAAAAACAGGAACTGCAATAAACTCTGGGGAAGGTGGAATTTTACCTGAAGAATTAAACGCTGCCGGAAAGTATATTTTACAGTTTTCAAAAACAGAATGGGCAAAGGACGAAGATGTGATTAAACGTGCTGACATGATTGAAATAAAATTAGGTCAGGGCGCCTTAGCGGGAATGGGTAAAAAAATCCCCTCGGAGAGTTTAAAAGGTCGTGCCCGTGAAGTGATGGGACTTAAGGAAAATGAGGAAGCGATCATTTATGAACATTTTTGTGAAAATCAAACACTAGTAGATTTAAAGCTGCTTCTGGAGGAACTTCGGGTCATATCAGGTGGTGTTCCCATCGGCGTCAAAATTGGTGCAGGAGGAAAAATTGAAGAAGATATTGATCATTTACTCTTTATGGGGGTTGATTTTATTGCCGTTGACGGCGGACAAGCAGCCATGCACGGCGCACCTCCTATTTTATTTGATGACTTTGGGATCCCGACCTTGCATGCGGTAGTTAGAGCTGCTAATCATCTAGAAAAAAGAAAGATGAAGGGAAAGATTAGTTTAATCGTTTCAGGAGGGCTTTTGGTCCCCGGTCATTTTTTAAAAGTGCTTGCCCTCGGAGCCGACGCTGTCTATTTAGGCTCTTCCATATTGTTTGCTCTTGCACATGATCAAGTGTTGAAGGCACTTCCCTTTGAGCCGCCTACGCAGGCTATTTGGTATGACGGGAAGTTCAAGGATCAATTTAAGGTTGAAGAAGGGGTAAAAACAGCGGAAAAATTCTTAACAGCAAGTACAGAAGAAATAAAAATGGCATTAAGAGCAATGGGAAAACGCTCTTTAAAAGAGCTGTCAAGAAAGGATTTAGTGTCCTATGATGAATTGACCGCTAAAATGATTGGAATTCCGTTTTCCTTTGAACCATGGGAAGACAAACAAGTGTAAGGATCCTTCATCAGGAGAGAACAATGTATTGTTCTCTCCTAATGACTAAACCTTTTAGTTTTAGGCTCAGTTAAACTTAGTTGTTGATTTCTTCCCGTTTTCATATTATCCGGATTATGAAGGACATTTCTCTCGATTTCATGATGGGATCGGGTATTAAAGACCCCTTTAATTGACCGTTCTCCTGTTTATTAGATGGGTTTTGTCTTTCATTTTATCTTTGAAGGACATTTCTCTCACTTCCGGAATGAGTTAGGCATTATGAGCCCCTTCTATTGACCGTTCTCCTGCTTACTAGATGGGTTTTGTCTTTCATTTACCCTATGAAGGACATTTCTCTCACGACCGAGATGAGTTAGGGCATTATGAACTCCTTCTATTGACCGTTCCCCTCTATTAATGATCGACTTTGTCCTTCATCCTCAAATCAACAACAGGCAAAATCAACATTAAGCTTTAACATAGCCTAGTTTTAAAGAAGCGGCCTTTATTAATTACTAATCACTATATCATCAAAATTAATCCTCATCCCCGTTGTCCCTGAAACGACAATTTGGAATCGGACAGGTGCTGTTTGAGTAAGAGTAAAGGTTTTAACAGTTAAAGTGGATGTACTAGTATTCGTACTTCCAACGTTTGTCCATGTCGAGCCGCCATTCGTGGACATTTCCAGCTGCCAGTTCGCTCCGCTGTCGGTACCGAAATTGGCATGGGAAATTTGAATGCTTTTTGCCCCGCTAACATCGAAGTTCATCTTAATGGATCCAGATGCACGGACACGTGCTGACTGTGAACCTGTTTTCTTATCCGTAGATAAATTACCCATGAGGGCGTTATCAAAATACCAAGTTCCACTCGCAAGCGTCACATTCCCTGCAGTATAGGCGGTTTTGGTTCCGGACTCAAACTTTTCATTTAAAGTTGTCGTTCCAGTTCCACCAGACCCACTGGAGCCATAGCCATATGACCCAGATTTGAAAGTAGATGGATCATACCATTTATAGCCTGTCGCAGGTGCAGCCCACGGTTCTGCCACCGGTTCAGTCGATGTTTGCGGGTTTTCCATTGAAAGCAAGACGGTTGGCTGATCCAGCTGTAATCCTGCGACCTGTGATAAGGCTGTATAGCTTTCCTGCTTTGATAGCCAATCAAGGATATTCACCAGCAAAGTACCATCGTTCTGTTCTTTAAATCCATCGTACGTAGTTTTCTTTGCTCCCGTTTCCTCGCGCAAATATTTTGGAGTCGCATCTTCTACTGGCGACGAATCGCCAATAAACGCCGCTTTTCCTAATCCAAGCTTGGAGACCGCTGCATATGGCCCCTCTGCTCTCCCTCCCCCGTTATATACACCTTGGTCAACTGCGCTGCCCCAGGCTGTTGTGGTTGGTGGAAGATAAACAATGCCCTTTGCTTTGTTGGGGTCGGTTATTGCTAATGTTGAGCCAGCATGCATAGCAACTGTAGAAACGCCAGAGGTAATACCAAAAGCCTGACTCTGAGCCACAATATCATTGGCCGTTACATCTCCAATCGCATTGTAGCGGAATCGGATGCCGAAGTTGGCTGACAGCCAATCAGATCCTGTTACACCTTGCATGGCTGCAGAAGAAGCTTCCTCTGTTCCCATTCCTTTTGTTGGATTGGAATAAGCTCCCCGGCGGAAACCATTAAAAACCTCAGATGCATCCCAGCGGTTTTTGTTGCGATCCGCATTATAATGATCGCCAATAAAAAAGATACTCCCGCCGTTCTGTACATATTGGATCATAGCAGCCTGCTCAGTGGTTTTGTAAGGGATATTTGCTTCTCCAATTACAAACACATCGTAGCCTTGTAAATCTTGATAGGTAATGGAGGTGTTTTTTCGCAGCTCTTTGGCATAATAGCCTTTGTTTGCTAAGGCATTCGCAAAATCAGAAAAACCTCCGTCCAAGACCCAATCTGCTGCTCCCGCTGTTTGTCCATGAGTATTATCAAACAAAACCTTTTTGCCATTTGCAGTCCCCACTGGCTGAAGCTGCGGCGCAGGATCGAGGGCATTTTCAGCTGAAACACACGCTGTCATAAAAAAGAAAGATGAAGACAAAAGCAAAAGCACAAACGAAAAAGCTGAAAACTTTTGACGTGTCATTCTTTTCACTCCCTTTTGTGGATTCCTCCCTAAAATATCACACTATTGTTAGTGGAATGTTAAGAATTGATAAAATTAGAAATTTTCCCAATATGCTTGAATAATTAATAAACCTACTTACATCGAATTGAAGGAAAAATAAATATAACACGTTTAATTATGGTAGGAGCAGTCACAGTAAGGAGTCTGTTTTATCGGCAGGTAATACACGGCGTATTGTTCCCAATCCCATTAATGACAAGTCGAAGAATGTCATATTAGTTAGAATCTAATCATTTCTTGGGGAATAAAGTGTAAGTTTAGTTGAAATTTCCGACAAAAAGGCTCAGCCCCCCACTTCTTTAAAGTGGTGAGGGTCTGAGCCACACTATTAATCTTCTAGCTGAAAAGTATGAGTGAAGTGAGTTTTTCCGTTTTCATCCTGGATTTCTACTGTTGCCTGTTTATTTGCAGGATCTACCTTGAAGACACCGAAGTTAAAGAAATTCCCTTCTGCATATAATTTTTCAGGGCCGAAGGTTGGATCCAATGTGCCAGGGTTAATTTTTACAGCGCCAATTGGACCGCTGATTAACTCGTTGTAATCGGTTTTTCCGTCTTTGTTGGCATCATATTTGATGACTTCGGCAAAATGGACGTCTGTCGTGACGAAAAAGACGTTTTTGATTCCTCTTTCAATGATGAAATCAGAGATTTTTTTGAACTCGGTCTCATATCCGGTCGGGTCATTTGGGTTTATTTGATCTGCATTCGCCCATCCATCTCTGGAATTTGTTTTTCCAGTCGGCACGGAGATGGGCACGGACGTCGCAATAAGTTTTACTTTTGCATCTGACTCAAGGAGCTGCTGTTCCAGCCATTTTAACTGTTCCTCACCAAGCATCGTTTTATCTGGCCCATCTGCCTGAGTGTTAGGTGAGCGGTAGCCGCGGTTGTTCAGTATGATCATATCCATGGTATTACCCCAAGAATACTTATGATAAAGCTTGTCACTTTGACTGCGTTCCTCTGATATTGGCCAATAGTTCTTGAATGCCCGTAAGCCTGTTGGAGTCAACGGCTGAGAAGGGCCTGAAAAATCATTAATCACTTCATGGTCATCCCAAATTGCAAATGTCCCCGTTTTTTGCAGAAGGCTGCGTAATCCTGCATCGGTACGGTTCTCTTTATATTTTGCCCAAAAATCCTCTACGGTTTCAGAAGGAGGATTGGGCACAGCTGGTGTTTTATTATCCGCATAAATCGTGTCTCCGCTGAACAGAAAGAAATCCGGATTTAAAGCAGACATTGCTTTGAACGATTTATATGGCGGAATCTCTCCCTGGCCGCCCGTATCGCCGCCCCAAACCATTGTCATAGGCTTTAAGCTGTTTTCCTCTGGTGCTGTTTTGAATGAACCATTCACAGTATACTTGCTAGAAACAGCATGTGCACGGTAATAATAGGTAGTATCAGGCTTTAATCCGTTCACTTCTACATTTACCGTATAATCATGTTCTTCATCAGCATGGCTTGTTTTCACGATAGACTTGCTTTTAAAATTACTATCAGTCGAAATTTCAAACTGAACTCCTGCATCTCCATTCGTACGAGCCCATAAGATTGCCGAGGAATCGGTTATATCTCCGCTGGCTACCCCATGTGAAATAAACGGTTTTTTCAGTAGATCATCCAACTGGTCCGGATTGTTAGTGAACTCTCCATCAACACCAAGAGAGAGCAAGGAAACCATATCTTCCTGAGCATTTACGGTCCAAGGATGGACGAGAAGCTTGTTTTGATGAGCGGCTTCCATTAGCTTTGGAACGACAAGTTCCTTACTAGGGCCAACTCCGGCAGCATATTCAGAGATTCGCTTCATTTCTTGGTAAACATCCTTGCCAGCCAGCATACTGCCTGTATAAAGCTGAATCAATTTTACATTAGGTGCGAGAGTTCTCAACTTACGAAGACTTTCCTCGCTGAATGATTCAAGAAAAAGTTTTTCGTCATTTAGGACATTGGTTTTTTTCAGGATTTCAATGACTTTCTCTTCCATACCTGGGTAAACGTTTGGCGCTTTTGTTTCCATGTAAAGACCGACTTTTCCATTTCCATGTTGTTTGACAAATTCAATAGCTTCTTCCAGTGTCGGTACATGCTGTCCGACATACTCAGTTTTCGCCTTGTCAGGATATGCTTTATTAAACCATGAACCAGCATCCAGACGGCTGATTTCTTCAAGAGTAAAATCCTTTACCCGCCATGGTGCCCGGTCAGGATAAATTTCCTTCGCATTCGTTGTTCTCGATAGTGTTTCATCATGCATGGCAATCAATTGGCCGTCCTTGGTCATTTGCAAATCAAATTCCACATAATCGGCTTTCATCGTCATTGCCTGCTTATAGGCAGCGAGTGTATGTTCCGGACCGTATGCAGATGCCCCGCGGTGAGCAATCACAGCTACATCAGGTGTAAGCGGACGTAATGTAGATTGTCCATTTTCAGTAGCCATGTTTTGAATAGGATGGGCGAAAACCGCATAAGGAGCTGCTGCCGTTACTGAAAGGGATAGGCAAGCTAATCCAGCTATCAAACTTTTTTTCATTTCTAATTCATCTCCTATGAATTTATTTATTTCACAATTAAAAATATAGGAGAATTGTAAAGCTACAATTAATAG
>NZ_JBALPP010000142.1:0-2667 GCF_036965425.1 Neobacillus drentensis | reverse complement strand
GAAGTGGGGAGCACCATAAAGAAACTAAATTTTAAAACACTTAATATTGTAACTTGGGTGAAAACTGATCCACCACCAAATTTATCAGGTAGAATGTTTACTCATTCATCGGAATTTATTATTTGGGCAAAAAAATTCCCCTCTAGCAAACAAATATTTAATTTAGAACA
The DNA here is from genome assembly GCF_036965425.1 of Neobacillus drentensis. Lineage (GTDB taxonomy): Bacteria > Bacillota > Bacilli > Bacillales > Cytobacillaceae > Neobacillus > Neobacillus drentensis_F. The sequence continues at coordinate 2,497 of NZ_JBALPP010000142.1, read as the reverse complement.
AATGTCAAAGATGAATGACGGGAAACCAATGACAGACTTATGGGTTTTACCACATGTGTCCCAAATCGAGAAAAATTTTGGTTATCACCCAACCCAAAAACCAATTAAGTTATTACAAAGAATAATTTTAAGTTGTACCAGAGAAGGTGACTTGATTCTCGACCCATTCAGTGGGAGTGGAACCACTGCAGTTACATCAATACAGACGAACAGAAAATTTATTGCGATTGAGAATAATGAAAAATTCTTTGAGATAAGTAAGAAAAGGCTTAATTATTTCTCGGATAAATATCAAAACTAAAATTGAATTTGTATAAAATATAAATATAAAAAAGCATTTGGATATTGTCTCGTTTAGATTATCTATAAGGATATGGTAGGCCCAAAAATTCTAGAGAAATTTCATTAAAGAAATAGTTGCAACCTACTGATTCAATATAGTCTAATACATCATTATAACATTGTTGTTTATACCAATCATTTAAAATATATGTGTATTGGGGCTCAATTCCTAAGGGTTTTAATAGTTTGGTATACTGTTTCTTTTTAAAATCACAGGTTTGTAATTTTTCATCAACCGAACCTGCACTACTTTGAAACTTCATTTCAATAATGTGTAAAACATTGGAACTATATACGTAAATTGCTTCATCTGGTAATAACTTTTTTGAAATAATTATTTTCCAATTTAAATCTCTTTTATCTAGAAACTCCTTATACAATTTATTTTTTCCTACTAGTAAAGCAACTAATTGTCCATTAAAGTAAATTTGGTCACCCTGAACTTTATAGCCTTTAATTTCTTCTAACACTTTCCTAAAATCTAATCTTTGCTCGAATACTAAACCGGTTTTTGTAGATGATCCTCCAATGCCGCCTTTTATCATCTCTGCTCCCCCGTTAATAATGGTTTTTTATAATTTTGTTATAAAAGTATATTTTTAAGAAAAGAAGTTCTTACATAAAAAGCCCGACTAGTACTACCATGACCTGCTCCTTTTGTTCGTGGCTGCACAATTTTTCCCATTTTTCCTGTTAATGAACCAAAACCTTTTGTTATAATCGCATGTCTTACAATCTCGTAATCTTCTTCAATTTGATTGTAAATTTCTTTATTGGTCAAATCAAACATGTACGCGTTATGTAACAATGAACGAGATTCCTCTACGTTTTCCCAAATTCTTGCAACTATAACGACTTTATTTAATTTTGTTTTGAGATGACTATTTTTAAAATCCTTTTCTCTAACATCTTCAGGATTTATCATTGTCACTGCCATGGTTTCCTTAACAGCTAATCTTCCTGTTTTTAAGTATTTTAGTGGTACAACTTTTAATTCCCAATCACCAAAATCTGGATCAGAGGATGAATTTAGTGGGAGCCCTAAATGTTTTTCAATAACATGGCCGGCCCAACCTTTGTTTTTTTTCTCATCCTTAAATACAGTTACACCATGGAATTTTGCTTGTTCTCTTAAATCTTTTCCTTTTAGTTCCAATATTTTTTCTAACGCTATTTCTCTTTCTAAATAAAGGTCCATTTTGTATCTCCTCAATTATTCTTTTATATACTTGAATAAATCGATTACCGGAATATTTAATGACTCTGCAATATCAAATAAGAGCTCTAATGAAAAGGATTTTTCAGTATTAGGTGCTTCGATCTTGCTTAAATAACTCATACTTATTCCTAAATTTTCAGCTAGCTCTTTTTGAGTGATATTTTTTGTATTTCTCGCTTCCTTGATAGCTATAGATATTTGGTTGTATTTATTGATATGCTTTGAAGTCATTAATTTCACCTCAATAAATATTTTACAGTAAAAGGTTCCTATTATTATTTCACTTATAGTGAAACTTATGATATTATAGAACTACAAAACATATGTTCTGTTTTATTTAGTTGCAACAAAAAGACTTTTTAATGGTAAAATATAATGGCATTGTAAATGGAGGTTATATTTATGAACGTAGGAGTAGAAGAAGCAGCAGCAAAGCCTTTTTTGAAATGGGCTGGGGGTAAAACACAGTTATTACCTGTTATTAATAGATATTTACCAAAGGAATTAAAGGAAGGAAAAATAAAACGTTACATTGAACCATTCGTTGGAAGCGGTGCAGTTTTATTTTATTTGCTGCAGAATTATAATATTGAAGAAGCATTGATATGGGATATTAACCCTGAGTTAATCACTGTTTATGAGGTAATAAAGAATTATGAAGGTGTAGAAAAGCTAATAGATCTTCTTAGAGAAAAAGAAATTGAGTTTTTACGATTAGAAAAAGAGGAACGAAAGAATTATTATATAAATATTAGGAATGAATTTAATAGGAATTTAAATGGCTTTGATTTTAGGAATTTCGGGGACCATAAAATTGAAAGAGCTGCACAATTTTTATTTTTAAACAAAACATGTTTTAATGGTCTTTTTAGAGTAAATAAAAAGGGGCATTATAATGTTCCAATGGGCGATTATAAAAATCCAACTATTTGTAAT
>NZ_JBALPP010000141.1:10418-31020 GCF_036965425.1 Neobacillus drentensis | reverse complement strand
ATATAAGCTATATCGTAATATGTTTTTATTACTTGCGAGTTTACCTATTATCTGTTCAAAAAATTCCACCTGAGTCATCATATCCGTTGATCCTAAGTGAAAAATCCCTTTTAAGTTATTTTCAATCATAAATCGTAGTTGTTTTGCTAACAAAACATCCAAAAGATTGTTACATATGAGATTGCTGTACACATCTATCACTTTATTATTTTTTATACTTTCTTTAATTAAGTTCCATCTTGGTGAATCCTTACCCCATATCGCTGGAATCCGGATGATTATTACTCGCTCATCCAAAGCTTCTTTTAATACATTTTCACATTTAATTTTGAATTTTCCATAATCTGATTCAGAAATAGGTAGATCTGTTTCTATATGGGATCTTGAAAAGTCTCCATCAAATACATTTGTCGTAGAAAAGTAATAAACACGGGTATTTTTGTTGTGCAAATCCCTAGCCAATACCCTATGAAACTCAAGTTGCCAATCGAACTCTCCTCTAAGGCAAGAAATCACGATATCGGGTTTAATTGAATTTATCATATTTTTTAGTTTATCGAGCTGCTGAACTTCTAATTGGAACTGCTTATCATCAGGAAGACTAGTTAACTTAGAAGAATATGTTCCGTAAAGGTCAAAATCATATTTCAATTCATCAATTAAAGCACTTCCTACAAGCCCGCTTGCACCAAGAATAAGTATCTTTTGCATCATAAATCCCCCTTCGACAAACTCTTTTTTATTATAAATAGAACCATTCCTTAAAATTAGCTTTTTCAAATTAAGTTTAACTCCAATTATTGCACCGCATAAAGCTACTAGAAAAAAGCGACTATTCTGTTGAACAATCGCTTTCGTTTTTTTGTCGGAATCCAATTACAATATTGTGATATACCCTTCTGTTCCATGGACGCGGATTCGCTGCCCATCTTTTATCAGTTTGGTAGCATTTTCTACTCCAACAACTGCTGGTAAGCCATATTCACGTGCGATGACTGCTCCATGAGTCATCAGTCCACCAACTTCGGTAACTAGGCCTTTTAAGGATACAAACAAAGGTGTCCAGCTAGGGTCAGTAAAGGAGGTGACTAATATATCTCCATCTTCTAGATCAGCATCTTCCATGTTTAAAATTACACGTGCCCTTCCCTCTATCACTCCGGAAGAAACAGGCAGACCTACAATAGCATCGGGAGGGAGATTTTTACGGTTGTACTCACCTGTAATGATTTCACCATAAGACGTGATCACACGTGGCGGAGTTAGTTTATCATAAAATTTATACTCGTCTTTTCGTTTGCTGATGATCAGGTAATCAAGTTTATTTGTGCGTGCGACTTCGTGAAGTTCTTCAAAAGTGAGATAGTATATATCTTCTTTTTCTTGAATAACGCCCTCTTGTACGAGTTGTTCGGCTTCTTTCAGTAAAGCCAACTTATAAACGAAATAGCGACTAACCATGCCGTATTTTGGATATTCACGGTAACCGATGTAATTTCGGATTAGGTCGATCATGTGTTTTGTTTCTTTGGCCTTTTGTTCACCATCCGGTAATTGCTTCAATCGCTCTAATATCTCTTGTTCTTTTTGTAAAGCTTCCTGTAGTCCTTGTTCAAATTTCCGTTTGCTGGCATTAGGTTCAAAGTTTTTGATGTTACCAAGAATCATGGGGAGGAGTGTAATTGGTTTTTCACTCCAACGAGTTTTAGTAAGATCAATTTCTCCACTACATCGCATTCCGTATTTGTTGAGATAAGCATAGATCGCGTCTCGGGTTTTTTGGCCACCTTCAAACTTAACCAATTCATCCAAAAAGTTATCATCTTTTACAAGTTGTAAATAATTAATTACTTCCGGATAAGGACGAATCACATCAGCTACATCCAATAGCGCTAGACCCATTTCTGAAGTAATATTGTTTGGTACAGATTGAGATAGTGTGTCTGCTACGTTTTTTTCACCTAACCACTTATTTATTTTTTCATTGATCCATGATGAAGCATCCATAGCTGCCATAAACACACGCGAACTCTGTGGGTTAAATAATATCTTCCTTAATTCCTGGATATCTTCTAGAATAAAATGAAATAAATCCAATCCTGATTTCGTTTGGATGTTTTGTTTTAACCCTTCAATCGATGATTGAGTACTCTTGATCAAATCAGCAACGATTGCCGGATCGATTTCGATTTCCCCCAGCATATCAGTATTGTTTCTGCGGGGATTCGGTGCTTTTTCTTCATTTGGTAACGATTTTATAAAATCTCCACGCTCTATGATGTTCATAAGTGCGTCTTTCATGAGCGGGTCGTGTTGTTCCATGGTACTTAAAAACATTTCTCTGCGAACTGGTGAAGCCAAATGAGGTGTGACATCCACAAACAGCCTGCCGCCAGCTTTACGCATCGGTGCAGGAGTCGTTAACAGGAAAAAAGACAATCCCAGTGGTTTCATGGGGTCGATCATCATTTGTTGATGACCAACCGATATATATACGTGATTTTCTTGATCATTCGCTTCAGGGATCGGGAAAAGCGTAGTGATTGGACGGGTTTGGACAATATAAAATGTATCATCAACCAAACACCATTCGATATCTTGCGGACAGCCAAAATAAGCCTCGATCTGTCTTCCGATGCGTGCTAGTTGTACTATTTGTTGGTCATTGAGTGTTTGCGTCTTTTGCTGATCAGGATCGATCGGCACGGTCTCTGTACCGCCTTCTTTTAATCCATAGATAGCTAATTTTTTGGTTGCTATCCTCTTATCGACGATTTTATCTTCCTTTACTTTATAACAATCCGCAGATACTAAGCCAGAAACCAGTGCTTCTCCAAGCCCAAAACTGGCATCGATGGATAGTACCCTTCGGTTAGAGGTAATCGGATCAGCGGTAAATAATATCCCGGAAGCCTGTGGGAATACCATCCTTTGCACGATAACGGATATATAAACTTGACTATGATCAAATCCATTTTGCAAACGGTAGATTACTGCGCGATCCGTAAATAGGGAAGCCCAACATTTCTTGATATGCTTCAAGATGGCTTCTTTACCGAAGATATTTAAATAGGTGTCTTGTTGTCCAGCAAAGGAGGCATGTGGTAAATCTTCAGCAGTCGCACTAGAGCGCACTGCATAAGCATGTTCATCACCGAGTTGGAAGAGATAGTGTGTAACTTCTTTCACGACATCGGATGGTATTTCTACTTCCATAATGATTTGTCGAATCATCCGGCTGATTTCACCAATTTGATCTCGATCCTGTACTTTAAGCAGTGTTAGTTGATTCAACAACGCATGATACGTTTCGTTTTGTTCGATGGCTTGTTGGTATCCCACTGTTGTAACACAAAATCCTTCTGGTACTTGGATTCCTACAATTTTTGATAATTCCCCTAAATTTAACCCTTTTCCGCCAACGAGCAAAAGCTGCATTTTTTCCATTTCCTGAAAATCGATAACCAAAGAACTCATTCTACATCTCTCCTAACCAGTAAGGTTCTATTGATTTTAGCAGTAGTAAATGAGAATAAAAAGTCTATTTTGACCGCTTTTTATGTGCTATAATTAAATTAGGAAGAGTTCGAAAAAAATAGCTATTCCATACCATACAGTAATCTAATGCCCCGGTTCATCCTCTCAGCAGCAAGCCTTTCATTCGATAAAGTAAATTTCCTTTATGAAAATAAAATTCTTTAGAAGTTCACTTTCATTGATTGATATACTATTTGTTAAATCTTTCGTTCTCAATACAAACTCTTTAACCCCAATAAATTCTGATTCAGTAATTAAGTAAAATTGTGTTCCTTTTTTATAGCCATTGAATTGCCTTTTAAGTGTATATACCTTCATTGATAACCTCGAAAAATATTGTGTATTTTTTATAAATGGAATTATAACATTAAAAATAGCTGACGTTTTTGTTGAAAAAGAAAAAACCGCCTCAAGCGGTAGTGATTAACTGACATTACCGTAAGTTTAAAGAGGAAATGGTTTTCGACTCATTCCCCCTCAAACATTACATAAGTGTTTTTTCCTTGCAATTTAGCTTTATACATAGCTTTATCTGCATTTCTAATTAAGCTGATCGCATCTGTTCCATGTTCTGGAAAAAAAGCCAAACCAATACTTGTTGAAGTGTAAATCTGAATATTTTTTATGTTAAAAGGTTTGTTAATTTCTTCAATGATTCTATTAACAATTTTTGGGGCCGAAGGTTTATCAATCTTCGGTAAAAAAACCAGGAATTCATCTCCCGCAAAGCGTGAAACTGTATCTTCTTTACGTAAACAGTTAAATAGTCGATTTCCCATTTCGATTAATAAAAGATCACCAATTTCATGCCCATGATTGTCATTTACATGTTTAAATCCATCAAAATCAAGAAAAATGACTACGCCAGTTTGTCTTTCCCTTTTTAGATCAATCAGTGAACCGGTTAATTTCTCTTCAAAATATCTCCGATTTGACAATCCAGTCAATGGGTCAAAATAGGATAAAGCTTTATACTTTTCTTCTGCTCTCTCTAATCTGATTCTTTGTTTCATAACAATAAAAAGAAATGGCGTAAAAAGAATTGTAGTAATAATGGTGCCAATGAGCGCTTCTATTCCACCCATAGGTATTTTCCATAACCAGTGAATAACACTATATAAGATGTTAAATTCAGCCATCTTTATTACTAATAAGCCAATTAAGATAAGGACTATTTTATATGACCATTTTATATATTTATTTCTTCCTGTTTTCAAATAATACATCCCCATTTTATTAATCCTCTTAACAGATTACTAAATCTCATTTACTTCTTCAAATGTAGTTTACTGGTAATAGCTCACATACTATTAATCTACAGAACATTTTCTTATCTTTTATGGGCATACACACAGTCAACTAGGTATTAACCTACATATGGTACACAAAGTAAGTTCATGTGCATAGGAGGTTTTAGGATGACAAAATTTTATTCGTTTCATGGGACCGTCACCATGATTACTGATCTTGTGGGGCATAATGGTGAAGGAGATGGCTGCAATAAATTAATATCTGTCGTAAACGAAATGGGAGCAATGGTAAATTTCGTGGTGTCACCGAGTACTTACTTTGTTGACCATATGATGGTTGCAGCAGGAGATCGTGTGACTGGATATTACGACGGAAATGCACCTGCTCTACTCATTTACCCTCCACAGTATCAAGCACTTGTCATGGTAAAAGATAGTCCCTATCAGAATGTCAAAGTAGATTATTTTAATAGTCAGTTGGTAAGTAGTGATGGACGATTACGATTAAATATATCTCCATACACTCACATGGTTTTAATAAATGGGCAATCCTTTACAAGTAACCCTGCGAACCGAGATCTCATTGTTATCTATGGGCCATCTACAAAAAGTATCCCCGCTCAAACCACTCCATATAGAATTATAGTATTGTGTTTGAGGGTATTATAGAAAATCCCCTGTTTGGGATCATAATTAGAATATAAGAATCTTTTAAATTGTAATTACTTTGATGCACGAGGATATTTCCTCCTCCACAGATTTAAAGTTCCATTCATGTGGATAATAGCCTAATGGGTTGCAGATCAATTCCATTCCTTTATATTTATCATGGTATCTGGTATGAATATGACCAAAAATATATTTTTCAACTCCATATTTCAAGGCCAATTTACCCAAGCGTGAACTGCCCATCATCGCATTGAAAAAGTCCCAACTAGGATCGTTTTTACATAATAAAAACTGTGAGCAGGGAACGAAATGTGTAACCATAATGATATTTCTTCCACGATATTCGCTTAACCAGTTCTCTATTCTTGTAATATAACGTTCAGTTACTTCATTATCATTCCCCGTCCAATGAGCGTTTGTTTTATCTGGCCACGTAAAGTCATTAAAAGTACCAGTTTGGAATTGTTCTTTGGTATATCCTTCTATTCCAAAGGTGTAATCATACCAGCCTCCATCGCCAATAATAACCCAATTTTCATCTAATTCAACTGGACCATGGCCAAGGTTACCTTGAAACTCAAGTAGTGTTTGGTAAGCTAATTCAGAATCTTCATGATATATATCGTGGTTTCCATGTACAAATAATATCCTTGTTTGTGGATATTCTCTTTGTAGTTGATTTAACAGAGCAAGACTTTTTTCTGGGCCAGCAGTCATATCGCCGCTAATGATAAACACTTCCGGTGAATGGACTGCAATCCATTTTTTTAACGTTGCCATTATATCAGACCTTGTATTTTTACGATTTAAACCTTCATGAATATCGGACAAAACCGCAATTCTCATTCAATCCCTCCTGCTCAAATCTTTTTGAATATTCCTGTTTTTGTATGCCAATGGTGTCATGTTCATCTCTTTTCGAAATTTATCAATGAAATAGCTTGTGCTGTTAAATCCTACTTGATAGGCAACATCCGTGACACTGGAATCTGGTTGTTGCAATAAAACTAAACTTTTTTGAATTCGAAAATCGGTAACGTAATTCAGAGGAGTTTTCTTTAAAATTCGTTTGAAGTATCGACAGCACTCCGAACGGCTTAATTGTCCAGCACGTGCAATATCTTCTAAAAGGATTTTCTCAGGAAAATGCAGGTGGATCCAATCTAACATCTGCTTCATTCTTTGACTCTTTACCATTTCTGTTTGCTCGTATTCTAATTCAATACCATTAATAATTAGGTTCTTCCAAATTAATGTTAGATGAATGCTGATGTCGATTTCATAGTATGGAGGATTTTCTTTTATCAATTGATTGATTTTCATAATCGAGTCCAAAATATTATTCGCCCAATGCATCTTTGGCACCAAGAGTAAAAAAGGTATATTAGTCGCCTGAATATAAGGGTTTACATAGGTTGAATAAAGTTCTTGTGATAAAACGAAACTGGGGGAAACATTTAAACAAATATAGGTACATCCCGAAATATTCTTATCCTTTGCCATGTGCAGGCATCCACTATTTATAAAAAGACCCTCGCCTTCCCGCACAGTAATATTTTCTTCATTTACTTGAAAAATGGCTTCTCCTTTTACAATGTGAACAAACTGAAATTCATCATGCCAATGAAGTGGTATATACCCATTTACATTTTGGTTAATCGTTGTTTCGTAACAAGCAATCGGCAGCACAACTGTACGATGTTCAGTTAATTCTTTTAAACTTTGGTCAACCATAAAATCTTTAATTTGCACACTACCGCCTCAATATAATTATATTTTTTCATTCGATTTGAGTATTATTTCAAAGGTTTTCCACTTATTATTTAAGATATTATAACACTATTTTTATATTTAAAGGTGGAGAATCAACCATGAATAGACGAAAGGGAATGTTTCTTGTTATAACGGGAGCGGTATTTTGGGGAATCGGTGGCACAGTTGCCAAAAAGCTTTTTCAGCAGTATCAAATCGATGTGGATTGGCTGGTTACGATTCGATTGCTCATAGCTGGTTTTTTACTCTTAACGGTTCAATATTTCTGTAAAGACCGTTCCCAGATACTTGGTGTTTGGAAAAATCGGAGGATCGCTATTCATTTGATTATCTTCGGTTTAGTGGGAATGCTTTCAGTTCAATACACCTATATGGCTTCTATTAAACATGGAAATGCTGCTGTCGCAACGCTATTACAGTATTTAGCACCTGTTATGATTATCTTATATTTAATTTTCCGGAAACAAACGGTCTTAACACGAAAAGATTTACTGACAGTATCGCTTGCTTTAGTTGGTTGTTTTTTCTTATTAACAAACGGCTCCATCTCTCAATTATCTGTGCCAACACTTGCCATCGTTTGGGGTGTTTTATCTGGAATAGCTTTAGCATTTTATACTCTATATGCCGTTCCATTATTGAAGCAATACGACTCCCTTGTCATTGTTGGATGGGCTATGATTATCGGTGGTTTTGCATTAAGTTTTATCCATCCGCCTTGGCAAATGGACTTTTCAAGTTTAGCTTTAAAAGCTTATTGGTATTTAACCTTTATCATCGTATTTGGTACTATGATTGCATTTTGGTTTTTTATAGAAAGCTTACAAAGTCTGGAGCCTAAAGAGTCAAGTCTTTTAGGCAGCATAGAACCACTAGCAGCTGTTTTAACAACAGTCTTTTGGCTAAAAGAACCCTTTGGATCTTTCCAATGGGTTGGGACAGCTTGTATTATTGGCATGATATTTTTGTTGGCTTTGAATAAAAAGTCTTCTTCAAATACCAGCAAGCCTTCAAAAAATGAGGAGCCCCTCAAAGTAAGTTGATAGAGGGGCTTTATTAAAGTCCCTCGTTAGCCAACAAAAGTATTATTCTTTAAATCATTCTTTCTAGGTTATATTGATAATTAAATTACATATGTTAGGAAGAGCTTTATTTGCTCTTTGATGTATTTTTAGGAACAGTAAGTAAAATCTTAGTGTTCTTTTTTGCATTTGGTATGATGATTTATAAAAGATTTTAGCGGGTAATATAATCCTATGGTTAAAAGCAGTTCAATTGCTTATATCTTACGGAGGTACTTTATGCGTTATTCCATGTTTAAACGAGCCTTAATTGGGAAACCGCTGAAAACCAGTGAATTAGGCGAACAACGATTAGGTAAATTAAAAGCACTTGCCATTCTGTCATCCGATGCCCTTTCTTCTGTGGCATACGGGCCAGAACAAATTATCATTGTGTTATCTACATTAGGTCTTATTGCTCTATGGTATTCGATTCCGATTGGTGTAGGTGTCCTCATTCTTTTAGCTGCGCTAATTTTGTCCTATCGTCAAATTATTTACGCTTATCCTCATGGCGGGGGTGCCTATGTTGTCTCGAAAAGTAACTTGGGGAAAAATGCAGGATTAGTAGCAGGCGGTTCTTTATTAGTCGATTACATCTTAACAGTGGCCGTTAGTGTTTCAGCTGGTACGGATGCAATTACATCGGCATTTCCTCTATTACATCCCTATAATGTGCCCATCGCTTCCATCTTAGTTATTTTGATCACGATTTTGAATCTCAGAGGTATTACGGAATCAGCTTCTGTCCTCGCCTATCCCGTCTATATATTTGTCGTTGCGTTAGTCCTTCTGATTGTCGTGGGACTGTGGCAAATTGTTAGCGGACAGATTCCTTCCCATCTGCATACACCAATCGGGACAGCTATACCTGGTATAAGTCTATTTTTACTACTGCGCGCCTTTTCATCAGGCTGCTCGGCTCTTACAGGAGTCGAAGCGGTTTCAAATGCTGTTCCGAATTTCAAGGAACCTGAGGCTAAAAATGCAGTCCATACTTTAATGATGATGGGCATTATTCTAGCGGTTCTTTTCACGGGAACGATGTTTTTAGCCTATTGGCTGGGGATCTCCCCTAAAGCAGAGGAAACGGTTGTTTCCCAAATGGCATCTAAGGTTTTCGGGAGAAACTTCCTATATTATTTTATCCAGGGAACTACGGCTCTTATTCTGGTACTAGCGGCTAACACAGGATTCTCTGCTTTCCCTCTGTTAGCGGTTAACTTCGCCACTGACAAGTATATCCCGAGAATGTTTCTGAATCGCGGGGATCGACTAGGATATTCAAATGGAATCCTTACTCTTAGTGTGGCATCCATTATATTGATTGTCATCTTTAGAGGAGAAACAGAACAGCTCATTCCCCTTTATGCGGTAGGTGTATTCATCCCTTTCACACTTTCGCAAACAGGAATGATTGTGAAATGGATAAGAGAGAAACCTTCGGGCTGGCTATTGAAAATGACCATTAATCTAATTGGCGCGCTGATTACTTTAACGGTTGTGATCATTTTCTTTATCACAAAATTTTCTCAAGTCTGGTATGTCCTCATCTTCTTACCGATTATAGTCTTTGTCTGCCATCGGATTAAAAGGCATTACGATGCAGTAGGTGAACAACTTAGGATTGCAACAGGTGATGATGCACTTCCGTTAGAGGGCAACATTGTCATTGTCCCGGTCGCTGGGGTAACGAAGGTTGTAGAAAACTCATTAAACTATGCGAAGTTAATTGGTGACTCCGTCATTGCCGTTTATGTAGCCTTTGACCGTGAGAGTGAAAAACAAATGGAGGATAAATGGAAGGAATGGCAGCCAGATATTCGTCTTGTGACTTTGTATACCTCCTACCGAAGCTTATTACGACCGATTGCACGCTTTATCGAAATTGTTGAGGAAAAGGCGAATGAACAAAAGTACACACTTACTGTATTGATTCCTCAATTTATTACAAAGAAAAGATGGCACGATATTTTGCATAACCAATCAAGCTTATTATTACGACTCTACCTTATTTATCAAAAAAATGTGATTGTTTCTACCGTGCCATTTCGATTCAAAAAATAACAAGCATTTTTGGTATTTGGTAAACAAAAAGGGATTCCAAAAGTTATTTTTGGAATCCCCTTTTATCAGGTTGATTAATGCATCAGAACACGCCATTCTTATTTGGAGAATTCTCTGGTATGGGCTGACCTACATCCCATAACTCAACGATAAGGTCGGTATGGAAGCGGAAGATATGAACCACAGCTGCCCCAAGGTCCTCTTGCGTTTGCTTAACATGGGAGTGAACCACAACGGTATCACCCTCTTCAATAACACGTTTTATCTCAAGGGTTTTGTGAGGATTCTTAGCGGCGTTTTCTTCCATTGCGAGCATAAGAGAATCAGCGTCTCCACGGAAAAAGGCATTATGATGGCGGAAATCAGGGCCAATATACTTACTGTATGCTTCGCGCACATTCCCCGATGCAACCATTTGTAAAAACGACACAGCCTTATCTCTTAAAGAATTCTTCATTGCCATTCATCCTTTCTTATTAATAGATTTCAAAGTTATGTAATTGTAGTTCCATTATATATCCAATGTATTGAAATTACACCAACTTGTTAAGACATAAAGAGCAAAAGAAAAAGGGCCTAAGCCCCCAACCCTCATTTGTTCTTTTCCTTAAACCTTCGAAATTTTATACCCATTGAATAGAACCAAACTCTCCATGCGGATGATTTTGTAATTTAAATCTCCTATACTCATTTTCTAATTTTGAAAGTGGCAGCGTATGAAGCTGTTGATCTTCTTTATTATAAACGTTTAAGAATATTAGTTTATTGATAAGTTTTTGCCGCTTTTTTTCATCGTTATTTCTCATCATAAACACTCCTTTAGTTTTCACTAAACCTTCCCTTGAAAATAACAACTTTAAATTCGGTCTGAATAATTTTTTAATTTGATTAATTTTATTATAAACTTACAATTCCTATATGTAAAGTATGAATTAGTATTTAACTCCCTCAATCCCCAATTTCTGCAAAGATATGGGGCTTTTCTTCCGATTGTCGGCATAGAATGTGGACAAGGGTAAGTGCTCTCTCAATGAAAATAGTTAACTGGAGGGAATGACTTAATGCAATTTATTGAAGATGTTAAAGAAGTGAAATTTAGCTTTTTGGAAAAACCGCCGGCATCATCTATGACTTATGCCTTTGTTTATGTTAATAATCACAACAAATACTATGCCGTTAAAAATGGAGAGCGATTGTCACGGAGTGAATTGCGGATAGGTAAATATAAAAGGGTTTATACAGTCAATATGCAGCAGCATACCATCACTTACAAGGAGGAAGTCCCTTCAGCAACAAGAGGAAGAAGTTTTTCTGTCAATCTGTTTATCGATATTGCCGTTGAACACCCTGAAAAATTAGTTCAACAAAATGCGGGAGAATTTGGCCACATTATTAACAATAATCTGCCCTTCTGGGTGGAGTCGGAAGCAAGATTTTATCCTATTGAAGAGGATCTTAGTTTTGCCCGGCATATTGAAGAATTTTTTCAAACCTCGCCACTAGTTAAAGTGTTAAGAGAGGCCGGAGTTGTTGTTCGAAATATTCGTGTTTTGATCAGGCAAAGTATTAGGGACCAGCGCCATGATGAGGCGATCGCCGATTTAGACCGGAACGCTGAACTATCTGCCTATCAAGAGGCTCTGGACTTGGAGGAGGCGCGCCGGATATCGGCCTCGATTAAAGAAGCCCTTCAAGCTGGAGATTTTATCACTGCAGGGAAGCTTGGGGAAAAAAATGAAATGGCAAAGCGGTTAGTTGAATCTGAGTTTAGCCAAAATCAAGCTTTCAAAAATGAGGTAAACAAACAACTTTTTAATTTGATCAATGATCACACTATTGACCAGTTTGAGGCGGAACAAAGATTGGCCAAGTTAAAAAAATTATTCCCCTACCTCCCACTCAATCAGGAAAACACCAATGAAAAAAAACAGATTACTGGTCAGAAGAGAGAACTCCTATCCTATTTCAATAAAGGAGATTAGCGATTGTGGAATCTATTCTAAATCAGCTGTTTTGGATCTGGTCACTACTTTCTGTCCTGCCAGAATGGTTGCGCCTTTTTTTGGCTCTCTTTGTCCTTCTGCAGCTCGCAAGGCTGATTTTGTTGTCCATTATTCCTCCCTTCTTCAACTTGTTGTGCCGTTTGTTGAAAAAAATGCATTATCTTATTTCTTACCCCATCATGGCACTTCTTTGCACGATGCAAAGAAGCCGGAGAGAAGCAGGAAAAGCCGGTATATCTGTTTGGATTGATTTCATTGAAGAAATGTTCGCCTTGTTCGAAAGATTTTTCAACAAAATGATTCAGCTTTTCAAGAAACGGAGAAGGAATAAGACAAGGATTAAAAGATGGACCTTCTATTCTGCTACAACTCTAGTAATTTTGCTCACTGCAGCCATCCTGAACAATCCAACTAAGTGGTATACACAAAAATGGAAGAAAGCAGAGGTATGGTTAAACCAAGAACATGTTCCCAGACAAGCATCCGTGGCTTCTCCTCATCCAAAAGAATTCATTTTAAATAAGGAGTATAAAGACGGAGGAAATATTCGGGAAGCACCCACACTAACTGCGCCCCGTCTATATACGATTACCAATGGAGAAATCATGCACTTTTTGAATGAAGAACAAATAGATTCCAAAGGAATTAAGTGGCTAAAAGTTCAAACCGCAAACGGGATCGAAGGCTGGATATCAGCCTTGATTGTCAGGGAAAAATAACCACGATTTAACGCAATCCAAGGTTATATGATGGATTCGCAGGAGAAATGGACACATGATCATTTCTCCTAGTATTAAGACGAGAAACACTAAATTAATAACATTATAGATAGGTAAATGCATAAAATTGAAAAAGCAAAAAAGAGTATAGCTAATTTTAAATTTCTCCTAAATTTTATACCGTAAGCGCAAAAGAAGATCGCCGCTGCCAATTTAGCAAAACTCTGAAAATAGACATTCTCCGCAAAAAATGAACTGCTAAAGGTAATTGAAATAATCAAAGTTGTAGAAATTAGTATTTTAAACCACAAAGGCTCATGTAGAAATTGTTTAATAATAAATTTTATCCGTTGCATGACTGTATAACTCCCTTCATGACCGTTTATTTCTTTTAAGCATATGGTGTGGTCTTCAAATGTATCACTTACCTTTATGCAAGTGTGTATTTATTTGAAAGGGGTCTAATAAAATCCCACGAAAAAAGCGTTAATCCTCCTTGGATTAACGCTTCGTCTTTCTATGCATTTTGAAATGTCCTAAGGTCATGAATAAAAGCTAAAACAACTTCCTCTTTTGTTCCCCAGGACGTAACTAACCGGATTGCAGAGTAATCTGAATCGACCTTTTCCCAAATATGGAAAGAGTACCTACTTTGGAGTTCAGTAATTAAAGAATTAGGCAAAATAGGGAAAATTTGATTGGAAGGTGAATGTGTTAGAAACTTGAAATTTGCATTAACCAGTTCCTGTTTTAACATGTCAGCCACTATGTTTGCATTCATGGCTAGGTCGAAAAATAAGTTGTCCCGGAAAAGTTCAAGAAATTGGATACCTAAAAGTCTTCCTTTCGCAAGTAGCGCCCCTTTTTGCTTCATATGGAACCGAAAATCTTCTTTCAATGATTCGCGGCAAATGACTAATGCTTCACCGATAAGAGCTCCATTCTTCGTTCCGCCAATATAAAAGGCATCCACAAGTGCTGCAATATCATTCAATGTGAGGTCATTTTCTGTAGAGCAAAGTGCAGACCCTAATCTGGCCCCATCCATATACAAAATCAGATTGTTCTTACGGCAAAATTCACTTAATTGCTCCAGCTCACTTTTCTTATAAATGGTGCCAATTTCAGTGGAATTGGATATGTATACAAGCTTCGGTTTCACCATATGTTCGTCTGTATGAAAATCAAGTATTTGCTTTATGTGCAAAGGGGTTAGTTTCCCATCATCGACTTCAACTGTTAGAATTTTATGCCCAGTTGCTTCAATCGCCCCAGTCTCATGTGTAAAAATATGACCGGTGTTGGCCGCAATAGCAGCCTCGTGTGGTCTTAGAAAGGATGAGATCGCGATAAGATTTGTCTGTGTCCCGCCAGCGATAAGGTGGATATCTATATCTTCTCGTCCGATTCTTTCCTTTAAAAGGTCTACTGCTTTTTGAGTGTAGCGATCTTCCCCGTAGCCATCCTCCTGTTCAAAATTGGTTTCGATTAAAGCATTCAATATTCTAGGATGTGCCCCTTCACTGTAATCGTTCTTAAAACTGTACATTTGATGTCCTCCCATTCAAATATGTATTCTCCCGATTTTATTCCGTAATAAACCAAACCTTAGAAATTAAATCATTCTTCACTTCATAAATAGCCATTAAGCTTGTGCTTTCACCTGTTAGTCCATTGGTTGCGATCTCCCAGTCGATTACCTTGTTTCCAACTATGGAACGATTTTTGATTTCCGCGAACATTTTCTTTTTGAAGGTTTCTGAATACCTTTCAATTAGTGCCTGCTTGCCGCTTAATGTTACTGTATTATCTGGGAAAGTCAACACGGTAATGTCATCTGAATAGGTGCTTGCAAATCCTTCTAAATCCTGATTATTGTAAAATTCAATTTGTTTTTGTACGACTTTTTCAATTGACATAGATTTCACTCCATCCTATTTCGTGAATGATAATAACATCATAACATAGAAAAAACAAAAGCCGGTTTTTAAAACCGGCTTTTGTTCTTTAATTAAAAGTTTGTGAAGTATTACCGGCACTTGGATTTGTTTGAATCCAAATCACCTGTTTCAATTGAACATATTCTTCTTCAAGGTCTTGCAGTGTCCATTCATATAGATGCTTATTATTTTTTTTAAAAACCCCTAATTTAAGAAGCTCATCAATTAGATGTTGCCTTTTTTGCTGGACAGCATTTCGAAGATTATTTTTCATATCGAAAAACCTCCTAGTTTGCTTTGAGATTTACCATGAAAATTGCTAATAATAGAACGATGATTAACTAAAGACATTAATTTTTCAATAATTATTGTTTCAACTCCTTCCCACAACTGCCATTGTAATTCTTAAAATCGGAAAAATTTGTCGATTTGACACATATTCAATGATTCTTAAACGAAATGTTATTTACTCTTAATAATAGAAATATTTTTGATGGACCCCTCGTTTCTTGTTATAATCAAGCCAAATTCATTTTTGTGAAGATAAAAAGGTGATTAAATGCGGAAAAAATACGTGAATTTAGACAATATCAGTACAAACAAAACGTTTAAAGACATGATGAGATGGCAAAGGGAACGAAAAAGCAAGGTAAAGGATTTATCGGTAAATATCGAGCAATGTAAAAATAAAATGGTTAAAGAACTTCAGGAAAATCGAAATAATACTACTTATACTTGGATCGGCCATTCGACTTTTCTGATTCAACTAAATGGACTCAATATTTTAACGGATCCTGTTTGGGCACAGCGGATGGGGTTCCAAAAGAGATTAACCCCGCCTGGAATCCCATTAGAAGACATGCCCGAAATAGATGTTGTGCTCATTTCTCATGGCCATTACGACCATTTGGACTTTCCAACGATCAAGCAGATAAAAGGGAATCCTCAATTTTTTGTACCAATCGGATTAAAATCGCTATTTCTCAAAAAAGGTTATCATCGGGTCATCGAATTGAATTGGTGGGAAACGGTTAAACATGAAGGACTTACTTTCCACTTTGTACCTGCTCAGCATTGGACACGAAGATCGGCGACAGATATGAATACGTCCCATTGGGGCGGCTGGGTTATCCAAAATCAAGTAGAAACGTTTTATTTTGTTGGAGATACCGGCTATTTCCCAGGCTTTAAGGAAATTGGAGATCGCTTTCACATCGATACGGTGTTTATGCCGATTGGGGCCTATGAGCCAGAGTGGTTTATGGCCGCATCCCATATCTCGCCCGAAGATAGTGTAAAAGCTTTTTTGGAATTAAAAGCAAAATTGTTTGTTCCGATGCATTATGGCGCCTACCGGTTAGCCGATGATACTGGTCCCGAAGCGTTAGAGCGGTTATATCGTGAATGGGAAAAAAGGCAATTACCAAAGGAGCAATTAAGGGTATTGTTGATTGGGGAAACTGTAACTAACGGAGGCTGTTAATTGCCTCCGTTTTTTAATATATGTTTTTGAAGGGGCAGGTTAAGCCCAGCAATTCCCTCCACAATCATTTTGGCGATTTCCCTTGCACCCTTTTCTTGAAAATGAATTGGATCCTGGACACCACCAGGGTAATTTGGATGTTCTCCAGCATTTAGGAATAAAAAAAGTTTCTTTGTCTTTTCTGGTCCAAGTTGTTGATAAAGTGCCATACTTTTCGACGTCAGATCAATGACAGGGACATTCTCCTTTCTGCCAACCTCCTTCATGGCATCAGGATACTGTCCGTGGGTGGACAAAGCCTTTCCGTCGGTAGAGAAATTCCTTCTTTCGACCGGTGTTACAAGAATTGGGATGGCCCCTTTATTTCGGGCACCGTCAATATATTCTTTTAAATAATGTTGATAGGAAGTGGCAGGGCTTGTGTAACGGGATGGATCATAGCTTTTTTCGTCGTTATGGCCGAATTGAATGAGCAAGTAATCTCCCTTATGAATTTGATTTAAAATTCTGCGTAACCGCCCTTCGTTTATAAAACTTTTCGTACTTCTCCCCGGGACGGCTTCATTTTTCACGATAATTTGTTCATCAAACATTTGAGGGAGCATTTGCCCCCACCCAGCCCTCGGTGCCCGATTTCTGGCATAATTTGCAACAGTGGAATCGCCGGCGAGATACACTGTTATTCTGGTATTTTGTTTGGCTATTGATTTAAAGGTTTTTAACCCGCTAAATACTAACAATATGACTGTTAGCATTAAAATACCTTTCAGGTACCATTTCTTTTTCAATGTTTCTCCTCCTGATGCTTAAGCGCATGATAAAAACCTTCAATTAGATGAAGGTTTTAGCCAACTTATTATCTTAGGAAAAATTATCTCACGTTGTTGTCTCATTTTCATAAGCAATTACGACTACTTTTTTATGGGCTTGCTCACTTAATTTTTCTTCAAGTGATTGAATTTCATTTATTAATTGTGGTGAAAGTGAAGCTGCAACATATTCTTTTGTTTCATTTGTCATGTTTACACCCCCTCTTTTATTATAGTGTTTGACTTTCGATTTTTATATATGTATGAACTCATGTTTAGCTGATAATTGATTTCGTCCGCGGTGTTTGGATTGAAGCAATAATTGATCCGCATAAATATACCCCTTTTCCATCGATATATTTTCGGTCACATCATAAAAGTAGAGCCCAAAGGATGCTGTATAGGTAATCGACACATCTTCCCCATTAAACTCTGCTGGAACCTGACTGTTTTCAACACCTCGCCTTATTTTTTCCACCAAAGCCACCGTTTGATCATAATCTCGATATCTTAAGAAAAGCGTAAATTCTTCCCCTCCGCTTCTAAATAAAAAATCATCCTGATTAAGAAAGCTTATTAAGGTTGCAGCAAAATGCTGGATCACCCTGTCACCGACCGCGTGATTATAGGTGTCATTGATGATTTTGAATTTGTCCAAGTCCGTTACTACAATCCCAATTGATTCATTCCCTTGATTTAACTCTGCCATCTTTTTATCCATTAAAGCGCGGTTAGAAACACCTGTCAAAAAATCGGTATAAGCCATTTGTTCAAATTGGTCTCGTTCCAGCTTGTTTTGCAGGTATTGAGATTTTGTAATAAAGGAGTGGTTAACCAAATAATTCAAAATAAAGAAGCTGATTAATATCTCCCAATGTCCTTCTTGAAGAAAGACAAATAACATTCCATTTGTGAACGAGATTTTTCCCAAATCGGGAATACTTCTGCTTTTAAAAAAATGAAAAGCCTCCTCCCGCGATTTTATTTCCCCTAAGAAGTAGAAAATGATCGTGAGGAAGGTATCAGATATAATAGCGTTTATTGTTGCCAGAAAAAACATTAAAATCCAAAAGCCAAACGGTATCGCTTGAAAATAATGTTGTAAGGCTTGGAACACAAAATAGGAAATTGTATTTTGTAATACAAACGATCCGACGTTATAAAAAATGTGCTCAAATTCATCCGGATCCGCGGTTTTGGTGATCTTTTTATAAAAATAATTGCTAAATCGGTAGATCGTTTCGAAAATAAGTAGTCCTAACGGCCCGGAGAACATGACAAAGGACAAACTGTAGTTCATTCCATAATCAAGAGTCACATTTCCTTTTCGGCTCATGGTACGTAAATGAAAATAAAGCGTACTAAAAAACCAATACAGGAACACAGCCTTGACGAAAAGTGTGTTTTGGAGTGGAACACGATTCGACCAGATCGCCAAGGCCGCAGCGGCAATGAATAATATGTATATGAATATTCTTGCCCTATTCGTCAAAGTCCCCCTCCTTTTAAAGTGCAGTTTGAATTCGTCTATGTCTAGAATCCCCTTGTTTTTAGAATACAAACGTTTTTTAATTTACTGCAAAATAAAAAGAAGCAGTTAATCAAAGACCATCATCTGCTTCTTCTTTTCAAGAGATAAATTCTCTTTTTGATTTCTTTCTCCATTTGTTGAAAAAAGTTTGCCAAACTCTTATCAGCGGACCCGTCTAATATGCGCTTGCTTGCTAAGGCGAGTGCTCCTGTGATCTCTGCTTCAGCCATTAATGAAAGGCTGGTCCCCCCCTGATTTTCTGAAATATGCAAAACACCATTGCCATTTATCTCACCAAGGTTCCCTTTTCCCTTTACATGGAGTCGGTAGGTAGAAGCTGAATTCTCTACAATCGTATAGATTTCCAGCTTAAACATATCCTTAATTGGTCCTAATTGAATTTCAATTTCAGCCAGGTAATTTCCGGTTGATCTTTCTTCAAAAAAACGGCATCCAGGGAGAGAGCTTCTAAGTACATTTTCATCCTTAATATATTTCCATACAATAGACCTAGGTAATTCAAAGGAATGATCATAATTGATTTTCAATCGTACTCCTCCTCCATCGGCTTTTACTCATTTATTTATATTCAAATGGAGTTTGTGTTGTTAATTGAGACGATATGAGTTTAAAATTAGTTGGTGCAGTCTTTTATATAGGGGGTAAAAATTCGCTTTGATCTATCTTTTTATAGGTATAGCTGGTTCTTTAGGTGCGATATTAAGATATCTAATTGGAATGACCTTTTTTACGAATAGCACTTTTCCATTCGCAACTTTACTGATTAATTTATTTGGGAGTTTTTTATTGGCCTGGCTGACAACCAATTTTTTCAAGAAGTTCTCTTTCTCACCTCAGATGTCTACTGTAATCGGTACTGGTTTTGTCGGTTCTTTTACCACTTTTTCAACTCTCAGTGTGGAAACCGTTAAATTGTTTCAATCCGGAAATATGATACTGGGTGTTCTTTATGTTTTTGCCAGTATTATTGGAGGATTATTTATGAGCCGAATAGGATTTAAGTTCAATAACGAGGTGGATAAATCGTGACATTCATGCATTTGATAATAGTCGGAATGGGTGGTTTTTTCGGGGCGAATGCTCGCTATACTATAAGTAAACAATTAATTCACGAATCTGCCTTACCATTGGGAACATTGACGGTTAATTTATTGGGTGCATTTCTTTTAGGTGTGATCACTGGCGCGAAAGCGGATATCATGATTGTATTGTTATTTGGAACTGGATTCATGGGGGCTTTTACAACTTTCTCGACGCTGAAATTAGAAATGTTAAAGTTATTCTTTAAAAAAAATAAAAAGGACTTTATCCTTTATACCATCGCTACCTATGGAGCAGGCATTACACTGGCATATTTTGGGTATTTGGTTGGAAGTTTTTTTTAGATTGATGAAATGTCTGGTTCATCATAAAGGATATGGAACGCCCTCCTCTTGGATGTCACCAATATACGTAATGAACTGAATTTGAAAGGTATAGCTACCCTAGGAAATGCGAATTAAAACAACCTTCCTAATGGAATTAGGAAGGTTGTTGAATGCATGTTTTAGTTATATAAAATTACTTAACTTTTTTGGAAATCAGGTTAAAGCTTCAATCAACAACAAGACTTTACATTCCCATGCCAGGGAAGCCGCTCATTCCCATGCCCGGCATTCCGCTCATTCCCATGCCTGGCATTCCGCTCATTCCCATGCTTGGCATTCCACTCATTCCCATACCTGGATAGCCGCCCATTC
>NZ_JBALPP010000141.1:4390-10178 GCF_036965425.1 Neobacillus drentensis | reverse complement strand
GGCATTCCGCTCATTCCCATGCCTGGGAAGCCACTCATTCCCATTCCTGATGTCATGTTTTCACCTACTTTCACTATATATACTATGATTTTTATACAATTGGGAGCTTATTCTCTTCTAAAATTAGGCAAATACACTTTTGAGCTGATATTAAATTGTAAAGTCCCTATTACAAAGCTGAAAAACTGCTTTGTTATAATGTGGACTTGTTAGTGGTTTGAATTTTACGAAATTTCCAAAAGAGGTGTAATGGATGAAACTTATACTGCCCATGTTAATCATATTAGGGTTATCAACTTTTCAAACAACCCCTAAGGCTCATGCGGAAGCAAAAATAGCGAATCAAAAGGCTTTGTCACAAGCAGAATCTCATAATGGTATCAATGAAAAATTGCAGAAAATTAATCAAGCAATTCATGATAATCAAAAGGCAATTGTTAAAGCTGATTTAGAGGAAGCAGCGGCCACATCTGAAGTACAAAAGCTTGAGAAGGATATTAGTATTTTAAAAAACAGTATGGAAAAACGAAATAATGTATTAAAAGAACGTGCCCTTTCCTATCAGCAAAGCAACAGACATTTAAGTTATCTCGATGTTTTGTTAGGTTCAACTAGCTTGAGCGATTTTATTGATCGAGTAGGAGCAGTAGCATCGATTGTAGAGGCAGACCGGACCCTTTTGGAACAGCAGGAATCCGAAAAGAATGAATATGACAGTAAAAAGGCTGCTTTAGATAAAAAACTCACTGGACTTCTTAGCACAAAAACGGACCTCGAAGGAATGCGTTCCATGCTATCGGAACAAAAAGGACAATATGAAGGCCTAAAAAAACAGATTGAAACTGTTAAAGTTACAGAATACATAGAGCCTCCGGCTTTGGAGGATGGAAACGTTAAGAAAATTATCTCCGCAGGCTATAAATACATTGGAAACTCTGTCTATGTATTTGGAGGCGGAAGAAATGAATACGATGTCGACAACGGAAGATTTGATTGTTCCGGCTTTGTTCATTGGGCTTTTGCCCAGGCGGGGATTGAATTAGGTTGGAGTACAGATTCAATAAAAAATTCTGGTGCACAAGTTTCGTTAAGTAAAATGCGGCCAGGAGACCTTGTTTTTTTTGATACTTATAAAAAAGATGGCCATGTAGGCATTTACCTAGGTAACGGGAAGTTCATTGGATCACAAAGCTCTACCGGAGTCGCCATTGCCGATATGTCAACGGGGTATTGGAAAGAGAAGTTTAATGGCAGAGTGGTACGGATTTAACTTCTTCTTGGGCAAAAAGGTTCGCCGCGGATAGGCTGGCTACGTGACCGAATTCTCTTCACGAACTGGTTTTGGGCAACGTAGAACCACTCTACGTTACCGAATCCTCTTCTCAACCTCGTTTTGGGTAACGTAGAACGACCCTACGTTACCCTATAGTGTTTCTTCAATGGATTTAGGTAGCGTATCCCACTCATTCAAAAAAACAAATCAGAAATGACCCTTTTTAACTAAACTTCCTTTAAATTAGCCTGTTTTTTCACAAGTACCCTTATCACCAACAACGTCAAAATAACCGCAGCAACCAAATATATCACCAACGCTGTTACATCAGTACGCAAAATATGATAATCCCCAGTTGAAATAATCGCACGGAAGCCCTGGACTGTATAGGACATTGGCAGGAGCGAATGGAGCGTTTGTAAAAACGTTGGTGTGAGCTCGATTGGAAACGTTCCTGCACTCGAAGTCAACTGCAAGACCAGCAACACAATCGCTAGAAATCTTCCAGCATTATCCAAAGCAATCACAAGCAACAAAATAATTGACATAAACATCAAACTAGCCAGAAAGGTAAATAGGTAAAGAAAACCAGGGTTCACAGGATCCAATCCAATTAATTTTATTAAAAAAAGATTGGTAATGATGCTATGAAAAATAGATATAAAAGCTAATAGAACCCATTTCGATAAAAACCAGGCCATCGCCGTTGGAGGCCGGGAGCTGGTGGCCCGGAACGGGAGGATTGTGGAAAGCAAAAGAGCCCCAACGAACAAACTTAAGGATAGGAAATAGGGAGCTAAACCTGTTCCATAGTTAGGTACACTATGTACCAATTGCTCTTTTAGCCTGACCGGATTGGACATCATCTCATAAATAGGCTGTCCTGAATGAATGGCTTGAATTTGTTTTGCTCCATCTGTCAATTTATCCGTTAATTCCTTGCTGCCTAAAGCAAGGTCCACTTCCCCGTCTTTCAAGGTTAACAAATGACCAATCACGCTATTCCACCCATTATAAACATTTGTTGCTCCACTAGAAATTTTTGCTTGTGAAACAGCTAATTGCTTTGCACCATTTGATAGGTCTTTCAATTTAGCAGCAATCGTGGCTGATCCCGAACTAAGAGTTCCTGTACTTTGTGTAGCTTTATACAATCCTTGATTAAAAGCGTTAAAATTCGAATCGAATTTAACTAGACCACTACTGAGACTATTACTAATTTGGACCATTTGCTGATAGGCAGTGTCATTGGCAGATTCAGGGTGGCCAGTTGCATACCCTTCTATCACTTGGCTTAATTGCTTGGAACCATTCACCAGCGGCCCCATCCCAGATGCCAGTTGAGTAGAACTGCTATTTAACTGTTTTAGTCCACTATCCAACGTGCCCAAACCACTACTTACCTGAGCCATACCCGATTGTAATTGCCCCGCACCATCGGATAATTGTGTGGCAGCATTGCTTAATTTTTGTGCTCCGCTTGACAGTTGACTTAACGGATCGATTTGTTTTTGCATGCCACTGATGATTTCCTCGGTTCCTGAAGTTAATTTGTTCAAGCCTGCAGTAATTTGGCCTGAACCTTTACTTGCTTCGTTCATGCCCTCCCCGACCGATTTAATATTCCCAAAAACGACTTCAGCATAATTTTTGCTGATTTGCTGAGCTAACTTTGTTCGAATCTTATCGACGGCATTTCTTCCAATTTGCGAGGCAATGAAATTGCTGCCTACATTCACCTTATAATAGAGATTGAGCGGCGTCGGTTTTTGCGCGGTTAGCGTTGTGGCCCTTTTGGAAAAATCACGGGGAATATAAATTTCAAAATAATATTGATTATTTTTTAGTCCTTTATCAGCCACACTTTTACTGACAAAATTCCATTTAAAACTTTTATCGTTCTTCAATTCTTTAACCAGATCATTACCTATGGCGTACGAACTCCCTTTATAATCGACTTTTTCGTCGTCATTAACTACCGCGACCGGCAGCCTTTCTAAATGAGCGTATGGATCCCAGTTCGCCCACAAATAAGTTCCACTATATAGGATGGGAACAAATAAAATCACAATTAATGCTACCATCAGCTTTGGATTTTTTACTATTTGTCCCCATTCATGTCTAATCCAGGAAAACATAGTCAACGATTATACACCCTCTACTGTAATCTCATACTTTTCATTATTTGTATGAATTGGTAGATTTATGTGCATTAGAAAATTATGAAAATTAAATTAATGTGAAATTCCTGTTTTCTTGGAAGGAATATTATATATAAAAACAGAATATTAAAATATCTATACATTTCGATAAGCGAAATAGGAAGAAAAATTGGTGGTGTGTAATAGATGGATTTGCTAAACTCACAGAATAATAGAATTATCCCTTACGATCATAAGCTAGCTCCGCTCTTTATTCGCAACACCTTGCATTCCCTCATTCCCGAAGGAACAAAGCATATTTATGTCGTTGGAATTGGTTCCAATAGAATCAGCGGCGACAGCCTAGGTCCGTTTGTCGGGACCTTGCTTTCTAACCTGTTTCCTGGCCACTTAACTGTTTTAGGAAATCTTCAGTCTCCTATGGATGCGAAAACCCTCATTCCGGAATTTACCCGTCTCAGCCTTCCAGAAAATAGTTTTGTTGTTGCGATTGATAGTGTTCTAGGTTCAGTGGGGATCGTGAATTCCATAGTCGTTCGAGAAGGCGCTTTACTGCCAGGTGAAGGTCTTGGAAACCAGCTTCCTCCTATCGGCGACTGCAGCGTCATGGGGGTTGTCCTAGAAAATGATCCATCTATGGAATGTTCTTTATTTATCACAAATCTGCACCTGATCTATACGATGGCTGTTAATATTGCAAAAGGAATTTCGCTCGCAGTTCGGCAGTATTTTAACTATCCTTCAAACCATCCGATACTGCTCCATCATTAATAGCCATTTCCCCGATTACTCGGGGTTTTTTTTTATACAGCCCTCTTTCAAAAAATAATTTTCGTGTAAACGCAACCAATTTTCTTACAAAATCCTTTTATGAAAAAATTAGAGTATAATTGGAAGGGAATAAAAGTAAACAGGGGTAGAGATCATTGAATAAACAAAATAGCAGGTATCGTTGGGTGGTTTTCGCCACCGTCTTGTTCACTTATTTTTTAATCGTGAGTCAAAGGACAGCACCTGGATTAATTTCCGATCAATTAATGAAAGATTTTAACATTACTGCGGCAACCATCGGCCTTTTGACCAGTGTTCAATTCTTGGCTTATGCTGGACTGCAGGTTCCCATTGGTATTCTTTCAGACCGGTTTGGTCCAAACGTGTTTTTAATCGTTGGAGCGATACTCAATGGACTAGGAACTGTTCTTTATAGTCTGGCAACAAATGAATATATGCTTCTTATTGCCAGATTGATGGCAGGTATGGGTGATGCGACGATTTGGGTTAATTTGGTTTTAATTATGAGCCAATGGTTTAAAGTAAGAGAATTTGTCGGCTTACTAGGAGTCGCTGGGATGAGCGGAAGCCTTGGTTTCTTAATGGCAACCGTTCCCTTTTCCGCTTGGATCACCTTATCTGGCTGGAGAACTCCATTTTTTATTACAGGAATCCTATTATGTTTATGTGGACTACTTTTATATATTGTTCTCGTAAACAAACCAAAGAAAATTTTTACGAACGAAGCTTTAAAAGTAAAAAAAGAGAAAAAGCGTGAAAATACGTTGGTTTTATTAAGACGGATGTTCTCCGAACGTCAAGCATGGGCAACCTTCTTATGTCATTTTGGCTTGGTCGGTACGTATGTTGGTTTTATCGGTTCTTGGGCTGTTCCTTATGGCATGCATGTTTACGGGATGAGCCGATCGGATGCAAGTCAGTTGATTATGTATGGTTTGGTTGGGGCACTTATTGGCGCTCCGCTCACGGGCTGGATTTCAGGCCGGCTGGATTCCATTAAACGACCTTATATCATTGTCCATATAATTGTTTTTATTTGCTGGATTGCGTTCCTTATTTTTAATGGGAAGCCATCCTTTAGTATGCTGGTGGTTCTTTTCTTTATCATTGGTTATGGAAATGGGGCCAGCTCGTTAACCTTTGCTGTGGTCCGCAAATCTTTCCCGATGAAAGAGGTAGGGGTGGTTTCAGGATTCGCCAATACAGGTGGTTTTTTAAGCGCGGTACTTCTGCCAATTATTTTCGGAAAAGTATTAGACCATTTTCATGCTGCCAGCAGCAGTGTTGGCTATCACTATGGGTTTATCATCCCCGTCCTGTTTTCCATGTTTGGCTTAATTGGGGGTATTCTAATAAAAGAACAGCGCCAGGAAGCAAAGCAGACTAGTGAAATGCTGGCTTAGATAATTAGTGTTCTTAGCTTCATTGCCCGTTGAATGAAAATGGTGGCATGCTCAAGCGATGAAAATTCATTTCATTTACCGTATTTTGTAAAAGTTGCCTCACTCGGGCAATGAAAGTTCATTTCATTTACCGTATCTTGTAAAAGCAGTCTCACTCG
>NZ_JBALPP010000141.1:0-4173 GCF_036965425.1 Neobacillus drentensis | reverse complement strand
ACTCGGGCAATGAAAGATCATTTCATTTACCGTATCTTGTTAAAGTAACCTCGTTCGGGCAATGAAAGTTAATTCCATTTACCATATCTTATAAAAGTAGCCTTATTCGGGCACTGAAAGCCAAATCAAATGGTAAAATTATGTTTTTTAATAAATTTTTTAAGACAGAAGGGTTTCTATTGAAGTATTTGCCAATCAACTCTGATGACAAAAGAATACGTTTTTTGATGACGCTGGTAATTGCCTTTATTGGTGGAATTATTTTCACCATCATTCATACGCCTATACCATGGCTGCTTGGTCCGATGATCGCTGTCCTGATTGGCGCAAGGTTAGTGAAGCTTCCGTTATTCTGGCCAAGATCCATTCGGGATACCGGGCTAATCATTGTGGGCTATTCCATAGGACTTTCGTTTACAATGGATGCTCTATTGCAAATTGTTGAAAAGCTTCCTTCGATGTTCCTTATGACAGTAACGCTTGTGGTATTCTGCGCGGGAATTGCTTTCATTATCTCCAAACTTACCGGAGTAGATTATCCAACGGTGCTAACAGGCAGTATTCCAGGCGGGCTTTCTCAAATGATTACCTTTGCCGAGGAAGTAAAAGGAATTGATATCACAACAGTTACCTTCCTTCAGGTAGCAAGATTATTGATGATCATTTTCTTTGTTCCCTTTCTGATTTTAGGACCTTTTTTTCAAAAAGTTAACTCGGGTCCTGTTGCAGACATCACTCATAAGACTGCAGCATTTTCTGGACCGTTTTTCCCAACGATTCTTTTGTTTGCGGTTGTCTGTGTGCTTTGTGCTTTCCTTGGAAAAAAACTTAGGTTTCCCACTCCATTTTTGTTGGCGCCGATTATCGGAACTGCCGTCATCAATATTTCCGGACTACACGGGCCTCCCCTATCTCCAACGATCTTGGACCTTTCACAATTCCTGATTGGAGGTTATATAGGGTTATTATTAAAACCGGAAAAATTGCCGCACAAAAGTAAAATGATTACCCTTGCCCTAATAAGCGGCATGGTCATGATACTAGGCTCCATCGGCTTAAGCTTGGTGCTTGTTTTCTATTACCATATAACACCGTCGACAAGTTTTTTAAGTACGGCACCCGGCGGTATGGATCAAATGGGTATACTCGCCCATGAAGTGCATGCCGATTTATCAATGGTAACCGGGTACCAATTATTCAGGCTCTTATTTATCTATTTTGCGGTTCCGCCGATATTGAAGTTGTTTTTTAGGGTGCGAAGGAAAGTGAAGCAAATATAAAGCGGTGTTCACCCTGAACATCGCTTTATTTTTTATAGAGTTTTGTAATACAAAACTGTCGTATGCAACTCCCCATTTGCTGACTTGGCAAAGTTCGGGATTCGTCCTGCTTCGATAAATCCTAATGATTGATAAAATTTATTCGAAGGGTCTCCCTCTCTTGTATCCAAAACTAACAATGACCGACCTTCTTGTAATGCCCGTTCCTCTGCTTTTTGCATTAAAGCACGGCCTAAACCCTGCCGCCTCAAGTCAGGGTCTGTAATGAGCTTGGCAATATCAGCTCTATGTAATCCGTTTGGTTTCGTGCATAAATGTAATTGAACACTCCCAACAATTCTATTGTTAATTTTGGCCACAAATAAAATCACACCAGACGATAAAACCGTTCCCCAATACTCCTTGGCTAATGATGGTTTCATTGGCGGCAGAAAGCCTACGGCTGCGCCATCATCGACTACATACACCAATAGTTCAGAAAGCTCCGAGATAGATTCCTCTATCGAATACAATTCCTCAATGATCAACATAAACACCTCCCCATTTGATGATAACTCACAGCATCAATCCGAACTACAAATTTGACAGATTATCTTACATTTTAATTACCATTTTAGCCCATACTTAAATTGGAACAATTAAAAGTGAAGGATGAAGTAGATTGCATGTTGTTGTTGAAGCGATTATCCGTACGGGTATTTCCTATATTGTTTTAATGGTTGTTTCTCTATGGGTCGGAAAACAGGTTAATTCCCATACAAATTATTATAATTTTGCTTTATCAATCACGATAGGCTCTTTCATTGCGAACATGGGGTTTGATACGAATCTCCACTTCGTTCCGATGATTTCTTCTTTTATTGCCCTTATTTTGATTTATTTTTTCTTATCCCTTATTTCTGCAAACAGCCGGCCATTTCGCAGCTGGCTATCCGGGCAGCCGACGGTCATCATTGATAATGGGAAAATTCTTGATGCCAACATGAAAAAAATAAGGTATACATTAGATGATTTAAATCAGCAGCTTCGGGAGCAAGGAATATTTGATATTTTTGAGGTGGAGTATGCGCTTTTAGAGGTGAGCGGCAAATTATCGGTATTAAAGAAAACCCAATACCAAAATGTCAGCAAGAAAGATTTTAACCCTGCTAATTTAAACGAAAATGTTATACTCCCAAAAGAACTCATTATGGACGGAAAGTTAATTGAGAAGAATTTTAACCAAAATTTTTCAAAACAATGGCTGGATCAGGAATTAAAATCGCGAAGTTTACAAATCAAGGCGGTTCAATATGCCGTCATTTCATCCAATGGCAGTTTATTTATTGATTTATTTGACGATCATTTGAACTCACCGTTAGACACCGAATGAAAATGGCTGCCCTAATTACTGGCAGCCACTCTTATTTAGACTCTATTTTTTTAAAAAGTGAATCTGCGACCTGTTAACAAACTGAATAGGGCGATAATTAACGCGATGCGAATAGCCAATCTTACGGCGCGGCCTCTGATTCTAGTACGCAAAATAATGCTGTCTCCGCCAACATATTCTAGTGTTCCAGTATAGGTCCCATTATTCGTAACAACTTCTACTTCTTGACCAACAAGTTTATCTGCAAAGTCTCGAAAACTTTGTGAGCTCATCCAACTCAACTCCTTTCATTTCTATTAAATGAATTTTTCATAGAAATGATTGGGTTTTTGCAGGATAAGCTTTATAAAAATGTTAGACATTTACCACATTCGTTGTTTCATTGAATACGTTTACTAGATAATCTACCGCTGTTAAATAGACCATTCCGTTACCTTCGAGCTTTGGAGAATATCCTAGTGGTACCGTTCTCCTAATTAATTGGGCGTATAGTTCTGGTTCTGATAGATTTCTCTCGAATGCTTGATTTGACAAAGATTTTATGAGAGCCAATGCCCCTGAGACATGTGGTGTTGCCATTGAGGTTCCACTGAGTCTAGCATATTTCCCCTTCAAATAAGTGGATAAGATATTTTCACCGGGTGCCACCACATCGACTTCTTTATTGGAATTACTAAAATCAGAAATATGACGTTCAAGGTTGATCGCACCTACACTAATAACCTCGTTATAGGATCCTGGAAAATCAAATTCATCTGTAGAACCTTGTCCATCTCCTTCATTTCCTGCAGCACAGACGACTAGAATATTATTGGCCACCGCTTTTTGAATAACTTCGTGTAATTCCGGTACATCCTCTGGCCCGCCGAGGCTCATCGAGATGATATCTGCCTTTTGTTCTATGGCATAATTGATTCCATTAATTATCCAGTCATATTGACCTGAGCCATTTTTATCAAGAACTTTTACAATTAATAGATTTGCTTCTGGGGCAACTCCAACTACGCCCTGCTGGTTGGCAGTTGCTGCGATGGTTCCGGCAACATGTGTCCCGTGCCCATTGTAATCCTTATAAATCGTTTTGTTCCCTTTATCATCATTCGTAAAATTGCATCCGCCAATAATCCGTTGCTTTAAGTCCGGATGCGTGAGATCACAGCCTGTGTCCAAGATAGCAATGGTAATGCCCTTGCCTTTTGTCTTTTCCCAAACTTTCGGGGACTGAATCATTTCAACCCCTTTTGGCACCTCGGTTACTTCTTCAACCTCTGCCATTACCTGGTACGGAATCAAGCGTACTTTTCGCTCCATCGTATTCCCCCTAACAGATTTTATGGAAGCCAACCCATGATGATAGTAATAGTTTAACAATTCTGAAACTATTAAAATAGATTCCTTTGGACTGTTTTTCCTCCTTTCACTCGTAATATAGAGACAAAGGATTAAAATAGACAGGCTGTAAAAATTGCGAAAAGTAATTTTAATCAAATTAATACATGATGGTAATCTAGGAAAAATTTA
>NZ_JBALPP010000140.1:0-11201 GCF_036965425.1 Neobacillus drentensis | reverse complement strand
ATTTGTCGACAGTCTGAGACCCTAACATTGTTGGGGTCTTTTGCTTTATTTTAATTTGGCTGAACCAAGGCGAAGGCCCTGCAACATAAATTTCGAAATTTTGGAACTAGTCTTTCCTTAGAAGGTGGACTTATTAAGGACATTTTTCTTAGTTTTTGAGCCCGTTTTGTCCTCAAGAAGCCTTATTAAGGACATTTATCATTGTTTTTGAGCTCGTTTTGTCCTCAAGAAGCCTTATTAAGGACAATTCACAAGCGAGCCGACATTAATTTGTCCTTAAGCTCCATATCCGAACATGCTGTCCACTCCACACGTACAAATCACCAAAATTGTCTTTTTGTGGTGCCTGACACCATACCTTAAAAATTTATAAACGCGTCCTCAGCTTTAAGGTCTTTTGTGATGACTTTGTTTTCTTTTAGCCACTCGGCAACTTTGTTCCAGGTTTCAGGGTCCTGGTAGCCAAAGGTTTTATCCTTGGCATCCATTAAAGGAAGTAAGATTTCCAAGCTTTTTGTTTCGACGTCCTTTTCAAGCGGGGAGGATTTGTCTTCATGCTTCATTAGGACGGAAAGTCCCTCTTCTGGATGTTCAGACACATATTTTTGACCCTTTGTGATCGCCGCCATAAACTTTTTAAATACCTCTGGCTTCGCTTTTAATCCCTTTTCACTGCCAACCAATACCAATTCATAATAATCGGGAACCCCATAGTCGGCTGGGTTTAATGTCCGCATTGGATGGCCCTCTTTATCTAATAATAATTTCTCGTGATTAATATAGCCTCCAATAAGGGCATTTGTTTTCTTTGTTGCCATCGCCGGAATCAAATCCCAGCCAACATCAACCATCTTTATCTTACTTGCTTCTCCCCCATCTGCCTTCACCATTGTCGATACAATCGCTTCATCCAGTGGAATCGATGGGTAGCCAATCGTCTTACCAGCTAGATCCTTCGGTGATTGAACCGAACTATCGGCAGGGACCATTAACTGGTTAAGGGGGTGGCGGACAATTGCCGCAAAGGATTGGACAGGGATATCCTCTCCTCGCGCCACTAATACTTGCGGTTGATAGCTCAAGGCCATATCAATTTTGTCTGCGGCTACTAGTTTTAAAGGATCGTTTGTATCAGCTGGCATTTGAATATCCACATCCAAGCCTTGCTCTTTAAAATAACCCTTCTCTTGTGCAGCATAAAGGAAAGAATGGACAGCATTCGGATACCAATCCAGCATAAGGCTTACTTTCTGAAGCCCCGTATCCTTGCCCGAGGATTTAGAAGATTCACTTTTCCCACATGCACTTAAAAGTAATAACAATAGACTTAACATTATTAATAAACTTTTTTTCATATCTACATACAACCTTCCATGATGTTAACGATTTTGATTTTTCAATAACTGTTTTTCTACAAAACCTATTAGTAAAAATAAGACAATCCCAAGCAAAGACAGAAGAAATATGGCAGCAAATACTGCATCTGCCTTTAAGTTTCCCGACATCCTTCGGCTAAAATAACCGAGCCCTTCACTTGCCCCCAGCCATTCTCCGATCGTCGCTCCCACAACACAATAGACAACAGACATTTTCAATCCAGAAAAAATGGAAGGCAGTGCCATTGGTATTTGGATTTTCTTAAAAATCATCCAGCGGTCCGCACCCATGGTTTGCAATAATTCGCGATATTCCTTCCCGACTGCCTTCAAGCCATCAAAAGTACTCACAACAATGGGAAAAAATGCCGTTAAGATTGTGACGGCAATTTTACTCCAAATCGAATAGCCGAACCACATAATAAAAATAGGTGAAATCGCGATCAACGGAATCGTTTGCGAAATGACGAGAAAGGGATATAGGATTTTTTCTACCGATCGAAAAAAATGCATCCCTACACCTAACAGGAGACCTCCAGCGAGAGAAAATCCGAATCCAATTAGGACTTCCTTTAGTGTTGCAGGCAAATGCTCTTCGAACAGAAGCTCCCGGTTATCAATCAGGGATGCCCAAATCGCCGATGGGGAAGGCAGGATAAACGCTGGTACCATTCCATGCTGGACGATCCATTGCCACAAACTGACAAGAAGGATGACCACAAGCAAAAATAAACCATAATCGCCCGTCCATTTTTTTATATTACCTTTCATATTGAATCAGCCACTCCAATTCTTTTCGCATCGCCATAAAATCAGATTGATAGATTAACTCAGAACTTCTAGGTCTCGGCAAACTGACTTTTATTTCTTGGATTCCGTTCCCTCTTAACAAATAAATTCGATCGCTTAATAAAATCGCTTCCTCAAGATCATGGGTGATGAACAGGACCGTTTTTTGTAGTTCTCCCCACAGCCCCAGTAACCAGCTATGCATGTTGCGTTTCGTTAAAGAATCCAATGCGCCAAACGGCTCATCTAACAATAAGAGGTCTCTGCCCGTCACCAATGTTCGTAAAAAAGCGACCCGCTGCTTCATCCCTCCGGAGAGTTCATTTGGATAAGCATTTTCGTAATCTGCCAGTCCAAAACGGGCTAACCATTCGCGGACTTCCGGGATTTTTTCCTGGCTTTTTTCCTTTGTTACCTCCAGTGGCAGCAACACATTGTCCATAACCGTCCTCCATGGCAAAAGAAGGTCTTTTTGCGGCATATAGCCTACCTGTCCTAATCTTCTTTTTGTATCCTGCTGCCCAAGGCGAATTTCACCCACGTCTGGCTCTAGTAAACCCGTAATCAATTTAAAAAGAGTACTTTTTCCAGAACCGCTTGCTCCAATTACGGATACAAATTCGCCTGACTGTACATCCAATGAAATTTCTTGAAAAATGGGTCTTTCGCCGCTAAATGAATATGTCAGATCTTTGATGGATAACATGGACGAATTAGACAGGCCAATCGCCCCCCTCATAAACCATATCCCAGAACATGTATTCAAATCGGGAAGTCGTCAAAAAGTGATTTTCTAAAATGGCCAGCTCCCGTTCAGGTTTTCCATCCGAGTACGCGTCTAATAAATTAATGAGCCAAGTGGCAAGCTCGCCAAACTCACTTGAAGAGTACATTTTTACCCAATCTCCATACTGATAGTGATTGATAGAGTTTGGATAGTTATCTGCTAGCATCTTGCTAATCTCCCAATAGCTCCACATACACGGCAGTAAAGCAGCGATTAATTCCTCTAATGAGCCATTTTGAGCGACATTCAGCATGTATCTTGTATATGCCAAGTTGATGGGAGTCGGCTTTGTTTCTTCAAGCTGCTGATGTGTAATACCAAATCTTTCAGCATACTGACGATGGAGCTCCATTTCTCCATGCAGGGTTTCGTTTAGAAGTTTAGCGAACGAAGCCATCGTCTCCAGGTCCCCTGCCTTCACTGCTCCAAATGCAAACAACTTTGAATAGTCGATTAAGAACACATAATCCTGTTTCATGTATCGGATAAAGGATTCAACAGGCAATTCACCCGTCCCCATTCCGACAACAAAAGGATGCTGGTGTGTTTTTTTCCAAATATCCTCTACTTTTTGATAAAGCCTTTGTGAAAATTTCATTGCTGGCCCTCCTTCCTTGTGTTGCACCACTCTGCAATAAATACGGCTAATACTTTTGTAAAATCAAGCAATTGTTGGATTTCTACTTTTTCATTAACAGCATGGGCATCTTCTAGTTTTCCGGGTCCGAAGATAACCGTCGGAATCCCCGCGCGGCCAAGCCAGCCTGCGTCCGTTACAGTAGTTGACATGCCAACCACTGGCTCAAAGCCAAGCAATTTTTCAAAGGAATTAGTTAAAAGCTTTGTTCCAGAATGTTCAGGATCAATTTCTAATGAAGGGAAAATTTCTCCTCGGTCAACAATCATCGATTTACCACCCCAAACAAATTCCGGAGGATTTTCCCTTAGCCATGGGTCAGAAGCAGCGACAGCACCAATATGCTGTTCAATTTCCTTAATCACGTCTTTGTAATCTTCATTCGGGTAAAAATGTACCGTGATCCATAAAGAGCAGCTGTCGGCTACAAAGGCTGCATGCCGGCCTCCCTCAATGACAGCTGGATTGATCGTATTGGTACCAGGAGGAAAGCCATCATAGCTTTTCGTCACTGCCCAGTGCCTTTCAAGTTCTTGAAGCCCGGTAATGATTTTCGTCATTTTCTCAATCGCACTGGCTCCGTTAATTCCTCCGCCAGCATGAATCATGTTCCTTCTAAGCCCGTCATGGTAGGTTTTTTTGCTTTGAATCGTAATCCAGCCCGTAATCACTCCGCCCTGTCCTTGAATATGTAAGTCGCTTGTATCGACAACAACGGCATAGTCTGCCTTGTATCCTTTTTCCATACAGGCAAGCGTACCGGCCTCCCCCACTTCCTCCCCAATAACCGATTGGAATTGCAGGTCACCTTGTAGCGGAATGCCAAGTTCTTTTAAAAGTTTAATAGCCATAAGGGAGGCAGCGATTCCACCCTTCATATCAGCAACTCCACGGCCGTATATATAGCCATCCTTCGTTATGCTTTCAAACGGCGATGAATTCCACTCTTTATCATCCCCTACCTCGGCCACATCAACATGCCCATTTACAATCAAGCTATTAAACTGGTCAGAAGATTCACCGTGTAAAATCCCTACCACATTCGGATCCCCAGGGTATACGTCCCATTTTTCCGTTTCAAATCCCAAATTTTCCAGATATCCTTTAATAAAGTCCTGTACCTCCGTAGTATTTCGGGCAGGGGGACTTACTGTAGGATAGGCTATTAGCTTTGTTAATAGTTTCAGCAATTCCTCTTGTCTCGCTTCCACTTCATTTGATATACGTTCCCACAACTCTTTTCTCATTTGTTCACAGCCTTGGAATCTGCCAAATTGACAACATTATTTTTTGAAAAAATAGTAAGAATAACAAAACCAATCAGGGCACCGGCAAAGGAGCTAAAAATAAACAAAGGAATAAATCCAAAAAGGCTCGCTTTTTGTCCGAGAATCAGGGTTGCGATTGGATAGGAAAGGAGTGCTCCCAGGATGCCCGTTCCAATGACCTCACCTATAAAAGCAAGATATATTTTTCTAGTTTTCCAAAATAATAAGGATGCCAATAATGCCCCAACCATGCTGCCTGGAAAGGCAAATACGGATCCGGTTCCCATTAAATTTCTTAATAGGGATACACAAAAGGCCTGAGCTACTGCGTAATAAGGGCCTAAAAGTACTGCCGATAATACATTTAAAAAGTGCTGAACAGGAAAGACCTTGGTAAATCCAATTGGAATCGAAACTAAACTACTAGAAATCGTGCCAATCGCAATCATCATGGCCGTTAAGGTAAGTTTATGAGTTCTTTTCATCCTCTCACCGCTCCTCTTAATTTCTTGGCAGCTTCTAGAGGTGACAATGCATGGCTGATTGCTGTAATAACAGAAACACCATCTGCTCCGGCTTCCACAATAGATCGGGCATTATCTGCCGTAATCCCGCCAATGCCGACAATTGGGGTTTGGTAGCCATTTTTCCTAAGTGTTTCAATAAGTTCTGTGCCCCTGGAGGGTTTGGCATCAGCTTTTGTTTTTGTCGGAAAAACGGGACCAATACCGAAATAATCTGCGCCTTCTCGAATCGCGGACATCGCTTCCTCTGTGGAATGGACAGACACCCCGAGGAGTTTATCACCAATTTTTTTCCTAACCGTTTTCACAGACTCGTCCTCTTGCCCGATATGGACACCGTCAGCATCAATCGCCAGTGCCAGCTCGATATCGTCATTGACGATGAACGGGATGTGATGCTCTTTGCATATGCTTTGAAGTTCTCTTGCGAGAGTATATTTATCCTCTCCAGTTAAAGCACCTTCTCCTTTTTCACGAAATTGAAAAAGGGTAATCCCCCCAGCGATGGCTTCTTTTAATACCTCAGCTGGGTCCTTAAGACAGTTAGGACTGCCCATGATAAAATATACCTTTAGGTAGTCTCGTAAATTTTTCATAAACGCAAGCCCTCATTCTTTACTCGGTATCCCCAATGGTTGGTTGGACCATGTCCTTTGCCAATCTCCAAATCAAATTGGATCGCATCATGAATAAAATCCTTGGCTAATGCGACTGCCTCATATAAAGGCGCGCCTTTTGCAAGTTCAGCCGTGATGGCTGCTGAAAAAGTACAGCCAGTTCCGTGAGTGTTTTTCGTTTGAATTCGTTCTTTAGCAAACGTGTAGAATTCTGTCCCGTCATACAATAGATCGATGGATAAAGATTCATCCTCGTCATGGCCGCCTTTGATGATAACGTTTTGGACACCCAATTCTGATAATCTTTTAGCAGCATCCTCCTTATCTTTGGCAGTATGAATCGACATACCAGTCAGAACCTCGGCTTCCGGTATGTTTGGTGTAATGACCCTTGCAAGCGGCAATAAATATTTTTTCATTGCTGAAATGGCTTCCATCTGCAGTAATGAAGCGCCGCCCTTGGCAATCATAACAGGATCTACTACAAGGTTTTCCCAATGATATTTACTAATAATATCAGCAACCGCCTCGATGATTTCTGCATTAAACAGCATTCCGGTTTTCACGGCATCCGTTCCCATATCATCGCCTATTGCCTGCATCTGTTTAACCACAGCTTCGACTGACATCGGATACACCCCATGAACACCCAAGGTATTTTGAGCGGTAACAGCGGTTAAAGCTGACATACCAAAAACCTGTAATTCCTGAAAAGTTTTAAGATCCGCTTGGATTCCGGCTCCGCCGCCGCTATCCGACCCTGCAATCGTTAATGCTTTTTTCATTTTATTAGCCCCCTTAAACCTGTCTGATTGCGCTATGTTGCTTGATATCATCAGTGGAAACAACTGACAATTGGTTTAAAAATTCGATTTGGAAACTGCCTGGACCTTGTTCAATTGTTTTTTGTGCTGCCTTTTCCGCTGCAATTCCAAAAAAAGTTAACGCAGCAACGGAAGCCTTTATAAGATCTTTTTCAACACCTGCAAAAGCACCGATTACGGAGGTCAATAAGCATCCTGTACCGGTCACTTTAGTTAAGATGGGATGACCATTAGCAATGGCATAGGTGGTTTTGCCATCGCTGACGATATCTTCTTTTCCAGTAATGACAACTAAGCAATTCATTTTTTGGGCAGCTGTAATCGCAAGGTCAATGACATTCCCCTCGGTATTTCCAGCGTCAACGCCCTTGATTTCCCACTTTTCACCTACTACATTTGCAATTTCTGCCGCATTGCCTCTAATGATTGTGACTTTGACTTCCTTCATGATTCTTTGGGCCGTTTCGGTTCGATAGCTTGTTGCTCCAGCACCGACCGGATCAAAAATGACTGGGACATTGTGTTGATTCGCAGATT
Organism: Neobacillus drentensis; assembly: GCF_036965425.1. Classification (GTDB taxonomy): domain Bacteria; phylum Bacillota; class Bacilli; order Bacillales; family Cytobacillaceae; genus Neobacillus; species Neobacillus drentensis_F. Next base: position 3,842 of record NZ_JBALPP010000140.1, on the reverse strand, counting down.
TTCCTGCAAGAATCATTGAATTGACATTTTGAGAGTTTAAAGTACCAATATTCAAAACGAGTGCACTAGCGATTTTTGCCATTTCGGCTACTTCTTCCTCGGCGTAAGCCATAACTGGTGATGCTCCAAGTGCCAGAAGCCCATTTGCAGTAAAATTTGTTACCACTACATTTGTGATATTATGTACAAGCGGATTTACTTCTCTTACTTTTTGTAATGTTTCATACAAACTGTTTTTTTCCATGAGATTTTCCTCTTCCTTTTTTAAAATAAAAAAACCAGATCCATATATGGACCTGGTTCATAAGCAAGTAAGCGCAATGACTATTCTCGACTACTTTCCTACGCTGGTATTATCCAGATCAGGTCCGAAGGGTTAAAAACGTTGCCGTTTCCTCTCAGCCCGCATTATGGGCACCCCTAGTAGATACTAAACATATTAAATTTAAATCAATAATACTCCTATTAAACTTATAAGTAAATATTTAATTACTTAAGAAATTATTCAATCAGGTTTACATAATATTATTATGATAAATAAATACGAGTCCTTCATATACTAAATGCTTTTATTCTTTTTTCGCCAGCTCCATGAGCTCTTTTAATTCATTGGTAAATCCTTTAACTGCCCGATTACCAACTACAGTTACCGGAACCCCTAAAAATCCGTACTCTTCCACTTCCTTTTGATATACAGGATTGGTAGAAACATTCCTGGTATCAAACGGGATTCCTTCTTCTGTGAGAACTTTTTTAACCATCGTACATTCAATACAGTCGTTTGTCGTATAGACGATCACTTGCTTGCTCATCATTGTTTCCCCTTCTTTTATCGATTCTCTAACTCATAAAATGATTTACTGTTTCGCCATAATGTATCAGAAACTTCTTCCAATGACAATTTTTTTATTTTTGAAATTTCTCGGATTGATTCACTCATCATATTCGGATGGGTCATTTTCCCGGAAAAAGGACCTTCGAACGGCCATGGACCATCAGTTTCAATCATCATCTGCCCTAATGGATACATATGAACAATGTTCCTTATTTTTTCTTTATAGACAATATCAGGGGTAACAGAAATAAAATGCCCATTCCCTATGATTCTTAAGATGGTTTTCTGATCACCCTTAAACCAGTGAAAATGTGCCTTTTTAATAGAGTACTTTTCCAAAAGATCACAAACAATCGGTGCATCCTCATAGATAGCATGAAGGACAATTGGTTTACCCCATTCAGCTGCTTTTTGGATAAATATCTCCAATATATTTAGGTATTGTTCGTGTTGGCTTTTAGAAACTTGATTTTGTTGCCTTAAATAATATGGAAGACCAACCTCACCGATGGCAGCCATTTCATTTTGGTGATCATTCATCCAATTTAAGAGTTCTAAAACCTGGTTTTCACTTGGCAAAGCTTGCTCTGGGTGAAACCCAAAAGCAGCCTTCACTTTTTGAAATTTTCGGGTTAATTCTAGGTTTTTTTTACACGACTCAAGATTAAAAGAAACTGTGATCAACCTATCAATCAGAGGAGAATCTTTCATTATCTGTTTAATTTCATCATCTTTGTAATGATCAAGATGAATATGGGCATCAATCATCTTAAACAACTGGACCAACCCCTTTATATCAACATTTAAAGCGCTTTCATCCGACAAAAAAATCGAGAAATGTCTGTTCTTGCGCTTTCCCAAGGAATAAATAAATATTTCCTCCACCATTATCTAATATAAAAGCCTATAATAAAGCCATTTTATCATTCCTTGTCCTAAGATAACATGATAGCAGGAAATAAAATTCAACTCTCCATTATTTCGACTTTTTTCGCGTTTATTCACTTTCTTCATACAACCCATCTTAATTGTCCACATGAGATGGACATTTAAGGAGATTTGTCTTTTTGCGGTGCCTGACACCTAATGACAACATGAAAAATATTTGGAATGATTTGTATGTGGAAAGATAATATATTAATAGTATGGGGGTGTTTCTGGTGGGAAATGAGGTTAAGGGGTCGAAGCCGCATTCTAGTACGAATAACAATAATAAGACTGATGTAAGGGTTAATAATCATTTTAGTCTTACTATCAATTTTGGTGATTCTTTAAATTTACTTGCATTAATTGCTGGTATCTATTTAATTAGGAAAATGAACAAGAAACGAAAAATCGAAACATGAGAAAAATGTAATGGTATAAAGCCATTACATTTTTTTTGTTCCTAGGAAACCTATGCTATTTATTCATTCAAATATCCATTCAAATGAATACTCTGTAGTAAACCCGCTATGGAGGTGAAAATATGAATCAGATAAATAGAGATGATCGTTCGGAGCGCCAAATTTTTCTTTACGGGTCAACGTTAATTTATAAGACTTCCAGCTCTTATCAAACAATTTACGTTACAGAGCGGAGTGAATTCGAAGGAATGCGAGGGAAATTTCGAATGCTTCAATCTTCTTCCGATGCTATCCAAGGAATAATAAATTTAGAGCATCCTCAATTACTTGTAGCTGCAGAAAATCGTATCGTTGTGGATCTTATTGATCACTATGCATTTCATTTCCAAAATGGATTTATTATTGGCCATGGAATTGGCACGATAAGCTCTCATTATTCTAATAAACATTTGTTAACTGCAGAAATTGACCCGTTGGTCGTCGAGGTATCCAAGAAGTACTTTGAACATACAGGAAAAAACGTGGAACTTGGTGATGGACAAGCGCTCTTAAAAACCCAGAATGCCCACTCCCAGGATATCATTTTTTTAGATGCATTCAGCGGCAGTGAAATCCCGTTTCATCTAACAACAAAAGAGTTTTTTTCTCTATCAAACGATAAGCTCTCTGACAAAGGAATTTTTATCATGAATTATATTGGAAAAATAAAAAATGATGAATTATTGCATACCCTTTATTCAACAATCTCAGGTATCTATCCTTGCGTGAAGCTTTTTGTTACAGACCCTAAGAAAAGATCAAAACAAAATATATTTTTTGTTGCAAGCCGGCGTGTCCTGGAGGATTATTCGCCTCGAGAAGCAACCCTCTTGGATATTTTGGACTGATTAGCGTGATTACAAATCTATTATGATATTAGCATAATTTCATCAATTGATTGATTTAACTAGAACCAATCTATTCTTTTCAACATAGCTTGTCTAATATAAGGAGTTAAAATACTACCTTAAATAAAATATCGAGAGGGGGGATCACACGTGGCAATTACACTACCAGCTTGTCCAACTCTTGGTGATATTGTTGTAGGACTTGTTTTAGTTGTTGCATTTTTACTTGGTAGTCTTTTAGGTGCTCGTCCAAGTACACTTGCAGCAGTATCAGATGCCATCGCAACTGCTTTTACTTGCTCCTAATTTAGGGCAATATTAAATTCGCAGTCTATAAAAAGACCTTCTTAGCTAAGGCAAAGTGGGTCTTTTTTTATCGATACCGATATTTATGAAGTTGTGGTTATATTTTTAAACAAATTATACATCAAAATATTTACTTCCATAATGACATTAACACACTACATGATGATACAAGCGACATAGGATATATGGAATTTCTGAACTAATTAAGATTAAACTAAAAAGGTGGTTAATTTATGAGTGGCAAGATGAATGAAAATAATGGACAGGATACAGGTAATAATATGGACAAGGACCCTTTTAAGAATCTTACAAGCAATCTATTAAATAATCAAAATTCATTTGATTTAAATTCCATCATGCGAGTTGCAACAAATCTTCTAAACAACGAATCCATCATCGATTCGTTTACCGAACTTAGTGGGGAGAACCAGCCCCCTGCCGCAACTACAGCTCCTGAAAAACAGGAAG